>JBGVFJ010000052.1:0-55680 GCA_045121005.1 Acutalibacteraceae bacterium
CATTTATGCTTTGAGCAAAGCTGTTCCATACGCTTTCTTAAAACAGAGTTTGCCGAAACACCGCCCGCAAGCACGATTTTGTCATAACCCAAATCCTTAGCGGCTTTTTCGGTATTTTCCACAAGGCAGTCAACTACGGCATTCATATATGAAGCGCCAAGGTCAGGCACGCTGATTTCTTCACCCTTCTGCTTTGCAATATTTATTATATTAAGCACCGCAGTTTTAAGACCCGAAAAGCTGAAATCATAGGGCGCACCGTCAACTCTGGGGTGAGGGAGCTTATACGCTGCGGGGTCACCGTCGGCAGCAGCTTTGTCCATATTCAATCCGCCGGGGTAAGGGAGACCCATTGCACGGGCAGCTTTATCCATTGCTTCGCCTGCGGCATCATCGTGGGTATATCCGATGATTTTAAAATCATTGTAGTCCTTGACTTCAATTATATGACTGTGACCTCCCGAAACCACAAGGCACAAAAACGGAGGCTTCAACTCCTGATGAGTTATGTAGTTTGATGCAATGTGTGAGCGAAGATGATGAACCGGCACCAACGGCTTATCTGTTGCAAACGAAAGGCCCTTTGCAAAATTGACGCCCACCAAAAGTGCGCCGATAAGACCGGGAGCATAAGTTACAGCAACGGCATCAATGTCATCAATGGTGCAGTCTGCATCGCTGAGGGCATTTTTAACCACTCCGCTGATTGCCTCGGCGTGACGGCGGGATGCAATTTCGGGCACAACGCCGCCGTAAATTTTGTGTTCCTCCACCTGAGATGCAATCACATTGGAAAGCACCCTTCTGCCGTCTTCCACAACGGAAGCGGCGGTTTCGTCACAAGATGATTCAATTCCTAAAATTTTCATAATATCATCCCAAATCCAAAGTCATTATTATTCCGTCTTCGGTGGGGTCAGAATAAAAATTCTTTCTCACTCCTCTGACGGTGTATCCTCTTTTTTCATAAAGGCTGATTGCAGGCATGTTACTCTGCCTCACTTCAAGAGAAATGAACTCACAGCCTCGCTCTTTTGCGCCTTTCTCCGCTTCGTTCAAAAGAACCGATGCGATGCCCAAACGGCGGTAACGGTTGCTGACGGCAACATTTGCAATGTAGGCTTCACCCACAATTTCGTGCACACCAATGTAGCCCATCACCCTTTCCCCTGCCGCAGCAACAAGAAAATGAGCGTTTTCGTTATCAAGCTCTGCTCTGACGGAGGCTTCACTCCAGGGAGCAGAGAAGCATTCGTTTTCTATTCTGACAATTCCGTCAACGTGAGCTTCGCTGAAAGGAACTGTTTTCATTATAATTAAATCCGCAAGAATTTCAAGATGATATTGAATTTCTTCGGCGCAGGAAGAATAAACTTCACTGTCACCGCCATAAGGGTCGGCTATTCCGCCGCCCAAAACAATAACCTTCTTTTGCGGCGCAACGCTTTTCACAGCCTGAGCGTGGCTCGGGGTCATACACACAAACAAATCCGTTTCATCGGCAATGTACTGTGAAAACGGTCTGCTTCGGTGAGATGAAATATCAGCGCCTTTTTCTCTTGCGGCTTCAACAGCCTCGGGGGTTGCGGTATCCCCTGCAAAAGCATAGATCCCACAGCTTGAACAGGTTACTCCGTCAAGCTTTTTTTCTTCAATTATTTTTTTGAACAGACCCTCCGCCATAGGACTGCGGCAGGTGTTACCTGTGCAGATAAAAGTTATATGCATATCAGTCACCCTTTGCCTCATACCATGTGTTACCCGAATGAGCATCAGCAAGGAGCTTAACCTTCATCGAGCAGGCCTTTTCCATTTCTTCAGCAAGAAGCTTTTCCACCTTTTCGGCTTCATCATCGGGGGCTTCAACAATAATTTCGTCGTGCACCTGCATAATGAGCCTTGAGAGAAGCTTTTCTTCCTTGAGGCGGTTATAAACATTTACCATTGCAATTTTAATTATATCCGCCGCTGTGCCCTGAATCGGCATATTTCTTGCAACCCTTTCTCCAAAGCCGCGGGTGTTGAAGTTGGAAGATGACAACTCAGGCAATGCTCTTCTTCTGCCGAAAAGGGTGGAAACATAGCCGTTTTCTTTTGCGTTTTCCACAACGGTCTGCATATACTCGTCAATTCCGCTGTAGAGATTAAGATAACCTTTTATATATGAATCCGCCTCTTTGCGGGTTACCTTGATGTCTTTTGCAAGTGAAAATGCACCGATACCGTAAACAATGCCGAAGTTGACAGCCTTTGCCTTGCTTCGCATCGATGGGGTGACAAATTCAACAGGCATATTGAACACCTGAGAAGCCGTTACGGTGTGAATATCCATTTCATTGTTAAAAGCATCAATCATAGCCTTATCGTCGGCAATGTGAGCAAGAACACGAAGTTCAATCTGAGAATAGTCGGCATCCACAAGCTTGTGACCCTCGGGAGCAACAAAGAATTTGCGCATTTCCTTACCAACGGCAGTTCTCACGGGGATATTCTGCAAATTGGGCTCAGCGGAAGAGATTCTGCCCGTTCTTGTTTCGGTCTGGCTGAGAGTTGAACGGATTCTTCCGTCGGGAGCAATTTCCTTAACAAGACCCTCACAATATGTGGATTTAAGCTTCGCCAGCATTCTGTATTCAAGCACCTTTTCCACTATGGGACAGCTGTCTGCCAAATCTTCAAGAACATCGGCGCTTGTGGAAAATCCGCTTTTGGTTTTTTTGCGGGCAGGAAGACCAAGCTTCACAAAAAGAATTTCTCCAAGCTGTTTTGGTGAATTGATGTTAAACTCTTCTCCCGCAAGGGCATAAATATCATCAACAAGAAGGTCAATCTTTGCCTGAAGCTGTTCGCCGTAAGCAATGATTCCTTCTTTGTCCACAAGGAAGCCGGCAACCTCCATTGAGGCAAGCACCTTTGCAAAAGGCACTTCGATGTTATTTAGCAAATCTGTCTGATTGTTTTCATCAATGGCAGATTTGATTTTTTCCCAGAGGGCAGGCATAACTGCGGCATTGCGCGCGCAGAGAATATCTGTTTCGAAATGAGGTGTTACCGCACCATATTCAGCGGCAAGACGCTCGGGAGAATAATCACTACCCATAGGATTAAGAATGTATCCTGCGAGCATCGTGTCGCTGACAGCACCTTTGATTTCAATTCCGTGGCGGAAAGCCCACTCATAAAGAAGCTTGATATTGTCAACAATTTTGGTTATTTTTTCGTTTTCGAGAAGCTGTGCCAAATCCGAAGCAAAAACGAAGCTTGAATTGTGAACTGTATAAACTGAGCTGTCGTCTGATACAGCAATTACAGAAATTTCTCCGTCGTCATATTCGCAGGAAATAAACACCCTTTCGTTTTGGGGAATCTGCGAAACAGAGTCAATTTCCTTGATTTCAACAGTTTTATCCGACTTGAAATCTTCAATTTCAATAGCCTTATTGTTTAATCCGATTTTTTCGATTAACTTATACATTTCAAGGCCTGTGAGAATTTTAACTGCCTTCTGCTCATCGGTTTCTGCAGGAATGTAGGTGTCAAAATTCATATCAATGGGAGCGTCTGTGCGGATTGTGCCGAGAGTGTGGCTCAGCAGTGCCTGCTCCTTGTTGTTGACAAGCTTGTCCTTTAGCGTTCCCCTGATGTCAAGGGTGTCGATGTTTTCATATATATAATTAACGGTGGTGTATTTCTTAATCAGATCCCCTGCCGTTTTGGGGCCCACACCGGGCACACCGGGGATATTGTCGGAAGAGTCACCCTGCAAGGCTTTGAGCTCAATCATCTGATACGGCTCAACGCCGTAATCTTCAAAAAGCTTTGCTTTGTCATAATAAACCGTTCCTTTTGAGGTGGCAAGGAGCACAACGGAATTGTCGCTGATGAGCTGCAGGCTGTCGCGGTCTCCCGTTGCGATGAAGCATTTGTCATCACCTGTACAGGCGGCGCTGATTGTGCCGAGAACATCGTCAGCTTCCCAGCCTTCAGTTTCAACAATTCTGTAGCCGAGAGCTGTAAGAAGCTCCTTGATCACGGGCATCTGCTCACGAAGCTCGTCGGGCATACCCTTTCTTCCGGCTTTATATTCCTTATACATTTCGTGGCGGAAGGTCGGAGCTTTGAGGTCAAAAGCGACTGCCACCCTGTCGGGCTTATATTCGTTTTTTAGGCTGAGGAAAATATTCATAAAGCCCTGAACGGCGTTTGTGAATCTGCCGTCCTTGGTGGTGAGAATTTTTATTCCGTAAAAAGCACGGTTTGCAATGCTGTTTCCGTCGATTACCAAAAAGCGCATACAATTCCTCCGAAAAATAATCTTCATATATTATATCACACTTTTGACAAGTTGTGTCGGTTTATGTTAAAATATTTTTCGGATGTGATTATATGAAAATTAAAAATCTTAATATTGACGGATATGCAGCCCTGGCACCCATGGCAGGCGTTGCTGACAGAGCATTCAGAGAGCTTTGCAAAGGCTACGGTGCAGCTTATGTTATAACCGAAATGGTCAGTTCAAAGGGACTCACAATGCAGGATAAAAAATCCAAGGAGCTTCTTTTTATTTCTGACATCGAGCACCCTGCGGGAGCGCAGATTTTCGGCGACTCTCCCGAGACCATGGCTCTTGCAGCCAAAATAGCTCTTGAATTTAACCCCGACTTTATCGACATCAATATGGGCTGCCCTGCACCCAAAATCGCAGGTAACGGCGGCGGCAGTGCATTGATGAAAAAGCCTCAGCTTGCAGGTGAAATAGTGAAAGCTGTGCGCGAGGTTGTGGATTTACCATTGAGCGTCAAAATGCGAATCGGCTGGGATGAAAACTCAATCAACTGCGTGGAACTTGCAAAAATATGCGAGGCTAACGGTGCCGATGTCATAACCGTTCACGGCAGAACAAAGGTGCAGATGTATTCCCCTCCCGTTGACCTCAAGCCAATTGCCGAGGTAAAAAAAGCGGTGAGCATTCCTGTTATCGGCAACGGCGACATTGTTGACGGTAAATCTGCCGAAATTATGCTCAATGAAACAGGCTGCGATTTTCTCATGGTTGGCAGAGGAGCATTAGGTGCGCCCTGGGTTTTTGACAGGATAAATGCATACCTCGAAAAAGGTGAAATTCTTCCCGAACCCGAAATTGACGAAAAGATGGAGGTTATGCTTCGGCATATCCGCACTCTTTGTGAATACAAGGGTGAATATGTAGGAATGAGAGAGGCCCGAAAGCACGCCGCCTGGTACATCAAAGGGATGCGCGGTGCCGCAGAATTCCGCCGAGAAATCGGCAGCCTTGAACATATTGAACAGTTGGAAAATATTGCACAAAAAATCAAAAACTGTTGCAAATCTTTGTAAAGTGAAACACCTTGCTTGACAAAAAAATCAAATGCATTATTCACTGTATATACGCTTTAAACAGTGAATTTTGAAAATTCAATTTTCGACACAAAATGACGGTGTAAAGTTTTTCACTTTACGCAAAACCTGTTCAAAACTCTGTTTCACCCTTGAAAATCCGTGTATTTTGCACATTTTACACAGAGTTTTGCACAATTGACAAGTTTTTGCACTTCCGCCGCAAGTAAATTACTTTACACCAAAAACAATATACAAAGGTGAGTTTTTATTCACTTGAATTCACCTTAAATGCATTTAAACTTGATTTTTTTCTTTTTATCAAAAACATATTGACAAACACATAGAAACTGACTAATATTGGATTAAAAAGAATATTTTTTACGGAGGATTAACATATTATGACATTCGAAAAAATCAGAACAATTCTCAGCGAGCAGCTTTCTGTTGAGGAAGAAGAAATTTCTCTCGACAGCAACATAATTGATGACCTTGGCGCAGACAGTCTTGACCTTGTGGACATGGCAATGACCGTTGAAGACGAATTTGGTCTTGAGCTTCCCGAAGAAATGCTTGAAAAAGTTCAGACAGTTGAGGATATCATAAACTACATCGACAATATGTAACAAAAAGTAAGCACCGTTCACAAAAGAACGGCGCTTGTTGTTTGTAAAGTATTTTACATTTACATTTTGGTTTTTTGGCTTAACACAAGGTATTTTTCGTAAAGCTGAACACCTTTACCTTGTGGCATCATACAAACAGTCACAAAGGGTACCGAGCTGCTCCATCGTCAGACTTTCCGGGCGGACTGTAACGGCAAGACCTGCACTTTCAATAGCGGAATTCACCGTTTCTTTTGGCAGGCTCATTCCTGCGCTCAAAGAATTCGACGCTGTTTTTCTTCTTTGGGCAAACGCCGCCTTAATCATAGAGAAAAAGAACTTTCTGTCTTTAATTTGAACAGGGGGATTATCTCTCAAATCAAGTCGGATAACTGCACTGTCAACATTTGGGGATGGCATAAATGAGCCTCGCGACACATCAAACACCTTTTTGCTCTCGGCATAAAAATTAACCGCAACGGTAACCGCGCCTGCATCACGGCTGCCAACCTTGGCGCAAAGGCGCTGAGCCGCCTCTTTTTGCACCATAACAGTGATGGATTCTGCCCCGATTCCGCTTTCAAGAAGCTTCATAATAACGGGAGATGTGATATAATACGGAAGATTTGCACACACAACAAAGGGCATATCTCCGAAATGCTCGGCAATGATTTTATGCAAATCAGCCTTGAGCACATCTTCGTTTATGATTGTAACATTATCAAAATCAGCAAGGGTTTCATCAACCACGGGCAAAAGCCTTGTATCAAGCTCAATACACACAACCTTATCGGCTCTTTTGGCAAGCTCGGCGGTAAGAACGCCCACACCTGCGCCAATTTCCAAGGCACCGCAGCCCTCTCTTGCTCCACCCTCCTCGGCAATTCGCGGGCAAACCGAGGGATTGATTATAAAATTCTGACCCAATGCCTTTGAAAAAGTGAAGCCGTGGCGGGTCATAACATCTTTTATAACGGAAATATCCGATAAATTTTTCATAAATACCTCGCAATCTCTTGCATTTAAATGTAATTCATATATAATAATACGTGGTTATATTATACTTAGGAGGACTCGTTATGTCAATATTAGTTACAGGCGGCGCAGGATTTATCGGCTCACACACTTGCGTTGAGCTTCTTAATGTAGGTTTTGAGGTTGTTATTGTTGACAATTTTTACAACAGCCAGCCCGAAAGCCTTAACAGAATCAAAAAAATCACAGGCAAGGATTTCAAATTCTATGAGGTAGACATCAGAGACAAAGCAGGTCTTGATAAAGTTTTCAGCGAAAACAAAATCGATGCTGTTATTCACTTTGCAGGTCTCAAGGCTGTTGGTGAAAGCTGTCAGAAGCCTCTTGAATATTATGAAAACAACATCGGAGGAACTGTTACTCTTTGCGAAGCTATGCGCGACGCTGGCTGCAAGAAGATTGTTTTCAGCTCATCCGCAACAGTTTACGGCAGTGACAACGTTTCTCCCCTCACAGAGGATATGAAAATCGGCGGCACAACAAACCCCTACGGCACAACAAAATATATGATTGAGCTTATTTTGCAGGATTTGTATGCCTCCGACAACGAGTGGAGCATTGTTATTCTCCGCTATTTCAACCCAATCGGCGCTCACGAGAGCGGTATGATCGGCGAAAACCCCAACGGTATCCCCAACAATCTTATGCCCTACATCACTCAGGTTGCCATCGGCAAATTGCCTCAGCTCAGCGTGTTTGGTGATGATTATGACACTCCCGACGGCACAGGTGTGCGCGACTATATTCACGTAGTTGACCTTGCTCTGGGTCACATCAAGGCTGTTGAAAAAGCACTCGGCTCAAATGAAATCAACGCCTATAACCTTGGCACCGGCACAGGCTACAGCGTGCTTGACATTGTGAAGGCATTTGAAAAGGCATCAGCTCAGACTATCAACTACAAAATTGTTGACCGCCGCCCCGGTGACCTTGCCACCTGCTACTCCGACCCGTCAAAGGCTTTCAACGAGCTTGGCTGGAAGGCAGAAAGAGACCTTAACAAAATGTGTGAGGACTCCTGGCGCTGGCAGAAGAATAATCCTAACGGATTTGAGGAATAATTTTAATGTTCCGCTGAATTTCGGCGGAACATATTTTTAAGGTGAGAAATATGGAACTTACTGAAACTTATAACGACGCCCCAGAGGTTGCAGTGCTTGTTGGCATTGATATGGGCACATACGACGCTGAGGTTTCTATTGACGAGCTTGAAGAGCTGGCAAGAACAGCCGGTGCAGTTGTTTCTGCAAGAGTTATTCAAAAAAGAGACCGACCCGACACAGCAACCTACATCGGCAGCGGACGAATTCTTGAAGTTAAAGAATATTGCGAAAATAACGACATTGACCTTTTGATTTTTGACTGTGAGCTTTCTCCATCACAGCAAAGAAACATTGAAAACGAAACAAACATCCGCGTTATTGACCGCACAATGCTCATTCTCGACATTTTTGCAGCCCGCGCAAGAAGCGGTGAGGGTAAAATTCAGGTTGAGCTTGCTCAGCTTAAATATTCACTCCCCCGTCTCGGCGGCAAGGGTAAAGAGCTCTCCCGTCTTGGCGGCGGTATCGGCACAAGAGGTCCCGGTGAAACAAAGCTCGAAAGTGACCGCCGACACATCCGCAGACGAATCCAGAGCCTCGAAGAGGATTTGGCAGAAATTGCAAAACGCCGCGAACAGCTCCGTCACAGAAGAGAAAAAGACGGCGTTGAAACAATTGCGATTATCGGCTACACCAACGCAGGCAAATCCACGCTGATGAACGCCCTCACTCAGGCAGGTGTGCTTGCAGAAAACAAGCTGTTTGCCACCCTTGACCCCACATCGAGAGCCCTGACCCTGCCCGATGGCAGAGAGGTTATGCTCATTGACACGGTTGGTCTTATCCGCAGACTCCCCCATCACCTTGTTGAAGCGTTCAAATCCACCCTTGAAGAGGCGGCAAATGCAACGGCAATTCTCAACGTGTGTGATGCTTCCGACCCTCATTGCGGTGAGCATCTGCAGGTAACCTACGATTTGCTCCGTTCATTGGGCTGTCAGGATAAGCCTATTATTTCCGTAATGAACAAATGTGACAAGGCAGACAACCTCTATGCCCTGCCCAACATCGGCAAATTCTGTATGATTTCTGCCCTCACGGGCGAGGGACTGCCTCAGCTTCTTGCAACAATTCAGATTTCACTGCCACCCACAAGAAGAAGGGTTGAGTTCCTCTTCCCCTACGAAAAGGGCGGACTTGCCAACAAGGTGCGTGAGGACGGCGTGATTCTTGCAGAAGACTACCGCCCCGACGGAATCTACATCAAAGCGGTGTCAGACATCATATTCATCGAAAAAAACAAACAATATCTCATATAAAAAAATGCCACGGTATCACCTACCGTGGCATTTCTGTTCAATAATATAACACTGTCTCTCCTGTTTGGAGGGATTTTTTCACGTCAATTATTCTTTGGTTTTCTGAACCTCTGAAGCGAAGAGTGATGTTTTTGAGCTCCTGTTTGAATTCACCGTCAACAAGGACATCAATCATCCCCAGCATTTCGTCGGTCACTTCGCACCTGGCACGGCTGTCTTTTAACAATTCTTCATCAAAAAGATATCCCGTGTAGCACCAGATGTTTTTGTTCGGGAACTGTTCCCTCACCTTTTTGAGAAAGGGCGCAATGGCCCTTTGATTCTGCGTTTCAAAGGGTTCACCACCCAGGAGAGTCAGACCGTTGATAAAATCGGGAGAAAGGGCGTTTAAAAGCTCTTTTTCCGTTTCTGAGGTAAATTCCTTGCCGTAGCAGAAATTCCATGTTTCGGGGTTAAAGCAGCCCTCACAATGGTGGGTACAGCCCGAAACAAACAGCGACACCCTTACACCCTCACCGTTGGCAATGTCAGTTTTTTTGATTTCGCCGTAATTCATTACAGATGAAGCACTCTTTCTTTAATTTCCTGGGTTCTGCCCTGATTCCAGAACTGTGAACCGATGTAACCGCAGGTTCTTCTTGCAACATTCATTTTTGCCTGGTCGCGGTTGCCGCAGTTGGGGCATTCCCAAACAAGCTTGCCGCCGTCGTCGGAAACAATCATAATTTCTCCGTCGTAGCCACAGTCCTGACAATAGTCGCTCTTTGTGTTGAGCTCAGCATACATAATGTTATCATAAATAAATCTGATAACCTGAAGCACGGCTTCAATGTTCTGCTGCATATTTGGAACTTCAACATAAGAAATTGCGCCGCCTGTGGAAAGAGCCTGGAACTTTGCCTCAAAGCTGAGCTTATCAAAGGCATTGATTTCTTCTGTTACGTGAACGTGGTAGCTGTTTGTGATGTAGTTCTTGTCGGTTACACCCTCAACGATGCCAAACCTCTGCTGAAGGCATTTTGCAAAGCGGTATGTTGTGCTTTCCAGAGGAGTGCCGTAAATACCAAATCCGATGGAAGTTTCTTCCTTCCACTGATTACAGGCTTTGTTCATATATTTCATAACATCAATTGCAAAGGGAGTGGCTTCCGGGTCAGTGTGCGACTTACCTGTCATATATCTCACGCATTCGCAAAGACCTGCATAGCCAAGAGAAATTGTTGAATATCCGCCGTAAAGAAGCTCATCAATCGGGGTACCTTTGGGAAGACGGGCAATAGCGCCATGCTGCCACAAAATCGGTGCGGCATCAGAAAGCGTACCCTTAAGGCGGTTATGACGGCACATCAGAGCCTCATAGCAAAGTGCAAGTCTTTCGTCAAAGATTTTCCAGAACTGATTCATATCTCCGCCTGAAGAAAGAGCAACATCAACAAGGTTGATTGTTACAACACCCTGATTGAAACGGCCGTAGAATTTGTATTCACCGTTTTCATCCTTCCAGGGAGTGAGCGCACTTCTGCAACCCATAACCGGGAAGCAGTTACCCTCCTTGAGCTCTTTCATTTTCTTTTCCGAAATGTAGTCGGGAACAAGGCGCTTAGCTGTGCACTTGGCAGCAAGCTCGGTGAGATAATAATAACGTGAGCCCGGCTGAATGTTATCCTCTTCAAGAACATAAATCAGCTTGGGGAATGCGGGAGTTACCCACACGCCGCTTTCGTTTTTAACGCCCTGATAACGCTGATTCAGGGTTTCTTCAATAATCAAAGCAAGGTCAGCCTTTTCCTGCTCATTTTTAGCTTCGTTAAGATACATAAACACAGTAACAAAAGGAGCCTGACCGTTGGTGGTGAGAAGAGTGACAACCTGATACTGAATAGTCTGCACGCCCTTGCGGATTTCTTCACGCAGGCGTCTTTCAACAACACTGTTGATTGCTTCTTCATCGGCATTTCCGCCAAACTCTTCAGCTTCAACAAGAACATCCTTACGGATTTTTTCTCTTGAAACCTGAACAAACGGAGCGAGGTGCGCGAGGCTGATGCTCTGACCGCCATACTGGCTGCTGGCAACCTGAGCAATAATCTGAGTTGAAATGTTACAGGCTGTTGAAAAGCTGTGGGGCTTTTCGATGCAGGTTCCGCTGATAACTGTTCCGTTCTGGAGCATATCCTCAAGATTTACAAGGTCACAGTTGTGCATATGCTGAGCAAAATAGTCCATATCGTGGAAATGAATTATACCCTGCTCGTGAGCCTCTGTGATGTGCTGAGGCAGAAGAATTCTTTTGGTGATATCCTTGCTGACCTCACCAGCCATATAGTCACGCTGAACGCTGTTGACTGTGGGGTTTTTGTTGGAATTTTCCTGCTTTACTTCTTCGTTGTTACATTCAATAAGAGAAAGAATCTGATTGTCGGTGGTATTGGCTTTACGGATAAGAGAACGAGTGTAACGATATTTAACATATCGTCTTGCAACATCAAAAGCTCCCTGTGCCATAATCTGGTTTTCTACAATATCCTGAATTTCTTCAACCGAAAAAGCTCTGTTTGCCTTGCCGATTTTAAATTCAACATATTCCGAAATTTCTTTTATCTGCGCATCGGTAAGCTCTTTTTTGCCGCCGTTTGCTTCATTTGCTTTTGTTATGGCTGCCGCAATCTTCGACACATCAAAGTCAACTTCAGAGCCGTTTCTTTTAATAATTCTCATAAATTCACCTTTCTGAATCAAATTCCACTTGATTTTTAATACCCAAATAATGTAGCGATGTTTTATAATAATACTATATGTTGTGTTATAAGTCAATAGTTTTTTAATCAAAGTCAAAAAATTCCTCCCCGAAGGGAGGAATCGGCCGTTTTACATTTTTCCGCCGTTTTTAACAAACAAATCCCGAAGCTCCTGCTTGCGCTCGTCGGTGTAGGTATATGCCCAGAGGTTGTAAATTCCGTCAAAATCCTCAAAGGTTTCGTCGTCGTGATGAATTGCCTCCCCTACCTTATATGGGAGATTAAATTCCATCGTACCATTGGAAGCGATGAAGCATTCCTCGGCAATATCAACCGCATATCGGTTAACGTCGATTTTTTCAAACTCTTCGTCATACTTAATCTGAGTGGTAGGGAAAAGAATAGTCTTTGCGTCGGAGAGCTCGTAAAACTCTGTTTTAGTTCCCATATGTCCGTGGTGAGCCGCCTGCATAATATCACATTTAAGAAGCTTACCGAATCGGGGGCAGACGATGTCGCTTTCTTCGTGACCGGCATCACCGGGGAACTGAATGGTAGTTCCGCAGGTATTCATAATGAGCATAACGGAAGAATCGTTATAATTGAGGTTTGAGTTGGGGTAAACGTCTTCGTGAGTGCAAAGCACACGGAACTCAAGGTTTCTGACAAAAAAGTGCTGACCTGAATGAAGCTTCACCTTTTTGATTTCGGTATGTTCCTCAAAAAGCTGCTCATACATACGTTGGAAATTCTTATTTGACGGCATCCAGTTGTGGCTGTCGCGGTGCTCGGTTGAAATGAAATTATAATAAATTGTTTCTATTTCGATATCGGTTTTGTATCTCAGAACATCGCAGAATTTGCCCACGTGGTCGTCGTGTCCGTGGGAGAAAAACCAGCCCGCAACTCTTATTTTTTCACCCTCGGGAGTAAGCTTTCGCAGGAAGTTGTAAATTCTTTCATCATCGTTGATTGAATAAGGATGGGCGCTGTCGATGATAAAAAAGCTGTTGTCGCAACAACGGATTATATAACACATTCCGCAGTCAATAAGTGTATGGTCAACCTCAAACTGCCACAATGTTGTGGGGCAACGATCCTGTATATCAGGCTTTTTTGCATCGTAAAGGGCAGTGTAGCCGTCACCGATTATGCGAAGTGATGCATCGTGGGTTGTGTAATAAACGTGAAGACAAAAGCCGTCTTTTGTTAAGGTTGTGTAATAATTTTCACCAAAAGAGGTTTCATCAAAAACCGTATAACCCATATTGAGTGCATCGGCAACGTAAGCATCCATATCTGCCTTCACTTTGTTTCTGTAAAGAAAAAGCCACACTCCGTTGTTGCAATCATAAGGAGCTTCATATCCTTCGGGAAGACGCGGAATTTTATTGATAACATTTTGCATAAGATTCACTCCTACAACAAATTAACACTTTTTAATATAACTGCACTTATGAAAACAGTAAGCACCGAGCCGATGCTTGTCCACACAACAAGCTGGCCTGCAAGCTGTTCATCGTTGTGCATTTCTGCCGCCATAACGGCGCTCGAAACAGCAATGGGAGAGCCGAAAAGAGCAATAAACGCGGCGTAATCGTCACTGTTAAAACTGAGCGCTCCTGCTTTTGTGAGAAGAACCGCACCGCCCACACCGATTACGGGAGCAATCACAAGCCTGAGCAAGGTGCCGAAAGCAATCTGCTTTTTGAGACTGCCGATTGCTTCAAACGAAAACTGACCGCCCAAAACAATGAGCATCAGCGGTGAAGCCATTTTGGCAACAGTTGAAATTGCAGAATACAAAAACGGAAGCTGGTTTTTCAAGGTAAAATCCTGAATAAAGCTCCTTGCCACAAGGCAGACAAGACCAAGGCAGATCGCAATAATCAGCGGATTTTTTATGATTTTGAGTGCAATTGAACCTACACTCAGTTTTTTGTTTTTTTCATCTTTTATAAAAACAGTCAGTGAAACAACTGCAAGCACATTGAAAAGTGCAATAGAAAAAGCCGAAAGCACCGACACCACTGCAAGGGTTGAATCTCCGCCAAGAGACTGAGCAAGCGGAATGCCGATTATGGCAAAGTTGGAGCGGAAAGCACTCTGCAGCAAAACACCCTTCTGCCGGTTATCCTTACAAAAGAAAATAACCATAACCAATCCAAGCACAAAAAGAGCAAGAATTGCGCCCACTGCATAACCGACAGTCAGCCAATTTATGGAAGTAAGGCTGTCAATTTCATAAACATTGAAAAACAGCAGCATGGGAAGAGCTACCCTGAAGCCGAGCTTATTGGCGGTTTTGAGAAACTTCTCATCATAGAATTTTCTTTGACGAAGAAAATAACCGAGACCGATAAGCAACACTATGGGCAGAACCGCATTGGCGGCATAGAGAAAAACGCTTATCATAAAGCCGATCTTTCCTTCATAACGGCATCATAGGCATCCTGAAGCCACTGCCTTGCTTTTTCAACGCCGTCATCGTTACCCTCAAATTCAAGGGACTGAATTTTATCTTCACTCACGGCATCAAAGGAAACATTACCCACAAAGCACTGAGCACACACCACAAAACCTTTTTCACCGTCGACCTCTTTTTCATTGAGGAAGGTGCGGTATTTAAACTCCTCATCAGCAGCATTATGCCTTTGGGGATTGAGGGAAAGTGAGCCTGTGTAGGAATTGCTCTTCCAGCCCACATTTGCTGCACCCACAAGATATTTATAGCTTAAAACTTTAACGTCACCCATTGCAATACCTCCAATACCGCATAATTATAACATCTTTTTTGAGCCATATCAACAAAAGAGACAGATTTAATTAAAAATCTGCCTCTTTGATTTATTTAATTTTTACCGTTTTGTTGTTTTCAAAAGAAACACGGTAATCACCGTCTGTCAGGTCACTTCTGACAGGGTAATCTGTTGAAAGAATCTGAGCTCCGCTAAGTATAGCATTTTCACGCTTTTCCTGTGACACAGAGGTAAAAGTATCTACCTGGGTTCTCACAATCAGATTATATTCCTCTGTTATTTCTCCGCTTGTTTTAAGCGCTTGTTCAGGGGCGTTAATCAGAAGAAAGCTTGCGTAAGGCAAATCCTTGTCATCATAACGAAGCATCGGGAACATTGCCTGAGTTTTTATTGTTTCATCACGAGCAATATATTTTTGTGTTACACCTGTATCATGAAGAAGCACAACCACTTTGCCAAGCATATCCTTGACTTGACTCCAATCGTCAGCAAAACGCATTTCGGCAAATGAATCATAATCTCTGAGCATATCGGCAGGTTCAAAAAGCTTGTCGCCAAGAGTGTCCCTGAGCATTTCATCAAGAGCAAGAGCGTAATCAATGTTCATAAATTTCATATTTTCCATTGGTACAAACACTCTTTTGGGCTCAATAATGATTGTTATGGGCAAATGATTCGGGTTGTAATCGGACCACATTTTAATTTCTTTGAGAGCAAGCGCCAAATCATAACAGGTTGTGCCCGAATCCAGATACGGCATATGCATACAAGTGAAAGAAACAACCTCACCGTCTTCAACGGGTTCAATATCAAGCTCAATGCTTCGTATTCCGCAATTGAACTGCTCGGTAAGGGTCTGGCTACAATACTCACCTGTTTTTCCACTCACAAGGTCAAAGGTGAGGGCTGAAAGATTATCAAAAATCTCGCAGTAAGAATCAGCGGCGCGGGTCTGATAGCTGTTGTGAGTGGCAACGAAAGAAAGCTCATTGAATTTAAGTCCGCTTTTCAGCGCCGAATCAAGGTCACCGTCAACAAAATCTGCCTCATTCACCTTTGGTGCTTTTCCTGACAAATATGCTTCTTCAAGAGCGGCAATATGCTCAAGCTGGGCAACTTTATCTTTTTCGCAGTTTTCAACGCTTTGCTGCACCGTTGGCGGCACAAGCATAACAGTGGCAACGAGCAGAGATATAATTCTTTTTAAAACAGAGGTTATCATTTTCTTTCTCCCAAATATCATATTATTGCAATTATAGCAATTTGAAATTTAAAATGCAATATTGAAAAAGATAATTATTGTGTTATAATTGAACTATCATCTTTCTCGGAGGTAAATTATGGCGTTTAAAGAAAAACCTGTAAGAGGCTCAACCCCGAGCCCCGACCATATAATGCTCAGCATCTCTGACGATGCAAAAACCACAATGACCGTCACCTGGAGAACTTCCACCGATGTGCCCTCAGGCTACACACTTTGCAAAAAAGAAGGCTCTGATGAAGTAATCAGAACCGAAGCTATATCTGAAATTTTTGAAAGTGACATTGATATCAGCTATATTCATTGGGCAAAAATCACATCCCTTGAGCCCGGCACAAAATATTATTACACCTGCGGTGATGACAGCAACCGCAGCGATGAGTTTTATTTTGAAACAGAGCCCGAGAACCTGACAAAATTCAAATTCATTGCAATTTCTGACCACCAGAAATGCAAGAATTTCAACAAGCCCGATTATTCCGAGCTTCAGAAATGGCTCAATGAAGTGCTTGAAATGCACCCCGATACACGCTTTATTTTAACAGGCGGTGATAACTGCGACTGCGGTCAGCACGAGGTGCAGTGGAACGGCATGTTCAGCGGACTTACAGGCATTATTGAACACGTGCCCTATATGATGACCCTCGGCAATCACGACAACCGCGGCTTTGAGGTTTACAGCGAAAAAGAGTGCATCGGCAGATATTATTCCGAGCCTGCTGAATTCTTCGGCAAACAGTTTAAATATTCTTACCCCTACAACGGACCGAAGGATTGGAAAACCGAAAACTACTCCTTCAACTACGGCAACTGTCACTTTGTGGTTTACGGCATAAACGGCCCGGAGGATGTAAACGAATGGTCGCTTGAAGACCACAAGAGCCACGGCAAAACCTGGACCTTCGGCGCTTACCACTTCCCAATTTACTATTCAGGTCCCGAGCTTTCCAACGATGACGCTTACCCCATGATGAGAGAGTCTATGGAAAAATGCGACATTCTTTTTTCGGGTCACGAGCATAATTTTTCAAGAAGCTATCCCATAAAGAACGAGGAGCTTTTTGACAAACCCTCTCAGGGCACAATTCACTATATGCTGGGCAACGGTCACAACAATCCTCCCGGCTCACGCACACTTGACAAGGTATGGCATTGCTCATTCTATCCTCAGGAAGAATACAACCAGATGGTTGCAATCGTTGAGGTTGACGGCAACAAGGTAACAATGACCTCCGTTCTCAACGACGGCAGAATTGTGGACGAATGCATCATCGACAAAGATAAAGACGATATCTTCCCCCACCGCGTTGCTCCCATTTTCAAGCAGACAAGACTGATGTTCAAGGGTGTTGACCTGGGTCTTTGTATGGCAATCACTCCCCCCGAAGAAAAAGACGGCGTGTGGTACGCCCCAATGGCAACAATGGTATCCTTTATCGGCGGTCTTTCCGTTAAAGAAAAGAGCAAGGTTACCTGCGAGGTTTACGGACACAAGGCAACATTTTTTGAAGGCAGTGACGTAGCACTTGCCGACGGTGAAGAATTCACAATGAATGCCAAGGTTTACCGCGGAAAGGAAAACCAGCTTTATATTCCCATTGAGGGATTCACCCAAATCTTTGGTATGAAATGGGCGTACGCCAAGAGAAACAACTTTATATCGGTTGAATACATCAACGAAGACAAACCCGTAACAGTTCAGCCGTAAAAAAAGCTCCCTTTCGAGGGAGCTTTTTGTTTATGTTTACGGTCAGTTCGTGAATTGACCTTACAAACCGTCTGCAAAAGAAACAGGAGGGCAAATGCCCTCCCTTACTGATTTATTCGTTTACTCTTCGTTCTCTTTTTCAAGCAAATGATAACAATAAGATTTCAAGAAAAAGTATGGATTTGTTCCCATTATTAAACCGATTAAACCAAACAAGCCACCAAAAACTAAATTGTAATTGTGATCAAAAGCACCGACCATAGAAAGAATTGCTGCCATTGACGAACCTGCATAAATAATCGTTTTATTCGGACCTTTATAAAGTTCATTAGCATATTTGTTATCGGCTATAGCTTTTGCTTCACTGTTAATGGTTGTAACAGCAATAATTGGCATAAGTATAGCATACACCACAAGCGGAATAATCCAACCAATTATAGTATCTTTCAAAAACACACAAGATGTGTAGCACGTAGCTAACGGAACAAAACACATATTGATACCATAAAAGAAATACAATCTTTTCTTGTCAGGTGTTACCCTAATTTTAAAGAACAGGCACACAGCCAAAATCAAAGCAGAAATAACACCAATAACTATTCCGCTTATAAGCTTTTCTTCACCTAAATACCAACCAAGCACCATTAAGCCAATGGAACTAAGTCCCGAAATATAAACCCAACTGCTGTCAATCTTTTTATCATCGTAGTGTAAGTACACAGAAACAAACAGTTTGTTTACATTTTTCAGGTTTTTAATATTTTTTGCAACATCCAACATCTTTTATCCCCCTATGTTAATTTGCAAGCCAAGTCTTTATCAGATATCAAACAATCCTCTTCTCTTAACGCAGGTTTCGAGGTTGATTGCTTCGTAAACGCCGTCGTCAAAGAGGTCGCAGATTTTTTTGTACTCATCAAGAGGGAGAGTTTCAAGGGTGTGGTTGTTGGCAATGCAGAATGCAACGATTTCACCTGTTGCTTTGTAGGCATCACGGAACGCAAGACCCTTGCTTACAAGGTAGTCTGCGCAGTCGGTGGCGTTGATAAATCCTCCTGCAGCAGCTTTTCTCATATTTTCGGGAAGAGCGGTCATTGTGTCAATCATGGGAATGAATGCTGTCAGGCACATTCTCACCGTGTCGATTGCTTCAAAGGTGAGGTCTTTATCCTCCTGCATATCTTTGTTATAAGCAAGGGGAAGACCTTTCATCATTGTGAGAAGAGCATTCAAATCACCGAAAACTCGACCTGACTTACCGCGGATAAGCTCGGCAAGGTCGGGGTTTTTCTTCTGGGGCATAATGCTTGAGCCTGTTGAAAACGCGTCATCAAGCTCAACAAATTTGAACTCCCAAGAGCACCAAAGAATAATCTCTTCACTAAATCTTGAAAGATGCACCATAATCAGTGACATTGCACAAGCAATTTCCGCACAGAAATCTCTGTCAGAAACGCCGTCAAGTGTGTTCTGTGTGTATCCGCCCTCAAAGCCCAAAAGCTTTGCTGACATTGCGCGGTCGATTGGATATGTAGTGCCTGCCAACGCGCCTGAGCCGAGAGGAGAAACGTCCATTCTCTTAACAGCATCTTCAAGGCGGCTTACGTCACGCTTGAACATTTCAATATATGCGCCGAAATGGTAGCCCATTGTGATTGGCTGAGCACGCTGAAGATGAGTGTAGCCGGGCATAACCATTTTGGAATATTCTTTCTTTTTCTTTTCCAGCACGGTGAGAAGCTCTTCCAGCTGAGCCTTGATTGAGGCGCACTCCTTTTTGAGATACATTCTCACGTCGGTAGCAACCTGGTCATTACGGCTGCGGGCTGTGTGAAGTCTTTTGCCGGGGTCACCAACACGGACGGTAAGAGTCTGCTCAATGAATGTGTGGATATCCTCAGCGTCGGGATCAATCATAAGCTCACCTGCTGTGATTTCATCACGGATTTTATTAAGCTCCTTAACAATAACGTCGCAATCCTCTGCGCTGATAATACCCTGCGCACCGAGCATTGTGGCGTGACCGATGCTGCCGTTGATATCCTCAACATACATACGGCTGTCGGTTGCAATGGAAGAATTGAAGTCGTTGGTTTTTTTGTCGGCCTCTTTTGAAAAACGGCCTGCCCAAAGTTTCATTTTTGTCGCTCCTTAGTTTACAAATCTACGGTTTAATATTTTATCACAAAAATTATGCCAATGCAATTATTTTATTACTTTTATTACGGCTTTGTGCTCTTTTGTGTATTCATTTGCATACTCAACCCCACTGATGAACAGCTTTTCTGCCGAAGAAAAGCTTTCTTTTTTGTTTGAATAAAGGGTTGCTATAACATCACCCGTCTGCACCTTGTCACCTGTTTTTTTGTGAAGAATTATACCTGCGGAAAAGTCGATTGAATCATCCTTGCTCTCACGACCTGCACCGAGCACAACCGAAGAAGTGCCGATTTTCTGCGCATCCATGAAGCTGATGTATCCGTCGTTTTCACTCACTACATCGTAGCTGAAATCCGCTTCGGGAAACAGGTCGGGAGAATCAATCCACTCACCGTTACCGCCCTGGGCGTTCACCATTTCTTTGAGCTTTGTGAGTGCTGAGCCGTTTTCGACCGCCTCAAGTGCCATATTCTCACATTCGGCATAGCTCTTTGAGTGAACAAGACAAAGCATATTTGAAGCAAGGGCAATGCACACCTCAAAAAGGTCATCCCTCTGCTCACCGCGAAGGACATTGATTGCCTCCTTCACTTCAAGGGAGTTGCCGATTGCATTACCGAGCGGAACATCCATATCGGTGATGAGTGAAACAGTTCTGCGCCCTGCGGAATTGCCGATTGACACCATTTTTTCGGCAAGGAGGGTTGACTCCTCCACGGTTTTCATAAAAGCACCGCTGCCTGTTTTAACATCAAGCACAATTCCCTGAGAGCCTGCGGCAAGCTTTTTGCTCATAATGCTTGATGCAATGAGAGGGATACTGTCAACCGTTGCGGTAACATCGCGCAGGGCATAGAGCTTTTTGTCGGCAGGGGCAAGATTCCCCGTCTGACCCACAACACAAAGCCCGCAGGAATTCACGGTTTTAATAAAATCTTCTTTCGAAAGGGCGGTGTCAAAGCCGCTGATTGATTCAAGCTTGTCGATTGTGCCGCCTGTGTGACCGAGACCTCTGCCCGACATTTTGGCAACCTTACCGCCGCAAGCGGCAACAATGGGCGCCACAATGAGGGTCGTTTTGTCCCCGACTCCGCCTGTGGAATGCTTGTCAACGGTGAAACCGTCAATTCCGCTGAGGTCAATCATATCACCCGAATGCGCCATTGCAAGAGTCAGGTCGGTGATTTCACGGTCATCCATTCCGTTAAACCAGATTGCCATCATCAGCGCAGAAGCCTGATAATCGTGTATATTTCCGTTGGTAAAGCCATTAACAAAAAACTCAATTTCCTCTTTAGTTAAGGTTTCTCCGTATTTTTTCTTTTGAATAATGTCATAAATTCTCATTCAATCACCCAAAAAGTTATTTTCAATCATTCTGCCGACAAAGTCAAATCCATCAACCGTTCCGAAATTCTGCGGCAATTCATTGTGAGCATAAGCAACAAAGGGCACATATTCCCTTGAATGGTCGGTGCTTTCAGTCAGTGGGTCACAGCCGTGGTCTGCTGTGATAATGAGCAAATCGTTTTCACTCATTTCTTCCGCAAAGCCGCCCAACCAACGGTCAAATTCACTCAACGCATTTGCATAGCCGTCAACGTCGTTTCGATGGCCGTAAAGCATATCAAAATCCACAAGATTTGTGAAACACAATCCGCAGAAATCTTTTTGAAGAAGCTCCGCCGTTTTTGCCATTCCCTGAGAATTGTTTTTGGTGAAATGCTTTTCTGTGATTCCCTGACCTGCAAAAATGTCATAAATTTTGCCAACGGAAATCACGTCAAATCCTGAATTTTTCAGCTTATCAAGAGTTGTGTCACAAGGGGGAACGAGTGAAAAATCGTGGCGGTTTTCCGTGCGGACAAAATTGCCTTTTTCACCTTTAAAGGGTCGGGCAATAACCCTGCCCACAGCGTGCTCACCCACAAGAATTTCACGGGCAATGCGGCAGTAATCATAAAGTGTTTCAACGGGCACAACATCCTCGTGGGCGGCAATCTGAAAAACACTATCCGCCGAGGTATAGACAATCAGATCACCTGTTTCAAGGTGAGATTCGCCATAGTCAGCAATAACCTGCGTACCTGAGTAAGGCTTGTTGCAAAAAACTCCTCTGCCCGTCTTTTTGCTGAATTCAGCCAAAATTTCTTCAGGAAACCCGTTGGGATATGTGGGCATTGGCTTTTCGGAAACAACACCGCATATTTCCCAATGGCCTGTGGTGGTGTCTTTGCCTTTGGATTTTTCGCAAAGTCTTGCAATGCTTGCCAAGGGATTTTTTACTTTGTCACCGACAGCTACACCGTCAATGTTGAACAGTCCCATTTTCCGAAGATTCGGAGCATTAAATTTTTCTGAATTAAAAATTGCGCCGAGGGTATTGCTGCCTTCGTCACCAAAATCCGCGGCATCTGGCATTTCACCGATACCGAAGGAATCAAGCACAATTAAAAATATACGCTTAAATTTCATTTTATCACTCTGTTTCCATAAGTTGGCGGCAATCGAAATCAAACCAGGAATACTTGCCGTTTTCGATAATCATATATCCGTGCCAACTGTCTTCTTTCGGAATTGAAACCGAGCCGGGATTCATCACCGTTATGTGACCCACAGCTTCACAAACAGGCACGTGAGTATGACCGTGAAGAAGCACGCTGCCGTCTGCCAGCGGAGGAAGATTATCCTTGTTATAAATATGGCCGTGAGTGGCATACACGGTGTTTTTGCCGTCAAAAATAACAGCATAATCGGCAAGCACCGGGAATTCCAGCACCATCTGGTCAACCTCTGTGTCACAGTTTCCGCGGACACAAAGAATTTCATTTTTCAATGAATTGAGAAGCTCAATCACCTTTTTGGGCTCGTATTCACGAGGCAAATCATTTCTAGGCCCGTGGTAGAGAATATCACCAAGGAGAAGAAGCTTTTCAGCTCCGCTTTGTTTATAGCATTCCACAAGCTTTTTGCAATAATAGTATGAGCCGTGGATATCTGAAGCAACCATAATTTTCATAACTAACACCTCGGTAAAATTTTAACATAATAATATTATTTTGACAAGTATAAGAAAAAGCTCCCGATTTTCACGGGAGCTTTGAGTTATTTAATTATAAGCCTAAGAATTTTACAATTTCAAGGAGTATGTCGATGAACCAAGCAAAGAATTCAAGAGCTCTGACAATTGTGCTTGCTTCTCCCACCTCAATTGCGAAAGTGTCGGAGAAAACGTCACCCTGAGCATCTATAACATAGCAGGTTGCCTCACCTGAACCTGTTTCATATCCATAGCAGCTACCGTCACTCCAGAGTGTGAAAGGTGCGTTCTCATCTTTGCAATCAAAAATTGTACAATAATAAAGCGCTTCACCGTCACCATAAATAGCAGGAGCAAGATACTCCTCTTCGTCATAGCCGATTTCGGTGTCTTCCATTTCGATTGAAGAAACTGAGCCTAAATCTGTTCCGTCAGAAACAACAACAAGAACATAGAAATCATCTACAATCTCTTCACCCTCGGCATACCATACATTCACAAGAGCAACACCGTTGTCAACAGCATTGAGAGCAAGCACTTCTTTGCCTTCTTCATCCCATATATCTTCAACAACATTGTAATCCATACTGGCAATGCCTACAAAATAATCAGAGTTTTTGGGAAGCACCGAAGAAAAGTCAATTTCTTCGCCGGGAACACCCTTCAAAATCTGACCTCTGTATTCAACTCCGAATGAATCAGAGAAAACAACATCATCTGCGGCAAAAGCACTGAACGAAGCTGCCATTGATGAGCAAATCATCATAACAGCCAGAATAACTGCCAACATTTTTTTAGTGATTTTCTTCATAATAATATCCTCCTTAAATTGAGTTGAGATTTGTGTAATAATAAATTACTGCCTCCCTTCCCTTTTTTCATTATAATATCATAGTAAATTGCAAAATTCAATAGATTTTTGTTGACGATGCACAATTATTTTGAACAAAAAGCTCTTGGCCGCCCAAGAGCTTAGATTTAATCCCATTCACATCCGGTGACGGTGTCCATATCAATTCCTTTTGTGTCGTGAGTTTTGCGCACGAGAGCAAAAAATGCCGAAATAAATGCAGGCACAAGAAGTGCGAAGCTGACAACACCTGTTACGCTGTTGCCGAGAATTGTAATCAGCGGCAGACTTACGGCATAAGACAGCGCGAAGCCCACGGCAGTAACGATAAACTGAGCCGACATTGTGGATGAACGGAGGTTTGTCGGTGCTGACTCGCCAATCATCATAATAAGAACGTCGTTGGTTGAATAGTAACTACCTACAAATGCACCGCAGAGGAAGCCCACAATGTAGGGATTCCACGCAAGACGGGAGCCGACAGAAAATCCGATGAAGGTTACAAGGCAATTCACAGCAACGGTGATTGCGGCGGCTTTTCTGCCTTTTGAGTCAGAAATGAAGCCCATAATAACCTGAGAAACCGCACAGCCCACAGGGAACAAAAACAGCGCCGCGGTAACGGGACCTACACTGACAACGTTCATAACCTCATCGCCCAAAGAAGCAAACAAACCGTTTTCGATGTAATTCTGAGCGTAGCCGTATGAAAGAATAACCTGATAATTAACCGTACCGATGAAACCGATGTTTACAAGAGCCGAGGTTATGTAGAGCCAACGAAGCTGCTTGTGCTTCATTGCAAATTTGAGAGCAGGAATCAAGCCACCCTGGGCATTGTCGGTGTTTTTCTGTTGCTTTTCAAGGGCTCTTTCTTCATCGGTCATTCTCAGGTAACGAAGACGGGATTCAATAAACGAATCTGTTTCTCTTGCGGTGAGCAAAGCAATGAAACTGCAAATTACGCCAACAACTGCAGGGATAAAATAAACCATTCTCCACTCCGATGCATCGTGCATAAGAGTTTTGCGAAGAAGAGGGATGAGCATAACGCTCATATTGGCAAAGAATTTAATTGAGGAATATATCCTTGCGCGGTGCTTTGAGGGTGAGGATTCCATAATATAAACCACGTGCATATCGTGAGGAATAAAAAACTGAATCATACACGCGCCGATGAAATAAAGGAACAGATTATCAGAAAGGAAAATAACAACCATCGCAATACTCATACCGAAGGTGTTGATAATCAAAAAGGTTTTTCTGCCCCAACGGTCGGCAAGGGGTCGGTAAAGAAGACCTATTGCCTGAAACGGAACAACGGCAATTGAAAGAATATCCAGCAACCCGACGGAGCTTTCACCATATTTTGCAAAAAGGTCGTTAGCAATTTCAGTCTTCATCAAGGTGCCAATCTGAGAAGCAATTTCGTCAGTTGCATAAATAAGAGAAATGATGAACACGAGATAAACAAAATACATATTGCGCTTTGGTCTTGCTTTTTCTCTTTCCCAACGGGCAATTTCCTTTTGCCGCCTTAAAAGAATTTTTTGCTGCTTTTCAGGGGTAATTTGTTTTATTTTCATTTTAATCACCTCGGAGTTTATCTGAATGTCATAGGTTTGTTTATGGTGCCCAATGCTTTGTTGACCACCTTCATAATATACAGCCTGAGCTTACCGGAATTTTTGACAAAATCACTTTTGTCGGCATTTCTTGAAATGAAATCCGCAAAATCAGGAGTTCCGCTGATTTGCAATTTAACCTTGTTTTTATAAAAATCAAGCTTCAGCGTTGTGGTTGAAAGGGTGTTCAACGGTTTAACCACCGCATTGAGCCTGCCGTCTTTCATAAAAGCGTATGCCCACAGAATATACGGATAGCCCTTGATTTTCACCTCGGTCTGTCGGGCCTTACCGTCAAGACCGCAGTTAATCACAACTTCGTCATCATCCTCTTTCCACCTGATAGTGAGCACATTTTTGCTCACATCAAACGAAAGATTATTTATATTTTTGGCGGGTCGCTTTGCCATACTGCAAATTACGGAACGCGGGATAACGTTTGCAGGAAAAATCATCCCTGCAAGAATATCCGACACCTTTGAAAGTCGGAAAACCTTACCCGTGGGGATTTGCGGAAACTTTTGGCAAACGGGGATTTTTTCGTTTTTATTTTCAAGATATTCCGCAAGCTCCTTTTCGCTTTGCGGGTCCGGAGCTTCTTCGAAGGCTTTTGGCAAAATATTTTCAAAGGCACGGCTGAAATCTCCGTCATTGAGGCAACAGTTAAAGCTCGCCAGAACAAGTCCCTTTTCGGGGAAGCAGGTCACCTGCTGACCATACATGCCGGTCATGCTGTAACCGCCCTTATGAATCCAGAAAAGATATCCGTAGCCTTCTGTGCTTTTTTTGCCAAAGTTCACCTGCATTGAAGTGGCTTCTTTTGTCCACCATTGCGGAATAATCTGTTGCTCGTTCCATTTGCCTTCATCAAAATAGCATTGGCCGATTTTGACTAAATCTCTGAGCTTCATATAGCATCCCGTGCCACCGATGAGCTCGTTTTCCGAATTAAATTCCCAGAAAGGCTTTTCAATCCCCAACGGTTCAAAAAGCCTCGGCGTCAGATAATCAATCAGATTCATTCCGGACTTTTTTTGCACAATGGCGGCAACCATATGAGCATCGTTGTTGCTGTATAAAAAGCCTTTATTCTTGCGAAACGGAGCTTTCATAAACATTTCAACATAATTGCCACGCATATCCTGAGTGAAAGAAAATTCCTTGTTGCTTTGCATTGTGAGCAGTGAACGGACAGTCAGATTGTTCCATTCATCACTTTTGCAGGCTTCATATTCGGGAAAAATATCAATCACCCTGTCATCAAGGGTAAACAGACCCTCTTCAACGGCAAAAGCCGCCGCCGTGGACACAACAGACTTGGTGAGGGAAAACATTGAGTGGGGAATTTCTGCAGAGTAAGGCTCAACATAATGCTCAAAAGCAACCTCGCCCTTGCGGAGAATAATCAGCCCGTGGCTTTCAATATCTCTTTCATCAAGACGGCGGTAATAATCTAAAATCGGCTTTGCACTGATTTTCATATTGGTGTTAATATACATTCTGCCACTCCCCTTTATTTTCTATTATAACACTCTCACCAAAATAAGCAAGAGCTTTATCCCAACGGAGATAAAGCTCTTTTTGTTTTTAACTATGAGTTTCACCAACGCTGACCTGCTCCTTGGCAGCAAGGCTGATAGCTTCGGCATCTCCGCTTCCCACAGCCTCAGACATCATTCTGCGGCGTTCAAGAAGTTCTGCATACATCCTCTCTTTTTTGTCATTGTTGAGGTCATAGAAAAGCATAGGAATGATACCCAGTGAGCCTGTTACGGCAGGAATGATTGTGAACATAGCAAACAGAAAAAACTTAACTCTGTTGGTCTGTTCCTTGCCTGTTCTGAAAGCCGTTACCTCGTAACCAATCATTTTTTTAATTGCCGTGGTAACAACAGCGCTTGTGTTAGATGAAACCTTGGCAGCTATGCCGTTGGCAACAGATGCCATAGCCTCTGTTCGGTAGCCGTTTTTCCATTCGCAATAGTCCATTGCTTCGTTGTACATTTCTGTTCCGATAACTGATTTGAGGCCGAAGAACAAGGTCCAAATAATTTCCCACAGGGCCATTGCAATACCCATAGGAACAACCTTCTGATACATACCGCCCGAAAAATCGTTTCTCATTCCGATACAGCCGAAAAGGAACACGGGAACATAAAGAATGTTTCCGATTTCTTTTGCAAGTATGTAAAGCAAGCGGCTTGAAAAGCGCTTTCTCATCCAGGGAACCCAGGAATAACTCAAGGGGCTGATTGGTACAGACGGAATACCTGCAACAAGGGTCATTGATGAAAAATGAAGAACATCGGTGTAATAGTCATCTTCTCTGCCCTTGATGGCAAAACCGCTGAGGAAATCAGACAGGGTTATGAGAAGCAAGGGCTTGTTTTTGATAACAGCCTTGATTGACTGCATAACGCTTGGCTTTTCAATTGACTGCATAACTCTTTCTTTGGAGTTGTAGAAAAACCAGAATGACGAGATGCTCGCAGCCACGGCGGTGAAAACACCCATGCCCACAAAAAGCTTGGTGTAAGCATTTGAAAGCTTTACGGGGTTGCGGAGGAACTTGTTTCGCAGCACGTCAATAAGAATTGTGACCGCCTGTTCGGGAAGCTTTTCACCAAAGAAGCCCGAAGCAAAGTTTGCAAGCGTAATCAGTCGGGTTCTGTCAATAGGGTTTGGCGTTATGGTTGACATAAGGCCTTTTCTTGAAATATTCTGGAATGTGGTTACACCTTCGCGGGCAACAGTTATCAGAAGATAAAAAATAAACTGAAGCACATCCACCTGAGACGCGGTGTCAAAAAGATATGGCATCAACCAATACAGCGCTGTGAGAATACAGCCCGGAAAAGCAAGGAAAAGGAGATAAGGCCTGAACTTGCCCCAACGGGTACGGGTTTTATCAACAATTGCGCCAAAAATCATATCGTTAACAATATCCCATACGCTGTTAATTGCATTAACAATAGTCTGCAAGCCAAGATCAATACCAACAATGCTCGTTATAAAGCGTTCTGAAAATATGTTGATATTAAAGCTCTGCGCCGCGTCCCAGATAATGAAGCCCAAGGACTCCTTTGCGCCCACATAACGGCGGCTGATAACTCGGCCGGCAGCTTCTTTTTCTTCTTCCTGCTGCCTTTGGCGGAGAGCTTTAAATTCACTTGCATTTGACTGATTTTCATTTTTCATAGTTGCAAATCACCTCTGAAAAATCATAATACATTTGCAAAACAGATTAGTTCATTTCAGCAACAATTGCATTAAGAGCGCCCATTACTGTTGAACCTGCCTTGCTGCCTGTCGAAAGCAGTTCTTCATAATGTCTGTCATACTCACCAAAAATCTTTTCACCAAGTTCTGTGTTCCAGATTGTGTCGGCAATAAAGGGAGCATAATCATTGTCGGGAATGATGTAGCCGATGGCATCATTGCAAAGACCCATTACAAGAACGGTTTTGCCTTCACCCACAAGGTCACTTGTGCAGTCAAGCTCCCAATCTGTGCCGAGGTATGACTGGGTTTTATCAACAACATTGCCGTAAACAAGCTGAGGAACAAGCTCACCGGGAACAGTAGCCATCACAATATCGGTGCCGATTTCAAGATAGCCGACCTCACTGATGATTGAATATCCGCAAGGGGCGGTATCGTCTGCCACTGTTGTTGTTCCCAACAATCCGGAAACTGCGCCAAGCTCCATAAGACCGTATTCAAGAGGAACGGTAACCTCTGCCATTTTAACATTGATAACAGGCTCAACCTTATGTGCATCGGTGTCTGATTCAAGAATAAGTCTTGCAAACTCATAACCGAGCTTTTTGGTGCCTGAATAATCCTGAACTCTCGGGTCAGCCTCAATTTCTGCATTCACTTCATCAAGAACAGACTGAGTTTTGACATCGCCTGAGCTCACAGAAATAGGTGACTGAGCGCCCTGAACAAAGATGAAATTCATACCTGCGTCATTGACTTTTTCTTCAATGTAATGAGGGAAGTCAGCTGACAAAAGCTTTGTGTTTCTGTTGATTGTGGTGGGATGACCGCCGAGATTTGCAAAAACGGTTGCTTTTGAGTTTGTGTTATCGGGCACAAACTTGAAGCAGGCAATCACATGCTGATAACCTTCCATATCGTATCTTTTATTGTAAAGATAGCTGTATTCGTCATCAAGGTAATTGTTGTTTCTTTCACTTCTGCCGATACCGGGAGTTTCGTAATAATAAAGCTCACCGGGCTCCATATTGAGATAAGCTTCAACAATGGCATCAGAAGCGCCGTTAATCATTAAATCATAAAACTCACTGTCGATACTGCGAATGGGGTTCACAAAAGGCAGGAAGGAGAACATATTGTGAAAAACCTTTGCAATAAGTTCAAGGCCAAAGCCCTGAGTGTCGATAACAGTGTGACAATGGGTTGCATTGATGTTGATTGCAACGATGTCACTGTCAACACCCTTTTCTTCAAGCTTTCTTTCTGCTTCGGCACGAATTGTGCGCACATCGGCATTGTTGACACCGATACCGTCAACAGAAGCCAGAATAACAGTGCCTCTTGAAGAATTGTCATTAAGTGCAACAGCGTTAACGCTCTGGTCGTCATAAACTCCGTTTACCTTCTGGGTGAAATAACCGCCTGTGTAATATTCCTTTGAGCCGTCGGCAAGATTTTCGGGCACTATGCTCTCTTTGCCAAAGCCAAGGTGCCACTTGGCTCCGTCTGCAGCTTTATCAAGAAAAGTCTGTGTGCCTTCATAAAAGTTTTCACTTTCACCGTCATAATATTCTTCAACTGTTTCAAAGTTTTTGGGGAAGAGCGCGCTGAAGCCTTCAAAAACCATATTGATTACACCGTTAAGTGCGTTGGAAGCAAAAATAATTGCTCTGTGATCTGATGCTTCACCTGAAGCGTAAGCAGCTGTTGAGCCTGTGAGCAGTACAACAAGTGCCATAATAACAGCCAATGATTTTTTAATTCCGTTTTTCATATCATTAGGTCTCCTTTTATTTTTTTCGGCTGAGCAAAAGCTTTTCAACATTCTTTTTGTATGAAAGCTTATTGCTCAGATTTCTCAGAATATAATATAGCTCGTTAAGGGCATATTTGTTATAAAACTCGCCTGTCCTGATGTTGAGAGTAAATGTCCTGTCCAGAAATCTGTTAAGGAACCTTTCAAGCAGGTTTGGTTTCATAAGCTTTTGAGCATAATCTGAAAATTCATAATCAAAGCTTCGCTTTGTGAGGGTATCAAAATGGTTGTCACCCTGCAGAAAAGCCGAGGCTTTTTTAACGGCAGTTGCCGCAAAAACAACAATATCTTCATCATCGGGAAGCTTTACGGTTGAGCTGCCGCAAAGAGGAATTTCAACGCTGAAAACATAAAACTGTTTTGCCGTGAGATTACCGTTTTTGCCGTGAGTGTGGCTGAAGGTGAATGCCTGGGGTATCGGTTTTATGTATCCTGTTTCCCCCGTGCGCAAAAGGTCCCATTGACCCAAAGCCTCAAAGCAATCGGGAACCGTCACCTCTGCAGCCTTTTCACCGCAGCCGAATTTCACTTTTTTATCTCCGCCCAGAGAAGTTAAAATCAGGTGAACACTTTCATAGCCATTGCCCACACGGATTTCACCGTCGTCGCACACAATGCAGTTTTTGTCATCGGATGAAAACAAAAACTCAACGCCACCTGACAAAAGTCTGTGGGGAACAAGCTCACGGGGAATTGAAATTCCACCCTTAAGAGTAGACTTGTTTCGGCTGTTATCGTCGGTGATTCCTGTTGCATTAAATTTAAGCACAACAGCATCGCCGTTATTCTTAGTTCTTTCGATTTTTTCAAACTCAACGGCAAAGCTTCTGATGCTGTTCGCACCGATGTCAAAGCGAAGAGCTCCGTTGGTCAGATTCATTTTTTTGATGATTTTTTCATCACCTGTAATTTCATAAGCTGCAGTTACAGGCAATGAAAAACCGACTTCAATTCCTTCAAGGGAGTTACCCGAGCTTTCGCACACGCGAAGCACGGCTTTGTCTGACTCCTGCGCTTTTTTTATTGCCATAACTCTCACTCGGTCGTCGTTAATCCTTGCAAAAGAATATTCTCTGCCCAACTTTCCGCTGTGCTTTTGGGCAATAAAGGTGTGCATCGGCTGACAGAAGCTGTCGGCAAAAGCTGTTACTGTTTCGTCATTTTTGCCGTGACCCATAACAGCAAAGGAATATCGGTTGAGACCCATATCCATAATGTGCTGTGAGCATTCCCAACGGTAGTTCGCCATTGGTGTGTGAACAAGCGTTAGTCTCAGGGCCGAGTTGTCGGGCTTATCCCACCCTGCTCTTGAATCACTGAAAATGCTGACGCCAAATCCGGATTTTTCATCGGTAATATCTGCCCATTTCTGAGCGGGAACCTCATACAAGGATTTGGTATTTGTGGCTCTCTTTGTGCCGCCGATACCAATATCATAGACTGCATTTTCGTTTGATGCAGTTAAGCTGAATTCAGCCTTGAGCAAAGATGCCTCTTCGCGCCAATCAGTTTCGTTATAAACCGAAACATATTCGCTTTCACTGTTGAGTGAAACAATCTGCCTGAATTGTGACTTGCCCCAACGGCTGACTATTTCAAAGGAACAAAGTGCATTTCCACAGTCTTTGATTTTGGCGGTGACCTTTTGGGGATATGCATAAGGTGATTCAGCTACATCTTCATATCTGATTTCCCATGCAGGCCAGTCAAAGCTGTGAACATTGTTGTAAATCCCCTGCCTGACGGGTGCTGATAAAAGCTCTTTATTAAGCCGCTTATCAAAAACAGATGATATGTCACCGTTTTCATTTATGGTTATTTTAAGAAATTTGTTTTCAAGGGTATTATCATAAATCCTGAGGTCTGTTTCAACCATTGAATCACAATCGGATTCTCTCAAATCATAAACAGCAAGTCCGCAGGACAAAACTTCGGCAATGAAGATTATTTCTTTTTTGCCGTCTGTCGCAGTCCGCATCTGTGACGGAACTTCAACACCGTTTTGGTCAAACACTCTGAAATGCTCAGCATCACTTTTCAGCGTAACGCTTACAGCATCCTTCCTGGCAGATGATGCTTGCAAGGGGTTTGACACAATCACGGGAATTCCTTTAACAAAAGAAGTGTCAAGGTTGTCGGCAATCGACTTGCACGCCGCCGTGTATTCATCGCTGAAAGCGTTCATTGCCTGAACATAGTCATTATGGTTTCGTTTGTAGCACTCCTCAAAGGAGGTGCCTGTTATGTCATCGTGAAACTGATGAGCTATAACCTTTTTCCAGCCTTGGTCTAATCTTTGTGACGGATAATCGGAAAATCCGCTGACAAAAGCTGCCGTGGCAAACCTTTCGCAAGCATCAGCAAGAAGCTCACACCTTCTGTTCCAGCGCTTTGTGACTGTTCTTGAGGTGTAGCTTCCCGCTCCGTGAGCCGTGAGCAAAAGCTCACCGTCATAAACGGGGAGGCCGTCTTTTTCGCTTTGCGGCAAAGCATCAACCTTATCAAAAAATTCCTTGGTGGTTGATGAATAAATATTTATATCCGACCTGGGATTTTTTCTTTGAGCGTTTACAATGTTTTTGACCGAAGCCTTGTGAGGAGCGCCTCCCCTGTCGCCTATTCCGTGATAAGCGAGGGTGAAGGCAGGAAGGTTTTTGTCTTTGTTTTCCTGAAGCTTTTTGTTGACACGGGTGGCTTTTTCGGGCTTTTTAAAAACCGTTGTGTATGAAAACGGCATAAGAGACGCCCATACGCCCTGCCCGTCAATGCCAATCCATTTGCCTGTGTCAAAGGGTATGGGTACCGAGCTGCCCCAGAAAAGCTTGCCGGTGGAAAAGCCCTTGATTCCGCAATGAGCCGCCACCGTGGGCAACGCTCTGCCGAAACCGAAGCAATCAGGAAGAAAAATGTCGTTAGATTCCGTGCCGAATTCTTTTTTAAAAAATCCGTTACCGTAAACAACATTGCGAATCAATGCCTCGGGTGACGGAATGTTGACATCACCGTTTTCATAGCAGGCACCGCAAGGGTTCCATCTGCCCTCTTTGACATATTCTTTGATTTTTTCAAAGGCTTCAGGATAATATTCTTTTATCAGCTCGTATCTGTAACTGCCTTCAAAATTGAATTTATATTCGGGGTATTTGCTCAACAGCTCAAAATTTCTGTTCAGCGTGTCGGGGATATATTCCTCAACAGTCTGTTCAAGAGTCCAGAGCCATGAGGTGTCAAGGTGTGCATTGGCTATTGTAAAAATTTCGGCCTTTTTCTTTTCCATCTGCACACCTCCTCGCTTTTATTTTACGCTGTCAAATATTTCATAGAAATTGCTGATGAATGTTGTTGCGGCATTTTTGCCGTAAGAAATAAGGCACCAGGTATCACTGTCAAACTCACCTGAAATCTCGTTATACTGAAGACCCGCAAGAACGTAGTTTTCGGGGTTTGCAACATAGCCTGCGGCATCGTTCATAAGGTCCATAACAATAATATCTTCACCTGTGTATTCTCTGATTGGGTCAAGCTCAAAGCCGTCGGCACCGCTGCCGCCGAAAACAAGCTCACCGAAGGTTTCACCGGGGCTCATATAAACCTTCATATTGTCACCGATTTCAAGATAACCAACCTCAGAAACTGTGTAATAATTTCCCTTATCATCTTTGAGAACGAAGTTGTCTGCAACAGATGTTTTACCGAGAAGAGCAATGATATTGTTTTCAATTTCAACCGTGAACTGCTGAAGCTTAATATTGAGCACCGGCTCAACCTCAACAGCTTCAACGGTTTCAAGGCCGTCATACCAAACTGTGTAATTTTCCTGAGCGCTGTAAAGCTCAATGCCAAGCTTGTCTCCTGTGAGTGCATTGAGCTTAATTCTTTCTTTTTCGGTCATATTCATACCGAGAAGAATATAGCCGATTTCATAACCGTAGCGCACTGCGGAATAATGAGCCGTCCGGTCAAATCCGTCAGCTGAATAATGCCTTGCAGAAGTTACGGTTGAAACGTTGCCCTGAATGAAGATAAAGTTGTAGCCTGCGGCATTTATAACCTTTTCGGTGTACCAGATGAAGTCCGCGGTAAACTTTGTGTCAAACGAAACGGCCTTATCGGGGTCAGCACTTGCCCAGTCATAGCTTGCAGACTCGGGATGAACACCGTAGGTTGTAACAATTGTGGGAGCCTTTTTGCCGTCTGCAGGAACAAATTCCAGCTTATATAAGGTTTTATCAAGAGAGATAGGCGCTGTTCTGTCAAAAACATAATCTGTCATATCAGCAGTTGAATAATAAAGCTTGCCTTTGGTCATATCATCAAGGGCTTCTTCAACTGCCTGCTTTGAACCTTCAACAACAGATTTCACAAACGAACGCTCAACGCCGTATTTTACATTGCTGCTGAAAATGTTGTTCACAATGCAGCCGATGGGGTCAGTCCAGACGCCCTGAGAGTCGATGCCTGTGTGAATATGAGTGCAGGAAACATTGATACTCACAATGTTATATTCCTCTGCAATTTCTTTGAGGCCTTCGCGGATGTTTCTTACATCGGCATTTGCAAGACCCATTGCATCAACAGAAATAAACACAACATTGCCTCTGCCTGAGCCGTCGTTCATAATGATGGCTCTTGCCATAAGGTCTTCTTCGTTGCCGTCTTCATCGGTGTACATGGAATCACCGAAAACATAAGGAAGATATGCGCCCTTGGCATATTTTTTGCTGCCGAAATCTTCGGGAAGCACGGAAGCCTTACCGTAACCGAGGCTCCACACCTTTTCACCCTGAGGGGTATCAATGAAGGTGTCCATACCTGCATAAAAATTTTCATAAGAGTTTATGTCAAACTCTTCATAATCGGCAACAGCGGCAGAATCAGGAATAACCAGCTTCAGCGCACCGCCGAGAATATCGTTAAGGAAGAGGTTGCTCAGCTTATTAAGCAACTTAGAAAGCTTGATTTTAACGGTAAGCATAAAATCGAGCTGGTCGTCCGCCTGAGTTTCTGCCACATATTCCTCAACGGAGCTGTATTCAACTTCTTCAGAAGCGAAAACAGCTGTTGGTATAATCACGCTGAAACATAAAGCCAGAGCAATAATTGATATAAATATTTTTCTCATAACAGTACTCCTCCGTAGAAATTATACATTTTTCCAAAATATCAATACACCTATTGTATATTAACATTTTAAAACACAAAAGTAAATATTTTTTGTATAATAAGTCCAAAAAGAACAACTGTTTGAGCAAATATAATCATTTTATCCGAAACCGTACATCATTTGTAAAAAGTAAATAATTTTTCATTAAATTAATTTTCTTTTATTGCAATTGATGTATCTTATGTGATAGAATCAAGATAAAATCAGGAGGGTTGATGAAATGAAGTCTTTTAGTTTTTATCTTATAACAGATACCCATTATTTTGAAAATGAGTTGGGCGCAGGCGGTCCTGCATTTGAAAAAAATATGCTCACCGAACAATATTTTGTTAAGGAAAGCAGTGCAATTGTTAAGTCGGTTTTCAGCCGTGTCAGTGAGGATAAAGAAACAGACATCATTATTATCCCGGGCGACCTTACCAAAAACGGAGAATTGGAAAGTCACAAGAGCTTCATTAAAGAGCTTTACAGGCTCAGAGAAAGCGGCAAAAAGATTTTTGTTATAACAGCCGGTCACGATTATAATGATTCGGCTTATGTGTTACAGGGTGACGGCCGTGTTCCTGTTGAAGGTGCGGATTTTGACACTTTGTGTGAAATGTATCGTGATTTCGGTTACGGTGATGCAATTTCAGTTGACGAGCCGACCCATTCGTATATGGCTCAGGTTACTGAAGGGGTAAGAATGCTTGCAATATGCTGTGACAGCAAGGGGCAGCCGAAGGGCGCCATGGACGAAAGACATCTTGCCTGGGCAAAAGAACAGCTTGACAAGGCAAAGAAAGACAACTGCTCGGTTTTTGCAATTTGCCATTATCCCATTATTCCGTCTGTTCCTGCATTTGATTTGGTTGGCGATGCCAAAATAAAGGATTGGAGAAAGGTTGCATCTTTTCTTGCCGATAACGGTGTGGAGCTTGTTTTAACAGGCCACATGCATATTCAGAGCATAAATGAGTTTTATTCCAAAAAAGGAAACAGATTGATTGATATCTGCACAGCCTGTCTTGTTGGCAGCCCTGCCAAATACAGAAAAATCACAATCGATGAAAACTCGGTGCTTAAGGTGAAATCAATCGATGTTGAGGATTTCGGATGGGATATGAACGGCCTGACGGTGGACGAATATTTTTATAACCAGTTTTCCAATGCCATTGTCAACCGTGTTCGCGGTGCTCTTGACGGCGGCAGCGGAATTGTTGGTGGCTTAAAATCCTTCATCAGAAAAAGATTTGATAAAATTACCGTCGGCACAATAAAGCGTCTGCTTTTTGTTAACAAGGACAAGTCATTTGACGATAAAAAATTAACGAGCCTGATAGGTGAAGTCGGTGTGGGAATTTTCCTCGGTGACGGACCTCACACCGAGGGCACTCCCGTTTACAACTTTATTTCCGGCATTCTTAACAGATTTTCCTTTGTGCTCAAAAAGGTTGAACCAAAGCTCGCAAAAGACGGCAACAAAGTTGATTTGAAAAATATGCTTCTCAACACCATAGGAAACAACAAAGGATTTTCGGACAACAACGCCGAATTCAAGCTTAAATAAACAACAGACCTCTCTGCCGAAAACAGAGAGGTCTTATGTTATGTTTCGGATTAGATTGCTTCGTTTTCTTTGTGACGTTCTTCGCGCATTTTTTCAAGCTCGCGATACATCTGCTCTTTCTTTTCACCTTCAATGTCATAGGATGTTTTGAGGATGATAGATTTGAGAACGTTTGCAAGTGCATAACCGAACACAAGGAACGCGAGAATCCACAAACAGGTGTTGAGGTATGTGGGTTGAGCCTGCATTGTTGCAACAAGGTCGCCTTCTGCTGATGACTGATATCCAACCCATGCAATCATAAACGGAATTGCAAGCTCTTTCAGATAGTTGAGTGCTGTTGAAATCCAACCGGGAATAATACCCTGGATTGCTTCCATTCTCTCGCCTGTTTCCCATTCAAGATAGTCGAAGAATTCAACATTAAGGTGTGATGTTGAAAGCTCCTGAATTCCGATACCGATGCCGAAAATGAAATAGAAAACATAGAAGAAAATGCTGTTCCAGCCGCTGAAGAACATAATACCGAACTGGGCTTCAATAAAGCAGATTGCAAACAGAACACCTGCAGAAATGAGGGAGTAAGGTCCGCAGAGCTTCAGAAGCTTTGTGGGTTCGTGCTTTTGGGAAAGCTTTGTGGTGATAAGGTTGCCGACCACGGTGCCAACAGCTGTGGGCAAAGTGAGAAGAAGATTTTTGGATGAGCCAACGGTAATTGCTGCAAGGAATGTTGACATCTTGCCAAGCATTGCAAAAACGTGTGACCATTGAACTGCATGATATGCACGGTAATTTTTGTATTTAAAAAGAGAGAAAACAGCTTTGGTGACCTTGATCTTCTTTTTCTTGGGAAGCTCGATTCTTTCTTTGCAAAAAAGAGCGCACATAAGGTTGCCGAAAAGAGTAACAGCACCGGCAACAACGCCCAAGGTCATATACATCTGATTTTTGTCGTCGCTGAAAAGTCCGTAAACAAATGTGGCAATATATGCACCGCCGTAGCCGATGTAATATGACAACTGCCATATGGTTGCAACGGTTTTCTTTTCTTTGTGGTTAGGTGAAATTACCTGAACAAGGTTGAAAGAAGCGTTGTTAAACACATTGAAAACAGTCTGGCCGCATGCGATGGCATATCGCAGCATATTCATCTGCTGAATTGTCCAGCCCTGCGGAACATAGAAATATGTAACGGTAAGAATAAATGTCGGTATAAGGCAGATGAAATACCAATGGCGGTATCTGCCGAGGGGAGTTCTCCATTTTTGAATTATGTAACCGCCGATTATTCCGAAGAGAATGCTGCAGATAGTTGTGAGTGTTGTCTGAACGGCAAGAATGCTTGCGATTTCTTCTGAGCTTACTCCAACGGGTCCGTAATAAAGCTCGTGCAAAAAGGCTGCAGCAAGTGAACCTGTGAGTGTGGTTCCCAGCATACCGCCGGCTCTTGACAGCAATATGCAAACATATTCAAACTTTGAAATATATTTGCCTTCATTGTGCGAGAGTGCATTCTGCGGGATTCCCGCATTCGAGACTTTTTTGCTTTTTAACACAATATCATCTCCAAAACCCGATTTTAGTCAATTTTAACATATTTTTTAGAATAAAACAATAGTTTTAGTGAAGAAAAAACAAACCATTGACAAGAGTTCATTTATATTTTACAATTATAGCAATAAAATTACAGGAGATTTAACAATGAAAAAAAGAATTATCGGAATTATAGCATTGATATTGGTAGTATTTTTTTTCAGCGGAATAATCTATTTTGAAATTGAGCCCGCAAACACCAACATCGATTTCAGCGCCGCAGACTCACAGGTTGAAACAGACACAACGATAAGATTCAATTCCGACGGCAAACTTAAAATATTACATATTGCTGACCCTCACCTTGCCAACGACAAGCATTTTGACTCATCTGTCTGGGTCATTGCTGAGGCTTGCGACGTGGAAAAGCCTGACCTCGTTGTGCTCACCGGTGACAACACAACACCCTACGAAGACCCTGAAGAAACCAAGAAGATTATCAATTCGCTTATGAATATTTTTGAATCAAGAAGCATTCCGGTTGCCGTAACCTTTGGCAACCACGATTCGGAAGCAGGTCCTATGTCCAGAAAAGATATTATGGATTATTACAAAACCTTCTCCTGCACAATAACTGCCGATGAATCGGAAGAATTTAAAAACTGCGCAACATTCAATGTTCCTGTTCTTGCTTCCGACAGTGATGAGGTGAAGTTCAATGTTTGGGTATTCGATTCAGGTGATTATGATGAAGATGAGCCCAGACACTATGACCGAGTCAGAACCGAACAGATTGATTGGTACAACAGAACCTCCGCAAAGCTTAAGAGTGAAAACGGCGGCAAAAAGGTAAACTCCGTTGTTTTTCAGCATATAATCGTGCCCGAAATTTATGATGTTCTTAAAAAAGCTGATTCAAAGCAGCCCTATTCGATTGAGCATATTTACAACGAGGGTGAATATTACACCTTTGACCCCGAAAGCGTAAACTACGGCACACTCAATGAAAAGCCGTGCCCCGGATATTATAACGACGGACAGTTCGATGCGCTGGTAAAAGGCGGCGACGTGCTTGCGATGTTCACCGGTCACGACCACACCAATGCCTTTGGGGTAAGAAATCAGAATATCGACATCTACACTTCTCCCATGACCCGTTACAAGGGTCTGGCTTATACAACTCAGTACGGCTACCGTGTGGTAGAAATTGATGAAAATGACACTTCAACATACAAAACAAGAGTTGAACGCCTTTATGATGTTTTTGATTTTGATTATATTGATACCGCAGAAGAAAACGGAGATGAATATTCAAAACGAATTGCTTTTGAGCTTGCGGTCAAAGGAAAGGTTCAGAAAGCATTTTTGAAGATCTGGCAATCAACCGTTGAGCTTTTCACAGATAGAACTGTCAGCTATCCTGACCAATAAAAAGACGGCATCGCTGCCATCCTGATACCGTAAAAAGAAAGAAGTAGAGAAAAACTCTACTTCTTTTTTGTTATCAAGACCTGTTTTTAAAAATTACAGTACAGCTCCGTTATCTTTAAGCTTTTGTTGCAGTAATGTTACATCAACACAATGAGCGTTGGCATTAGTCTTGTGAGCAATGGCAACAGCCGTACCTGCAGCTTCACCGAGGCAACAGCAAATCGGCATTATTCTGACAGACGCCTGTGCCTCGTGCGTTGCCGAAATACAACGACCCGCCACAAGAAGATTGTCATATTCTTTGGGCAAAAGAGAGCGGTAAGGTATTGTATAAAACTCTCCGTCGGCAAAATATCTGTGACTCGTACCTGTGCCTGTTGGGCTGTGAATATCAATATCATAATTGCCGAGAGCTATCGAATCCTCAAACCTTGTACAATTGATAAGCTCATCACCCGTAAGAATATGAACACCTTTGAGCTTTCTGCTCTCTCTGACACCGATATTGATTGCAACGGAAATCAAAGCACTTTCGTCAAAAGCTTTCGAATTTTCTTTTAAAAAGCTGATAAGCTCATGAATCTGCTTTCTTGCAATAACCTCAGCTTTGCTCACGTCAAATGGATTTGTTGGGTCAAGCATAACAACACGGGTTGAATTAAAATGCAACACATCCTCCCCTACCCCAAAGAAAACAAGTATATTTTCGCGCGGATTTTTAATTTCACCGCTCGCCTGTTTTTCTTTATAGAGCTGTTGAAGCCTTGGCCTTTCTTCTGTGAACAAATCAAGGTCAACACCACTCATTCTGAAGCAAGTCGTCATCGGCTGGCACAGGCTGTCACTTTCACGGCCTAACTGATAATCACACCCTGCAAGATAAAATAAATCTCCGTCACCCGTTGCATCAATAAAGAAATCGGCATCTACGGTTATTTTCTGTGCTTTAGCGGTTATATCCACAGAGGATACTTTTCTGTTTTCTGTTTTCACATCATATATCACAGCGTGAAAAAGAACATCCACATTCGCCCCGGCTGTCATATCATCAAGAACTATTTTCAAATACTCTGAATTAAACTCATGGTCTTTGCAATCATCAACATATTCGTCGTGTCGTTCCTTCATTTCTTTAAAAATACCTTGTGACAGATATTTTTTAGCAGCAGAGTTATTGTCATTTTCCTTTGTCCAATAAGGCATAAAGGGATATACAAGATTATTTGCAATTGCACCGCCGAGACAGCCCGATTTTTCAACAAGCAAAACCTTAAGCCCCTCACGGGCAGCACTGACTGCCGCCGCAACACCGCTGAGTCCGCCACCTGCAACAACAAGATTGTATTTCATAACAACACCTCTACACTTTCAGATTTTAGCACAAATAATTATAACACCCGAACAAAGAAAAAAGCAACCGTTATCTGTTTGCAATATGCTGCAATTTCAGTTTTGCCCTCCGAAAATAACGGAAAATTTTATAAAATGTAGCACAAATTGCAATATTTTTGATTTTTAAGCAGTCGTGACAAAAAAGAAAGAGCTCTACCTCAAAAAAGATAGAGCTCGTTTTTGTTGATATATAAGGGTTTAAGCAATTATTTGCTTGCTTCTTCAACTGCAACTGCGCAAGCAACTGTCATACCAACCATCGGGTTGTTACCTGCACCGATGAGACCCATCATCTCTACGTGAGCGGGAACTGATGAAGAACCTGCAAACTGAGCGTCTGAGTGCATACGGCCCATTGTGTCTGTCATACCGTAGGAAGCAGGACCTGCTGCCATGTTATCGGGATGAAGTGTACGGCCTGTGCCGCCGCCTGAAGCAACTGAGAAATAGTTAACGCCGTTTTCGTTACACCATTTTTTATATGTGCCTGCAACGGGATGCTGGAATCTTGTGGGGTTAGTTGAGTTACCTGTGATGGAAACGCCAACATTTTCAAGGCGCATAATTGCAACGCCTTCGGGAACGTTGTCTGCACCGTAGCATCTAACGTCAGCTCTGGGGCCTTCTGAATATGCCTTTTCTTCAACAACCTTAACTGTCTCTGAATAGGGGTCAAATTCAGTTTTGCAATATGTGAAGCCGTTGATTCTTGAAATAATCATAGCAGCGTCTTTGCCGAGACCGTTGAGGATAACTCTCAAGGGCTTTGTTCTAACCTTGTTAGCGTTGAGAGCGATTTTGATTGCGCCTTCAGCAGCAGCAAATGATTCATGACCTGCAAGGAAGCAGAAGCATTCTGTTTCATCTGAAAGAAGCATTTTGCCGAGGTTACCGTGGCCGAGACCAACCTTACGGTTGTCAGCAACTGAACCCTTGATGCAGAATGCCTGAAGGCCGATACCGATAGCTGCAGCAGCGTCAGCAGCCTTTGTGCAACCCATTTTGATTGCGATAGCGCAACCTACAGTGTAAGCCCAAACAGCGTTTTCGAAGCAGATGGGCTGAGTTTCTCTAACGATTTTGTCGCAATCGATACCCTTTGCAAGAGTGATTTCTTTACATTCTTCGATTGAAGAAATACCGTATTCAGCAAGAACAGCATTGATGTTATCAATACGTCTTTCGTAGCTTTCAAATAATGCCATTGTAATTACCTCCTCTTACTTATTCTTTTCTGGGATCGATGTACTTAGCAGCGTCAGCAAATCTGCCGTAAGTACCGATTGCCTTGTTGTATGCGTCGTTGGGAGTGTCACCCTTCTTGATGAAGTCAGTCATCTTGCCGAGAGAAACGAACTCATAGCCGATAACCTGGTCATCGCTGTCAAGAGCAAGTCTTGTAACATAGCCTTCTGCCATTTCAAGATAACGAACGCCCTTAACCTTTGTGCCGTACATTGTACCAACCTGTGAGCGGAGGCCCTTACCGAGGTCTTCAAGACCTGCACCGATTGAAAGACCGTCATCTGAGAAAGCAGACTGTGAACGGCCGTAAACAATCTGAAGGAAGAGCTCGCGCATAGCTGTGTTGATAGCGTCGCAAACGAGGTCAGTGTTGAGAGCTTCGAGAATTGTTTTGCCGGGAAGAATCTCTGCAGCCATAGCAGCTGAGTGAGTCATACCTGAGCAACCGATTGTTTCAACAAGTGCCTCTTCAATAATACCTTCTTTTACGTTGAGTGAAAGCTTGCAAGCGCCCTGCTGAGGTGCACACCAGCCCACACCATGTGTGAATGCGGAAATATCCTTGATTTCATAAGCTTTTACCCATTTGCCCTCTTCGGGGATAGGAGCAGGACCGTGGTTAGGACCCTTAGCTACACAGCACATTTCCTGTACTTCACGTGAATAGTTCATAATATTAACTCCTTTCGGTTTGATACCTTTCGACGGTCAACGGAGACCGCCGTTGTCCAATCTATATTATTATAACAATGTGTTAATAATTTATCAAGAGTTTTGGCAATTTTTTTCAAAAAGATTTGATAAAAGCCTTCTCCTTGAGGTATTCACCTTGCAAAAAAATACCTATAGAGAGCCGAACCGGCGTGCATTTTGTAGGGGTCGGCGTCCCCGACGACCCTAAAATGGGCGAGTGCAGAAAACATCAAATCAGGATGCTGACCACCTCCCCTACATATCAATATGGGTAGCCTAGTACAAAAGCCATCGGCATAACCGATGGCTTTAATTTTATTCTTCAGTTGTTTCTTCTGCGGTTTCGGTTGCTTCGGTTACTTCTTCTGCAACTTCTTCAACGGCTTCTTCGGGCTTTTCTTCTTCAATAACAAGAGTGCCTTCCATAAGCTCTTTGAAATTTTTACCGTCAATTTTTTCAAACTTCACAAGATAATCGGCAAGCTCGTTGAGCTTATCCATATGAGCTGAAAGAAGTTCTTCGGTTCTTTCAAGGGCATTCATAACGATTGACTTAACCTCTTCGTCAATAGCGTTGGCAGTTGCTTCGGAATAATTCTTGGAATGACCGTAGTCTCTGCCGAGGAAAACCTCTCCGCTTGATGAATAAGAAACGGGGCCGAGCTTATCGCTCATACCATATTTTGCAACCATTTTTCTTGCGATATCAGACGCTCTTTCAATGTCATTGGAAGCACCTGTGGAAATGTCACCACAAACAAGCTTTTCGGCAACACGACCGCCAAGGAGAACAACCAGCGAATCAAGCATTTCGTTTTTATAGCTGTATGCCTTATCTTCTGTGGGCAGGTGCATTGTGTAGCCCCCTGCCATACCTCTGGGGATGATTGAAACCTGGTGAACAGGGTCCTGAGTGGGAAGATAATATGTGGTTACAGCGTGACCTGCCTCGTGGAAAGCGGTCATTCTCTTTTCTTTATCGCTTATTTTGTGAGACTTTTTCTCTGTGCCCACAACAACCTTGATTGTTGCTTCTTCAATGTCTTCCATTGTGATAGCTTTTCTGTCGCGTCTTGCGGCAAGAAGTGCGGCTTCGTTAAGAAGATTTTCAAGGTCGGCACCAACAAAGCCTGCGGTTGAGTTTGCAATCACCTTGAGGTCAACATCTGGAGCAAGGGGTTTGCCCTTGGCGTGAACCTTGAGAATTTCTTCCCTGCCCTTTGCATCGGGATGGCCGACTGTTACCTGACGGTCAAAGCGACCGGGACGAAGAAGTGCGGGGTCGAGAATGTCGGGGCGGTTGGTTGCGGCAATGATGATAACACCTTCGTTAACACCGAAACCGTCCATTTCAACAAGAAGCTGGTTGAGGGTCTGCTCTCTTTCATCGTGTCCGCCGCCCATACCTGCGCCTCTGTGACGGCCAACGGCATCGATTTCATCAATAAAGATAACCGAAGGGGCATCCTTCTTGGCTTTTTCAAACAAATCTCTAACTCGTGAAGCACCGACACCGACATACATTTCAACAAAGTCAGATCCGGAAATTGAGAAGAAAGGAACATCTGCTTCACCTGCAACGGCTCTTGCGAGAAGGGTTTTACCCGTGCCGGGAGGGCCAACGAGGAGAACGCCCTTGGGAATTCTTGCACCCAATGCGCTGAATTTATCGGGAGCCTTCAAAAATTCAACCATTTCGGAAAGCTCTTCTTTTTCTTCGTCTGCACCTGCAACCTGAGCAAAGGTGGTCTTTTTTGCATCCTTAGCCTGCTTGACTCTAACCTTGCCGAAGTTCATTGTGCGGTTCATATCACCGCTGACACCGTTCATACGCTTCATCATAAGGAAGAGAAGCACAACGCAGATGCCGACCATTATAAACGAGGGAATGAGGTTAACAATCCATGAAGATGAATTTTTGGTGTATTCGTATTTGATAAGCTCTTCTTCTGTTTTTGCGTTTTTGTTGTGTTCACGAACAGTTTCATTCACATCTTCAAGAAAAACGTTAACGCTGGGAACGGTATATTCATAAACCGTATCATCACCTTTGAGCTTATATTCGAGTGCGCCGGAGGTGATGTTGAGCTTGAATTCATTAACCTTACCCTGGTCGAACTGCTGAACAACCTGATAATATTCTGCCCTTTCTTTGCTTGCTGCATCTGTGGCAAACATAACGCCGAAAATCAGCACCAACGGAATAAGCACATAGGGCAGAAAAACAAGAAAATTGCGCTTTTTGGGCTGATTGGGTCGTTTGGGATTGTTGTTGGGGTTTTCCAAAAATTTCACTCCTAACGGGTAGATATCTTTTATTATTCTCCGTAAACTTCGGGTTTAAGAACACCGATGTACGGCAAATTTCTGTATTTTTCATCATAATCAAGACCGTAGCCCACGATGAATTCATCAGGCACTTCTGCACCTGCATATTTAGCATAAACGTCTGCTTCGCGCCTTTCGGGCTTATCAAAAAGGGTGCAGATGCTGATGCTTGCGGGATTTCTGGCTTCAAGAATTTTTCTGACATAGCTCAGGGTTTTGCCTGAGTCAAGAATATCCTCAACAATAAGAAGGTCGTAGCCCTCAAGATTGATATCGAGGTCCTTCTGAATTTTGACAACGCCTGATGTTTTGGTGCCTGAGCCGTAGCTTGAAACACTCATAAAGTCAATTCTGCAAGGAATTGTGATGGCTCTCATCAAATCAGCCATAAACACAACCGAACCTTTAAGAATACTTACAAGAAGAAGATTCTTATCTTTATAATCTTCGCTGATCTGCTTGCCCAGACGACTTACGATATTCTGAATATCTTCGGCTGAGAAGTACGTTTTCTGAATATCTTTTTCCATTTTAACTTCCCCTTACTATATTGATTGTCAACACATTTTCTGTTTGCTCGGTAATGCGGCAACGATGGGCACAGCCAAAGCCTTCAACCCATACAACGCCCGAATCGTCTGCGAGAACGCAAACAGAATTTTTGTCGGTAATTTTTTCTTCAATAAACATTTTTTTGAGCTTTTTGGTGCAGTTCCTGCCTGCAAGCTTAATTTCATCACCCTCACGGCGACTTCTGAAAACAAGACTGCCGCTGAGCTTATCAAAGTCTAACACATTTTTGTGAACAAACTGTATCGGTGCAGAAGATGAATTATGAACAAATTTAATTTCTGCCTTTCCGAAAGGGAGCTGCACTCCGTCACGGAAAAATCCGCATTCCCAGGCGGGGGTAAGCTCTGCCTCGTTAAAAGACAGGATTCCGTTTTTAACGGTTACTTTTCGGGCGCCGATAATCTGCGTTGTGCCGCCTGACAAAATGTCACACACTGCGGAAATATGTTTGTTTTCGGGCAAAAATCCTGTTTCGGCTTTGATAACTTGCGCCACTGCCCTCTTCACAACGGCAGGATGATTTTGCAAAATCATTTCGCAATCATAACCGTTGCCGCAACGGGATTTTTCAATCACATCAGCAACAACGCTGTTGAAATAATCATTATCAAGGCGGACATCTTCCGCAAGCCTCAACACCGCTTGTTCAAAAGACGGGTTGATTTCTTTAAGCTTCGGAATCACATTCAGCCTTATATGATTGCGGGTATAAGCATCGTCGACATTTGTGGAATCGGTAACATAATCAATTCCGTTTGCAAGGCAAAAGGCTTCAATTTCTGCCCTTGTGCAATTAATCAGCGGGCGGATAACACTGCCCCTGACGGCAGGGATTGAAGCAAGCCCCCTGACAGAGGCACCTCTTGTGATGTTGAGAAGCAGAGTTTCGCAACGGTCATTCAGATTGTGAGCCGTGGCAACCAAGGCTGTGGGGTCAATGCTCTGAAAAAATTCATATCGCAAATTTCTTCCGCATTCTTCAAGACCCAGCCTCATTTCCTTGGCTTTTTGAGGCACATCAAAATGAGCGACCCTGAGTTCAACACCCAGCTTTTGACAAAAGTCTTTCACAAACTGTTCGTCGCGGCGGGCTTCGTCTCCCCTGATGCCATGATTGACATGAGCGGCGGTGATGCTGAGAGCATATTCGTCCTTTAATTTGTGCAAAGCAAAAAGCAAAGCGCAGGAATCTGCCCCGCCTGACACACCGACCACAACATTTTTGTTTTCATTAAACATACCGTATTTTTCGACGGTTTCTTTAATTTTACATATCATTTCTGATTTTCTCCAAGCCCATAAACAAGGTGTGGTCTGCATCCCAGACCATCTTAACCGTATCGGTGGGACCGTGACGGTTTTTAGCAACGATGATTTCAGCCTGGTTGGCTACCTCCTGCTCACCGTCATCATCGTGAGAATCGGTATCATCATCTTCTTCGCCTTTATAATAATCGGGGCGGTAAAGCATCAGAACAATGTCTGCGTCCTGCTCGATTGAGCCTGATTCTCGCAAGTCGGCAAGCTGAGGACGGTGAGACTTACCTCTACCCTCAGTGCCACGGGAAAGCTGAGCACAAACAACAACCGGAATTGATAAATCCTTTGCCATCATTTTAAGTTCACGAGTGATTTCACTAACCGCCTGAACACGGTTTTCTACCCTGCCCGAAGGACGGATAAGACCGAGGTAGTCGATGATTACACACTCAACGTCTTTCATTCTGCGGATTTTTGCTTTCATTTCGGCAACGGTGATTGAGCTTGTATCATCAAAATAAAGCTCACATTTTGAAAGCACACCTGTTGCCATACCAAGGCGTTCCCAGTCCTCTGCATCAAGCTCGCCTGTTCTCATTTTGGCGCTGTTGACACGAGCCTCTGTTGAAAGAACACGCATTGCAAGCTGCTCCTTTGTCATTTCCAAAGAGAACATAACTGTTTTGCGGTTGCCAATCATCGCAACGTTACGGGCGAGGTTGAGGGCAAAGCTGGTTTTACCCATAGCAGGACGGGCACCGATGAGAACAAGGTCAGAACGGTGAAGACCGGTCATAATCTTGTCGAGGTCGGCAAAACCTGTGGGATAGCCTTTGTATAAATCTTTATCTTCAGAGGTGAGCTGCTGAAGAGTTGTGTAAACATCGTTGATGATAATGTCGCCGATTTTTGAGGGGTCGTTTGTCTTTTTGCCCTGGCGGATGTTATAAATTCTCTGCTCAGCCGCATCAAGAAGCAAATCAGCCTCTGCCTCCTGATTGGTGGCATCATCGATGGTTTCTCTTGAAGCGGTAATAAGAGTTCTTATGTAAAACTTTTCTCTTACTATTCTCGCATAAGATTCAACATTTGCAGTTGACGGAACAATTTCAGCAAGCTGGAATAAATAGGTTTTACCTGAAGCGGTGTCATAAACCTTGTCCTTAACAAGGCTGTCAAGAACAATCAACGGGTCAATTTTACCGCCCATGGCTTCAATGGTTGCCATTGCGGTGAAAATCGCCTTATGCTGAGGCAGATAAAAATGCTCTGCGCTGATAATTACCTGCACCTGCATCATACACGCAGGGTCAATGAGGATACTGCCGAGGACAGCCTGCTCCGCTTCAAGACTGAAAGGGAGATTGAGTCCGTCGGGAGAATTGAAAGAAGTATCCATTTTTATCCTCCAAAATTAAAATTCTTTGGTTTTTATGCCTCGCTCACCATAACGGAGAAATCGGCTGTGATGCCCTGATAGAATTTAGCCTGAGCCTGATAAGTGCCGAAGGCTTTGATATCGCTGACAGTGATTTTTCTTTTGTCAACGGTAATACCGAAATCCTTTTTGATTGTTTCGGCAACCTCTTTTGCAGTTACAGAGCCGAAAAGTCTGCCGCCCTGACCTGCTTTGGCTGTGATTTTAACAGTTTTGCCGCTGAGCTTGTTTGCGGCATCGGTTGCAGCTTCTTTTTCAACCTTGATTTTATGATTCTGAGAATCCTCTCTGTTTTTGAGCTCGGTCATTGCCTGTGCGTTGGCTTCTGTTGCCAGCTTTCTCGGAAAAAGGAAATTGCGTGCATAACCGTCTGTGGTTGTGACCATTTCACCTTTTTTGCCAAGATTTTTAACGTCCTGTGTAAGAATAACTTTCATAATTTTACCTCCCGGAAAGTTTTATCTTTAAATTCATATTATACATCCATAATGATCGAAAGAATCATTGGGTTTCTGCCGGTTTTTTCAAACATAAGGTGTGAAACCTCATCTCTTACTCTGGCTTTCATTGTATTCCAATCGGTTGAGCCTCTGTTGACGCAGTCTTCAATTGCATAGCGGGCAATATCCCTTGCGTCATCAATGAGCTCTTCACTTTCTTTAACGTAAACAAAGCCTCTTGAAATAATTTCAGGGCCTGCAACAATTTCACCTGAGTAGCCGTCAATTGAAGCAACAACAACGATAAGCCCGTTTTCGGAAAGTCGCTTTCTGTCGTTGATAACAACATTGCCGACGTCACCCACACCTGAGCCGTCAACAAACACCTTTGCAAGGGGAAGCTGACCCAATTCCTTGATGCCGTCTTTGGAAATTTCAATCTGAACACCGTTATCGGCAACATAAATGTTTTTGGTGTCAATGCCCATACCCTCTGCAAGCATAGCGTGTTTGCGAAGATGCTTCTGCTCACCGTGGGCAGGAATGAAAAACTGCGGCTTCACAAGGCCCATCATAAGCTTGAGCTCCTCCTGACAGGCATGGCCCGAAACATGGATGCCCTCGGTTTTCTCATAAATAACCTCTGCGCCCAGCTTCATAAGCTCGTTGATAACATTGCTTACAGTTTTTTCATTGCCGGGAATGGGAGTTGCTGAAATAATAACAAAATCGTTGGGGCCGACATTAACCTTTCTGTGGTCGGAAAACGCCATTCTTGAAAGGGCTGACATAGGTTCACCCTGGCTGCCGGTGGTGATAATCACCATTTCCTCGGGGGTATAGCGGTTAATCATATCAATGCTGACAATCTGTCCGTCATCAGCTTCAAGATAGCCCATTTCGATGCCGATGTTTACAACGTTTTCAAGGCTTCTACCCGAAAGAGCAACCTTTCTGCCCATTTTTTTGGCAACATTGATAACCTGCTGAACTCGGTGAACATTGGAAGCAAAGGTGGCAAGAATAATTCTTCTTTTGCCTGCCTTGTGGAAAAGTCCCTCAAGAGATTCGCCAACCTTTTTTTCACTTTCGGTGTAACCGGGACGTTCGGCATTAGTGGAATCTGAAAGCATACAAAGCACGCCCTGATTACCGATTTCACCAAAGCGGTTAAGATCAATCATATCTCCGTCAATGGGAGTGCTGTCGATTTTGAAGTCGCCCGTCTGCACAACCGTGCCCGCCTTTGAACTGATTGCAAAAGCAAGTGCATCGGGAATTGAGTGGTTAACGTGAATAGCTTCAATCATAAATGCGCCAACGTTTATCATATCGCCGGGCTTGATTACGTTGAGCTTTGCGCCCGAAAGAAGATTGTGCTCCTTTAGCTTGCCCTCAATGAGGCCGATTGTAAGACGTGTTCCGTAAACAGGAACATTAACATCTCTGAGAAGATAAGGCAAACCTCCGATATGGTCCTCGTGGCCGTGGGTGATGAAAACACCCTTGATTTTTGAATAATTTTCTTTAAGATAAGTGAAATCGGGAATTACAAGGTCAATACCCAGCATATCCTGCTCAGGAAAAGCGAGACCGCAGTCAACTACAATCATCTGGTCGTCAATTTCATAAACGGTCATATTCTTGCCGATTTCGTTAAGACCGCCAAGGAAGGTTACCTTAACGGGAGCTGCGGGCTTTGGCTTGCGCTGATTGCTCTTGCGCTGAAAGCCTGTGTTCTGCATGGTTTTCGGCTGTTTTTTAGTTGATTTCGGTGTATCTTTTTTCGTCTTATTCTGTGAAGTTTTTTTAGCAGACTGCTTCTGAACTTTTTCTTTTTTAACGTTATTAAAATTAGCTTTTTTCGTCTTGCGTTCTTTCTTGTTTTCGTTCTGCATTAAAAGATTTTCCTCCGTAAAAATTTATTATATATAAGCTTAGTGTATATGTATCCATAGTAAGTTACACTATATAATACTACTTTAAAAGTCAAAAGTCAATGAAAACAACATCGATAAAATATTATTGACTGATATTATCACTTGCATTCACAAAGAATGAATGTTATTATAACAGAGTAACTTTTTTATTCAGAGGTAATTATGAAGCATATTGATATTTTTACAGACGGAGCCTGTTCGGGCAATCCCGGCCCCGGCGGTTGGGGAGCAATTCTCCGATATAACGGTGTTGAAAAAGAGCTCAGCGGAAGTGAAAAAGAAACCACCAACAACCGTATGGAGCTCACGGCGGTTATCAAAGCATTCGAGGCTCTCAAGGAGCCTTGCGAAGCAACGGTTTACACCGACTCAAAATATGTATGCGACGCCATTGTTAAAAGGTGGGTTTATTCCTGGAAAGCAAACGGCTGGCGCAAAGCAGACAAAAAGCCTGCCCTCAATGTGGATTTGTGGGAACAGCTTCTCTCTTTGCTTGACAAACACACCGCAGAGTTTGTGTGGCTCAAGGGTCACGCAGGTCACCCCGAAAACGAGCGTTGTGACAAAATGGCAGTTAATGAATATTCCAAATATCTGGGCAAATAACAAAACCTACTGTTCGCTGTGAACAGTAGGTCTTTTTTACATAAGTCCGCTGATACCTTTTACGGTGAGCTTCATGGCAAGAACAGCCATTTCTTCTTCGCTTTCCTTCATTCCTGTATTGAGCCAATATTTAATCATCGTAATATTTGCGGTAATAACAAACTGATAAACCATATCAACATAACGCTCATCCGGAACCTGACGCTTGATATCATCAAGATAAACCTTATGAACCATTTTGTTGAACATATCGTCATATCGGTCACTGCCGAAAATATTGAAGTTTTCCAGAAGAATTCTGATAAGGTCTGCATTTGCCCTAACAAACTTAAACACATCAACAGCAGCTTTGAGCTGATCGTGAATTCTTTGATTTGGCTCCATAAGAGGACCCGTAACCTTAAGGGCACGGTCAATAAGGTCATAAATCAATTCGTTATGCAAATCATACTGATCAGAGTAATGAGAATAGAAAGTTCCGCGGTTAACGTCTGCCATTTCGCAAAGCTCTTTAACAGTAACCCTTTCAATCGGTTTCACACTAAGAACCTCAATAAGACTATCTTTAAGTGCTTGCTTTGTATATTTAACTCGGCGGTCAACTTTTTTCTCTTGCATAATTCATTCTCCACAATATAAATTTCGTGTTTTTTGTATACATTAGTCTAAAAACATACAAAAAAAGTTCATTTGACTATTGATAATCAAGTGTTGTTATTATATAATTGTTGTGTATAAATGTCAACAGTTGTTGATAATAAATTTTTATTTTCAAGGAGAGATACTTATGGCAACCAAAAAGACCGTATTCCTTACCGGTTCTTCAGGAAACATGGGTTTTGCAGGCTTTAAAGAGCTCTATGCAAAAAAAGACAAATTCAACATCGTTCTTCTCAACAGAGACAGCAAAAAGAACAGAGACCTTTTTGCTCCCTGGGCTAATGACCCTTGCGTTAAATTTGTTTGGGGTGACCTCACAAATTACGAAGACGTTCTTGAAGCAACAAACGGTGCAGACTTTGTTCTTCACGTTGGTGGTATGGTTTCACCCGCTGCTGACTACTACCCCGTTAAAACTCAGAAAACAAACGTAACTGCAGCTCAGAACATCGTTAAAGCTGTTAAAGCTCAGCCCGATCCCGATGCAGTTAAGGTTGTTTACATAGGCACAGTTGCCGAAACAGGTGACAGAAATGCTCCTATCCACTGGGCAAGAACCGGCGACCCCATCAAAATCAGCGTTTATGACCACTACGCAATCAGTAAAGTTAAGGCTGAAGCAGTTTTTGCTGAATCAGGGCTTAAGCACTGGGTATCACTCCGTCAGTCAGGTATCCTTTATCCTGCAATTCTCAAAAATATGGAACCCATTATGTACCACGTTCCCATCAACGGCGTGCTTGAATGGGCAACTGTAGAAGACTCCGGCCGTCTTCTTGCAAATGTTTGCGGTGACGATATTCCCGAAGAATTCTGGAGACGCTTCTACAACATCGGTTCAGGTGAAGATTACAGAATCACAAACTACGAATTCGAAGAGCTTCTTCTCGGCACACTCGGCCTCGGCTCACCCAAAAAGCTCTTTGACCCCCATTGGTTCACAACACGCAACTTCCACGGTCAGTGGTATTATGACGGTGACGAGCTTGAGAAGTATTGCCACTTCCGTGCAAACATCCCCGTAAAAGAATACTTCAAAAATATGATGAACAACGTTGAGTCATACTTCAAGCTTGCTTTCCTTGCAAAGCCCTTCGCTCCCATTGTTAAAATGGTTATGAAGAAGATTGCCTTGACTCCCGAATACGGTACACTTTGGTGGATTGACAACAAAGTTGACGTAAGAATCAAGGCTTACTACGGCTCAATGGAAGAATACAACAAGATTCCCAGAAGCTGGAAAGACTACGAAATCATCATCCCCTCAAAGAAAACAACAGCAAGTGATGTTAAGGTTCTTGACCACGGTTATGATGAAACAAAAGATTTCGATTCACTCACACTCGAAGACCTTCAGAAGGCTGCTGCTTTCCGTGGCGGTGAATGCCTTGCAACAGAAATCGTTGACATGTACACTCCCGTTAAGTGGAAAAGTGCAAGAGGCAACGAGTTCGAAATGAGCCCCAACCTTGTTCTCCGCGGCGGCCACTGGTGCCCCGAAGAGCTTCCCTGGCCCTGGGATTATGACACAGAAGCAAGAATCAATCCGTTCTTTGCTCAGGTTTGGGACCGCGAAGGTGAAAACAACGTTTACGGACCCGAAATCTTTGATAACTTTAAGGAGAAGGTTACACAGTAATGAAAGTATTTATGATTGGCGGCACAGGCCTCCTCGGCTCAGAAGCTGCAAGAATTTTTATTGAAAGAGGACATCAGGTTAAGAGCGTTGCTCTTCCCCCTCTCCCCCAGGGTGCTCCCATCCCTGAAGAAATGGAGCTTGAATTCTGCAACATCTATGAAAAAACAGATGACGAAATCAAAGCAATGATGGCGGGCTGCGACTGCTTCGTTTTTGCTGCAGGTATTGACGAGCGCGTTGAGTTCCCCGCTCCCGTTTATGACGCTTACTACAAATATAACATCGCTCCTCTTGAAAGACTTCTTCCCATCTGTAAAGAAATCGGTATGAAGAACGCTGTTATCCTCGGCTCATACTTCTCATTCCTCGCAAAAGAGCGTCCCGATATGAAGCTCACAGAGAAGCATCCCTACATCCGCAGCCGCATTGACCAGGAGAATGTTGCATTCTCATTTGCTGATGAAAACTTTGATGTAGCAGTTCTTGAGCTTCCCTACATTTTCGGCACACAGCCCGGCAGAAAGCCTGTTTGGGTTATCCTTATTGAGCAGATCAAGATGATGGATAAGCTTCCCTGCACAATGTATCCCGGCGGTGGCACAGCAATGCTCACAGTTCGCCAGGTTGGTGAAGTTATTGTTGGTGCAGCAGAAAAATCAAAGGGTGCAAAGGCATGGCCCATCAGCATGTATAACATGGATTGGAAGAGATTCCTTAAGATTGTTTATGCAGCAAGAGGTATGGGCAACAACCGTAAGATCATCAGCATTCCTCCCTGGATGATGCGTATGGGTCTTGGCGGCGTTAAGAAAGAATATGCTGCAAAGGGCATTGAAAGCGGTATTGACGTTGACGGTCTTGCAGACATTATGGATATCAACCTCTATATGGACACCAAGTACAGCATTGAGCTTGGCGCAACAGAGGACGATATTGAAGCCGCAATCACAGATTCAATCAAGGTTAGCCAGGCATCCTATGACGGAACAGTTAAGCTCCTTGAAATGAAAGGTGAATAATTTATAAAAACCAAGAGCACAGCGGTTAACCGTTGTGCTCTGTTTTTATGCATAAAATTGGGAGAGCATTACGCCGACCGCTTATAAGGCAGTTTTTCTTTAAAATATGAACTTTTGGCACAATAATTCGTTAAACCCACCCGATATGCGTCAGCATTATCGGGTGGGTTTGCCTTTTCTTGTATCCAAAATTTATATTTTAAAGTGCTTCGCAGTTTCGTAAGATAAGAA
>JBGVFJ010000053.1:0-3237 GCA_045121005.1 Acutalibacteraceae bacterium
GGCAATGTTTGGCGCCGACGCCAACTGGGGCCGCGTGCTTTGCGCAATCGGTTACAGCGGTGCTGATGTTGATATCAATAAGATTGATGTTTCTTTCAAGTCGGAGGCAGGGGAGATTCCTGTTTGCAAGGACGGTATGGGAATCGACTTCAGCGAAGAAATTGCAAAAGAAATTCTTCTCAAGGATGAAATTCAGGTTCTCATCGAGCTCAACAGCGGTGAAGATTTTGCCGTTGCGAGAGGCTGTGACCTTACTTACGATTATGTTAAAATCAACGGAGATTACAGAACTTAAAAGGTGACGGATAAAATGTACATTTCAAATGCAGACAGAGCGCATGTGCTTGTTCAGGCGCTCCCATACATCAAAAAATACACAGGCAAGGTCTGTGTTATCAAATACGGCGGAAACGCCATGATTAACGAAAAGCTCAAGCAGGCAGTTATGCGTGATATGGTGCTTCTCAACCTCGTCGGTGTCAGAGTTGTGCTTGTTCACGGCGGCGGTCCCGAAATCTCTTCAATGCTTACCAAAATCGGCAAGAAGAGTGAGTTTGTTAACGGACTTCGTGTAACTGACGAAGAAACCATTGATATCGTTCAGATGGTGCTTGCCGGCAAGGTCAACAAAGACTTGGTTGCTCTCATCAATCAGGCAGGTGGCAATGCAATCGGTCTGAGCGGTATCGACGGCAAAATGATTCAGGCAACCTGCAAGGATGAAGCCCTGGGTTATGTTGGTGAAATCAACTATGTTGACCCTCAGCCTATTCACGATATGCTGGACAGGGGCTATATCCCTGTTGTTTCCACAGTGGGCTGTGACAAAAAGGGCAACACCTACAATGTTAACGCCGACACAGCGGCAGCAAAAATTGCGGCAGCTCTCAATGCCGAAACACTCATTTCAATGTCAGATATTCCCGGTCTTCTCCGTGATGTCAATGACCCTGAGTCTCTTATTCCTGCAGTTGATATTGAAGAAATTCCCGCCCTTGTTGAAGAAGGTGTTATCAGCGGCGGTATGATTCCCAAGGTTGAATGCTGCACAGATGCCCTTAAAGACGGTGTAGGCAAGGTGTTTATCATCGACGGCAGAGTTGAACATTCAATAATCATCGAAATGCTCACAGATGAAGGTATCGGCACAATGTTTACCAACAAAAAAGGAAAAAACAATTAAGGTGAATCAAATGGACGTTTTTTCATTAGATAAAGAATATATTGCAAATACATACGGCAGATTGAACGTTGCCTTCAAAAGCGGAAAGGGCTCAGTGCTCACCGATTTTGACGGCAAGGAATATATTGACCTCGGCAGCGGAATTGCCGTTACATCCTTCGGCATTGCCGATGATGAATGGGTCAATGCCGTAATCAATCAGCTGAACTGTGTTCAGCACGTTTCCAACTATTATTATACCGAGCCTCAGGCAAAGCTTGCGCAGGCACTTTGTGAAAAGACAGGTATGAAAAAGGTCTTTTTCGGCAACTCGGGAGCAGAAGCAAATGAGTGCGCAATCAAGGTTGCCCGCAAATACGGTAACTCTGTTCTGGGCATCGAGGCTCCTGTTATTGTCACCCTCAAAAACAGCTTCCACGGCAGAACGGTGACAACCCTCACTGCAACAGGTCAGGATGTTTTTCATAAGGATTTCGGTCCCTTTACTCCGGGCTTTGTTTATGCCGAGGCAAACAATAAGGATGAGCTTGAAAAGCTTGTGGCAGAAAATACCTGCTGCGCTGTTATGATGGAGCTTGTTCAGGGCGAGGGCGGTGTTATGGCTCTTGATTCTGACTATGTTCAGTTTGTCCGCGAGCTTTGTGATAAGAACAATATGCTCCTTCTCATTGACGAGGTGCAGACCGGTAACGGCAGAACAGGTGAGCTTTTTGCTTTCATCAATTACGGTGTTCAGCCCGATGTTTTCACCACAGCCAAGGGTCTTGGCGGAGGACTTCCTATCGGCGCTTGCATAATCGGTGAAAAGGCAAAGGATGTGCTCAAAGCAGGTGACCACGGTTCTACCTTCGGCGGAAATCCCGTTTGTGCTGCAGGAGCTCTTAATATTATTGAAAGACTTGATGCTCAGCTTCTTCAGAGTGTAAAAGCAAAGAGTGAATATATTATTTCTCAGCTTAAGGATGCTCAGGGAGTTGAATCAATCAGCGGCCTCGGTCTTATGCTTGGCATCAAGACCAAAAAGGACGCCAAAGAAATTCTCAAGGAATGCCTTGAAAGGGGAGTACTTGTGCTCACCGCCAAGAATAAGGTTCGTCTTGTACCTGCACTCAACATTCCTATGGACGAGCTTGAAAAAGCAATTGCCGTTCTCAAAGAAGTTATTGCAGGTTAAATAAGCTGTTGCTTGTTAAAGAGGTGTCGTTATGAAAAAAGAGCCCGATAAAATGCCAACCCTCACATTGCCGTGGCTGATAATAGCTATTTCGTCAATGGTAATGTTTATGGCTTTTTTGATTTCAATGTTTTATGAGTTTCACACAGAAGTTTTCTTTGCCGTGTGGATGTGGATTATTGCGGCGGCTCTTTTTGTTGACGGTGCAGCCAAGCGCAGACTCAACAAGCTTAACGGAAACATAACGCTTATTATGGGTGTTCTTGCTGTAATTGCAGGTGTTTTTGTTATCGCATTATAATTTTAATTGTCATATTTTCTGCGAGTTGTGTCTTTTCGACACGGCTCGTTTTTTGCTTTTGTGCACAATGTAGAAATGTGAAGCAAATTCACATTTTATCTTAAAATCTGTTGACAATGCTTGGTTTAGGTGTTAATATATGTGTGAATTAAATTCACATCAAATTAAAGGAGAATTACAAATGAACAAATCAATCAAAGTTATGTTAGCAGAAAATAATACCGATTTTTCAAGAAAGTGCACAAGGGTTCTCTCTTCCTACGGTTATGAGGTGACCACGGTTGATAAGGACGGCAGTCAGGTTATTGCCAAGCTCAAGGTCAATGTGCCGGATATTCTGATTATGGATGCGTTTATGCTTCACATTGATGCGCTGGGTGTTATGAAGCAGCTTGAGGGTATGCACCCGAATTCAAAGCCGATGGTGGTTGTGATGTCAGGTGTTGACAATCCCAGGTTTGAAAAAGAGGTTCTTTCAAGCGGTGCGGATTATTACTTTCTTAAGCCTTTTGATATTGAAATAATGGCTCAACGCCTTATGCAGATGAGGGAGTGGAGCGGCAATGATGCGCAGAGCAG
>JBGVFJ010000054.1:0-52237 GCA_045121005.1 Acutalibacteraceae bacterium
CCTCACCCAGAGATTCCTGCATAAAGGAGCGCACCTTACCGTCAGATTCCTGACTTTTTTTGTGAATATCCTTGAGATACTTTTTAAACAGCCTTGAAAATCCGATGAGCACAACACCGCCCGCAACAAACACGGCAGTAAACATGGGGTCAAAGCTTGCCATAATCACAACCGCAACCACAAGGCGGACAATAAGAGTAATCAGCCTTGGCAGAAGACTCATTATTCCGTCGGTGACAACGCCCACATCGGAAGTAATGCGGTTGAGAATTTCACCGCTGTGAAAAGCCGAAACTTCACTGTAATCTTTTTTGAGCACGGTTTTAAAGATATGCGAGCGCAGACCCAGCTCAATTTTTGCCTTTGAACGCTCAAAAATATTTCTGCTCACAATTTTAAAAACAAACTGCACACTGAGAATAGCACCGAGAATTATTGCGCCCTCTGTAAGTAAGGGCAAATCACGGTAAGTTGCGCCGTTGACAATGTTTTTGGTTCCGAAAGCAGACAGCACGCCGGCAAAGGCCAGCACCATACTGAGCACCCCGTAAACAATCACACCTGTCAAGTGCTTTTTTGATACGCGGTACATCCATTTAACAGCAGCCATATCCTGATGTCGATTTGTGTTTTTCATAAAAACTCCGTCATTTCATCATTTTGTAGGCCATTTTAACAGCCTCATCACTTGTGTCACAAAGCATTGCATAAAAGCTGACACTACCAAGCAAATCCTCCGCACGCTTGCAAAGCAAATCCATTTTGCTTTCATCGTCAGGGCGGATCGTCTGGTTAAAAAGCGGCGTCATTGCCTGCTGCAATGTGAGCTTGCTGATTTGATTTTGTCCCCGGTCAAGAAAGCAGATGCTTTTCAAGGGGTAACCCTTGTTGAGGCTGATATCGTGCTTGCCGCTGAAGGGCGTGCCGAAGGCATTATATCTGCCGTTAACCTTACGGATAGCCGGCTTATCATCGTTAATAATCTGCGCCCTGTCAAACACTCGCATCCAGCCCTCGGTGTGGGTGGATTTGCCCGTGCCGCTTGGGGCAGAAAAAAGGTATGCTTCACCGTCAAGCTCAACAGCCGAGGCGTGGAGCATCATCCCGTCAAACCTGAGTAACTCCTTATAAAAAGCCGCACCCATACCGATATATTCTATTTCTTCATCAGTAAGGGTAGGAAACTTTTTTCTTCGGGAAACAAAATAATTTTCATCAAGGCTGAGGGTTATCTGCGCTTCGGTTTCGTCACACAGATATTTTTCACTTCTTTTTTCAAGAAGGTCAAAACGGCAGGTGTATTCCACATTCAAGCCTGCAATTTTATACACTGCCATTTCCTCACCGCCCCGATTACATAATTAGACATTATATTTTAACATTTATATGTAATAAAGTCAACAAAAACGCGGTATAGCCCGAGCTATACCGCGTTTAATTTAATTTTCGTCAAACACAAAAGCTTCGTTTTCGTATTTGCAGATATATTTTTTACCGGGGACAATAGTCAAATCAAGCATTTTTTCGCTCAGCGGGTCTTCAATCTTTGACTGAATTGCTCTTCTCAAAGGCCTTGCACCGTAGACGGGGTCGAAGCCCTCGTCGGCAATCCTCGAAACCGCGCTGTCGTCAAAATCAATTTCAATACCAAGACCTTTTGTTCGCTTACGGAGAGTTTCAAGCATTCTTCTTGCAATTTCTTTGATATCATCCTTTCTCAACTGTTCAAACACAATTATATCGTCAACTCTGTTGAGAAATTCGGGGCGGAACAGCTTTTTGAGTTCGCCCATAACTGCATCGTGAATTTTGCTGTCAGAAAGAGCTCCGCCGTTTTCGTCCGTATTGAAGCCCAGAGATTTGCCTGCGCCGCCGCTGATAAGCTTTGCGCCAACATTGGAGGTCATAATAACAACGGTGTTTTTGAAATCTACCTTTCTTCCCTGAGAATCGGTGAGCACGCCGTCATCAAGAATTTGCAGAAGCATATTGAAAACATCGGGATGTGCCTTTTCAATTTCATCAAAAAGCACCACGCTGTATGGCTTGCGACGCACCTTTTCGGTGAGCTGACCGCCATCATCATAACCAACATAGCCGGGAGGCGAGCCAACCATACGGGAAACGGTGTGCTTTTCCATATATTCCGACATATCAAGCCTGATGAGTGCATTTTCATCACCGAACATTGTGGCGGCAAGGGTTTTGCAAAGCTCCGTTTTGCCCACACCTGTGGGACCAAGGAAGATAAATGAACCTGTTGGTCTATTGGGGTCTTTGAGACCCACTCTGCCTCGGCGGATTGCCTTTGCAATGGCTGAAACGGCTTTGTTCTGACCGACTAATCTGCGGTGCATTTCTTCTTCAAGGTTGAGCAGTCGCTGACTTTCCTCCTCGGTGAGCTGAACAACGGGAATATGAGTCCATTCCGAAACAACCGTCGCAATGTCTTCGGGAGTCACTTCCCCTTTCATTTCGCAGTTTTTACGATTCCAGCTTTCTTTGGTTTCGTCAAGCTTTTGCCGAAGCTCTTTTTCTTCATCTCTCAGCTTTGCCGCAAGCTCATAATTCTGGCTGTTGACCGCGGCTGATTTTTCATCGCACACAGATTTTATTTTATCTTCAAGCTCCTTGATGTTTTCAGGTGGAGTAAATGCCCTGAGTCTGATTTTGGAAGCCGCCTCGTCAATGAGGTCAATGGCCTTGTCAGGCAGATATCTGTCGGTGATATATCTTGAGGAAAGATGCACCGCTGCTTCTATGGCTTCATCGGGAATTTTTACATTGTGATGAGCCTCGTATTTATCGTGAAGACCCTTGAGGATTTCAATTGCCTCCTCCTGAGTAGGCTCACCCACAACAATTGGCTGAAAGCGTCTTTCAAGAGCCGAATCCTTTTCAATATTTTTGCGGTATTCTTCAAGGGTTGTTGCGCCGATGACCTGCATCTCTCCCCTTGCTAACGAAGGCTTGAGGATATTTGCCGCGTCAACCGCACCCTCTGCCGAGCCTGCGCCCATAAGGGTGTGCACCTCGTCAATAAAAAGAATCACATCGCCCGCTTTGATAACCTCGTTGATAGCTGACTTGATTCTCTCTTCAAAGTCACCTCGGTATTTTGTGCCTGCAACCATACCTGTCAGGTCAAGAGAAATAATTCTTTTGCCTCTGAGCAATTCAGGCACCTCGTCAGTTGCAATTTTGAGAGCAAGACCCTCTGCGATTGCCGTTTTGCCGACACCGGGCTCACCGATGAGGCAAGGGTTGTTTTTGGTGCGGCGGCAAAGGATCTGGATAACACGGTTAATTTCTGTGTGTCTGCCGATTACGGGGTCGATTTTTCCCTGACGGGCAAGGTCTGTCAGATCTCTGCCGAACTGCTCAATTGTGGGAGTTTCACTCTTTTTGCCCTGCTTGGCTTTGTCTGAAGCAGAGGCATTCTGAGAAGAAACACTTTTTGTGATTTCGTTGATTATTTCATTGGGTGTGATTCCTACTTTTTCGAGAATGTTCATCGCAAAACAGCTTGAATCCTTGGCAATGGCAATCAGAATGTGCTCTGTGCCCACATAAGAATGGTTCATCGAACGAGCAGAAGCTATTGCGCTTTCAACTATTTTTTTGCTTCTCGGCGTAAACTCATTTGGTGAAAGCACTGTCGGTGTTCCTATTCCTACCGTTGTTTTAAGTGCATTTTCAACTGCAGACTGAGTTACACCCTTTGCCGTCAGAACCGTGTGGGCAACGCTCCCCTCAACACCCAGCAAGCCCACAAGAAGGTGCTCACTGCCGATATAAGTGTGTCCGAGATTTTCAGCCGATTCAATGGCATCGTTCAACGCTGTGTTTGCTTTTTGTGTGAAGCCTGTGAATTTATACATTCAGCACCTCTCCTTTAATTATATTATATCCAAAATTTTCTTAGTTAAATATTTCTCTCACCGCATCAGCCCTGATTACATCGCGCTGAGGGGCCGTGAGCTCTTTGTTCTCTCTCGCCTTGATTGTAGCAGGCTGAACGCTATAAGTCAGCTCATTGAGCTTTTTCAAATCAAAATCAAACACTCCGCTTCTTGCACCAAGCCGAATCAACGAAGAAAGCTCCATAAATTCATCGCAGGTGAGCATTCTTGCATATTGAAGAATGCCTCTTGCGCGCCAGATTTCGTCAACCTGAGCGGGATTTTCAAGAAGACTCTTGGCTGCCGCTCTTTCCTGAGCCACAAGCTGAAGAGTGATTGACTGCAGATTATCAAGAGCCTCCTGCTCAGAGATGCCGAGAGTAATCTGATTGCTGAGCTGATAAATTGCACCCTTGGGTGAGCTTCCCTCTCCGTGAGCGCCTCTGATAACAAGGCCGAGCTTTGACACGGTGTTTGCCAGTTTGCCAATCTGACCGCATTTTGTAAGAGCCGGAAGATGAAGCATAACCGACGCTCTCATTGCCGTGCCGAGATTTGTGGGGCACTGAGTAAGGTAGCCGATTCTTTCATCAAAGGCATAATCAACACCGGATGAAATGATGTTATCCACCTTATCGGCAATGCTGTATGCTTCTTTGAGCGCAAGACCTGCCATCATAACCTGAAGTCTGATGTGGTCCTCCTCACAAAGCATAATGCTGATTGCTTCGTCGTCAGTGAGCACAAGAGCGCCGTCGCTGTCGGAGGCAAAATCGGGGCTGACAAGATGGCGCTCCGCCAACGACACCGCCTGAGCTTTGGTGAGAGTAGATGTTTCGGTGTAGGAAAAATCCCAGGATTTTTGTGAAAGAAGAATATCTCTCACCTTTTCACAAACCTCTTTTTTACCCGCGGCAGTGAGCTTGTTCGGGAAAGGATATTCATCGATATTTCTCGCTAAACGAATGCGTGTGCTTAATACAATATCCCCTTGTTCTCCGCTTTCTATATACCATTTATTCATAGTTCAAAATCGTTCCTTTCGTTGAATTGACAATATATATCTAAATTTTTAGATTATTTGTTTTCCAATTCTTTAATCTTGTCGCGGATAACTGCCGCCTGCTCAAATTCCTGATTTTCAATAGCCTGAGTAAGGTTTTTTTTCAACTTTTCAACAGGGTCCTCCTTCACCTCGGGCACAGGCTGTGCAACTGTTTCAACCGCAGGAGCCTGCTTGCCGTTGTGCTTGATTCTGCCGTGAATCCGCTGAATCGAAGGGAGCAGTTTATCATAGAAAATATCATAACATTCACTGCAGCCCACCTTACCGCTTCTTACAATGTCACCAAAGGTATTACCGCATTTGGGGCATCTCTGCTCTGTGGGTGAAGCAAGCTTCTGCACGGTGTCACCGAGAAATCCTCCGAAGAAATCATCAAGATTCAGACCGAAGCCCGAAAACATATCTCCGTAACCCAGATGTCCGGCACAATCGGAGCAAAGATGCATTTGTGTGGTATCCCCGTTCACAATCCTTTTGATGTGGGTTGTGGCCTCATTTTTTCCGCAATTCTGACAAAGCATAATCATCTTCCTTTCTTAACAGTTGATAACAATATATTTTTAAATACTGACGCTCTGATAACGTCGCGCATGGGCAGACTCAACTCTCTGAGGCACTTGTCACTGGTTGCCGCAAGAGCCGCAACAGAAACCTCGTCACTGAGCAGATTCTGATAATTGAGATTGCTGATGTGCGCCCTGCAGGTTGCCTCATCCGCCGCAATGCCGATGCTGTTAACAACGTGCATCAGCGCCGAGCCCTTGTCGTAGCTCACGCGGGATATACGAACATATCCGCCGCCGCCTCGTCTGCTCTCTACAATATACCCGTGTTCGGGCGTGAATCTTGACGAAATAACGTAGTTGATCTGACTCGGCACACAGCCGATTGTCTGCGCCAGCTCGTTTCGTTGAATTTCTGTAAAACCATCGTTCTCAAGCATTCTGAGAATCATATTGGCTATTTCATTGCTCATATTCATAAAATCATCTCACTTTTTGTTTGACTTTCTTTGACCTTGACTATATTATATTGACCTTTTACATGAAAGTCAAAAGGTCAAGCAAGGTCAAATTCTTTTATTTTAACTACAAAAATCAATTTACACCGCTAATGCTCTGTTTTTCTCATTTTTTCTTTGTTTTTCAAGATTTTTTGTTTTTCAGATAATAGCAATAAAAGTCTGACCTTCATATTATGTTATCAGGAATATGTTTTTGCAAAAATATTCCTCAAAAATCGCCAAATTTTTTCTTATATAAATAATACTTTAATATTGCAAGAGAGGTCAATTTGATGTATAATGTAAGAGTATATTTTAAAGTAGCGAAAATTTTGCATTTTGGAGGGAAGTTTAATGGAAGCCTATCTTGATAACAGCGCAACAACACCCGTTTGCCCCGAGGCGATTGAGGCAATCAACAACACCTTGACAAAGTGCTGGGGCAACCCGTCTTCCCTGCATTTTGGCGGAATTGAAGCGAGTGAAGTTCTTGAAAAAGCAAGGCACTCAATAGCAAAAAAATTATCCTGTGACGACGGTGAAATCATCTTCACCTCAGGCGGAACAGAAAGCAACAATATCGCCGTTTTCGGTGCGGCTCACGCTTTTCGCCCCAAGGGAATGAGGATTATCACCACATCCATTGAACACCCCAGCGTTGAAGAGCCGATGAAGCAGCTTGAAAAAGAGGGCTACGACGTGGTGAGACTCAATGTTGACAAAAACGGCCGCTTTGATGAGCGCCAGCTCAATGCCGCAGTTAACACCTCAACCTCCCTCATCAGCATTATGGCCGTCAACAACGAAATCGGCACAATTGAGGCAATTGAAAAAGTCAAATCTGCTGTGCGCAAATATAATGCCCCTGCTCTTATCCATTGTGATGCGGTGCAGGCCTTTGGCAAAATCCCCCTCAAGCCCCACGCTTTGGGCATTGACCTTATGAGCATCAGCGCTCACAAAATTCACGGACCCAAGGGCGCAGGCGCATTGTTTGTCAACAAAGGTTCACGCCTTGCCACCACCGTTTTTGGTGGCGGACAGGAAAGGGGCATTCGCCCCGGCACAGAGCCGTTGCCCGCAATCGCCGGCTTTGGCGCTGCGGCAGATGCCATCAAAGACATTGACATTAACCTGAGAATTGCTACCGAGCAAAGAAATTATCTTATTGCCCGTCTCAGTGAGCTTGGCGGAATTGTCATCAACTCACCTGCTGATGCATTGCCGTATGTTACCAACATTTCTGTAACAGGCATTCCCTCGGAGGTGCTTCTCAACTTCCTTTCAGAAATGGGCGTTTATATTTCAAGCGGCTCTGCCTGTTCAAAAGGTCACAAAAGCCGTGTTCTCACCGAAATAGGTCTGGATTCTCAAAGAATCAACAGCGCTGTGAGAATCAGCATTTCAAGATACACAACAAAGCAAGAAATTGATTATTTCATTCAGGGCGTTGCTTCTGCGCAGAAGGTAATGAGACGAATGAAATAACAGAACGGAGTTTAAAATGAAGGAAACTATTCTTATCAAAAACGGTGAGTTGGCTCTTAAGGGTCTCAACCGCCGCTCATTTGAAGACATTCTTATAAAAAATATGCGTCACCGTCTGAGTGACCTTGGCAAGTTCAAATTCACCTCGGCTCAATCAACAATTATGGTTGAGTCCGAGGATGAAGGCGTTGATTTTGATGAAGCTGTGCGCCGCCTGACAAAGGTTTTCGGCATTGCCGCCCTTTCAAGAGCCGCCGCAGTGAAAAAGGATATGAACGTTATTCTTGACTGTGCGGGGGAATATCTCCGCGACCAGCTTGAGGGAGCACGCACCTTTAAGGTTGAAGCAAAGCGTTCCGACAAAAACTTCCCACTCAAATCCCCCGAAATCTGCCGCGAGGTAGGCGGTAAGATTCTCAGCATGTATCACCACCTTAAGGTTGATGTTCACAACCCCGATGTTGTGGTTATGGTTGAAGTGCGCGATTTTTATGCATATATTCACGGTAATCAGATAAAAGGTGCCGGCGGTATGCCCACAGGCTCCGCAGGCAGAGCAGCATTGCTTGTTTCCGGCGGAATTGACAGTCCCGTTGCAGGCTGGATGATGGCAAAGCGCGGCCTCAACATTGTGGGTATTCACTTTGCTTCCCCTCCCTACACATCTCAGAGAGCAGAAATGAAGGTGCACACCCTTTGCAAAAAGGTATCGCAGTATTGCGGCAGAATCCCTCTTTTCGTAGTACCTTTTACTCATATTCAGGAAGAAATAAAAGATAACTGCCCCGAGGACTTGTTCACCCTCATTATGCGCAGACTTATGATGCGCTGCGCCGAAATTATCGCCCGCAAGGAAGATTGCGGAGCTCTCATCACCGGCGAAAGTGTGGGTCAGGTTGCCAGCCAGACGATGCAGGCAATTGCTTGCACCGAAGCTGTTGCAAATATGCCCGTTTTCCGTCCTCTTATCGGTATGGACAAGGATGAGGTTGTTATTATTTCAAGAAAAATTGACACCTTTGAAACATCAATTCTTCCTTATGAAGATTGTTGCACGGTGTTCACACCAAAGCATCCCAAAACCAAGCCAAAGCTTTCCCAGCTTGAAGAAGCAGAAGCTTTGATTGATGTTGACGGACTTGTGGCAGAAGCAATTGCGAACACAAAATTTATTATGATAGACAGATAGGTGACCTGTTTTGGCAATTTGTGAAATCATCAGCGTTGGCACAGAAATCCTTTTAGGTGACATTGTAAACACCGATGCTCAGTTTTTATCAGTTGAGCTTGCAAAAATGGGAATAAGTGTTCTTCACCAGACAACTGTGGGTGATAACCCCGAAAGATTGCGTAAGGTGCTTGAAATTGCACTTAACAGAAGTGACATCATCATCGCTTCGGGTGGCCTCGGTCCCACTCCCGACGACCTGACAAAGGAAATCTGTTGCGAATTTTTCGACAAAGAATGCGTTCTTCATCAGGAAAGTCTTGACCGAATGGAAGGCTACTTCAACAGCAAGGGTATCGTTATGAGTGAAAACAACAAAAAGCAGGCCCTTCTCCCTGCCGACGGAGTTGTTTTTCAAAACGATAACGGCACCGCCCCCGGTTGCGCCATTGAAAAAGACGGCAAGCATATTCTTATGCTCCCCGGCCCGCCTCGCGAGCTGAAGCCCATGTTTCTCAACTATGCCGTGCCCTACCTCAGCAGATTTTCCGACAAGGTTATTGTTTCTCATAACATCCGCACCTTCGGCATTGGTGAAAGCATTATGGCACAAAAGGTTGACGATTTGTTGAACAGTGCAAATCCTTCCGTTGCCCCCTATGCAAAAGAGGGTGAGGCTCTGCTTCGCGTAACCGCTATGGCAGGCACCAAAGAAGAAGCCGACAGAATCGCACAGCCTGTTATTGACGAAATCGTGTCAAGGCTCGGCGGATTTGTCTACGGCATTGACGAGCCGAATATCGAAACCGCCGTTGTAAAAAAGCTCAAAGAAAAAGGACTGACTCTTGCCACGGCAGAATCCTGCACAGGCGGTCTCATCGGCAAAAGAATCACCGATGTTTCCGGCTCATCTGCGGTTTACGGTTGCGGAATTATTTCTTATTCAAACGATATCAAAACAAACATTTTAGGCGTTGACAAGGCAGACCTGCAGGCGCACGGCGCAGTTAGTGAGCCCGTTGCAAGGCAGATGGCTCTCGGCGCCCTCAAGGTCAGCGGAGCAGATATTTCCGTTGGTGTTACAGGCATTGCCGGGCCCGAAAGCGACGGCACAGACAAGCCTGTCGGTCTGAGCTTCATTGCCCTTGCAGCCAAAGACGGCACCGTGGTTGTTAAAAAGCTTCTCACCGGCAAAGCCGGTCCCGGCTGCCGCGATTATAACCGTCTGGTTAACGCATCCAATGCGCTTAACCTTGTCAGACTTTATTTAGATAATAATCTCCAATAAACAAAGGAGCTGAAATAGATGGACGAGTTTCAGAAAAAAGACAGAAGAAGTGAAATCGACTTAACCGAATTCGATTTGACTGACTTCAAAGAATATTTTGAAGAGGAAGATGCACAGCGCGAGGCGGAGGTCAAAGAAAAGGCCGAACGCGAAGCCGCCGAAGAAGCCGCAAGGCTTGCCGAGGAGGAGCGCATCCGCCTTGAAGAACAGCGCCAAAAAGAGGAAGAAGAGCGCAAGGCCGCTGAAGAGCTTGCCGCAAGAAAAAAGGCTGAATTCGAAATCAGAGAAAAAGAAGAGGCCCGCGTAGCTGCTGAAAAAGCTGCCGCTGCCGTGCTTGCTGCCAAAAAAGCCGAGGCAGCAAAGGCTCAGGAGCAGAAAGAAATTTCCGCAAGACTTCTTGAGCAGGCAGACGTTAACAACGAAATGCCACTTGAACAGCCCAAGGTTGAATCCGTAGCAGAAGAAGCCACAAAAATCGAGTTTGCCGCTTTTTCTTCAATTCTCGACATTGAACAACCCGCAGAACAGACACCGGGCACAGAGGAAGCTGATGAGTCCGAAGAAGCCAAGGCCCCCAAAAAAGGTGCAGCTGTCACGGTTGTATGCATCATTCTTGCAATTGCCACAGTTGTGTGTTCAACCCTCGCTGTGCTGAATTTTATAAACAAAAGCAATTCACAAAAAAGCGACGCCCCCGCCAACGCCGACGGCTTTTACCCTTACGGCGATTTAGCTGTAAGCTATAATGAAGCTGCTTATCCTGATTCAATCAACGAAAGCCTCAAGGCAATGTATTCTGAAAACAATGACCTTGCAGGCTGGCTGACCATTGACAGCACATCAATTGACTTCCCCGTTATGCAGGACAGCAACAACAAGCATTATCTCTACAATAACAACGCTTTTGATGAAAATGCACGCTACGGCACTCCCTTTATTGACTTCCGTTGTTCAAAAACCGATTTAAGCAAAAACACCGTTATTTATGGTCACAAAATGAATAACAGCTCTCACTTCGGCTCACTTGAAAGTTACACCGACACCGGATTTTATGAAAATCATCCCGTCATCTTCTATGATACCCTCACAGATTCCTACGCTTTCAAGGTGTATGCTGTGTTTTATGCCACAACTCAGGCAGAGGACGACGGCGGATATGTCTTTGACTACTACAACCCCGACATGAGTGATGAAAGCTTCAGCGGTTATATTGAGCTGCTTAATCAATACGCACTTTATACCACCGGTGCAGGTCTTGAAAAAGCAGACAAAATCATTACCCTTTCCACCTGCACTCACGTTTATGACAGCCTTAAAAACGGCGGAGTTGATGCCCGACTTGTTGTTGTGGGCAGATTGCTCCGCGACGGTGAGGCAAACGAATTTGACGCTGATGCCGTTACCGTTAACGAAGACTACCGCAGACCCCAGCTCTGGTATGACAAAAACGGCAAAACCAACCCCTATTCATCCCACAGAAGCTGGAAGCCTTCAAAATAAAATCTCACGAAAGGAGCAAATATGAATGGCAGACGGATTTGACAAACCTATTATGCCCAAAAAGGAAGATAAGAAAAAATCTCCCGAAGCCATCCCCGTTGATGACAAGGGACAACCGTTGCCCGACCCTTCGGAAAGTCTGAGCGGTTACATAGTTACCACCGGTGTGGAAAATCTCAAAAACACATTTGCTTCCGTTGATGTTGATGACGGTGTGAGAGAAACTATGGAGCCTCCCCAGCAGATGGGCTTTATTAAAAGACACCTTGCCGCCAACAGAGGCTACAGCTATTACGGTACCCCTGCAAGCAGCATTCCGAAAGATGCAAACGGCGTTGAGCCGTCACCCCTTTCGCGTCTGTTTTCCGAGGCGGAGGTTCTGAACGAAGAAGAAGCCGACAAGCCGGCTGAGCCTGTTGCGCCCATTAAGCAGGGTAAGGTTGCCACGCCGAAGCAGGCATCCTCAAAACCGGACGAGCCCACCGACCCCAAAAGCATTTTTGAAAAAGCGGGCTATAACGTTCTTGATGACAACCCCCGTGCCCTTTCTCTTGCCGATGCAAGAAAAGACGATGACACCCCCAGACTCAGGGATATGTATAAAACAAACACCAAGGTTATTTTCCAGTCCGAGGCAGATGCACTTGCTAACGGCAACAAGGTGGAAGAGGTTACGGCAGAGAGCAAGGAGCTTTTCACCGAACCTACCAAGCTTTCACGAGCCAAACGTCGCATAGCGGAAAAGCAGAAGAAAAAAGAAATCAAGGCGCAAATCCGTCTTGAAAAGAAAATGGCCAAAGCAAGAAAAAAAGCCGAAAAAGAAATCAGAAAAGCTCAACTTAAGGCTGAAAAGCTCAAAGCCAAGCAGATGACCGAAAAAGAAAAGGCAAAGCTTGCCAAGCTGGAAGGTAAAATTGAGGATTTCTCCTCTGCCGCCGCAACTGCAAAAGCGCAGAAAGACCTTGTTTCTGCACAAAAAGCCAAGGCTCAGCGTCAGGAAGTTCAGGCAGCAGCCGACAGAGCAAAAGCAGAAAAGAAAAAAGCAGAGAAGGAAGCCAAGCTTGCCGCCGAAAAAGCCCAGGCTGAAAAGGCAAAAGCTGAGCAGGAAGCAAAGCTTGCCGCTGAAAAAGCTCAGGCCGAAAAGGCAAAAGCTGAGCAGGAAGCTAAGCTCGCCGCTGAAAAAGCTCAGGCTGAAAAGGCAAAAGCTGAGCAGGAAGCTAAGCTTGCCGCTGAAAAAGCTCAGGCTGAAAAAGAAAGAGCCCAGCAGGAAGCCAAGCTTGCCGCCCAAAAGGCTCAGGCTGAAAAAGAAAAGGCTGAGCAGGAAGCCAAGCTTGCCGCCGAAAAAGCTCAGGCTGAAAAAGAAAAGGCTGAGCAGGCTGTTATTGAGGCTCAGCAGGCAAAGGCTGACGCCGAAAACATTGCCAAAGAAGCATATAAAAAAGCAAAAGAGCAAAGCGAAGAGGCCGCCAAAGTCATTGAGCTTGCTAAAAAGCAAAAGGATGATGCTCAGCGTGCCGCAGAGCTTGCCGCTCAGGAAGCCCAGAAAAAGCTGGCAGAAGAAAAAGAGCGCATCCGTCGTGAGCAAGAAGAAAATCAGAAACAGCAGCAAGAGGCTGAGCGTGAGCTTCACTCTCAGCAGGAGGCCGTGCGCAAGGCAAAGTCCGATGCCGAACAACTAATGGCAGAGCTTGAAGCAATGCGCAAGGCTGCCGCCGATGCCCTTGCCCTTAAGGAGCAGGCAGAAGAAGCTGCACGCCTTGCCCGTGAAGAGAAAGCACGCCTTGACGCTGAAGCTGAAGCACGAGCCGAGGCAGAGCGTGTGCACCGTGAAGAGCTTGCCGCCAAGCGTGCCGCAAGAAAAGCACGCGAAGAGGCAAGAAAGGACGAAACCGAAAAAATCCGCCGCGAACGTGATGAAGCCATTGCTAAAGCAAGAGCCGAAAAAGACGCTGCCATCGCAAAAGCCAAGGCAGAAAAGGATGCCGCCATTGCAAGGGCAAAGGCCGAAAAAGAGGCTGCTATTGCAAAAATTCAGCATGCCTCCAAAAAAGAAAATCACCCTGCCGATATTCCTATTTCAAAGCCCATCAGCTCTGAATTAAAATTCAGCAAGGATGAAATCGTTTCACGTTCAGTTAAGAAAAATGACTAAAATAAAACCAACCGGAAAAATCAAAAAGTTTCTGCTCGTTCTGGCTGTTGCCGGAATTTTGGTAAGCTCCGTTTACCTTGCCTATGACCTTGTGTTGATACCCTACTCCGTCAAAAAACAAAGTCAGACTTTCAGTTCCTCTACCCAAAGCAACTCATCTTGCGAAACCACTTCCGACATTCAGGGCAAATATGCCGAAATTAAAAATCAGTATGATGATTTTGCAGGCAATCTTATTATCAAAGGACTTGAGATAGACTTCCCCGTTGTTCAGGGTGATGATAATTCTTATTATCTGAATCATACCATTGACGGCAAAGAGGATAAGCACGGAACTTTATTTGCAGATTACCGCAACAACCTTGTCAATTTAAACGACAATACAATTATTTACGGTCACAATATGCTTGACGGCACCCAGTTCGGAATGCTGAGTATGTATAAAAAGCTCAGCACTTATCAAGCTTGTCCCGTCATCACCTTTAACACAATTCACAAGGAATACAAGTGGAAGGTCTTTGCCGCATTTCTGATTAACACCCGGCCGCAGCATGACAATGGCTATGTGTTCAACTATCTGCGCACTGACTTTGCCTCAGAAGATGAATTCCGTAATTTTTATGACGAGGTTATGGAGCGTTCGTATTTCATAACCGACGTTGATGTTACCTCTGAGGACAAAATCCTCACCCTTTCCACCTGCAGTCTCCTCCTTGATGATTCGCGCTTTGTGGTTATGGCAAGGCTTGTGCGCAACGGAGAAAGCGCAGAAACGGATATATCTGCCGCCCGTGAAAACATCAATCAGCGTTTTCCCGAGGCGTGGTATGATGAAAACAACAGACCCTATTAAAGAAAGGAGCCCTTATGAACATAAAGCTTTTTTCCCTTGCAAAAGGTAATCCCGCAGCTTTTGCTGAAAACAAAAAGCTGATTTCTGACTGTGCCAACGCATTCACTCAGGAACCCGCAAAATTCAGCAACTTTGCCTCACCCAAGAGAATGTTTCTTGCTGTTTCTCAGGCTTTGCGCAGTGCAGATTGTGTCGTAATTGCCGTGCAGAACCAGTCATACAATTCAATCAAAAAAATGCTTTTCGACGCCCTTGAGATTAAAACTCAACAGGTTGAAGAAATTTATATAAACCTTCTTCCTCTTTTTGAAAAAGGAAAAATCTCCAACACCGCTCTTGTGAATAACTCGATTTTTCCCGTTAAGGCACAGGTTTTTCCTACGGACAATCTTTTGTCCTGCGGATTTTCAATCATATCGGGGTCACAGAGCATCGTTATGCTTCCGCTTGATTCTGTTAAAACTGCCGAGGTGGTTTTCGGCAGCCTTTACAGCTACCTTGCCGAGCTTGCAGGCTTTGAACAAAACGACGATTTGAAAAAGCTCACCAGACTCCGTCTTACCGAAAGGCTTTTCACCGCCGTGAGCAAGTCAAAAGCAACCCTTGCCTTTGCAGCCATCAATGGGGTTAATCTCATTGAAGAATGCACCAAGAAGATTGACACCCAGAGCAAGGCTTTCAGATTTGTTTACGACTTTGAATCAAGAGTTTCTTCACAGCCTGTGAAGGATTATATCGCTGCCTGCGCACAAAAAACGCGCATTGAAGCCAAAAGCGACTATGCCGTGGCTGTTTCAAGCGCGTTTTCAGGTAATGATGATTCAATTTTCATTTATTGCGCGGTAGCCGACAAAAACGAAACCACCGTCACCAAAATTTTTGCAAAGGATGACGAATCTGCCCGTGAGCTTGTGAACACAGGTGTTGAATTTGCACTCAAAGCCGCAGGCAACACCGTCATTTCAAAATACGAAGAGCTTCACTCAAAAGCCGCAAAAGCGGGCAAAACCCTTCGCAACAACATCACCGCTATCACCGCTTTCGCAGTGGGCGGGTCAGCAATAATCTGCGCTGTGCTTGCGTTGCTTCTGGGCAATCAATAATAGCGCATAACGGCAACAACCTTGCCGAGAATTGACACATCGTCAACAATAATCGGCTCATAGGTGCAGTTTTCGGGCTGAAGCCTGAAATAGCCGTTTTCTTTGTAGAAGGTTTTAACGGTTGCTTCGTCTTCAATCAGCGCCACCACAATTTCACCGTTGCGGGCAAAGGGTGTTTTTTCCGCAATAACAAGGTCACCGTCAAGAATGCCTGCCTCAATCATACTTTCTCCTCTGACGTGGAGGGCAAAAAGAGGCTTATCTCTTGAAACTGTGCCTGTGTAAGGGAAATAGCCTTCAATTGACTCAACGGCAAGAATCGGTGCTCCTGCAGTTACCGTGCCCACAATAGGCACCTGAACGATGTTATCCTGCTGGCCCACAATTCTGATTGAGCGTTTAAGAAGCGGGTCGCGTGAAATATATCCCTCTGCTTCAAGCACATCGAGGTGAGCCTGAACAGAAGAGGTGGACTTAAGACCTACGGCGGCGCAAATCTCCCTCACCGAAGGGGGAACACCGTCACTGCTCCTTTCAACAAGGAAATCATAAATAGCTCTTTGCTTTTCATTTATTGCCAAAATTATCCCTACCTTTCAAAAGTAGTGTTAGTTTTTCATATTATAGCACAAATGTTCGTCAAATGCAAACATTTGTTTGTTATTTTTAAAAAAATTTTTTATCTGAGGTATTTCAATGAAAAATCTCCGCTTGTTTTTATCAATTTCACTCTCTTTAATTCTGATTCTGGGGGCGCTGTCAGCCTCTGCTTTTGCCGCAATTGACACTTACGGTGACGGTGAATCCGTTGATAAGTCCGTTCTTGCAGGCAATCAGGTAACCGCAGCTGCCTACTCCCCCGAAATCAAAATCTGCGCCAACAAAGGCAACTGGCAGAAATATGCCGAAAACTCCGTTGAAGGCATTGTTGACTGCACCGCTGAATATATTTCTGTTGATGTGCGTCTCACCAAGGATGGCGTGCCCGTGCTTATGGCAGACGAAACCCTTGACAGAATGTGCATTGATGCAGAGGGTAACACCGTTACAGGCCTTGTAAGTGACAAAACCTATGACGAAATTTCCTCATATTTTCTCCGCTATGCCAACGGCGGTGAGCTTACAAAAAAGAGCAACTACCCTGTTGCTTCTCTCAAAGACGCCCTCAACGCCATTGACGACGGCAACACACTGATTATTGACGTCAGCACCGATGACCTTGGCAAGGTTGCAGGAGTTGTTGAAAACGAAGAAAAGCTGGGTCAGGTGCTTTTCCGCCTTACAGATGCCTCCTCCGGTGATGTTGCATCAATCGTTGCCCAAAACAAGCGTTTTGAAAACCTCATTATTCCTCAGTATAACGGCAACATTATTTTCGGTGCCAACTCCCTTGTTGATGATGCTGTTGAGGCAAAGCTCAACATTGTTAAGGTGGGCACCAAAAACCGTAACGGCGTTGTGCTTTACGATTCATACACAGCTCAGTTTAAAGAAAACTCCATTATGGCAATATTCTCTATGGTTGATGAATATTCAGCCGACAGAAAAGACGATGTAACAGGCTGGGACAACGTTATTTCCCACGGATATTCAATTATTGAAACTGACTATCCCGAGCTTCTGAGCAAATATATTGAGTCAACAAATGACCTCAAAGATGAGCTTCGCAATCTTGTGAATATGTGTGAGCAATATCTCAAAGGCGAATATTCAGCCGACAGCTTAAAAGAATTTACTTTCGCTTACAACACCGCCAAAAATTATGTTGACGGCGTAGCTTCTCAGAGTCAGCTTTCAGCCGCTTTTTATGATTTGAGTGAAAGCTACAGCGCTCTCGAGAAAGCTTCTTCCGATGAAACCGCAGGCAAGTTCACTTTCTCAATCGGCAGGCTGATTGCCGTTGTGCTTTGCGGCGGCGGAATTGTTGCAAGCCAGGTTTACCTTTATAAAAAGAGAAAGAGATAAAATTAAGATAAATTTCCCAAAAGGGGTGATTATATGTCAGAAAAAATCCGTCTTGAAAGAGCCGCTTATCCCGAAGAGGTTGGTGTTTCTTCAAAAGAAGTTGAGGCTCTTATTGCCGATTTTAAAGAAAACAACATTGAAGTTCACAGCATTATGATTATGAGCGAGGGCAAGGTTGCTTTTGAAAGCTGGGCTGCCCCCTATTCACCCGACATTCCTCACGCGATGTATTCCGTGAGCAAAACTGTCACCTCGGCCGCAATCGGCTTTGCCGTTGAAGAAGGGCTTTTGTCCACCGACACAAAGCTTATTGACATTTTTCCCGAGTTTATTCCCGACAGGCGTGACGAAAACCTGGAAAAGCTCGACATTCACTCCCTGCTCACAATGCAGTCGGGCAAAAATGTCAGCGTTTTCACCGACAAAACCAAGCCAAACTGGGAGCGTCAGTTTTTTGAATCCCCTTGGGCATTCACACCTAACGACGGTCATTTTCAGTATATAAGTGAAAATCAGTATATGCTCTGCTCCGCAATTCACAAAATCACGGGCAAAACTGTTACCGAGTTTCTCACTCCCCGCCTTTTTGAGCCACTGGGCATTGACATCCCTGCGTGGGAGGTTTCTCCCCGCGGAATTGAAGCAGGCGGCTGGGGTCTTTTCTTAAAGACAGAAGACCTTGCCAAAATCGTCACCTGCTATCAGCACAACGGTGTTTTCAACGGTAAGCAGATTATTCCCGAAGGTTGGGTGCGTAAAACAAGAAAGCGCCATGTTGACAATTCTCATGCCAACTCCAGCCCCGACAGTCAGTGCGGCTACGGCTACTGTGTGTGGCATTGTGCCGGCGCATCCGCCTACCGACTTGACGGTATGTTTTCGCAATTCGGAATTGTGTTTAAGGACAGGGATGCATCCATAATCATCACCGCAGGTGAAATTGACGAACAGAAGACCCGCGACACTATCTGGCGCCATTTTCCAAAGGGTTTTATTGCCCCCGACAGCGAGCCCGGATACGAAAAAGAGGTTAGCCTTGCTCCCCTTGATGATATTCTTGAGCCCACCGAACGCAGTGTGCTTGAAGAAACGATTAAAAACAGAAACATCAGATTTAACAAAAACCTTATCCTTGAAACATCAGGCTTCCCGGTTAGTATGCTCCCCATTCCCGTTGTGTATATGTCAGCCGACAAGGCAGGCAACATCACAAACGTCAGCTTTGATTTTAATGAAAAGGAATGCACAATGACCTGGGATGAGGGTGACGAGCACAATACCATTCTTTGCGGTATGGATGGTGAATACAGGGTTTCAAAAATCCGCCTTGCGAATATGGATTTCACAGCCTACAGCACCGCCGCGTGGAAGGACGAGGACACACTTGTTATCAATATGCGTCCTGTTGAATCCGTGTGCAGAAGAACGATTGAGTTTGACTTCAGAGACAGGAATGTTGTCACTTTTTCCCCGAGCTCACAGCCACCCACAACAGCTATTGCCGACGGCATTTCACATATGATAGATTTGCCTGTGCTTCCCAAGCCCCTTGCCGATATGGCATTTGACCAGCTACCCAAAATTATTGACGCCACCCACCGCGGTGCGTTTGAAGATTGATCATTGGCTCAGCAGACGGCATTGAGAAAAAATAACATCGATTTCAAAGCAAACAAAAAGACGGTAGACTCGCTCTACCGTCTTAATTTTATTTTCTTGTAACAATAGGGTCAGCACCGTCGGTGATACATTCTTTGGTGAATTCCACCTTAATGATGTCTTTATCGCCCGGCACTTCGTACATTGTGGGAAGAAGAACCTTTTCCATAATGGAACGAAGTCCGCGTGCGCCTGTTTTCTTTTCAAGGGTCTTTTCTGCCACGGCAGCAAGGGCTTCATCGTCAAAGTCAAGCTCTACGCCGTCCATATCAAAAAGCGCCTTGTACTGCTTAAGAATGGCGTTTTTAGGCTCTTTGAGGATTTTAATCATATCATCCTTGTCAAGCTGGCTGAGGGTTGTGATAACCGGCAAACGGCCCACAAGCTCGGGAATAAGACCAAACTTTGACAAATCCTGATGAATAACCTTGTGCATAAGGTTTTCGGCTGTCATTTCAGATTTATTCTTAATCTCCGCACCAAAGCCGAGGGCTGAACCGCCGATGCGCTTTTCAATAATCTTCTCTATGCCGTCAAATGCGCCGCCGCAGATAAAGAGGATGTTGGATGTGTCAATCTGGATAAACTCCTGCTGCGGATGCTTTCTGCCGCCCTGAGGGGGAACATTAGCAACCGTGCCTTCAAGAATTTTAAGCAATGCCTGCTGAACACCCTCACCGCTTACGTCACGGGTGATTGACGGGTTTTCGGACTTTCTTGCAATTTTGTCGATTTCATCAACATAGATGATACCGCGCTGAGCTTTATCAATATCAAAATCCGCCGCCTGAATAAGACGAAGAAGAATGTTTTCAACATCTTCACCAACATAGCCTGCCTCTGTGAGAGTTGTGGCGTCTGCAATGGCAAAGGGAACATCCAAGGTTTTTGCAAGGGTCTGTGCAAGCATCGTTTTGCCAACACCTGTGGGACCGAGGAGCATAATGTTGCTCTTCTGAATATCAATGCCGCAATCCTCACCCTTATAAACGCGCTTGTAGTGGTTATAAACCGCAACACTCAGTGCGATTTTGGCATCATTCTGACCAACAACATATTCGTCAAGCTGAGCCTTGATCTGGGCGGGAGTGGGAAGATTTACGGGTTCCTTGCTCTTTTTGACTTTCGCATCTTCAAGATACTCGTCATCTATAATTCCCTGGCAAAGCTCAACACATTCGTCACAAATGAAAACACCGGGACCTGCGATAAGCTTGTAAACCTGATTCTGCGTCTTCTGGCAGAAAGAACAGCGGACATTTTTTTCGCGTCTTTCTTCATCTCTGCTCATAGAAACTTTCCTTTCGGGTTATCTGTTTTTGATTACCTTATCAACAATACCGTATTCCATAGCTTCCTGAGCGGAAAGGTAATTATCTCTTTCGGTGTCAAGAGCAATCTGCTCAATTGACTTACCTGTGTTTTCGGCAAGGATTCTGTTGAGCTTTTCTCTTGTTTTGATGATGTGGTTGGCAACAATCTGAATTTCGGTTGCCTGACCTCTTGCACCGCCGAGAGGCTGATGAATCATAATTTCACTGTTGGGAAGAGCAAGTCTTTTGCCCTTTGCACCTGATGAGAGCAAGAATGCACCCATTGAAGCAGCCATACCCATACAGATGGTTGAAACATCACACTTGATGTACTGCATTGTGTCATAAATTGCCATGCCTGCAGTTACTGAGCCGCCGGGGCTGTTGATGTAAAGGCTGATGTCTTTCTCGGGGTCCTGACCTTCGAGGAAGAGCAACTGAGCAACAACAAGGCTGGCAGTTGTGTCGTTAACCTCGTCAGAAAGAACTATAATTCTGTCGTTTAAAAGTCTTGAGAAGATGTCATACTGTCTTTCTCCTCTGTTTGTCTGTTCTATAACGTAGGGTACTAATGCCATAGTAATGTCCTCCTTAGGATTTTCCTTATTCTTGCCGCAACTTAAACGAAATGAATGGCATAAAGCCATTCACTCCATTTAATTATAGGTATAAACTTTAAAAATTATTCAGCAGCTTCTTCCTTTTTCTCTGCTGCTTTTTTAGTTGTTTTCTTTGCTGCTGTTTTCTTAGCGGGCTTTTCTGCTGCTTCAGCAACTGCATTGTCAACAACAAGCTGAACTGCCTTGCCGTTTACGATGTCAGCCTTGATGTCTGCAACGGGAACAAAGCTCTTGATCTGCTCTGCTTCCATTTTGTACATTTCAGCCATTTCGTTGTACTTAGCTTCAGCTTCTTCGTCTGTTGCTTCAATACCCTCAAGAGCAACAACCTTTTCTACTGCAAGCATAAGCTTAACCTGCTTTTCAGCGCCTTCACGGAATGAAGCCTTGAGAGCGTCCATATCCATGCCTGTGTATTTGAGATAACCGTCAAGGTTGAGACCCTGCTGAGCAAGACGCTGAGCAAAGTTGTTGATTTCTTCTTCAACCTTGTTGTCATACATAACTTCGGGAATTTCACCCTGAACATTTGCTGCAAGCTGCTCAAGAAGAGCTGATTCAAAATCTCTGTCAGCCTGAGCCTTTTTAGCGTCAGTGAGCTCAGCCTTGATGCTCTTTTTGAGAGCTGCAAGTGTGTCAGCGTCTTCGCTGACATCCTTTGCAAATTCGTCATCAAGTGCGGGAAGCTCTTTAACTTTGATTTCGTTAACCTTAACTTTGAACACAGCCTCTTTGCCTGCAAGTTCAGGTGTGTATGCTTCGGGGAATGTAACGTTTACGTCAAATTCCTCACCTGCGTTGTGACCGATAATCTGGTCTTCAAAGCCGGGAATGAACTGACCTGAACCGATTGTGAGCTCAAAGCCTTCGCCTTTGCCGCCGTCAAATGCTACGCCGTCAACAAAGCCTTCAAAGTCGATAACTGCGATGTCATCCTTTTTAACTGCTCTGTCTTCAACAGTAACAAGTCTTGCGTTTCTTTCCTGAAGCTCTTCGAGCTTTTTCTTAACATCTGCAGCTGAAACAGTTGTGTCTGCTTTAACTGCCTTGAGGCCTTTGTATTCGCCGATTTCAATTTCAGGCTTAACAGTAACCTTCATTGTCATCTCAACGCCTGTTTCATCGATTTTGGTAACATCAACATCATAAGGAGCTGCAACAGCATCGATGCCTGCTTCTTTGATTGCGTCGCCAACAACTTCGGGATAGAGAATATCAAGAGCATCTTCATAAAATACGCCCTTACCGTAATAACGCTCGATAACTGAAAGAGGAGCCTTGCCCTTGCGGAAGCCGGGAACTGCAATCTTGCTCTTCTGCTTGTTGTAAGCCTTTACAACTGCGGCCTTGAACTCTTCGCCGCCGATTGACACTTCAAGAGTGTATGTGTTTGTTTCTGTTTTGTTTGCTGATTTTAACATTGTACTTCCTCCTGTACATTCTTTAACTCATGTATTATAACAGATGTTTTTATTTTTTTCCATACTTTATTGAAAAAATTTATGCAAAAAAGTCAAAATTTTACAATAAGTTTTGGACAGAAATTTAGATAATCTCCCGAAACCAGATGAAATTTAATGCCAAACATCTCATCATTGAAAGCAAAAGCGGTTGAATAGCCGTGAAGATGGCCATAATAACACTGACTGACACCGCCATTCACAAGCTCGTCACAAATTTCCTGACACACCTGACCGCCTGCAATGGGCGGATAATGAAGAAACGCGATTTTTTCACCGCCGAGCTTATCAGCTTCCTGAATGGACATTCTCAGTCTGCCGGCTTCACGGGCAACAATTTTTTGGTCAGCCTGCTTGTCGCTGTCAAAAAACCAGCCGCGGCTGCCACACAGGGCGTAGTCCCCCACCTTATATGCGTTATTATTGAGTATTTTTATGGTCGTAATACCGTTTTCTTCAAAAAATTTATCGGCTTTTTTCTTCGTTGACCACCAATAGTCATGGTTGCCTTTGAGAATAATTTTTTCACCGGGGAGTCTGTCAAGAAATTTAAAATCCTCCAGAGCTTCCTGCATCGTCATTCCCCAGGTTATGTCACCGGGAATAACAACAGTGTCACCGTCTTTAACGATTGCACGCCAGTTTTTTTCAAGCTTCTGCTCAAAATTTTCCCATCCCGAAAAAATATCCATCGGCTTGTCTGTGCCAAAAGAAAGGTGAGTATCACCGATTGCAAACAAAGACATTGTAACACCTCGCATATAACGAATTTTTCTGCTCAAACTATTATGGGTAAAGCCCAATACTAAAACGGAGGTTAATTTTATGCGTCACGAAATTAAAGACATCAAATGCAACGTAAACAGCTGTATCTATCACGAAGGCACACACAAGTGCACAGCGGGTTCAATTGAAGTTGGTCCTTCAAGTGCCTGCTGCTGTTCAGAAACACTTTGCGCAACATTTGAGCCCAATTCCAATATGACAAACAATAAATAACCTTAAAAAGTTGCAGGAAACACAACGTATGCGTTTCCTGCCTTTTATTATTCAGAAAGCATTTCAAAAACAACAGCTTCCATATCTTCTTTTTTGCACACTTTTGTGAATCTGGGTGTTTTTCCCTTAAGATTTGCAAGCTGAGGAGGACACTCGGCGCCTGTTTCCACATGAAGGCCGAGCACCATATCAAACTCATCCATACCCTCTGTCATTCCGGGACGCACAGCATCAAGAACAGATGCGCTGAATTTGTAGGGGTTGGCTGTTGAAGCAATAACTGTGGGGATTTCGTCTGCAGTTACGTGAACATAATCGTTATAAACTGCAACCGCAACTGCTGTGTGAGTGTCACAAAGATATTTGTATTCATCAAACACGCCTGCGATTGTGGCTTTTGTGCCCTTGTCGTCGCAAGAGCCTGCCTCAAACAACGCTTTGATTTTGTCAAACACTTCTTCATCAACTGAATATTTGCCCTCGGTTGAAAGCTGGTTCATCCACTTTGCAACAGCTTCATCGTTCATGTCGCTGAGAAGGAAAAGAAGTCTTTCGAGGTTGGATGAAATAAGAATATCCATTGAGGGAGAGATTGTTGTGTAGAAATCTCTTTTTCTGTTGTAATTACCTGTTGAAAGGAATTCGGTGAGAACATCATTGGCATTTGAAGCACAGATGAGCTTTTTGATAGGCACACCCATTTCTCTTGCATAATAAGCGGCAAGGATATTACCGAAGTTGCCTGTGGGAACAACAACATTGATCGCATCACCAAGCTTGATTTTACCCTTTTCGAGCATATCGCAATAAGCCGAAACATAGTAAACAATCTGAGGAACAAGACGACCCCAGTTGATTGAGTTGGCCGAGGAGAACATCATACCCATTGACTCAAGCTTTTCGGCAACAGCCTTGTCGGTAAAAATCTTTTTAACGCCGCTCTGTGCATCATCAAAGTTGCCCTCAATGGCACAAACACTTACGTTGGCGCCCTCCTGAGTTGTCATCTGAAGTTTCTGCATGGGGCTTACACCGTCTTCGGGATAGAAAACAAGAATTCTTGTGCCGGGAACATCCTTGAAGCCTTCAAGCGCAGCCTTACCTGTGTCACCGGAAGTTGCAACAAGAATAACAATTTCCTTATCGGGAGCTGACTTTGAAGAAGCAACAGTGAGAAGATAAGGAAGAAGCTGAAGAGCCATATCCTTAAATGCGCAGGTGGGGCCCTTCCAGAGCTCAAGAATTTCGGCCTTGTCGTTAAGAGTATAGAGCGGTGCAACCTTTTTGTCGCTGAATCTGCCTTCGGCATAAGCGCCGTTTACGCAGTAATCAAGCTCTTCCTCACTGAAATCTGTGAGATAAAGAGAAAGGATTTCCTTCGCTCTTTCAATATAGCTGCAATTTACAAGACGCTGAATGTCATCAAGAGAAATCTTGGGAATTTCAACGGGAACAAACAAACCGCCTTCTTTTGATATACCGTGAGCAATAGCCTGAGCTGACTCAACTCTTATGCTTTTGTCGCGGGTACTTGTGTATAACATCGTACATTCTCCTTTGAGTTAATACTGTTAAATTCGCAATAGATTATATCACACTTTGTCAATAGTGTAAATGCTAAAACGCATTTTCTGTGTGCTTGAGTTGAAGCCTATTGTAGTTTTCGTCAAGAATAATTTCAATAACGTCAAATCTCATTTCGTTGTCGCCGCCAACAGTCTTCATAAAAAGTCCTGCTGTGGCTCGTATTTTGCTTTGCTTGGCTTCATCCACAGCTTCAATGGGAGCATACATAGGGTTGACACCTCTTGTTTTAACCTCAACGAAACAAACAACATTGTCCTTTTGCGCAACAATGTCAATTTCGCCCACTCGTCTGCGGTAGTTACCGGTCACAATTCTGTAACCTTCATCGCGCAGATACCGTGCGGCATAAAGCTCACCCCATAAGCCTGATTTATTTATCTGCATTATTTTTCACCTGTAATCTTTTTAAGGAAGCTTCTGCGGTGAACGGGACTTATGCCATATTTTTCAAGCATTTCATAGTGAAGCTTTGTGCCGTAGCCCTTGTGCTTGGGGAATTCATATTCGGGATACTGCTCACTGATTTCAAGCATAAATCTGTCCCTTGTTACCTTGGCAAGCACAGATGCCGCTGCAATTGAAGCAGACAGCGCATCACCCTTGATTACCGTTTTGGTTGGGATGCCAAGCTTCGGGTCACGGTTGCCGTCAACAAGCACGAAATCAGGCTTCACATCAAGACCCTCAACGGCTCTTTTCATTGCAAGAAAGGTTGCCTGCAGAATGTTGATTTCATCAATTTCCTTTTCATCAGCCATCGCAATCGAATAAGCCACAGCCTTTTCTTTGATTACATCATAAAGAGCATCGCGCTTTTTTTCGGTGAGCTTTTTGGAGTCGTTAAGGCCATCGATTATAAGTCCGTCGGGCAAAATAACCGCCGCGGCACAAACAGGGCCTGCAAGGGGGCCTCTGCCTGCCTCATCAACTCCGCAAACAACCGAGAAACCCTCAGACTTTGCCTCATTTTCAAATTTATGCCAATCTGTTTCGATAATTTCTTTTTTCATTTTGTCACTTCCTCGGCGGCATTTCCATGGTGATTTTACCGAGCCTTCCGCCACGGTATTCATCAAGGAGCATAACTGATGCTCTTTCGGTGTCAATTTCACCGCCGCTTATAAGCATTCCTCTTTTTCTGCCGATAGCTTCAAGCACCTCATATCCCTCCAGAGCGGAAAGATCTGTACCGTTTAATTTGTATCTTTCAACAAGTCTGTCGGCATAATCCTCCTTGAGCACCTCAAGAAGGCGGACAGCCATTGTTTCACTGTCGAGAACCGAATCTTTAACCGAGCCGATGAATGCAAGTCTGTCGCCTACCTTAGGGTCATCAAACTTGGGCCATAACACGCCGGGGGTATCAAGAAGCTCAACTCCGTTGCCGATATTGAACCACTGATTGTGCCTTGTTACACCGGGCTTGTCGGCAACTGCAGCTCTGTTTTTGCCTGCCATTTTGTTGATGAATGAGGACTTACCTGTGTTGGGAATTCCCACAACCATTACGCGCAGGCTCTTGCCGCCCATTCCCTTTTCTTCATTGGCTTTGATTTTTTCTTTGAGCACTTCTCTTACCAACGGGCGGTAAGCGTTGAGCCCTTTACCTGAACGGCAATCCACAGGCAACGCGGCAAAACCTTCGTTCTCAAAATATTTAACCCATTTTGCGGTTGCCTTTTCATCGGCAACATCGCACTTGTTGAGCAAAATAATCCTCGGCTTACCTGCCGTAATCTGTTCAATTTCGGGGTTGCGGCTTGAAAGAGGCATTCTTGCATCAAGCAATTCCGTTACAGCGTCCACCATTGAAAGGCTCTCTTTGATAAGGCGCCTTGTTTTGGCCATGTGCCCCGGAAACCATTGTACCGTCTGTTTTTGAAAATCACTCATAATATCACCTTAGGGTGACAGATAAAATCCGTCACCCTTACTCAAAATATGTAAACTGATCAAAGGGCAGAATTCTGAAAAGAACCTTGCCGATAATATATCGCTCGTCAATCATACCGATAGCAGACGAACGGCTGTCGGTGGAATCGTTTCGGTTGTCACCCATTGCAAAAATGCAACCCTCAGGAACAGTCACGGGGAACTGAACATCCTGTTGGGTTTTGGTGCGCTCTGCAATATAATCCTCCTGCAGAAGCTCACCGTCAACATAAACGTCGCCCGTTCTGAAATTGATGTCAACCGTCTGACCGCCTGTTGCAATCACACGCTTAACAATAGGCTCGTCAAAAGCATTGGGCTGGGTGCTGATGATAATGTCACCGTATTCATAGCCGCTTGTGTTAATTGCCCTTACAAGAAGCCAGTCATTTTCGTAGAGTGTGGGGTTCATCGAATCACCCACAACGCCCACAAAACGGACAAAAAACGTGAACACTATCATTATCACAATGAGCGCTGAGCATATTATTGAAACAAAATCGTATAAAAAAGGCTGTTTGACTTCCTTTTGATTCTGTTTTTCTTCGTTCATCTGAATAACCTCTTATTCTTCACCAAAATAATCTTCGTTAAAAATCTTTATTGCATCAAAAGGCAGAATTCTCACAAAAGCCTTGCCAAGAATATATCTTTCATCAATGGGTCCGATTCGTGACGAACGGCTGTCGAGAGAGTCGTTTCGGTTGTCTCCCATTGCAAACACGCAACCCTCCGGCACATGATAAGGGAACTCCACATCATAAGAAAGCGTAGTGGGCTCAAATATATAAGGCTCATCAAGAAGCTCACCGTTGACCCTCACCTCGTGGGTGTTAAAATCGATGTCAATCGTTTCACCGCCGAGAGCAACAATTCTTTTAACAAGGGGTTCGTTTCTGTCGTTAGGCTGGGTGATGATAATAATATCACCGCGCTCGTATTCACTTTTGGAAGAAACAAGGAGCCAGTCACCGTTTGAAAGGGTGGGCACCATTGAGCTGCCCACAACGCTCACAGCGCGGAAGCAGAAAGTGAATATAATCAGAATGATAACAAGGGCGGCAAGAACCGAGCCCGCCATATCATAAGCCTGAAACCATTTTTTGCGTTTTGACTCCGCCTGTTCAGGAGTTATTCCGCCGGGGTAATGCTTGATTTTTGAAACTTCTATATGTCTGTAGTTATACATAGCGGTTACCTCCTGCAATAATATAATAAAAAACAAAGGGTATGCAGACACTCCGCATACCCTCAATGGTACGACCTGAGCGTACCTTCAGCTCATTTGAATTAGCCGAGCTTCTGCTTAACTTTAGCAGCTTTGCCGACTCTGTCACGCAGATAGTAGAGCTTGCTTCTGCGAACTTTACCGGTTCTGATGAGTTCAACACTGTCAACGTTAGGTGAGTGAACAGGGAATACTCTTTCAACACCTACACCGTATGAAACACGACGAACGGTAAATGTTTCGGAAACACCGGCGCCTTTGCGAGCGATTACTGTGCCTTCAAAAGCCTGAAGTCTTTCTCTTTCGCCTTCACGAATTCTAACCTGAATTCTTACTGTGTTACCTACTTTGATTGCCTCAGATACGTCAGCCTTAAGGCTGTCCTGAGCGATGAGTTTAAGTGCGTCCATAATAGACCTCCCGATAATTTCAGGCGTTCATACCGCATACGCAGCAGAGGACCGTCCGCTTTAATGTTGGGCATTAAATCCCCACTTGTAATCAAGCGGATACAAATGCTGAAATATTTTATCACAAGAAGTCATAAAATGCAAGCATTTTTTTCGTTTTCTAACAAAAACTTTTTGAGCTTGCGGTCAGCAAATCTTCACGCACTATATATTGTTGTTTTGAGGGTATTTGTATATTCTTTTCAAGGGTTTCCACAAGCAAAGCAGGGTTAAGGTTAACGGAATTTCCTGCCGCAAGGTTGAGTTTGAGCAAAACTCGCTCACCGTCAAGAGTCAGCTCCTTGCCGAAAATCTGCTCAATGAGGTTCACCTGCTTGAGCACCTTACGGCGCCCCTTTTTGCCCATCTTTTCTGCCATAAGCTCGTTACTGTCCAGCAAAGCCATTGCGCTGTAATAAAAATTCTCAGCTTCGTCACCGTTTTCAAAATCAAGGGTAACGCCATACTTTGCGCTGACAATCTCATTGGGGCTGAAAACCGGGTCAGCCACGCTCACAATTCCGATATCCTCTGGCATAACAGTTCTCAATTGTTCTTCAACCTGAGCGTTTGTCATATCCCCTTCAATTCTGATATCCATATATTCACATTCACTGCTCTGACCCAAAGAAAGAGGAAGCGCAAATGCAATATAAGGATGAGGATTGAAGCCCTCTGTGTACCACATAGGAAGCTTTGCGCGGCGCACGGCTCTTGTCATAAGGCGGTTGATATCAAGGTGAGATATGTAAATCATTCTGCCTGTTTTGGAAAATCTGATTCTAACACATCGCATGACATTCACCTCCGTTGAGCTTGTTGGCACCGCAGCCTGCACATTTTTCACGGCAGTTTTTGGTGGTTTCACTATTGTGAGCCTTTTCATTTTCCTTAATGAGGAATTTCTTGCTCACACCATAATCAAGATGATCCCAGGGAAGAATTTCATCAAAGCTTCTGCGGCGGTTTGCATAAAACTTGGGATCTATTCCGCATTCTTCAAATGCTTCCATCCACTTTGAAAAATCAAACTGATCATCCCAACCGTCAAAGCGGCAGCCCTTTTTCCAAGCAAGCTCCATAACCTTTGAAAGACGGCGGTCACCGCGGGCAAACACGCCCTCGAGGAAGCTTGTCGGAGTCAGGTGAGTGCTGATGTTTATTTTCTTTGTTGTTACGCTTTCGCGAAGGTGCTTTTGCTTTTCTTCAAGCATTTCCATTGTGTCCTGAGGCTCCCACTGGAAAGGAGTGAAAGGCTTGGGCACAAAAGAAGAAGCGCTGATATTAACCGTAACACCCTTGCCCTTTGGTCTGTCGGGGTTAGCATAGAATGCATTTACTACCTTCTGACCAAGCTCGGCAATCCCTGCCACGTCATCAAGAGTTTCGGTGGGAAGTCCAAGCATAAAATAAAGCTTAACACCCGTCCAACCGCCGTTGAAGGCTTTGGTTACGGTTGTCATAACCTCTTCCTCGGTTACGTTTTTATTGATTGCATCGCGAAGACGCTGTGTGCCTGCTTCGGGTGCGAAGGTGAGACCCGCACGCCTTACTGCAGTGAGCTTTTCCATAAGCTCATCAGAGAAATTGTCAACACGCAGTGACGGCAAAGCAACGTTGATTTTGTCGTCAATGGTCCAGCTGAGCAATTTATCAAGAAGAGGCTCAATTTGAGTATAATCGCTTGTGCTCAGCGAGCAAAGGGAAATTTCATCATAGCCCGATGTTTCGCAAAGGCATTTGCTCTGGCTTTCAACCACGTCTGCACTCTTTTCGCGGATAGGGCGGTAAATAAAGCCTGCCTGACAGAAGCGGCAGCCTCTGATGCAACCACGAAAGATTTCTGCAGTTACTCTGTCGTGAACAATCTCAATACTGGGCACGATAAATGCCTTGGGATAAAACGCCTTGTCCAAATCCTTAACTACCCTTTTAACCGCCTTCTGAGGCGCAGTGTACTTGGGAGTTACGCTTTTGATTGTATTATCGTCATTATATTCAATGTCATAAAGGGAGGGCACATAGAAGCCGTCAATTTTTGCAACCTCGCAAAGGAATTCAAGCTTTGATGAGCCTTTTTTCTTATGCTCTTTGAGCAAATCGAGAAGCTCGTTAGTGGTTTCTTCACCCTCACCGAGCATAACAACATCAATGAAATCAGCAATAGGCTCTGCGTTGCACACACAAGGTCCGCCTGCAACAACCAACGGGGTCAGGCTCTCACGGTCTTTTGAATAAAGAGGTACCTGAGCCAAATCAAGCATATTGAGAACATTGGAAAAGCTCAGCTCATATTGGAGCGTGAAACCAATCATATCAAAATCCTTGACGGGATCGCCGCTTTCAAGAGCATAAAGAGGGATGTTGTTTTCTCTCATCTGCTGTTCCATATCTACCCACGGAGCAAACACACGCTCACACCAGGCGTCCTCACGCTCGTTAACAAGAGAATAGAGGATTTTCATTCCAAGGTGTGACATTCCGATTTCGTATGTATCGGGGAAACAGAACGCATAGCGCAAATCCACCTTGCTTTTGTCTTTTATAACGCTGTTAAGCTCACCGCCCACATATCTTCCGGGCTTCTGAACCTTCAGCAAAATATTTTCTACCTTCTGCGGAATCATAAAACTGTCCTTTACTGTTTTAGTTTTTTATCAAATTTACTCGGCTCCCCTTGTCAGGGGGCTGTCGCGAAGCGACTGAGGGGTAGTCTGCTTGGAATATCTCTCCCTCCGTCTTTTGCGACCCGAAATCCACCTCCCTCATCAGAGGGAGGCAAGGGCTATCTGCTTATCCCTTGTTTAACTTGTGTGTCAATATACTGACAAACACCGTAAAAATTTTGGTCTATATCAAGATTACACACACGCAAAATTTTCAAATCCATTTGTTCAAGCTCTTGGCTTCTCAAATTATCTTTCACAACCTGCGCTTGTGTATAATGACCTCCACCGTCAAGCTCTATCACAAGCTTAGCTTTGGCACAATAAAAATCAACAATATATTCGCCTATTGCTTTTTGCCTTTGAAATCTCACAGGATAATTTCGCAAAAATTCATACCACAGCTTTCTTTCCCACGGTGTCATATTTTTACGAAGAGCCTTTGCAAGAGGAATGTTATTTTTGTTGTATTCTTTCATAATTGCCACCTTTGAAGTGCAATTTCACTCGGCTCCCCTTGTCAGGGGAGCTGGGTCGAGACCCTGAGGGGTAGTCGGATTTTGCAATTGCTTCACCAATCGCAGAGGTCTCTCCCTCCGTCTTTTGCGACCCGAAATCCACCTCCCTCGTCAGAGGGAGGCAAGGGCTATCTGCTCACAAAATGCTTTGGCGGACCATCCAAACAATTTATTTCTTCTTTCACAAACTCAGGATAAATTGTGATGTTTTTCATTTTCTCAATTGGCATCCAACCAAGCAACACATTACAATTATCTTTTTGTGAAACGAACTCTCCGTTATCAGGGATTTCACACCCCTTAACAGCTTCGGCAAGATAATAAAACTCTATTCCGTGGACTTTTTTGCCGTTCCATTCCCAGAATGTTTCTTCTGTCCACAGCAACTTTTGAATTTTAATACCTGCACCTGTTTCCTCTTCAAACTCCCTGATTAAGGTTTCCTCTGTTGTTTCGCCTGTTTTTACCGTACCACCCGGCAAAGCATATTCTTCACCGTTTTGTTCTCTTTGAACCAACACCTTGTCTTCTTTAATCAAAACTCCAACGGTTCTCAAATGGCAGGTATAGTCATCAGTTTTAAAAAGCCAATCTTTACCCATAACCTTACCTCACTTCAACGTAACAATACTCACGCCGTCTTCGCCTTCACCGAAGGTGCCGAGGCGGTGGGTTTTGACATAAGGGCTCTTTTTGAGATATTCTCTTACAGCTGTTCTCAGCGCGCCCGTACCCTTACCGTGGATTATTGTAAATTCATTGAGCCCTGTGCGAAGTGCGCTGTCCATAAATCTGTCAAGAGTCATCAGGCATTCTTCAACGGTCATACCCCTCAGATCAAGACGGGTGTCGGCAGAGATATTCATTCTGCTGTCCATTTTGCTGCCGTGGGTTGCCTTGGGTTTCTGAATTTTCGGCTTGTTTGGTTTTTCAAGAAGACGGAGGTTTGCAATCTGTGTTCTTGTTTTAATCGCTCCCATCTGCACTTCGGCAACACCCTTTTTGGAGTTAACCGAAACAACGGTTGCTTCTGCGCCGATGTCGGCAAGAATTACGCTGTCACCTGCTTTGAGCTCGCGGGGAAGAACATAATTTTCATCTTCATCAAAGGTGCCGATAACAGGGTCTGCGGCGGCATCAATTGCGCCCACTCCCCTTTTGACGGCAGCTCTTGCGCGGCGCGCCATTTCTGCAGCATCCTTTTGCTTTACCTGCTCTTTTTTGAGGCGTTCAAGCTCGTCAAGGAGGGCATATGCTTCGCGCTTTGCCTGCTCGGTGATTTTAATTGCCTGAGCCTTTGCTTTTTCCATCTCTTTTTCACGAAGAGTCTGGATGTCAGCTTTCATCTGCTTGGCTTTTTCAATCTGCGCCTGAGCCTCGCGCTTCATTTCTTCGGCCTCGGCTCTGCCCTTTTCCATATTGCGGCGGCTTTCTTCAAGTTTATCCACCACATCCTCAAAGCGGGCATTTTCTGTGGAAACAAGGTCACGCGCGGTGTCAACAATTTCCTCGGGAAGACCCAGCCTTTGTGAAATTGCAAAAGCATTTGACCTGCCGGGCACACCGATTAAAAGCTTGTAGGTAGGCTTGAGAGTTGAAACATCAAACTCACAGCTGCCGTTGATTACGCCCTCAGTCTGCAAAGCGTAAGCCTTGAGCTCGGCATAGTGAGTTGTGGCGGCAATTTTTGCACCCTGACGGCGGAGCTTTTCAAGAATTGAAACAGCCAGCGCCGCACCCTCAACAGGATCGGTGCCTGCACCAAGCTCGTCAATGAGAACAAGGCTGCCCTCTTTTGCCACCTTAAGAATTTCAATTATTGTTGTCATATGTGACGAGAAGGTTGAAAGGGACTGCTCAATGCTCTGCTCGTCGCCGATATCGGCAAGTACGTTTTCAAAAACAGAAATTCTGCTTCTGTCATCAACAGGAAGCATCAGTCCGCACATCGCCATCAAAGAGAGAAGTCCTATTGTTTTGATTGACACTGTTTTACCGCCTGTGTTTGGACCTGTGATAACAAGAGTGTCAAAATCTTCACCCAATTTAATGTCAACAGGCACAACCTTTCTGGGGTCAATAAGCGGATGCCTTGCACGGCGCAGTTCAATTATTCCTTCATTATTAAGCGTGGGGGCAGATGCTTTCATTGCATATGCAAGCTGAGCCTTGCCGAAAATGAGGTTGAGCTCAACCGCACACTCATAGCTTGCCTTGATTGTATCAGCAAAGGAACCCGCCTGGGCAGAAAGCTCTGCAATAATTCTGTCAATTTCATCCTGCTCCTGATTTTGCAGAAGCCGGATTTTATTGTTGGCTTCAACCACGCCCATCGGCTCAACAAAAACAGTTGCACCTGATGACGACGTATCGTGAACCAATCCCGGCACATCGGCGCGGTGCTCACTTTTAACAGGAACAACAAATCTGCCGTTGCGCATTGTAATAATGCTGTCCTGCAGATATTTTGAATAGTTGGTGTTTCGGGTAATTTTGCCAAGCTGCTCTCTCACGTGAGATTCCTGAGCTCTGATTTTTCTTCTGATGCTTGCAAGCTCGGGTGAAGCGTTGTCGGCAATTTCTTCTTCCGAAATAATTGCATTTTTGATTGCATCCTCAAGATACCTGTTGGGTGAAAGAGCATTGAACAAAGTGTCAAGGCAGGTTTCAACTCCTGAGCAGGTGCTCCTCCACTGAGTGATTGTTCTGATAACGTGGAGCACACTTGCAATGTCCAGCAGTTCTCTCAAAGAAAGTGAGCTGCCTGCATCCGCTCTGTAAAGAGCGTTGGTAACATTTACAAGGCCGCCGAATGCAGGGCCGCCGAAGCGGGCAAGGAGCATATGGGCATCCTTGGTCTGATTGAGCAAAGCCTGAGCCAAGGGAAGTGACGGCTCGGGTTTTAGCTCACGGGCAAGAATGCGGGCATCTTCACAGGAAACGTGAGAAGCCAGCATTTCAAGCACTTTATCAAGTTCAAGAGATAAATAATGTCTGTTCATAATTTTTGTCCTATGTAATACTCTTGTAAAAATCAAGAGTTTTATATTTTCTGTTGGTCTGATTCAAAAGATATTTTTCGCACACATCGGCAAGAACGGGATAATTCTCTTCACCGAGAGAAAAAGAAAACAATTTTTCGGGCTGTGAATAGCAGATGTACCTCATTGCCGTCACAACGCTAAGTGGCAGCTTCTCACAAGGAACATCGTCCACACACTCGGAGCAATAGAGATGCCCGTCATAGGTGCCGAAATACATAACGTCGTCTTCAAATTTTCCGCATCCGTCGCAGGCAATCAAATCGGGCATATAACCCGCCAGCGACAATGTGCGAAGCTCGGCAATCGCCTTGAGCTGCAGTTCGGGACGCTTGTTTTTGCTGAGCATATAAAGGCAGTTAAGGGTAAGACGCAAAAATTCTGCCGCGTCACTTTCCTGAGGAGCGAGCTCATACTGAAGCTCACAGAAATACTGAGCAAGGGCAAGCTTGCCGATATCATTTCTTAAATCAAAAAAGATTTCTTTTGTCTGAATTTCGTCAATGACATAAGCGTCTTTTCCGCGGTAAATGGAAAAATCTGCATAAGAAAACATCTGGCTTCCGCATTGAGTGCGACTTTTGATTCGCTGCGCCCCTCTGACAAAAGCCCTGAGCACACCGTAATCCTTAGTGAGCACAGTCACAAGACGGTCATCACCGCTTGTTTTGTGTTCCTTGATTATCAGCCCTTCTGTGTTCATTCGCATTTTTCACATTCTCCTGCACGCTGTTAGTTGCTCTGTATTGAAGATAGTCTGCAATTTTTCCGCTTTGGGCAAATTTATCCCAGGCGGCAAGATTTTTATAATCCATCAAAATCCCTCCGCAAATATTATTTGCAAAGGGATGCAGATTTTGTTATGAAATTATTGTAAATTAATCCAATCCGAAGTTGTGGATGAGTCCCTCGCGGTTTCTCCAACCCTCTTTAACCTTTACCCAGCATCTGAGGTTGATTTTGCACTGGAAGAATTTTTCCATATCCTCTCTTGCGCGGGTGGAAACTTTTTTGAGCATTGCTCCGCCTTTGCCGATGATAATTCCCTTGTGGCTTTCACGCTCGCAATAAATCACAGCCTCAATGTCGAGAATGTCGCTGTCTTCACGCTCACGCATTTTTTCAATGCTCACAGCCACACCGTGGGGAATTTCCTTATCAAGGGAGCGAAGGAGCTTTTCGCGGATAATTTCACCTGCAATCACTCTTTCGGGCTGGTCTGTGAGGGTGTCCTCAGGGAAGAAGAACACACTTTCAAAAGCAAGCTTTGTAAGCTCCTCCTCAAGCCCTGTCATATTGATGCCTCTCATTGCAGAAACAGGCACAATAGCCTCAAAAGGATACAGCTGTGAAAATTTAAGAATTCTCTCCATAAGCTGTTCCTTTTCGGGGATGGTATCAACCTTGTTGATTGCAAGAATAACAGGGAGCTTTTCTTTTTTGAATTTTTCAATAAGCTCCTGCTCTGCGGGGCGCAATTCGCCCTCAGGCTCGGTTACAAAAAGTACCGCATCAACGCCTGCAATACTGTCACCAACCGCTTTAATCATTTTTTCGCCAAGCTTGGTTTTGGGCTTGTGGAAGCCCGGAGTATCGGTGAAAACAAGCTGTGTGTCATCCTTGGTGAGCACACCCATAATTTTGGTGCGGGTGGTCTGGGGCTTGTCTGACACAATGGCAATTTTCTGCCCTAACATTCTGTTGAGAATTGACGACTTGCCAACATTGGGACAGCCGACGATTGCTATAAAAGCGGTTTTAGTCATTCTTTTTACCTCTTAGAAAATTGTAGATTTTTTCAGGCCCTGCGAGAATAAAAAATCCGTCCGCAATAAGGCTGATAACAAGCACGGCAATATAAAGCGGATTTGCAACAAAATAAGCAAACAGCTTTTGGAAAGCAAGCGGCTGAAACAAAATCACAACACCCACAAGCACCGAAAAAATTGCAAACACAAGCACACCGCCTGCCGCCGTATCCTTTGCAATTTTAACATATTCATTTTTTTCGAGAGTTGCCGCATTGGCGGCGTTTTCTATTCCCGAATTCAACAATTCACCTGCCATAACAAGGGCAGACATCATAAGCAAAACGGCAAATTCGACTCTGCTCACTTCAAAATAATCATAGCGCAGAAGGAAGAACATCATATAAACAAAAATGCTCATATGAAACCTGAGGTTTCTTTCATTCACAATGCCGTGAGCAATTCCTTTGAAAGCATAGCCGAAGCCCTTTATAAAAGCCCTCATATTATTCCTCATCAAGATAGTAGCTGTTGTGCCTCTTGAGACCCAGCTGAGTAAGAATGGTTTCTTCCTTTTCTCTCATTCTCACCTGCTCAATGCCGCCTGCCTCGTGGTCATAGCCGAGAAGATGAAGCATTGAATGAACAGTGAGAAAGCCGATTTCACGCTGAAGAGAGTGTCCGTATGTTTTGGCCTGCTCAATGGCATGCTCAACGGAAATGACTATATCGCCAAGCATTTTTGCGCCTGTGGAATAGTTTATGTCATAAACGCCGTCTTCGCCCAAGGGGAATGAAAGCACGTCGGTGCTTCGGTCAACATTTCTGTATTGAAGGTTAAGAGCGTGAATTTCTTCATCATCCACAAAGCGCACGCTTACCTCAACCGAGCCGTCAAAGCCTTCGTTGACAAGCACTGCATTACAGCAACGGCGGATGAGAAGTCTGATTCCCGTGGGAACCTTAACTGCCTTCTGGTCATCTGAAATTACAACTTTGATTTTGTCACTCATTTTCTTCTTTTAACCTCCTCATATTTTTCATAAGCCTTGATAATATCCTGAACCAGTCTGTGTCGAACAACGTCCTTTTCAGTGAAATGTATGGTTTCGATATCATCAATATTTTTGAGAATTTTGCTTGCCTCCACAAGTCCCGAACGCTTGCCGTCCGGCAGGTCAATCTGAGTTATGTCACCTGTTACCACAATTTTTGAATTGAAGCCCAGGCGGGTCAAAAACATTTTCATCTGCTCAGGAGTTGTGTTCTGTGCTTCGTCAAGAATAATGAAGCTGTCATCAAGAGTTCTTCCTCGCATATAAGCAAGAGGGGCAACCTCAATGTTTCCTCTTTCCTGATAACGCTGAAAATTTTCAGCGCCCAGCATATCAAAAAGCGCATCGTAAAGGGGACGGAGATAAGGGTCAACCTTCTGCTGCAAATCACCCGGCAAAAATCCTAACTTTTCACCTGCTTCAACGGCAGGTCGGGTGAGAATGATTCGGTTGATTTCCTTCGCTCTGAAAGCGTTGACCGCCATTGCAACTGCAAGGTAGGTTTTGCCCGTGCCCGCAGGGCCGATACCGAAAACAATTGTTTTGTCTTTTATTGCATCAACATACTTTTCCTGACCCAGCGTTTTGGGCTTGACAGGTCTGCCCTTTGAGGTGATGCAGATGCAGTTGTTTGCCATTGCGGCAAGCTTTTCTTCACTGCCCTCAGCAACAAGATTCATCACATAGCGGACATTCTGCTCGCTGAGGCCCTCGCCCTTGTTGATGAGAGTGAGTAAGCCGTTAATAGCTCTGACCGCCTTTGCCACATTTTCAGCTTCACCGGTAACCTTAAGGTCTGAACCTCTGCTGACTACACTGACACCGTATTGACTTTCTATGAGCTTGATGTTTGCATCAAAGCTTCCGAAAAGTGTTACCGCCTGCTCCATACGGTCAAAATTTATAATCTGCTCAAACATAGGTGCCTCCGAAAAAAATTAATACTAATCCTATTATCTGTTTAAGTATATCACATTTTGCCTCAAAAGTCATTATTATCATCAAATTTCAGTCAAAAAATTAAACAGTTTTTTCAACATCCCTTTGTGCAGTTTGTATATGCAACATTAAATATAATGTCTGAAAAGATAAAAAATTGCAATTTAACTCTTTTATTATTTTTAAAAGTATAGTATAATATATCAAGTTTAATCGAGAGGGAGATTTTGTTATGTCAATGAATAAGGTTCGTCTGCGCATCTATGGCTCAGATTATTTCCTTACCACCGACGAAGACACCAAATATATGCGCAACCTCGGTGATGAGGTTGATTTTGTGCTTTCGGGTCTTCTCAGGGAGCATCCCCGCCTTTCAATCACTCAGGCGGCTGTTTTGTGCGCCTTGCACATGGCTGATGAAAAGCATCAGGCTGAACAGACCTCTTCGGTATTGCGCAGAGAAATTCAGGCTTATATGGAAGATGCCTCCAAGGCAAAAACCGAAGCTGAAATTGCAAAAAGAGAAATCGACAGACTCAACAAAGAGCTCAAGGCTCTGAAAAGCAACAGATATGAATAATAAACATGAAATTCTTGCCCCTGCCGGCTCACCCGATGCGTTGAAAGCCGCCGTGCTTTGCGGCGCAGATGCCGTTTATCTCGGTGTTCAGGAGCTCAACGCAAGGCGGGGTGCAGAAAATTTTGATTACACCCAGCTCAGTGAAGCAGTTGAATTCTGCCATTCGCGCAAGGTTAAGGTGTATCTCACGTTGAACACCGTTATTTCTGACGGTGAAATCAAAACTGCATCAAAAATAATTGAGCGCGCCTGTGCAAGTGGCATAGATGCGCTCATTTTACAGGATTTTGCCGCCGCAGAAATTGCAAAGCGGTGCGCTCCCGATATGCCCATCCACGCTTCAACACAGATGTCGGTGCAGACTCTCGACGGCATAAAAAGGCTTGCCGATATGGGCTTTTCAAGAGCCGTTCTGCCCCGAGAAATGAATAAGGACGAAATAAAATTCCTTTGCAAAAACTCCCCAATTGAGCTGGAAATGTTTATTCACGGTGCGCTGTGTATGTGCGTTTCAGGTCAATGCTATATGAGTGCGGTTCTTGGCTCGCGAAGCGGCAACAGAGGCGCCTGTGCTCAGCCCTGCCGATTGCCCTTCAGCGCGCAGGGCACAGGCAGATTTGACCTGAGCCTCAAGGACCTGACCCTCACCGATTACCTCAAAGAACTTTGCGATATGGGTATTGCCTCGTTCAAAATTGAAGGCAGAATGAAACGCCCCGAATATGTTGCCGCAGCAGTTACCGCCTGCACCCAGGCAGTTAAAGGCGCCATTGACCCGCAGATCAAAAAGGATTTGCAGGATGTTTTTTCCCGCACAGGCTTCACCGACGGCTACTATAAAAACACCCTCGGCAAGGATATGTTCGGCACAAGGCGGAAGGAGGATGTCGTTTCCGCCGCTCCGATTTTGTCCCGACTTGAAGCACTTTATCAAAAAGAAGCTCCCCGCTTTGCCGTTGATTTTCACTTCACCGCCCTTCCCCAAAAAGCAGTTTCGTTAAAGGCAGAGTGCAACGGAATTGAAGCTTTCTGTGAAAGTGATTTCATCCCCCGTGAAGCTATCAACAAAACAATTGACGAAGCTTCGGTGAAAGAACAGCTTTCCAAAACAGGCGGCACTCAGTTTTTCGCCCGCAATGTTGACTGTGCAATCGGTGACGGGCTGAATGTTCCTGTTTCGGTGCTCAACAAGTTGCGCAGAGATACCCTTTCACTTGTTGAAAAAAGGCTTACCGAAAACCGAAAAAAAGATTTTTCCGACAGTGATTTTCCCTTTGCGCCCCACAAAGCAAACAAGCCAAAAATCATCTGCCGTTTCAAAGACGAAAGCTCAATCCCCGACGACCTGACGGGTGTTGACGAAATCATCCTTCCTCTTAACAATATCACAACCCGCTTTGATGTTACCCCTCAGCTCCCGCGAGGAATTTTCGGCAACAGCGAAAAAATATATAACAAGCTCATTGAGCTTAAAGAAAAAGGTGTTGACTCCGCATTTGCAGGCACTCTCGACGGCATCGGAATTGCCAAAAAAGCAGGGCTTCGTGTCACCGCAGGCTACGGCACAAACATTTTCAACTCCCTTGCTCTTGAAGGTTATAAAAAGCTCGGCGTTGAAAAGGCGCTTCTCTCCCCCGAGCTTACGGTAAATCAGATTAAAAATCTGGGCGGTGACCTTCCGAGAGGTGTTTTTGCCTACGGCAGACTCCCTTTGATGCTCACCCGCAACTGCCCTGTCAGAAACGTAAAATCCTGCGGTGAGTGCAAGCAGACCGGCACCCTCACCGACAGAAAAAACACTGTTTTCACCATCGACTGCTCAAGCGGTATGAGTGAAATTTTAAACTCCCGCCCCGTCTATATGGCAGACAGGCTTGATGAAATTAAAAACGTTGACTTCATTCTTTTATATTTCACCGACGAATCAAAACAGCAGGCGCAGAATATTGTCAGACAGTATCTTCTCGGCGGCAAGCCTCAGGGTGAATTTACACGAGGACTCCTTTACAGAGGTGTTGAATAATGATTAAAAAACTGCAAAAAAAGCTCCCTCGCTCCTGCGACGGAATACTTATCACAAGCGAAGAAAACCGACGCTATTTCACAGGCTTTCACGCTTCAAACGGCATTTTGCTCGTTACTCATAAAGAGGCGTTGTTTTTAACCGACAGCCGTTACATTGAAGCAGCACAAAACAAAATCACCACCTGCCCTGTTATGGAAATGAGGAAAATCAAAGAGCAAATTCCCGACATATTAAAAGCTGTAGGGCTTCATAAAAAGCTTCTTCCGAAGCTCCTTGTTGAAAGTGATAAGTTAAAGGTAAGTGAGCTTAAATATTTCCGTAATCTCTTCAAGCCTGCCGTGCTTTCCACCGTAGGCGGAGACAAAATCATCAACGCCCTTCGCGAAGTGAAAACACAGCAGGAGCTCGAGTGCATAATCAAAGCCCAGCGCATAGCCGAGGCGGCTTTTGAAAATGTGCTTGGTTTTATCCGCCCCGGTGTGAGCGAAAAAGAAATTGCACTTCAGCTTGATTTTTATATGCTCAGCCACGGCGCAGAAGCTCTTTCTTTTGACACAATTGCCGTCAGCGGAAAGAAATCATCAATGCCTCACGGTGTGCCCGACGGCAAGCTCGTTGAAAGCGGTGACTTCATCACAATGGATTTCGGTGCGGTTGTTGACGGCTATCACAGTGATATGACCCGCACTGTATGTGTCGGCAAGCCGAGTGACAAGCAACGCGAAATTTACAACATCGTTCTCTCGGCGCAGGAAAACGCCCTCAAAACAATCAAAGCAGGTGTTTCCGCTTTTGATGCTGACTCCGCCGCCCGCGATGTCATCAAAGACGCCGGCTACGGCGAATTTTACCGCCACGCAACGGGTCACGGCGTAGGCATTGAAATTCACGAGGGGCCCGTTGTAGCGGGCAACCCCAAGGTATTTCTTCGTGAAGGCAATGTTGTTACCGTTGAGCCGGGAATTTACATCCCCGATGAATTCGGCGTGAGAATTGAAGATATGGTTTATGTCACCGCCGATGGTTGCCTGAACCTTACCGAAGCGCCCAAAAATTTAATAATATGTTAATTTTCAAATATTTATTTGAATTGACACGCCTTTTATGGTAAAATAAACTGAATTTTGTTAAGGAGGTATTCCTTTGGCTGAAGACACAAACAAAAAGCTCGGTTCTCAGGAAAATGAAGAGCCGCAAAAGGATTGGGAATGGGATGCACAAACTCCCGACGCTCCCGTTGATACCGTAGAAATTGAAAGCTTTGACATCCCCGCAAAAGCAGAAGCTGTTGAAGAAGCTCCCGAAAAGGAAGATGATAAGTCATCTCACCAGCCCGGCACATGTGAAATCTGCGGTGAAAAACTCAAAAACAGCCCCAGCGAATATTATTGCAACGTTTGCCGCGAAAAATATCTCAAGGTAAATTACGGTGCAAGCCACATCATCCTTTCTGTTGTGATGATGTTTGTTGCAGTTATCGGTATTGTTGCTTTTGCTTCAACAAGCAAGCTCGTTGCCAACATTCACGATGCTCGCGTCCACTTAAAAAGCGGTCACTATTCAAGAGCCATTGACAGCTACAACAATGTTGAAACCACCGCTGTGAGCCTCAACGACGGCTTCAATGCGTTTTTGCAGGGCATCAGCCAGAACTTCAAAGAGGTTAAGGTTTTTGATTCAGGTAAAGTTGCCTCACAGGAGCTGGCTTATGTTCTTGTTAAAAATATGACTTCGGAATATGCCGCTCGCGAAGCATTTATGAACATTGTAGACAGCGCTTTCACAGAAAAAGAGCTTAACAGTGCAAATTTTGCCGACGTCAAGGCTTGCTACGATTTTTGTAAATCAATGGACGACACCGCAAATGCAACCTACGATGCGTGGTATGCCTTGCTCGAAGAGCGTCTCAGCGCCTTTGACGAAAACGGCAAGCTCACCAAAGACGATGTTCCTTCAGTTGAAGAAATCATTGCCGTGCTTGACAAATACGCTCAGAAGCACCCCGAAGCAGAGCCCAGCACCATTGAGTTTTATAAGATGTGGACAGTTTATTATGAGGCCTCTTCAACTGATTCACTCAAGGACTCCGATGTTATGACCTACCTCAACTCAACCTATGACAAGGCAGGCAAATACGGTTATTTCTACAGTGACTATTACCTCAGCATGGCCTGGGAATGTGAAGAATATGACAGTTTGATTAAGGTCGCCAAGGAAACCCTCAAGGTCAACCCTGCCAACGAAAGCGCATATTTCTTCCTCACCAAAACATACGGTCAGCAGGAAAAATGGGACGAAGCCTCCGCTGTTTGCGAAGAAATTCTCAAATATAACCCCGACAGCCTTGACTATTACACCCTTAAGGCAGAGGTTCTCCGCCGCACAGGTGATTACAGCGCATCAACCGACATCTGCAAAAAAGGTCTCAAAGCAGGCGAAGATTCCGAGCTTTACAGACAAGCTTCAATCTCATATATGCTCAATGAAGAAACAGAAAAAGCTCTTGAAGCCGCAAAGTCTGCTTATGAAGCAACTTACGCCGCATCATATTCAGGCGGAACAATTTCACTTGAAGTGCTTAACACCTCTGCTCTCATCAGCTACCTTTGCGACGAAGAAAAGGTTATGTATAACGAAATTATCCAGATGCTTGACGGTCAGGGCTATGAGCTTGAAGATTCCGTTAAGAGCGTAATCAAGGGCGACACCACCTTTGAAGATTTGTTCACTACAGGAAAGGGGGATATTTAAATGAAAATTCTTTATCTCATTTCAAAATTTATCACCCTGCCCGCGACTGTTGTTAAAGGCTTGTGGGAACACATCACCTGCGGTATGCTGAAAATTCTTGTTGAAGACGGAAGATATCTGCAGACAAACGAGCTTTGCGGCCACGTTGAGCACGAGCTTCCAAGCTCAAAAGCCAAAGCATTCCTCGTTGGATTTATCCCCGCTGTTGTTAACGGATTGCTTGCGTTCTTCCTTGGCGGTGCAGGCTTTATGGGTCTGTTTATGCTCAAGGTAACTCCCCCCGAAGCCGCCACAGGCTCCGAAGCTCAACCCATTGCCTTCTGGATTTACATTGTTTTGTTTTATCTCGGCGTTTCCTTCTTCTGCAATATGTTCCCTCTTTTTGAGGATGCGCTTAATAACTGGGCTTTGATTTATCAGACAAAGCTCACCGACGAGCAGAAGCAGGCAAACGAAAAAATCAAGGCAGACAAGGCTTATGAAAAAGAAGCAGCCAAGCTTGCAAAAGCCAACGGACAGAAGGCTGACAAAAAGAAACCGGAAGAAAAGAAGCTCATCAAAGAAACAAGCATTGTTACAAAAATTCTTCTTTTTATTCCCTCAGCTATTATGCTCGCAGGCTCCTTCCTTGAAAAATACGGTTTAACATTCATCATCAGCATTGTTGTTACTGTTCTTGCAATCGTGCTTTAATAACAAAAACTTAAGCTCCGTTTGATTAACTCAAACGGAGCTTTTTTGTCAGCCTCCCCTGTGTAAGGGGAGGTGGGTTTCGCTTGTCGAAACTCGGAGGGGTTGTAAAGCTGACAATCCCTCAGTCTTTTTGCTACGCAAAAATCCAGCTCCCTTTACACAAGGGAGCCTTTGCTCGCATAAAATTTCATTGTTTTTGATAACAACCTGCATTTCACTCTGAAATAAATTTTATTGAAATTTAAAAATTTCTGTGTTATACTAAACTTGCCAAACAAATCTGAATATAGGACAAACTAAGTGTGTGTATTTTTGTACCTTTAGGCAAAAATACAGATGCTCTGTTTCTGCATACACTTTGTTTGTCTGTTAGAGATTTGTTTGGCGACAGTTGGAGCTATGTATTTTTCAGTGCGTAGCTTCGGCTTCGCACTTTTTTATTTTTTTGGAGGTTAAAATGAAAACAGAAAACAAAGAAAAACTCAAGAATTATTTCAAAAAAGCTATGTTTGAACGAATTAACGGTGTAGATATCGAAAAAATGAGCACATCAGAATTGCTCAGACAACTGAAATTTCTTCCCACACTTTTTATTGTTTTGATAGTCTGCACAATCCTCATCCTTACAATGACAATAGCAATGACTTTCTTGATTGCCCAAACTTTTGAAGAAGGGTGGTACATCTCACTTATTCTTTTCGCCTTTTCTTTTGCGTGTATCCTTTTAGTTGTGGCTTTTCCCCAAAGAATAAAAAACATTAAAGCAGCACTAAGCACCCGTGAAATCAGTGATGAAATTAAAAACAACGCACAAAATAAAATTAGCCAAACGAAGAAAGCCATTATTATTGGTAGCATAGCATGGGTAGTTGTTATGGTGATTTTTGTCATTATTTCTGCTTCCGGTGCTTTTAGTTCTGGTACATGGTGTAAAAAATGCGGAAAAGAAACAAAGCTTGTTGAAGGTTATAGCTGGTGCCGCGATTGCTACGAAGACTATTTCGAAGATATAGACAGCATATATGGTGATTGAACCACAAAAAGCTCCGTTTGAAATTTCAAACGGAGCTTTTTTTCTGCAGTATAATTATTTCTGTGAATTTTCAAGAGCCTGCTGAATATCCTCAAGGATATCGTCGATATGCTCAATGCCGACAGAAAGGCGGATAAGGTCTGACTTAACTCCGCATTCTTCAAGCTGAGCGTCGGTAAGCTGGCGGTGAGTTGTGCTTGCGGGGTGCAATGCACAGGTGCGGCAGTCTGCAACGTGAGTTACAACAGAAGCAAGCTTAAGGCTGTCGAGGAACTTTGTTGCAGCCTCTCTGCCACCCTTAACGCCGAATGAAATAACACCGCTTGTGCCGTTGGGCATATATTTTTTTGCGATTTCATACTGAGCGTCGCCCTCAAGTCCGGGGTATTTAATCCAGGAAACATTCTCATTGTCTTTGAGCATTTTGGCAACTGCAAGTGCATTCTGGCAATGTCTTTCAACTCTCAAAGGAAGTGTTTCAAGGCCGAGGTTGAGGAGGAAGGAGTTCTGAGGAGCCGGGATTGAGCCAAGGTCTCTCATCAGCTGAACAACAGCCTTTGTGATGTATGCACCTTTTCCGAAACGTTCTGTGTATGTAACACCGTGATAGCTGTCATCGGGAGTAGTGAGACCGGGGAACTTGTCGTTCTGAGTCCAGTCAAAATTACCGCTGTCAACAATAACGCCGCCAACCTGGGTTGCGTGACCGTCCATATACTTGGTGGTTGAGTGTGTTACGATATCTGCACCAAACTCAAAAGGACGGCAGTTAACAGGAGTGGGGAAAGTGTTGTCAACAATCAGCGGAACACCGTGAGCGTGAGCAACCTTTGCAAAACGCTCAATGTCAAGAACATCAAGTGACGGGTTAGAAAGAGTTTCGGCAAAAACAAGCTTTGTGTTTTCTTTAAATGCGGCGTTGAGCTCTTCTTCACTTGCGGTGGGGCTGACAAATGTGAAATCAATGCCGAGCTTTTTCATTGTTACCGAAAAGAGGTTGAATGTTCCGCCGTAAATTGCGGCAGAAGAAACAACGTGGTCACCTGCTGAGCAGATGTTGAAAACTGAATAAAAGCTTGCAGCCTGACCTGATGAAGTGAGCACAGCGGCTACGCCTCCCTCAAGGGCGGCAATTTTGGCGGCAACTGCATCATTGGTGGGGTTCTGCAATCTTGTGTAGAAATAGCCTGAAGCTTCAAGGTCAAAAAGCTTGCCCATTTCTTCGCTTGAATCGTATTTATATGTGGTGCTCTGATAAATAGGAAGCACTCTGGGTTCACCGTTTTTGGGAGTGTAGCCTGCGTGAAGGCAGTTTGTGTTAAGACGGTATTTGCTCATTTTTATATCTCCTTAATAAATTTATTCATAAGCTCGTAGCCTGCATCAATATAAACGCCTGTTGCTTTTGCTGAGTCTTCATTGATTGAAGCAACACCGCTGTCCTTTTCTTTTGATTTTTGATAAATCATATAAGGCACAGGGTCAGAAGCGTGGGTTTTGGTGCTCAGGGGTGTGGGATGGTCGGGAAGAATCATAATTTTGTAATCCTCACCGATTTCTTCAAGACCCTTGAGAATAATGGGAAGAACTCGTGTATCAATAAACTCGATTGACTTCACCTTGTTTTCAGGTTCAAAGCGGTGGCCGCATTCATCGGGAGCTTCAAGGTGAACATAAGCAAAGTCGCAGTCCTTTTTAAGCGCTGCAACAGCGGCTTCTGCCTTGCCCTCAAAATTCGTATCGATGTAGCCTGTTGCGCCCTCAACGTCTGGGGTCTGCATATCTGCCGCCTGACCGATACCCTTGAGCAGATCAACAGCCGAAATCACGGTACCCTTAACACCGTACAATTCCTCAAAGGGAGTGAGCATAGGCTTTGTGCCCTCGCCCCAGAACCACACGGAGTTTGCAGGGCGCTTGCCCTTGGCAACGCGGGCCTTGTTGACGGGATGGTCCTTGAGCACGTCGTAGCTCTTTTTCATTATGTCAATGAGCTTAACGGCATTTTCACTCTTCGAAAGGTAAGGGCCAACCACCTTGTCAGAAATATCGTGAGGTGGTGTCATTGTGCCGAGGTCTGTCGTTCCCTTGTGGTGAATCAGACAGTGGCGATAGCTGACACCGCTGTAAAAATCAAACTCACCGCCACCAAAAACAGACTGAACGGTTTCAATAATCTGTGCGGCTTCTTCGCTTGAAATGTCACCTGCAGAATAGTCAACCATTGTTTTGTCATCATAATTTTCTTCGTCAGAAACAGTAACAAGGTTGCAACGAAGAGCAATATCGTCATCAGCCATTTTAACGCCGATGCTGATTGCCTCCAAAGGTGAACGGCCTGTGTAATATATTTTGGGGTCATAACCCATAACGGTGAGGTTGCCGATTTCACTGCCGGGCTTGAGACCTTCACCGATGGTGCGCACAAGGCCAACCTCACCCTTTGAAGCAAGACGGTCAAAAATCGGCTTGTTTGCCACCATCATCGGGGTTTTGCCGCCCAGCGCATCAACGGGATAGTCTGCCATTCCGTCATATAAAACCACTACATATTTCATTGTTTCGCCTCCGTAGAAAAAATCAAATAAAATTTCATTTTATTTTATCACGAACAAACACAAATTTCAACACATAAATAAAAAACCGACAAGACTAAACTTGTCGATTTTTGCAAAGCTTTAAAAATTGGATTTTATTTCTTTTTATTCTTTTTAAAAAGTCTTTTATATGCAAAATACAATCCACCAAGCCAAAGCGGAACAGAAAACAGGATTTGAAGATATTTACCGTCAATGAAACTGATGTAGTCCCAATATATCAAAAATCCAAACCAATATATCAGAAATGCAACCACATATACTTTGCTAACTTTAACAGCCAGCTTCTCTTTTTTCATCATTACCAAAATGTTCTTAAGCCCCAAACCAACAGCAAATAAGAGAAAAGGCAAAACAATAATTTTTGTCAAAAAATCATTTGTATTAAACAGCACTATAAACAGCATTACTGCGACAACAAGCGAAGTGATAATTTGTTTCATGAAATACTCCTCCGAATTTGTTATGGTTTTGCTTTTAGTGGAAATTTTTCTTCGAAAATATAAAAAATCCTGACGGGTGGGTGAATTTAATTTAAAAAGGACTTTCATAAGAAAGTCCTTTTTCTGTGTTCACAGCTTAAAACAGCAACAACTCGATAAATCGGAATTTGCTGTTCTGTACAAAGCAGGGATTTTACTTATTAAACGATCAAATAACTGATGACATTGAGGACAGAGGTCTTTTAAAAAAGATAAAACACTATTCCAAAACGCAGTAAGCGAGTCGCACATATCTTTTACAAAGCGTTCGAATTTTGTAAGTCTGTTACTCTCGTCATAGCCGTTTTTGTCTTTATAGACACGAACATAGTCAATAAGCCATTCAATGGGATATTCATTTTCAGGTTCATCCCAGCCGCTGAAATCCGAATTTATATACATTGAAAGAACCATACACATTCTGTATTGCGGCGATTCTGTTGTTTGTGCCACTTCTTTTCCGTCAACATAAAACGTTATCCCTTCAGGTCTCCAGTCCATTGCATAGGTGTGGAATTCGTTCACATAATCCGTCGGTTCGCCTTCCAATTCAACCTTGCTTGCCCATTCACCGAGATCAGGGTCATTCCAGGCGTGAACTTTGGGTTCAAATACCCCGGGTGACTTAAAAAAGGTTTCCAACACATCAATTTCACCGTTCTGAACAGAATCTGTTCCGTCGGTATCATCCTGAGCGCCAATAAACCACCATGATGCATATCCGCCGCCACCTGTGTCGGGCATTTTCATTCGTATCTCAAAGTAACCGTACTGCGTGGCATATCCTTCAAAAGGCTCTACTTCCATCTGCTGAGCACCGCCCGGATGCAGATGATTCTTCTCCCAAGTCTGAATACCGTTGGCTATCCATAAAAGGTTATCCGGGTCTGCTGAACCAGGTTGACCGCCAAAATAATCGGGTGAATCCTTTGTGATATACAGATTCAGACAACCGTTCTCAATTTTATATCTTGCAGAGGAGCCTTCTGTATTGGCAGTGCAATGGGGTAAATATTGTGGCAGCCAATACTCAGTATTTAAATTTTCATCATTAAATTCGGTGCTGAAATCAAGCAGATAGCCTTCCTTTTCGGGAACACTTTCTTCGGCATATGCGCCCAACGGCAAGGCGACCAACATAGCTAAAGCGAGCAAAAACGCAACGTTTTTTCTGAACATAATTTTATCCTTTCGCGAGAATTCTTATTTTATCTGACTATCCGACAAATTCTTATTTCCCGAGTTGATTATATCACACTTAATCTGAATATGCAATCGGGTGCAGGTGTCCCGCCCACACCTATTCACTATTACTTCTTACCTCACCAAAAAAGACCCAAAGATTAGTGAAAAGTGAAGAAGCAAAAAGTAAAATCGACGAACTTCTTATCGAAATTCGTCGATTTCTGGCCCGCCCGAAGGGATTCGAACCCCCGGCCTTCAGAATCGGAGTCTGACGCACTATCCAACTGTGCTACGGGCGGATTATTTTTTCTTTTCCTTCGTCGGTTTGATATATTCACCGTAAGCATTGTCTTTGGGCTGGGAATCGGACATAAAAATAAATAACAATGCAACCACACCCAACACAGGAATGAGAATAACAAGAGAAAAGGTTCCCTTTATTCCCGTGTCATGCATTCTTCGAAACCACAGTGCAAGGCGGGCCGAAAAGGTTGCCAACAAATAAAGTGTTGCTACCCCGCCCCAGAAAATCAGCATATCGCTGAAAATAATTGCAAGCAAAGCAATTATTGCCCAGATAATAATATCTATGCAGGCACTGCGCCAAAAATCCTCTTTTGTCTGTCGGGTTGAAAATTCTCTGTCCCTCTCAAACATTTCAAAATAAGCTTTCAACATATTGTCACCCCAAAAATCAACAAAAGAATGATACCATATTGTGAGATTTTTTTCAATAGCGATTTGCTTCGGGAATCAGCTTAACAATGCTCAATCATTGAAAACCTTAAAATTGTGTGATATAATTCCATCCGGAAAGGCAGTGCCATATAGTTTTATGATTTAGGCGGTGATTTTATGCTGATATTTTATATTCTCCTTTTTCTGTTTCCTTTTTATAAAATCAGCTTCTCAGGCAAAGGCTTTTGCGCTGAAAAAAGTCTCTCAAGAGATGTTACTGATTCGATAAAAGGCTTTTTTATTTGGCTTGTTTTTCTTAGTCATTTTTCGGAGTATGTTGCAACCGATTCTTACATCGACACTCTGGGATTTACAATCAGCGGTTTGCTCGGACAACTTATCGTTGCCTGTTTTTTCTTTTACTCGGGATACGGTGTCTGCGAAGCGATCAACAAACGTGGCAATGAATATGTTAAAACCTTTCCTAAAAACAGAATTTTAAAAACACTGCTCCACTTTGATTTAGCCGTTTGCCTTTATATTGTAATAAACATTTTGATTGCAAAAGATATGTCTGCAAAAGATATTTTGCTTGGACTCATCGGTTGGGAGGGGCTCGGCAACAGTAACTGGTATGTTTTTGTTATCCTTGCAATGTATTTGATCACCTGGCTGGCTTTTTCGATAATCAAAAGCAACACTAAATCTGCTTTGATTCTTACCACCATTTTTTCACTTGTTCTCATCGTTGTTTTTCATTTCACCAGATTCAGTTGGTGGTATGATACATTGTTATGCTATATATTCGGAATGTGGCTTTCTGTATACAAGCATCACCTTTTCAAATTCATCACCAAAAACAACTCTGTTTGGTGGATAAGTTTAGCTTTTTCTTTTCTGATTTTTGCGTTTATATATATATTGCCCGCAACCTTGATTGGTGCTTTGCTTAAACGCACTATTATGGCTCCGTTTTTCTGTTTGATCATAGCCATTCTGCTCACCAAATTCACTGTTTCAAACAAACTTCTCATAAACAGCGGCAGATATTTATTTGAAATATATATTCTCCAACGAATCCCGATGATTGTTTTTAAGGAAATCGGAATATGTGATTTCAATATTTATATATACTTTATTTTATGTGTTGCTGTTAGCGTCGTTCTTTCATTATTATTCAGAAAATGCTTAACAAAATTCGACTCCGTTTTGTTTAAATCCGTTTCAAAAAGGTGATTTTATGCCCGAGATTTTAGAAGTAATTATGATTATCAGCTTTGGCGTTTCATGGCCGCTGAATGTTATCAAATCTTACAAGGCACGCACGGCAAAAGGCAAAAGTGTCGGCTTTTTGTGCCTGATTATTTTCGGCTATATAGCGGGGATTACATCCAAATTTATCAACCCCGTTTTTATGGCTGAAATTTCTCAAAAATGGTATGTTTTGTTTTTTTACCTTTTAAATCTGTTTATGGTCACTCTTGATTTGCTTATTTATTTCAGAAACAAA
>JBGVFJ010000055.1:0-6023 GCA_045121005.1 Acutalibacteraceae bacterium
ATTTGTAGGGTGTTTTCTGAAAAAATTTAAAACACCCATCACTTATTCCCACTGGGAGAAGCTATTTGTACGCCCAAATTCCGAAATGTTTACAAAGAATTCAAAAAGTCCTCTCATTATGTTTGCACTGGGAGATGCCAAATTCGGCATCTTTTCCGAAAAGTTTTTTAAAATTTTTTGTGACGGCAAAAGTGCCGTCACAATTACACTAATTATTCCGTGTTATCTGTAGGACGACGGCAGAATTGCCGTCACAATTTTTTAGGTATCAAAAAATGCCCTCCCAAAAATCGGGAAGGCAAAAAAGTTTTATTTTATCAAGACACGGTGTTTTTAGTTAATTCTTATCGCTCTAAACCGTTAAGAATTAACTTTTGTCGAATGGATTTAGTTTTTATTATGTATTGTCGTTTAAGAAAAATTGAACGGAAAATATGTGATTTTTATCGGTTTAGACTGCACTTTGAAGATTGTAAAAATTGCATTATTTAAGTTACCAAATCGGTTTTTGCTCTTTTTCGTTTTTAAAAGGTTTATAATATTCAATTATATATTAGTTTTATCCAAACAACTCTCTGTATTGAACAGGGTAATATCCTGTGTGTTGTTTAAAACGTCTTATGAAATTCGGATAGTCGTTGAATCCGCATTCCGTGCATATCTGCAGCACGGTCATGTCTGTGTGCTCAAGCAGTTTTTTTGCATATTCAAAGCGCATATTGTTCAGATAAACTTTGAAGTTTATTCCTTTTTCTGCCTTGAATAGCCGTGAAAAATATGTGGGTGCAAGTGCAACCTCGTTGGCAACATCTTCAAGTTTAAGCTCATTTCTGAAATTGTTGAGAACATATAACTCCGCTTTGTTTATTGCGGAAAGTTCCCTGATTGGTTCGTCATCTGAAGTTTCCTTTTTAAGTTTTGCAATAATGGCGTTGAGCAACATTTCGGAAAAATCCTTATCATTTATATTGTTGCAGAGTTCGTTAAGCAAAACTTCAAAGCAAAGTTTGGTTTCTCCGCTTACTTTCAGAAACACCGGCGAGTTTTTTGTGAGGCTCTGCAGAAAAGTCTGATTGCAGATATCGCCCGAGAACATAACATTATAAAGTTCGGCATCCTTGATATCCACATAGTGAAAGTCAAGCGGAGTCAAGAAAAACAAATTGCCCGGTTCTATTTCATATTCGGTTCCGTCAACCGTATATGTACCGTTGCCCGAAACAATAAACTCCAGCTCATAAAAATCGTGAAAATGCGTTTCTATAAAAGTGTTTTCTTGCTTTTTGGTTGCACTGAGGTAGCCGTTTTCTATAAATCTGCTCTTTGTATATTTCTGCATAAGCCCACTTCCTTTTGCTCTATTTTAACTTGTCTGATAATAAAAATCAATACAAAGGCAAAAAAAGGCAATGCAGGATTCTGACATGCAAAGTATAATAAAATCATAATCAATGGAACGTATTAGACAGGAGGTGTCAGTTATTAAATTTATTGGTATCGACATTGGCGGAACCAAATGCGCAGTGGTTTCGGGCAATGATGCGGGTGAAGTTATACAAAAGGAAAAAATCCCAACAAAGGATTGCAAAAACACTATTGATAAGATAATCAAAATTGCAAAAACAATGGGCAAATGTGATGCTATAGGTATAAGTTGCGGAGGCCCGTTGGACTCTAAAAACGGAATAATAAAATCACCGCCTAATCTTCCCGGATGGGATAATATTAAAATAGTAGATGTGCTAAAAAACGAATTCAATGTTCCTGTCTTTTTAAGAAATGATGCAGATGCATGCAGTCTTGCAGAATGGAAATTCGGAGCAGGAAGAGGGACACAGAATATGATATTTCTTACTTTTGGCACGGGTCTTGGTGCGGGACTCATCTTGAATGGCAAACTGTACACCGGTGCTTGTGATATGGCAGGCGAAGTAGGTCATATAAGGCTTTCTGATTATGGACCGGTCGGTTACGGAAAAGCAGGTTCATTTGAAGGATTCTGTTCCGGCGGTGGTATAGCTCAAATAGGAAAAACCATTGCAAAAGAAAACCAACAAATGGGCCATCCTGTAAGTTTTTCGGGTGATGAAATAACAGCCAAATCTATCGCTGATATCGCTATATTAGGCGATGAAAGTGCATTGGAAGTATACAAGCAGTGTGCACATATGTTAGGTCGAGGTCTTTCAGTGCTGATTGATATACTCAACCCCGAAAAGATAATTCTTGGAAGCATATTTCAACGCAGCGAAGAATTATTACGAGCAGAAATGGAAAAGGTTATTGCAAAAGAAACTCTTCCTCAATCGCGCAATGTTTGCAAAATAGTTCCTGCAGAGCTTGGTGAATCACTTGGAGATGTTGCTGCTTTGTGTGTAGCGGTTTGCGGAATAAAAGGAGAAATATGAATGGAAAAGCTAATGGTACGCTATCCTGCTCTTAAGTCCTGCGAGAGTAAAATTAAAAATACTCTTGAACTTATGATAAAAACATACGAACAAGGCGGAAAGATACTTATATGCGGCAACGGGGGCAGTGCGGCAGATTGTGAACATATTGTAGGCGAACTCATGAAAGGTTTTCATTTGAAGCGACCTGTTTCCGATGAACGCATACCGGAAGAACTCCGCAAAGGTTTGCAAGGAGCTTTACCGGCAATATCTTTACCAAGCCAGATATCCGTGCTCTCCGCTTATGTTAATGATGCAGATCCTGAGATGATGTATGCACAGCTTGTATATGGATACGCATGCAAAAATGATCTTGTTATAGGTATTTCAACTTCAGGGAATTCTGCAAATATAATCAATGCCCTGACCGTTGCAAAATCACTTGGCGTAAAGACCGTTGCTTTGACAGGTGAAAAGCCAAGCAAATTGATGGAGCTGTGCGATGTTACAATAAATGTTCCGAGCTGCGAAACTTATGAAGTGCAGGAATATCACTTGCCTGTTTATCACTATCTGTGTGCATCTCTTGAAAAACATTTTTTCTCAAAATAATAATAAATTCATAAAAAGGAGATTGAAAGATGAAGAAAAAGTTCCACCTCATTGCAAACGCTCACCTTGACCCCGTCTGGCAATGGCGTGTCCCTGAAGGACTGTCGCTTGTTAAATCCACTTTTCGCTCCGCACTTGACAGAATGAACGAATTTCCCGATTACACATTCACAAGTGCATGTGCAAGCTACTATAAATGGATAAAACTCAACGAGCCTGAAATGTTCGAAGAAATAAAGCAAAGAGTAAAAGAAGGCAGATGGGCAATTGTTGGCGGTATGTGGGTGCAACCCGATTGCAACATTCCGTCGGGTGAGGCATTCTGCCGTCACATGCTCTATTCACAAAAGTTTTTCAAAGAGAATTTCGGATTCATCGTAAAAACGGGATACAATGTTGACTCATTCGGACATAACGGTATGTTACCTCAGCTGCTGAAAAAATCAGGAATAGACAATTACATTTATCAGCGACCTGACAACCGTACAGAAAAACCTAATCTTCCGTTTGATGATCTGCATTATTGGCAAAGCCCTGACGGAAGTGTTATCAATGCTTTCCGTGTTCCTGACGGATACGGCGGAGATGTTCACGAGCAGCGCCTTGTTGACCACTATTACAACAAAAATCAGCCGATGATGGTGCTTTTCGGTGTCGGTAATCACGGTGGCGGACCTTCAAAGGAGCACCTTAAAAACACTGAAAAGCTTATCTGTAACGGTGATTTCAAATATTCCACCCCCGATACTTATTTTGAAGAAGCACAGGGCACTGAAATGCCGCTTGTAAACGAGGATTTGCAGCACCACGCAAGCGGTTGCTACAGCGCAAACAGCAGAATTAAAAACATCAACCGCAGGGCAGAAACAGAGCTTGTAACGGCTGAAAAACTGGATGTTCTTGCTAATATAATGACGGGTTCTGCTTTGCATAACAAGCAGATTGAAGCCGCATGGGAACGGGTTATGTTCAATCAGTTCCACGATATCCTTGCTGGCTGTTCAGTAAAAGAAGCATATTTTGATGCAGAAAATTCTTACGGTTACGCTCGTGAAACAGCTCTTGATGTAAACACCTTTGCTGCACAGCGTATAACTTGGAGAATCAAGACTACCGATTTTCTTGACGCTGACGATTCTGAAATGAGAGGCAGAATGTGGTATAAAGAGGGCGAAGGCTCACCAATGGTTGTGTTTAACCCTCATTCTTTTGCTGTTAAATCTATTGCGCAGTTCGGTTCGCAGTACATTTCAAAGGTTCTTGATTCAAAGGGTAATGAAGTCCCGTTCCAGCTTGTGCGTGCTTCATATACCGACGGTGAGCATCTTTACAAGTGCATTTTTGAAGCAGATGTTCCTGCTTACGGTTACGCTGTATATTATCTTTATCACAAAGAAAACAACGATGAAAAATCCTTCGAGTCACATCTTACTGCAACAGAAAACAGCCTTGAAAACAGTAAGGTCAGATTTGTTTTTGATAAAGAAACAGGTGCAGTTTCTTCTTGTATATTAAAAGAAAGCAACACCGAATTTGCCGAAGGTCTGCTTGGCAGAGCAGTTGTTTGCGACGATTTTGCCAACGATACATGGGGACACAGAGTTTTTGATTATAATATTGATATAGGTCAGTTTGGCGAAGGTACTCTTGAGATTGTTGAAAACGGTCCTGTCAGGGTAACCGTCAAATCCGTTGTAAAATACGGCAATTCCGTACTGACAAGATACTACTCGCTTTATGACGATAGCGATAAGCTTACAGTCAGAACAGTTCTTGATCTTGATGAGCAGTATAAATCCGTCAAGCTTTCGTTCAAAGCGGATGTAAACAATTCAACCGTCACATATTCCATGCCTTATGGCTTTATTGAAAAGGATGCAAACGGTCAGGAAGAGCCTTCACACGCATGGTGCGATATATGCGATGAAACTGGTAAGGGTCTCGGACTTCTGAACACAGGCAAATACAGTTTCTGTTCAATCGGTAATGATCTGCGTATGATGATTGCACGAAGCTGTGCATACCTTGACCACTTCGGTCAGCATATGCGTGACAGTGAAATGGAATTTCTTGATAAGGGCGAGCAGGAATTTACCTATGAAATCGTTCCTCATATTCAGAAGGTCAATTCCGAACTATTCAAAGCATCGGAAGTTCTTAACAATCCGCTTCAGACACATCAGGAAACACACCACGGCGGAAATCTACCTCAGATTTATTCTGCACTTGACGTTGATAAAGAAAATATTGTTGTCACTTCAATCAAGTCTGCAGAAAACGGCAACGGTATCATCATGCGTATTGTTGAAACAAACGGCACCGCAACCGATGCTACGGTTGATTTCACCGCTCTTAACACAAAATTCTCAATGAGCTGGAAACCGCAGGAAATCAAAACTGTCAGAATTATGCCTGACGGAAAAGTTACCGAATGTATGATAACCGAATAAAAGCAAACAAGCCCACTGACAATGAGTCAACGGGCTTGTTTGCTTTTATTTTGATTTTTATTTGTTACAGCATAATTACAACAGAATCAGCTGAGAACCGTCTTTTGCAACATAATTCTTTTGAACACCGAGTTCGTCCATCCATGCACGAACCTCCAATGTTTGAAGGTTACCGTTTCTGTTGTCCCATACCCATGAAGGCGTCAGCCAGAGACAGATTTCCGGAGAAACCGCCTCGTAGAAATCCCTGTCGCAGCCGCCTTGTCCGTGGTGAGCCATTTTGCAGATATCACTTTTCAGCATATCGGAGTTTCCCCAATTTGTCAGAATTTTCTGTCCAGCTCTGACACCGCTGTCACCGGTGAACATCACGCTTTTGCCGGCGAGCTCCATACGGAAAACAAGAGAAGAATCATTACAGCCGGCAAATGCGGAATCAAAAGAATACAGAACAGTGAACTTCGCAGTGCCGACATTGAGTATATCACCCTCATACAGAACCTGCTCTTTTTCTTCAAACAAAGGTTGCAAACGTGCATAATCGTGAAGTATTCTGTCTGCTTCTTCATCA
>JBGVFJ010000056.1:0-11054 GCA_045121005.1 Acutalibacteraceae bacterium
CTGCTTCTTAATATGACCGTTAACCTTTTCGGCACTCATACGGGAGTTATTGCCTTCACATTTGAAAAGGATTACACTATTACCTACTGATTCGGAGATACCAATGAAAATTGCGTTTTATACCCTTGGCTGTAAGGTTAACCAGTATGAAACAAACTGGCTGAGTGAAATGGCTGAAAATAAAGGCTTCACCGTTGTGAACCACAATGAAGAAGCTGATGTTTATGTTGTGAATTCCTGCACCGTTACCGGTGAAAGTGACCGCAAAACAAGGCAGACCGTGCGCCGATTTAAGCGCTCCCACCCCCAAAGCATTGTTGCGCTTACGGGCTGTATGCCTCAGGCTTTTCCTGAAGATGCAGAGAAATTAACTGCAGCAGACATTGTTCTGGGCAACAAAAACAACCACCTGCTTTTTGATATGATCAAGGATTACCTTGCTCATTGTGAGAGAGTGATCAACATCGACATCCACAAAACAGGTGACGGCTTTGTGCCCTGCAAAATTCAAAATTTTGAGGGAAGAACAAGAGCGATTGTTAAAATCGAAGACGGCTGTGACAGATTCTGCTCCTACTGCATTATCCCATATTCAAGAGGCCGCGTACGCTCAAAAAGCCTTGATGATTTGAAGGAAGAATTCGAGTCTCTTATTGAAAAAGGCTTCTGCGAGGTTGTGCTTGTGGGCATCAATCTTTCATCCTACGGTAAGGACACCGGCGACAGTATGTGCGATGTGGTGGAGCTTGCAGATAAAATCGGCTTCAGGCGCATTCGTCTTGGCTCCCTTGAGCCTGACCATATTACAGACGAAGTGATTGAAAGGCTTGCAAAGGTGAAATCCTTCTGCCCTCAGTTTCATATTTCACTTCAGAGCGGTTGCAACAAAACGCTGAAAACCATGAACAGACACTACACCGCCGAGGAATACTTTGAGCTCTGTGAGAAGCTGCGCAAGGCATTCAAGAACACATCACTTACTACGGATATTATGGTAGGTTTCCCTGACGAAAGTGAAGAAGATTTTGAAGAGTCTGCCCGATTCGCAGAAAAAGTCGGCTTCGAAAAGGTACACGTGTTCCCCTATTCACCACGCGAGGGAACAAGAGCTGCTAAAATGAAGCAGCTTGAAAAAAGCGTTAAAGAAAACCGCAGCCGTGAGATGATTAAGAGAACGAACAAAATCAGAAACGACTATCTCTTGTCACAAATCGGCAAGGAGGTTAACGTTCTTTTTGAAACAAGAACTCAGGACGGATTTACCGAGGGCTACACGGAGAATTACACCCCTGTTAAGGTAAAAGGAGAAATCCCCTGCAACGAAATTAAAAAAATAAAAATCACCGCAGTTGACGGCGATTTTTGTGTTGGAGAAATGGTATAAACTTACCCCGAGTGCAAGCTCGGGGTTTTGTTATTTGAAATATACATTGTATTTTTGAAGCCAGTAGTTAAACTGAATGAAATATGCTATCGTTTGCGGAGTGGTCATAAGCTGACCGTACCAGGGCTGAGGGTTATTTGCCTGCAACAATTCTTCAAGCTTTTCTTTTTTGACAAAATTTAGAATTGGCGATGAAGAATCGTTGATAATTTCGGTGAGAATATTGCTGACGGCTTTGAGATAATTCGGATTATGGGTTTTGGGGTAAGGGCTTTTCTTGCGCCACAAAACTTCATCAGGAAGAATGCCCCGCATTGCGTAGCGAAGAAGACCTTTTTCGTAATTCTGATAATCCTTGTATTCCCACGGCACGCTGTAAAGATATTCCACAATTCTGTAATCGCAGAAAGGCACACGCACCTCAAGGGAAGAATACATACTCATTCTGTCCTTACGGTCAAGGAGAGTCTGCATAAACCAATCGAGATTTAAGTGAAGCATCTCTGCCATACGGATATCCGTTTTGTCTTTCAAGAAGCATTTGTCGGTATAATCAACAGTCTTTTTGTAGCGTGAATAAACATATTCCTCGGGATTGATTTCAGCCGCAAATTCGTCTTTGAGGAACGAAAATCTGTAAGCCGTTGATTGTGCCCACGGGAAGCCGTCGGTTTCGCGGATTTCTTTGTCACGGTACCATGGATATCCACCGAAGATTTCATCGGCACATTCACCCGAAAGAGCGACAGTGCCCTTTTCTCTGATTGCCTTGCACAAAAGAAGCATTGACGCATCAACATCTGCCATTCCCGGCAAATCGCGGGCATCCACGGCTGTATAAAGAGCATTTACAAGCTCGGGTGTATCAATATACACCCAATTGTGTTCACAGCCGAGATAGTCACTCATCACACCGATAAAATGAGGGTCGCTGTTTGGCTGGAATTTGCTTGATTTAAAATATTTTTCGTTATCAATGTAGTCAACGGAAAAGGTTTTGAGCACTTCTCCCCTACCTTTGAAAACGGAATTGGCAACCGAGGTTATCAGACTTGAATCAAGTCCGCCTGACAAAAAGGTGCACACGGGAACATCTGACACAAGCTGACGCTTAATTGAATCGGTGACGAGAAAGCGTACCCTTTCTGCCGTTTGTTCAAAATTATCGGTGTGCTCACGGCTTATAAGCTGCCAATAAGGGCGGATCCTAAGACCGTCTTTGTCAAATGTTCCGCAATGGGCAGGACGGATTTCTTCGATTCCCCGGAACACTCCGTTGCCGGGGGTTCTGCCGGGACCGATGAGCATAATTTCACAAAGTGAGTTCATGTCCATTTCGGCATTTATATCGCAGTGCTCAAGCAAAGATTTGATTTCGGAAGCAAAAACAAAGCTTCCGTTCACAACAGAATAAAAAAGCGGCTTCACGCCCATTCTGTCGCGGGCAAAAAACAACTGTTTTTTCTTTTCCTGCCACAAGGCAAAGGCAAAAATCCCGTTGAATTTGTTGACGGCATATTCACCGAAATGAGCAAAGGCCTTGAGCACAACCTCTGTATCGGAATGACCAAAAAACTGCACTCCCCTTGCGCTGAGCTCGGCACGGATTTCATCGGTGTTATATAGCTCGCCGTTGTAGACAATTGTGTATTTTTCGTCCCCGAGTTCGTATTCCATCGGCTGAATACCCTTTTCGGGGTCAATCACACTAAGTCGCCTGTGAACAAGCACTGCCTCGTGAGAGAAGAACTCTCCGTGTTGGTCGGGGCCGCGGTTTCTGAGCTTTTGGGACATATTGTAAAAATAAGGTTTGAGATTTAAAAGGTCTTGGGAAAAAGACACCTGACCTGCTATTCCACACATAAAAACACCCCCTTATATTTTATGTATCAGACACATTTTTATACTTTTGTTTTGTTGCAAGTCCGCCCCTGATATGGCGCTGGGCTTTGTTTTCGGCAAGAACAAGCTTCACCTTTTCATAAAGAGTGGGGTCAACGCTGCAAAGCCGCTTTGTAACATCAATGTGTACGGTTGACTTTGAAACCCCGAATGCCTTGGCGGCGGCACGGACAGTTGCACTGTTTTTGACTATGTAGGTTCCTAATTCCACAGCACGGATATCTACTGCATCACGCAAAAAATCCCCTCCCAACTTATCAGTAATAGATATGCACGGCAGGAGATGTTTATTCTAATATAAAACAGCGTAATGTATTGTTTAATATGCTAATTGACAGGCCATAGTTAAGATTATATAATTTTAATATAAAATATGAATGGTGGGTGTTTATGAAGCTAATAGAAAAACTAAAAACCACTCCCGCGGGTTGGGAAACAAACTCCGGAGAAAGGAAAAGCTACTATCTCTATTTTGCAGGTCAGAATGCAATTTATTTTTTGCTCGCAAATTATCTGACAACTTATCTGATGTTCCTTGGCATCAATCCCGTTAAATCAGCTGCCGTTATGCTTGGTGTTAAAATCTGGGATGCTGTCAACGATGCACTTTTCGGCGTAATTTTTGACTCGGTTAAATTCAGAAGCGGAAAGAAATATCTTCCGTGGATTAAAATTTCAACTGTATTGATTCCGTTGACAACTCTGCTTCTTTTCTGCATACCTGCAAGCTCGGGAGAAACCCTGAAGCTTTTGTGGTTTGCTGTTGGTTACATCATCTGGGACACAGCTTATACTCTTTGTGATGTTCCCATTTACGGTGCAATTACCGCAATGACACGAAACATTGAAGAACGAAACACAATGCTTTCGTACAAAAGCATCTGGGCAGGTGTCGGCATTGCATTCATCACCGTTGCAGGCACAGTGCTTGTGAGTGAACATGTTGGTGCAAGCTACACTATTGTTGCCGCAGCAACTGCTTTGTTTGCATTTTTCACAATGCTCCCCGTCAACAGAAAGCTGCAGGAACGCCACGTGCCCGAAGAAGAGGAAGCTTTTACAATCAGAAGAATGTTCAGCTACCTTTTCAAGAACAAATATCTTCTCATTTATTATTTCGGTTATTTCTTCTATTCAGCAGCAAACATCAGCGGTGCTCTGACACTTTTTGTTTCATACTACCTTTTCAACGACACGCTTATTTCTTTGATTATTTCAGCCTGCGGTACTGTTCCTTCACTTGTTTTTTCACTCCTTGTGCCCGGAATGCTCAAGAAAATTGACAAAATGAAGCTCTATAAGCTTAGCTGTGTGCTTATGGTAGTGCTCAGCGTTGTGATGTGGCTTGTTGGTTATAACAACCTTATTCTTCACATTGTGCTTTATGTTCTTCGTTCAATTCCCCTTTCAATCATCGGTGTTATTATGTTTATCTTCACACCTGACTGTGCCGAATACGGCAAATACAAATCCGGAATCGAAGCAAAGGGAATCACATTTGCAATTCAGACATTTATGGTTAAGCTCACAGCCGCCGTTTCGGGCGCAATGGGAATGTTCCTGCTTGGTCTCAAATCCACAGGCTGGATTACCGTTGAGGTTCAGAGCTTTGAAGAATTGCAGACTCTCGGCATTGTTCAGAGCGAGCACGCACTTGATGTGCTGTGGTTCAGCTATGTTATGGTGCCCGCAATCGGTTGCTTTATTGCATACTTAATCTGGAACTTCTACAAGCTCAATGACAAGGATGTTCAGATTATGGCAGATTGCAACACAGGTAAAATCACACGTGAAGAAGCTGAAAGTAAGCTCAGCAGAAAATATTAAAGCAAAAATGAGGCACTCTCCAAACGGAGAGTGCCTTGATTTTATTTCTTAGGTTTTTTAACCTTATTGAGAATGGCGTTGATTTCAAGAATCTGCTCTTTGGAGAACTTACCGCCAAGCATTGAGAAAACACGTTTTACAGTGAAGCCCTTTGCCATGCCGTAAACACTCTTGATCATATCTCTGCTGATTTTGATGCCTGAAACATCAAAGCCGGCAACATCAGCCTTTTCTTTTTCTCCGCCCTCTTTTTTGGCGCCGAATGACTTTTTGATTTTGAGAGCAATCTTAACAAATGCAAGCTTACCGCCTGCGGTTGACATAATATCACCGATTGTGTCATTGATTGAAAAACGACCGTCGGGAGTGTTGATTTCAAACCAGTTGATTACATCGCCTTCTTCTTTCATGATGTAATCTTCATTGGGTGTATCAACCTTACGGATTGTTGAAGTATCTTCAAGCTCGCCAGCTTTTGCTGTGAGAGTTGTTTCACCTTCGTTTTTAACCTCAAAATAGAAGAAGGGATATTTGCCCTTTGCCTGCTTGCCGACACTGACACCGTTGGCAAACAACTCAACCTCGTTGCAGTTTGAGTAAACAGTAACCTTTGTTATATCTTCAACTCTGTCGATATATCTCTTTGCGCAGATATGAAGCATAGGCTTGTCTGAAAGCCATGCCTGATATGCGTAGAATGAATCCTTTTTATACTTACGGTCAAAGGTGATGAGACCCTTATGGTTCATACCGTTTTCGCCGCCCTCAGCACGGGCATCAGCGGCAAAGTCAAACATATTCCACACATGAGTTGCCCAGAGATAAGGTCTTTCAGCAATCTGCTTGATGAGTTCTTCGTGGTAATATGCCTGATATTCTTCGGTATAGTCACCCTGTGTGGGGTTGGATGTATGCCAATTGAGAGCTTCACAGCCGTATTCACTAAGACCGATTGGCTTGTTGGGATATTTCTTATGGAAATCATCAAACCAGGGGCCGTTCATCTCTGTTGAGCCTCCGTACCAACCGAAATAATGGTTGTAGGAAAGCACATCACTGATGTGAGCATATTCAGCATCAATTGAGCACATTGAAACAGCAGCAACTGTTGTCAGACGGGTTTTGTCCATTTTGTGACAAAGCTCGTTGAGCTTTTTATGGTTTCTTACAAGGTCGGGGTCAGCCGCACCTGCAATTGTGATTTCATTGGAAAGACCCCATACAACAATTGACGGGTGGTTGTAATTCTGGCTGATGAGCTCTTTCATCTGGCTGATTGTGTTATCATAGCCGTTTGACATGTGGCGAGAAATATAAGGAATTTCTGCCCAGAGAACAAGACCTGCTTCATCGCAATAATCATAAAAAACCTGAGAATGCTGATAGTGAGCAAGACGGATTGTGTTGGCACCCATTTCAACAATCAAATCAAGGTCTTCCTTATGATGCTCGGGAAGAAGAGCGTTGCCGATGTCGGGTCTGTCCTGATGGCGGGAAACACCGCGCAAAGGATATTCACGGCCGTTGAGGATAAAGCCTCTTTCAGGGTCGATTCTGAAGCTGCGGCAACCGAAACGGGTTGAAATTTCATCAATAACCTCACCGTTTTCAATGAGATATGCCTTAGCTGTGTAGAGATAAGGGTCACAAAGACCGTCCCAAAGGTGAACATTTTCGATGGTGAGCTTTGCTTCATCGTCACCATCTTCTTCACAGGAGGCAACAACCTCACCGTCAGCAAGGATTTCATACTTAACCTTGCAGTTATCGTCATCCTTGATAAAGGTTTTGATTTCAATCTCTGCATCTGCACCTTTAATTTCGGGAGTTACCATAATACCGGGGGCTCCGTAATAATCAAGGTCAAAATGATTTTTGGGAACACCGATAACGCTTACGTCACGGTAAATACCGCCGTAGAAGGTGAAGTCAGCATTCTGAGGATACACTTTGTCATTGGGTCTGTTGTCAACTGCAAGAGCAAGGATGTTGTTATCCTTGATATCTTCAGCCTTAACTCTGAAGGTTGAATAACCGCCGTGATGTTCGGCAAGCTTTTTGCCGTTGAAATAAACCTCGCAGGATGAGTTTACACCGTCAAACTGGAAGTAAACCTCTTCGCCCTCGGGGAGGTCTGAAGCTTTGATTTCTTTAGCAAACCAACATATTCCTCTGTAATAGTCGTTGCCGCCGTCCTGACCGTCCTTGCCGTTCCATGTGTATGGAAGGTTGAGCTTTTCCCAATCTGCGGGAAGGCTCACAGGAGCAGATTTTGCCTCTTTGGAAAATAACCATTCAGAATTTATAACTTTGATGTTTCTCATAATAACCTCCAAAGTAAAATTTACATTTTTATTATAACTCAAATAACGCTTTTTTCAACCGGATTATTCAAAGAAAAACCGCTCAGGGAGAGCGGCTTATTTTTTAAAGCTTGGAAAATCCGTGGCTGTTAATGAGAGCGTCAAGCTTTACACCGGCTTTGCACAACGGACACTCGTGTGACGGGTATGATTGATACTCCTCAAGGTCGTTGGGGTTGAATACAGAGCGAACAGGGAAGCCTCCGCATTCTTCTTCTGTTGAGAAAATTGCGGAAACGCCGGTAACGGTGCCGCCGTAATATTTAACAGCGTCAATAGCAGCCTCGGCAGTTTTACCCGATGAAATTGAAACGCCTAAAATCATAACATTCTTACCGGCAATCATAGGAACGATGTTATCACGGAAAATAAACTGTCCGCCGCCGATGATTTCGGGAGTAACAACATAAATTGACTTGTGGGCATTCATATTAACAAAATCTGCTTTTGAAAGACTGTCCGCAAGGCAGGCGCCGATAACCTCTGTGCCGTCAAGACAAAGAATTGTATCAACCACTGTGTCAGCATAATAATATGAGCACAATTCCTCCGCAACAGCCCTTGCCTCAGACATACGGGATTTCTGAGTTACAACATCAATATAATAATTGCTGTGGCGGTTGTTGGTGGCAAAATGACCCATTGCAACGCGCAAGAAAAGATTTTGACGTTTGGTTGCGTGTTTCATAATGTGTAATGTTGGCATAGTGTTTCCTCCTTGTATGAGTTTAACAGCATTATATACCAAATTCCACACAAGCGCAATAGTTTTTTGTGAAATTTATATAAATTTCTTCTTTTTTTCAGGAATAACAAAAATAAACAGAAGGCAGCTGAGCAAAAGTATCATAGGATAATAAAGGTTTGCAATAACATCAAATGCAGAAAGCTGATATCCGAGGGTATTCACAGCAGAAAGAGCAACCAGTATCTGTGCACCGTAAGGCAAAAATCCCTGGAATATGCAGGAAAAAGTGTCAAGAATTGAAGCCGCTTTTTTGTTTGAAATATCAAAATCTTTGGACATTTCTTTGGCAATAGGATTTGCCATAACAATTGCGACAGTATTGTTGGCTGTGGCAATATCCATCACACCAACAAGAAGGCCCATACCGAGCTGACCGCCTTTTCTGCCCTTGAACACCTTGCGGAAACCGGAAAGAAGAGCGTCGAACCCTCCGTTTCGTTTGATGAGAGCACACAGTGCCGCAACAAGCACGGCAACCATTGAGGTTTCAAACATTCCGCTTGCCCCCTGCCCCATTGATGACAAAAGCGTGGAGAAGTTCACAGCACCGGTTGAAAGCATAATAATGCTGCCGGACAAAATACCGATTAAAAGAGTAGCAAACACATTGATACCGACAATTCCGCTGATGAGTACAAGAACATAAGGAATAATCTGAATCATATCGTATTCCTTGCTGATTGCATCGACAATTTCACTGCGGAATGAAAGAGCAAGAATTATTCCGATTGTGATAACTGCCGCAGGCATAACAACAGCAAAATTTGTGCGGAATTTGTCTTTCATCGCGCAGCCCTGACCGTTGCAGGCGGCAATGGTTGTGTCGGAAATAAATGACAGGTTGTCACCAAACATTGCACCTCCCACAACAGTGCTCACGCAAAGGGGCAACGAAAAGCCTGACCCCGCGGAGATTGCAACGGCAATCGGAGTGATGAGGGTGATTGTGCCGACCGACGTGCCCATAGCCGTTGAGACGAAGCAGCTTACTATAAACAAAACCACAAGAGCAAACCTTGGCGGAGTGACGGAAAGCATAAAATAAGCTACACTTTCGGCAGACCCTCTACCCACTACACCCACAAAAATACCTGCAAGCAAAAAGATTACAAGCATTGTGATGATGTTTTTGTCACCTATACCCTGACCCATGATTTCAAACTTTTTGTCAAGGGACACACCCTTTGTCTGAAGCACAGCAACAAACAAAGCCACCAAAAAGGCAACAACAACGGGCACATTATAAAAGCCCATGGGGATTTTCATAACGTATTCAAAAATAATTCCCAACGACAGGTAAAAAACTGTAAACACTCCCATTGGCAGAAGTGCAATTGCATTTGATTTTTTCATACTTACGCTCACTTTTTACAAAATTACTCAAAGATTATAACACACAACAACTCAAAAAACAATTCTAAACTATTGAGTTTGAACCTTAGCTGTGTTAAACTGACACTATAATGCAAGGAAGTGATTAAATGAAGAATTTCAAAATAGGTATTTTCGGTGCAAGCCGTGGCACAGACATCGGAAAAAATATGATGCTTCTCGACGGCTGTGAAATTACGGCACTTTGTGATTTTAACAAAGAAAGAGCTATTAAAGGGCTTGAAAAGCTCGGGTTGGATATTCCTGTTTTTGAAAGCTTTGATGAATTTATTGAGCAGGATCTTGATGCAGTGATTATAGCAAACTATTTTCACGAGCATGCCCCATATGCAATCAAATGCTTTGAAAGAAACATTCATGTCTTGTGCGAATGTATTTCTAACGGAACTATGGCTGAAGGTGTTGAGCTTTTGCGCGCTTATGAAAAAAGCAAATCAATTTTTATGCTTGCAGAAAACTATCCGCAAATGAAATTCAACCGTGAAATGAAAAAGGTTTGTGACGGAGGAACTCTCGGCAAGGTTCTTTACGGTGAAGGTGAATACAACCACCCTGTTTCACCCACTGAAACTGATTTTATTAAAGAATATATTTATTTCCCCGAGCATTGGAGAAACCATCTTCCACGCACATATTACATCACACATTCCCTTGCACCTTTGATGTGGATTACAGGTGCAACTCCAAAAAGAGTGAGCGCCCTCCCCGTTTTTTCACCAATAAAAGAAGTGGCAAGTGCAAGACAGGTTGGCGATTCCGCCGCTATTGTGACAATGCTCAACGACGACGAATCTGTGTTCAGAGTAACAGGCTGTGCCGGTTTCGGTGCGCATCACAATGCATACCGAATCTGCGGCAAAAACGGACAGATTCACAACATACCCGGTATCGGTCAGAGCGTTATGCTTCGCTACAACGCGTGGTCTGTTCCTGGGGGAATGAAAGAGGTTAACCACTACGAACCTAATTGGAACGATAAGGATGAGGAGCTGATTGAAAACAGCGGTCACGGCGGCGGTGACTATCTTGTTTCAAGAATGTTCATTGACTGCATAAAAGAAAACAGACAGCCAGAGCATCCCTATGATATTTATTCAGCCGTTACCTTGTCAAGCGTTGCAATTCTTGCACACCGCTCAATTCTCAACGGTGGCGCACCGTATGACATTCCTGATTTTCACAGTGAAGAATACCGCAAGCAATATGAAAATGATCGTCTGACACCTTTCTACGGCACTGACGGCAGCAAGCCCAATATTCCCTGCTGCTCTAAAACAGACTACAAGCCGTCTGAAGAACAACTCAAAAAATACATAGAAGTAATCAACAGTTAACAAAATGCACCTGTGAAATTTTCGCTTTCACAGGTGCTTGTTCTTTTTTCAATTCATCGAGAGGTTGAGCTGCATTTGAAAATAATCAAAGCCTTAATTAAAAG
>JBGVFJ010000057.1:0-24784 GCA_045121005.1 Acutalibacteraceae bacterium
TGTAACCGATTGCGCAAAGCACGCGGCCCCAGTTGGCGTCGGCGCCAAACATTGCCGCCTTAACAAGGCTTGAGCAGACAACACTCTTTGCAACTGTTCTTGCTGTTGCTTTGTCCTTTGCGCCGAAAACCTTGCATTCAAGGAGCTTGGTTGCGCCCTCGCCGTCCTTGGCAATTTCACGGCAAAGGTGAGCATTGATTGCACCGAGAGCCTTGCAGAAAACATCAAAATCTTCACCGTCGGCAACAATTTCATCGTTACCCGCCATACCGTTTGCAAGCACGCAAACCATATCGTTGGTGGATGTGTCACCGTCAACACTTACCATATTAAAGGTGTCGGCAACATCATTTTTGAGAGCTTTGTTGAGCATTTCGGGGCTTACCGCGGCATCGGTGGTGATGAAAACAAGCATTGTTGCAAGGTTGGGATGAATCATACCTGAGCCCTTTGCAATGCCGCCCATACGGCACTTTTTGCCGCCCACTGTAAACTCGCAGGCAATTTCTTTGAGCACTGTGTCGGTTGTCATAATAGCATTTGCGGCATCTTCACTGCCGTTGCAGTTAAGACCTGCAACCAATTCTTCCATACCGTCGGCAATGGGGGTAATGTCAAGAGGCTGACCGATAACACCTGTGGAAGCAACGACAACATCGCCGGCACTTATATCAGTGTGCTTTTCAACAAGGTCGCACATTGCTTTTGCAATTTCAACACCGTTTGAGTTGCAGGTGTTGGCGTTGCCTGAGTTGCAGATAACAGCCATAGCCTTGCCGTCGGCAATATTGTCTTTGGTAACATAAATGGGTGCGCCCTTAACAAGGTTTGATGTATAAACCGCGGCGGCACTTGCTTTTACGTCTGAAACAATCAGAGCCAAATCTTTTTTTGTTTTATTCTTACGGATTCCGCAATGGATACCCGAAGCTTTAAATCCTTTTGCGGCACATACGCCGCCTTTGATAAATTCCATAATTTTCTCTCCACTTATAATTCGAGGCCTGTTGTTTCATCAAGACCTAACATAATATTCATACACTGCAAAGCCGCACCTGATGCGCCCTTGCCAAGGTTATCGTAAACTGCTGTGAGAATCATACGCTCACTGTTGCCTCTGACTGCAACCTCCATTGAGTCCTTGCCGCCAAGCTGCAAAGCGCTGACAAATTCATTTTCTCCTCTGAAGCCTGCGCTTCTGACAAGCTTTGATGAATTATAATAAGAATTGTAAATCTCACCGATTTCTTCGGGAGTACAGCTCTTTTTAAAAAGCTCGGGGTAAAGAGGCACGGTAACTTCCATTCCGCTGTAAAAGGAAGCAACAACGGGGCTGAACACGGGAGCCTTTGAAATGCCTGTAACAGCCTGCATTTCTTTAAGATGCTTGTGAGCCTGAGCGGTTGCATACTGACGGGGTGCGTCAAACTCACGAGGTCTGTCGGCGCTTTCATAATCGGCAATCATCTTTTTGCCGCCGCCGCTGTAACCTGTGACAGAAAAGCTGCTCAAGGGATAATCCGGAGCAATAATCCCCTCTTTAACAAGAGGATACACAAGGGCAATGAAGCCGCTGGCGTGGCAACCCGGCACGGCAACACGCTTACCGCACTCAACCTTTGCGCGGTGCTCGGCTGAAAGCTCGGGAAAACCGTAGCTCCAATCGGGGTCAGTTCTGTGAGCCGTGGAAGTATCCAGAATACGTACATCGGGATTTTCAACCAACGAAACAGATTCCCTTGCCGCATCATCGGGAAGGCACAAAAATGTAATATCCGATGAGTTGATTGCCACTTTTCTTGCATCGGGATTTTTGCGATCTTCTTCACTTAATGTAATTAACTCTATATCATCTCTTACGGAAAGTCGGTCATATATTCTTAAACCTGTTGTTCCTGCCTTTCCGTCGATAAAAACCTTATACAAAGAAATACCTCCACAAATAAACTATGCAGACAATTATACATTATTTTGCCAAAATGTCAAGCCCCCGAAAGTATATTTATACAGTTTTACTGCATATTTATTAATATTTATGCAGTTTTTTGTATATTATTGATTTAAAATAAAAATTTGCCAGTCAAGATAGGTGGCAAAGCACACCCAGAGAAAATAAGGAAGCTGTAAATAAGCCGATTTTTTGTTAAGCGGATAGAAAAAAGCTATCATTCCTGCGATTAGAACAAGAAGCGTAATGATGAGAAAAACTGAGAGAGAATAGTTATTCAAAGTGAAGAAAACAAAGCTCCACATAAAGTTGACAAACAGCTGTGCGAAATAGAATGAAAAAGCAAGGGTTTTGTTCTTTTTGTCGCTGTTTAAGATAAGATAAAAAGAAACACCCATAAGGGCATAGAGAATTGTCCACACCACCGAAAACACCCAGGGCGGTGGAGTAAGGGCTGGTTGGTTGAGGGATTGAAATTCACGGAAACCCGAAAAATTGATTGCCGCGGCAAGACCGCCCACCAAAAGAGGTATGGCAACGCTGAGGGCAAGCTGTTTTTTGTTGATGTCGGTTACTAACATAAAATCACTCCTTGGTAATATTTTATTAGAGCAAGGAGGAAATATAACAATGCAATTCGTAATTCGCAATGCGTAATTCGGAATTATGTTTACGGTAACAGTTTGTAGGGGGTTGGCGTCCTCGACGACCCGATTTACAAGCAAAAAGAAACGGTCGGGCACAGAAACCCGACCTTACAAGTGCACCTCATCCGTCACTTCGTGACACCTTCTCCTCAAGGAGAAGGCTTTTTGGTTGGCGACAGACTCAGATATTTCCTTTAAAATACTTTTTAATTGCGGTTTTCGCTGATTTGCTTAACTGAAAATATTTATCCGCACCTGCAAATGGCTCTTTATTCCCCTGCTTGTCAAACACTATCACTTCAACACTCGGGTGCAAAAAACGCTGTCCTTTTTTAAGCTGTGCAATCTCATCCCATTGATAAGACCAAAGAAATTTATAAGCACAACGACAGGAAATCCCTGTCTCATCAATTGTGATAAACTCGTTATGCAATTTAGGATTTATAACTGTAAGCAAAGCAAACAGGCAGGCAGAAACAATAAAAATTATTTGAATTTCGTTAAAGGCAGGAATGAAAATCAAAACAAGACTCAACAACACAGTGAATATGTAAATAAATTCACTTTGATAAAAATTAGTTGCGTTTTTTCTGAAGGTCATTTTCTCTCCTCCTTGAATTATTTAGCCTTTTCTTTTTACATTTTATTGCAATAATTACAATTACCGAAAGTTCAACTGCCAACGGTATTAACAACCAGAAAAACTTAAACAATATCACATCGCCAACCGTACAAACAAAAAGCAAAACAACGCTTAAAACCGTATATAAAGAATCTCTCATTTCTTTACGGTCATCAATCATAGCAATCGGAGCTAATACGAGCATTACCACACCCAACATCAACATTAAAATTGAATACTCAGATTCTACAGCAAACCTTAAATAGAAAAAAGTTATTAGACAGTTTATTCCTATAGAGAGAAAGCTGAGTCCTATTATTTTAGTATATAAATACAAATTGGGAATATTTCGGGTGGTAGCTCTATAATTATATCTCTTCATAACCCACCTCTTAAAGAAAGTTTTTCATCATTTAAATTATAATCCTCGAGCAAATAGTTGTCAATATATTGTCAGACGCTACCTTAATTTGACTGACGCCCGATGGGCGCCCCTACAATGTTAGCGATAGTAACGTGTAGGGAATGGCGCTTGACGACATTCCGTTGGTAACATCTTACGGTGCGTCGAAAATCGCCGCACCCTACATGGTTGGCGGTGGCAAGTTGGCTATTGATTTATATTGCATTTTCATACTGTTGGTGGTATAATCCAAAGTGAGGTATTGTGTTATGAAAAGAGAACTGACAAAATTTCAGATTGCACAGCGCAGTGTGCTGAAAAAATACAGAAAAGAAATATGGAATCCTTTTGTGGGTGCGGTTAAAAAGTATGAGCTTATACTCCCCCACGATAAAATTGCCGTATGCATTTCGGGCGGCAAGGATTCAATGATTATGGCTCTTCTGATGAAGCAGCTTCACCAAATCAGTGAAATCCCCTTTGAGGTTGAATATATTGTTATGGACCCGGGTTACGCACCCGAAAACCGCAAGCGCATTGAAGAAAATGCCGCTACGCTGGAAATTCCTATCAAGGTGTTTGAAACTGATATTTTCGGCGTGGTTGACGGGGTTGAAAAAAATCCCTGCTACCTTTGTGCAAGGATGCGCCGCGGCCACCTTTACTCTATGGCACAGAAGCTGGGCTGCAACAAAATTGCCCTTGGCCACCACCTTAACGATGTGATTGAAACAACGGTTATGGGTATGTTTTACGGTGCACAGATTCAGGGTATGATGCCGAAGCTTCACAGCACAAATTTCCCCGGAATGGAGCTTATCCGTCCTCTTTACGTAGTGAACGAACGAGATATTATTGCCTGGGCAAGATACAATGATCTGCACTTTATCCAATGTGCCTGCAAATTCACAAAAGATGATTACAACGCTCACGAAAGCCTTTCAAAAAGAAAGGAAATCAAGGAGCTTATTGCTCAGCTTAAAAAGATTAACCCAAACATTGAAAAGAACATTTTTAACAGCATTCACGCTGCAAACATTGACACTCTCCCCGGCTATAAAATCCACAATGAGGAGCATACTTTTTTAGATTATTATGATGAATGAACAATTTGAGCGCACCAGACTTCTTCTGGGTGACGATGGAATGGAAAAACTGAAAAACAGCCGCGTTGCCGTGTTTGGCGTGGGCGGAGTTGGCGGTCACCTTGCGGAAGCGTTGGTACGAAGCGGCGTGGGTGAAATTGACCTCATTGATGACGACACCGTCAGCGTTTCCAACATCAACCGTCAGGCGGTAGCAACACTTTCCAATGTCGGAAAGGCTAAGGTTCTGGCGGCAAAAGAAAGATTTCTTGACCTGAATGCGGAATGCAAAATCAACACACACCAGAAGTTTTTCACACCCGAAACGGCCGATGAATTTGATTTTTCGCAGTATGACTATGTGGCAGATGCCATTGACACCGTAACAGGCAAAATTGAGCTTGTTATGCGGTGCAACGAAGCAGGCACACCGATTATTTCTTCAATGGGTGCAGGGAACAAGCTTGACCCCACAAGATTTGAGGTAACGGACATTCACAAAACAGAAACCTGCCCCCTCGCCAGAGTTATGCGCCGTGAGCTTAAAAAGCGGGGCATCAAAAAGCTGAAGGTTGTGTATTCCAAAGAGCCGGCACTCACTCCCCTTGAATGTGACGAGGATAGCGGATCGCATCAGAAAAGGCAGACACCCGGCAGTGTGGCATTTGTGCCAAGCGTTGCAGGGCTGATTATGGCAGGAGAAATTATAAAGGACTTGATTAAGGATGAATAAGATTTTTGCTTTTACCGATAAAATCATAGACAAGCTGATAAAAAATGAAAAGCTCAACGCTCTTTTAAAAAAGATTGTCAGCCGTGAAATGTTTGATTATCTCTTTTTCGGGGTACTGACAACGGTTGTCAACCTTGGCAGTTTTGCAATTTGTGAAAAGCTTTTGGGCGCAAAGCTCTCGTTGGTTTCAAATGTAATTGCCTGGGTTGCGGCTGTAATCTTTGCTTTTGTGACAAACAAGTTTTTTGTTTTTCACAGCAAGAGTATGGATTCGAAAACTCTCACAAAGGAGTTTGTTGCTTTCACCGGTTCAAGACTTTTTTCTTTGGGAGTTGAGGAAGCAGGACTTTTTGCGGCACAGTTTATTTTCCATGCAGATGAAAAAATATATAACATATTTTCATTTGAGCTCAGCGGCACAATGCTTACAAAGGTTGTGCTCAGCGTGATTGTGGTTATTATGAACTATGTTTTCAGCAAGCTTTTTATATTTAAGAGTAAAAAATAGGCAACAAAAAACCGACTCGGCTGAGTCGGTTTTGTTTTTATGTAGCTTATGCTGCGGGCTGAAGTTCAGCGCCTGCATCTTCACCTTCTGAAGGCTGTTCTTCAGAGGGAACATCTTCATCACCTGTGCCTTCACCGGGAACGTTAAGCTCGGGAAGAGTGATTTCAGGAAGCTCGATAGAGAGAAGAAGCTCTTTGATAATTTCAACATAGCGGTTGAAAATCTCAGTGAATGCAGCAATGAAATTAGCAATGATTTCTTCGATTGCGCCTGAGAAAATGGGGTTATCAATGATATCTCCTTCTTCTGTTGTGGAAGAATCTGTGGATTCAGCAGCTGAAACTGCGGGAACAGCACAGAATAAAAGACATGCAACAAGGAGAAGAGAAAGCACTTTTTTGAACATTTTCATAGTGAATTTTCCTTTCTTTTTTTATTGTGAGATAATTCTATCATATTTTTTTAAATTTGTCACTACCAAAACAGAAAAATTAACAATTTAATATTGAATTAAACACTTCTTTGTGGTAGAATAATAAAGTATACATTTATAAAGTGGGATAATTTATGAAGATTTTACAAAAAGGCTTTAATTATTCACAGGACGGTCCGGGAAACAGGCTGGTTTATCACCTGCAAGGATGCAATTTCAGATGCAAATGGTGCTCAAATCCGGAAAGCATTCCCCTCTGTTCTGACAAGTGCAGGGAGCAAAGCATTGATGAAATTGTTGACGAGGCACTGCGAAGCAGGATGATGTTTTTTGAAGGCGGCGGAGTCACCTTTACGGGGGGCGAGCCAACGGTGCAGTTTGAGGAGCTCAAGGAAGTGCTGAAAAAGCTCAAGGAAGCAGACATTCATACTGCAATTGAAACAAACGGCTCACACCCGAAGCTTTCCGAGCTGAGCGAATACATTGACTTTTTTATAATGGACGTAAAATGCCCCGACAACGACATACATAAAAAATACGTCGGCCATTCAAACGAGACTACACTCAGAAACCTTGAACTGCTGACGAAAGAGCGAAGGCAGCTTCTTGTAAGAATTCCGCTGATTAACAACGTTAACACAAACGCTGATGATTTTGTGAGGCTGTTTTCATCTTTGGATATGTCCGACACACAGGTTGAAATCCTCCCCTACCACGAATACGGCAAATGCAAATGGGTTGAGGAATACGAAATCAAAGACGGTTTTGTAAGCGAGGAAACTCTCAGAGAATTTACAGACAAATTAAAACCCATAGTTAATTTAATCAAGACTTAAAGGAGTGCTGATTTATGATATATGATATTTTTACACCTGAAAAGCTGACATCAATGGCAAAGGAGCTTTTCCGCCACGAAAGAGCAAAAATGCGCCTTGACGGTTGGTTTATTGCAAAAGAAAAAGAGCTTGAAATCTATGATAATTATGAGGGTATGGACGAAGAAATCAAAAAAGCCACAATCCTTAAGGAAATTATCAAGGATATTCCCCTTTACCTTGACGAAAATCAGATTTTTGCCGGCACTCAGGATGATGCCTTTGCAAGAAGCTATGCGCTGATTAACCCGTCATTCAAGGTTGAGGAGTTTTGCGGTTACTGCGACCCTGCCGCCGTTTTCGGTGACATTGAGCCAAATGAGGAATTCACCGCAGAAAGAATTGCAACAGCAAGAGCAAAGTTTGAAAAAACCGAATACGCCACAAAGCTCAGCAAGGTTTACGCTGAATGTGAAGACTACACAAAGGAAGTTATCTTCTTTGTTGAGCAGGTTACAGGCCATCTTATTGCCGATTTCCGTTATGCACTCCGCCACGGCGTGAGACAGATGATTGAAGAAATGAAGGGTAAGGACGGCGACGGCTACAAGGCATTTATTATAGCACTTGAAGCTGTGATTGACCTTGCTCACAGATATTCCGATATGGCACAGGATATGGCCGACAAGGCTGACGGCGACACCAAAAAGCAGTTTGAGCTTATGGCTAAAACACTCACAAAAGTGCCCGAATTCCCTGCCGAAAATATGTATGAAGCAATTCAGAGCTTCATTCTTATGTGGCAGGTTATGTGCCTTGAGCAGACTCCCAACCCCTTTGCTTTTTCGGTTGGCAACGCTGACAGAATTTTTGAGCCCTACAGAAATGACCTTGGTCGCGACGAGGCTGCCGCACTTCTTAAGCATCTGCTTGTATTTTATAACGTTGCCGACAGAAGCTGGGCAATTTCGCAGAATCTTATCGTCAGCGGACGCGACCTTGAGGGCAACGACCTTACAAATGACACAACCTATGCTCTTCTTGATGCATATTATGATATGAATCTCCCGCAGCCGATTCTCTCTGTTAAGCTTCACAAAAACACTCCCGAAAAGCTTTATGAAGAAATGGGAAGATTCTTCTTCTCACCCGGTGTGCTTACGCCCTCACTTTTTAATGACGACGCTTTGTTTGAGACCCTCAAAGAAAACGGAACAGACGAAAACGACCTTTGCGACATTTCTATTGCAGGCTGTCAGGAGCCGTTGATTATGGGCAAGGATAACGGCAACACCACCAACAGCTGGCTTAACCTCCCCAAAATTCTTGAAATGACACTTACAGGCGGTGTTTCAACAGTAACAGGTGAAAAGCTTGTTGATATGGAAAAATCCGACCTTAAGAACATCAGAGAAGCTTTTTACAAAAATGTTCAGTTCTTCTGCGATGAAATGGCAAAAGCGGCAAACGGCGCATCAGTTGCCCTTTCAACTCAGAGAGTGCCTTTCCTCTCCTGCCTTATGGGCGGCAAGGATAACGGCATTGATGCCCGCGACATCAACCGTCAGGGCACAAAATACAACGGCAGCGGCTGTCTTATTCACGGCACAACAGTTATTGCCGACAGCTTCAGCGCAATTGACAAGCTTCTTTCTGAAAGACCTGAGGATGCCGACAAGCTCGTTGACGCTCTTATGAAAAACTTTGAGGGCTATGAGGATTTGAGAGAATTCCTCCTTGGTGCGGACAAGTTCGGCAACAACATTGAAAAGGTTGACAATGAAGCCGCTGAGGTTGCTTCAAAGGCAGCAGACATTGTTGCCGGCGAAAAGAACTATCTCGGCAACTCGTTCCGCCCCGACTTTTCCAGCCCCTCAACACATCTTCTTTACGGCTACTGGGTTGGCGCAACTCCTGACGGCAGAAAATCAAGAGATATGCTCGGCTACGGCGTTGACCCCCTTTACGGCAGTGCAGAAAACGGTCTGGGCTTCCGCATGCTTTCCAATATGAAGCTCCCGTTCAACAAAATGAACGGCGGCTACGCTTCACACCTTGGTGTTGACCCCAAATATTTCACATCTGACTCCTACGAAGGTAAGGGTCTTGAATTCAGAGATAAGATTGTTGCTCCCCTTTTCTTCAATCCTCTTAACGAAGGCGTTTCTCCTTTCTATCTTTACGTTAACGTTACAACTGCAGAAATTCTCAGAAAGGTTCTCGCCAATCCCCAGAAATATGCTCCCAGCGGAGTTTATATTATGAGAATTCACGGCACTTTTGTTAACTTCCTTGACCTTTCGCCTGCAATTCAGCAGGATATCATCACAAGACTTGACCCCGGCTCAACTAACTTATAAGGTGTTTTGTTATGAAAAGTATTGGTATTGATATTGGTACAACAAGCATCTGCGGAATTTCGGCAGACTGCAACAGCGGTGAAATTCTGAAATCTGTTACCCTGCCAAATGACTCTTTTATTGAAACAGACAAGGCTTTTGAAAGAATTCAGGACAGCTCAAAAATCCTCAAAAAGGTGTTTTCACTTGTGGAACAGCTTGCGGACGATGACACAGTTTCTATCGGATTTTCAAATCAGATGCACGGAATTTTGTATGCCGACAAAGACGGCAATGCACTTTCCCCTCTTTATATCTGGCAGGATGCACGAGGAAACGAGGTTTACAAAGACGGCAAGACCTATGCCGAAGCAATCGGCGGCTTTGCAGGCTACGGACTCGTGACAGATTTTTATAACAGAGTGAACGGTCTTGTGCCTGAAAACACGGCTTACTGTATGAGCATAGGCGACTTTGCAACGATGCACCTTTGCAAAAAAACCGTACCGCTTATGCACATCACAAACGGTGCGGCATTCGGCTGCTTTGACATCAAAGAAAGCCGTTTTACCGTGGATTTGCCTTACCTCCCTCCGATTACAAAGGAATTTGCGGTGGTTGGCGAATATAAGGGTATTCCCGTAACCGTTTCGGTTGGCGACAATCAAGCAAGCTTTATCGGCTCAGTTAAGGATAACGACACCGCACTCATCAATGTGGGCACAGGCTCACAGGTGTCGGTTATCTGCGATTCTCCCGATGTGGGCGCTTTCCTTGAAGCAAGACCCTTTGACGGAGAAAAATATCTTGCCGCAGGCTGTGCTCTTTGCGGCGGCAGAGCCTTTGCGATGGTTGAAAGATTTTTGGCGCGTGCCGTTGAAATTGCAACAGGCCAGAAGCCAGAAAGCCTTTATGCTCAGATTGATAAAATTCTTGAAACAAAGAAGGAAACTTCCATGAACGCCGACAGCCGCTTTTGCGGCACAAGGCTTGACCCCACGGTAACAGGCGCATACACGGGAATTACCGAAAACAACTTCACCCCCGAGGATATGCTCCTTTCCACCCTTTATGCAATGACCGATGAGCTTTACGGAATGTATGCTTCTTCGGGCAAGAAGTGTGATGCTCTTGTTTGTTCAGGCAACGGAATCAGAAAAAATGCCGCTTTGAGAGAAATTACCGCAAAGACATTCGGCTGTGAAGTTCAGGTGCCTTTTTATAAAGAAGAAGCGGCATACGGCGCGGCTCTGACTTCAATGGCAGGAGCTAAAATCAAAACACTTGAAGAAGCAAGACAGCTTATAAAATATTAAGGAGAGCAAAAGATGTTTTATAACGAACCTATCTTTTTTGAAAAAAACAGAGTTTTCAGAGTTTACAAAGGCGGCAAGCTTTTTGCTGACTTCTTTTCTGACGACTCAACTGACGGCAACTACCCCGAAGAATGGGTTGTTTCTGCCGTTCACGCTCTTAACGAGGGCAGTACAGACGAATATGAAGGCATTTCAAAAATTCAGGGCTCTGACCTGTATTTAAGCGATGCCCTCAAGGAATATAAACAGGAGCTTATCGGAGACAGAGAGGATATCGGTATTCTCACCAAAATTCTCGACAGTGCAATCAGGCTTCCCGTTCAGGCACACCCCGACAAAGCTTTTTCAAGAGAGCATTTCAACTCAAATTACGGCAAGGAAGAAAGCTGGGTTATTCTTGCAACACGACCCGATGCAAAGATTTTTTACGGCTTCAAAAAAGGTGTTACTCTTGAACAGTTTGAAAAAGCTATTGAAGAAAGTGAAACAAGCACAACCGCTATGGAGGATTTGCTTGAATCCTTCCCTGTTAAAGCAGGCGACGTAATTTATATTCCTGCAAAAATGGTTCACGCAATCGGCGCAGGATGCCTTCTTCTTGAGGTTCAGGAGCCTACGGATTTCACCATTCAGCCCGAGCGTTGGTGCGGTGATTACAGACTTTCTGACAACGAGATGTATCTGGGTCTTGATAAAAAGACCGCACTTGAATGCTTTGATATGGAAAAGACATTTCCTGCTCCCCTCACCCCTGTTACTGTAAGTGAAAATGACGGAGTGAAATATGAATCTCTTATTGACGAGAGAATGACAACCAGCTTCAACGTCAGAACAGTTACCCTTTCAGACGGAGAATTCAACCTGGACAAGGGTGTTACAATTTATGTTGTGACCGAGGGTGATGGTGAAATCACCGCTGACGGATATAAAAAGCAAATCAAGCAAGGCGACTATTTCTTTATGCCTGTTGCGGCAGAGGGTAAATTCTCGGTCAAGGGCAAAATGAAATTAGTTGAATGTTACAGATAAGGAGTAGAATTTATGCCAACCTTAAATCCGCGCGTACTTGAAAACCAGATTAAGCAAATTCAGCCCTACATAACGACAGACACTCTTGTTATTGATGAATGGATTGCATACACAGGTGTACACACAAGCCCCAACAACATTGTGCTTGATGATGCACCAAAATCAACAATGCGCCTCGGTGACCGCTGGAAGGTGGGCTATCACGACACAAGATATTTTGAAGCGAGTGTTGTTGTGCCCGAAAATCTTGCAGGCAAAAAGGTTTATCTCGACATCGACTTCGGCGGTGAAAGCCTTGTGAGAATCAACGGTGAAATCGTTGGTGCTGTCAGCTCCCGAGCAAATTCCGGCTGGGTGGGCCGCAGTGAAATCCTCTTTAAGGAGCCTCTCAAAGCAGGCCAAAGGCTTGACATTCAGATTGAGGGAACGGTTGACACTGCCGCTTTCTGCGCATTCAATGTGTATGAGGGCAAGGAATTTATGGAATATCAGTTGGTTAAATCACAGCTTATCGCCGTTGACGAAGCAACAGAAAGCTATTGGTTTGACATCACCACTGCTCACCAAGCATATTTCTATTGCGATGATGAATACATCAAGCCTCGTCTTTTTATTGCAATTGACGAATCCGTTCATCAGCTTGATTTTGATATGGGCGGTGACGCTTTCAGGAAGAGCGTGCCCGATGCTATTGCAAAATTGTGGGAATTGATTGATAAAATTGAATATTCCACCCCCGGTGAAGTACTTATGGGCGGTCACAGCCATCTTGACGTTGCTTGGCTGTGGACAGTGAGAGAGATCACAAGAAAAACCGCAAGAACATTTGCAAACAACATCGCTCTAATGGACAATTATCCTGACTTCAAATTCACACAGAGTCAGGCAGTGCTTTATGACTTTATGAAAAAGCATTATCCCGATATTTATGAGCGTGTGAAGGAAAAAATCAAAAACGGCCAGTGGGAAATCGTGGGCAACGCCTGGGTTGAAGCTGACACAAATATTGCAAGCGGCGAGGCTCTTATCCGCCAGCTTCTTTACGGCAGAGAATTTTTCAAAACTGAGTTCGGCGTTGATTCCGACACATACTGGCTCCCCGACTGCTTCGGCTTCACCTGGGCACTTCCCCAGATTATCAAGCGCTCGGGTATGAAATATTTCCTCACCTCAAAATTGCAGTATAACGATACAAACGAGTTCCCCCTGAGCGTTTTCCGTTGGAAGGCTCACAGCGGTGACGAGGTGTTGGCATATATGCAGAAAGTGCATTATCAGGGTGAGTATGACCCCGATTATGTTCGCAGAACAAGAAGCTCCAACCGTCAGAACAACATTGTTGACACATCCTTCGGTATGTTCGGCTACGGTGACGGAGGCGGCGGATGCACCTATCAGATGATTGAACAGGGCAAACGAATTGAAAAACTCCCCGGTCTTCCCAAATCACGCAACGCTCACGTTTCTGATTTCTTCAAAGAAGTTGACAAGGTTGCCGACAAGCTTCCCGTATGGGACGGTGAAATGTATTATGAAAATCACCGCGGTACCTTCACAAGCCAGGCTTTTGTTAAAAAGAACAACCGTCAGGGCGAATATCTGATGAGAGATGTTGAGCTTTTCAGCGTTCTTTCAGGCGAGGATTATCCCAAAGAAAAAATTGAAGAAATCTGGAAGCTTCTTTTGACAAATCAATTCCACGATATCCTCCCCGGCACTTCAATTCACGAGGTGTTTGAGGTTTGCCGTGAGGAATATGCCCTTATGCACAAAGAGGGCAACGCTCTTATCAGCAAAGCAAAGGAAACACTTGAAAGCAAAATCAATCCTGCCAAGGACTCTATCATTGTATGGAACACTCTCACATGGGCAGTCGACGGTATGGTTAAAGCTGAAATCCCGTTCAAGGCAAACGGTGTTTGCGACAAAAACGGTAACGCTCTCCCCTGCTCTGTTGCTGAAGCAGAGAACGGTTATGTGATTGAATTCATTGCAAAAGACGTTCCTGCCCTGGGCTACGGAATTTATACCCTCACCGAAGAAAAGGCTGAGTTTGACAGCGTTTATGCCTCAACCTCCTGCCTTGAAAACGAATATCTCAGAGTTGAAATTGACAAAAACGGTCTTCTTGACAAGGTTATTGATAAAGAAACAGGCCGACAGATTCTCACAGGTAAGGGCAATCTCCTGACAATTTCAATGGACAAGCCCATTGTTGAAAGCGCGTGGAACCTTGAATTTGACTATCAGATGAAACAATGGGAGCTTCTTGATACAGAAAGCATTGAGGTCAAAGAATCAAACGAGCTCCGCGGTGTTGTGAGAATTGTGAGAAAGTTCAACAAATCCGTAATCACTCAGGATCTGATTCTTGAAAAAGGCAAGAAAACCCTTGATTTTGACACAACCGTTGACTGGTGGGAAAGAGAAAAAGTGCTCAAAGCGGTGTTCCCTGTTGACATCAGAAGCAGAAATGCAAGCTGTGAAATTGCTCACGGTGCCGCTGAATACCCCACCCACTACAACACCTGCTATGACCAGGCTAAGTTTGAATTCTGCGCCCACAAGTGGGCTGACCTCTCAGAGGGCGGCTACGGCGTAAGTATTATCAACGACTGTAAATACGGCTACAATGTTCACGACAATGTGATGAAAATCACTCTTATGAGAGCACCCAACAACCCTGACGCCACAGGTGACGAAGGAATCAGCACTTTCCGCTATTCACTTTATCCACACGCAGGTGCATGGAGAGAGGCCGACACAGTTAAGCTTGGCTTTAATGAAAACATCCGCCTCAAGGCAAGCTTTATTGAGGGCAACGGCGGTGAAGATGCAGGTCATTCATTCGGTTACATCAGCAAAGAAAACGTTATTCTTGACGCTGTTAAGCCCGCACAGGACGGCAACGGAATCATTGTCAGAGTGTATGAAGCAGAAACCAGAAGAACTGACGTTGAGATGGAATTTGACCTTGATTACAGCAAAGTTGTTGAATGTAACCTTATGGAAACGGATGAAAACGAAATCCCCGTTGAAGGCAAGAAATTCTCATTCACAATGAAACCACACGAGGTTAAGACCTTCAGGCTGGTTAAATAACAAAAAAGTCTTGATTTAATTTTAAAATAATGTTATTATCTTATTGTTCCCGTGACTGACGGATAAGGTGAGCACACCACGAAGCGGGAAAACGGGCAAATCGCCCATTCAGCCGACCGTCTGGGCAGATTTCTCTCGGGGAAATCTGCCCTATTTTGTTAGGGTAACGAGTATAATCCGAACCTGCCCGAAAGTGAGACTTTTCTTCATTTTCGATGTTTCGGGTTTGAAAGGCACCCTCAACAACCAAAAATCATCTGAAAATTCTCAACTTTCGGGTCGAAGATTTTTTATCGTGAGGATTTTTGGCAATTCGAGGCACAAAACGCAGCAAATCCTGCCGGATTTGCGAGTATTTTAACGAAGAAGTGACGGAAATAATCCGATAAAAAACACGGTTAGGATTATACTCGTTACCTTACAAAGGAGTTTTTGAAATGACCGATATTGAAATTGCTCAGAGCGCGCAGATGCTCCCCATTACCGAAATTGCAAAAACTGCAGGTATTGATGACAAATACCTTGAACAGTACGGCAAATATAAGGCAAAGGTTGACCTTTCTATTCTCAAAGAGAATGAAAAGGCTGACGGAAAGCTTATTCTTGTTACAGCTATCACCCCCACTCCTGCAGGTGAAGGCAACACAACAACATCAATCGGACTTGCCGACGGACTTAAAAAAATCGGCAAAAACGTTGTGATAGCTCTTCGTGAGCCTTCACTCGGCCCCGTTTTCGGTGTTAAGGGCGGTGCTGCAGGCGGCGGTTACGCTCAGGTTGTGCCTATGGAAGACATCAATCTTCATTTCACAGGTGACTTCCACGCTATCGGCGCAGCCAACAACCTTCTTGCCGCAATGCTTGATAACCACATTTATCAGGGCAACAAGCTCAACATCGACCCCAGAAGAATTACCTGGAAGCGTTGCGTTGATATGAATGACCGTCAGCTCCGTTTTGTTACTGACGGCTTGGGCGGCAGAATCAACGGTGTTCCCCGTGAAGACGGTTATGACATCACAGTTGCTTCCGAGATTATGGCAGTTCTTTGCCTTTCAAATTCAATCACAGACCTTAAAGAACGCCTTTCAAGAATTATTGTTGGTTACACATATAATGAAGAACCTGTTACCGCAGGCCAGCTTAATGCCGCAGGCGCAATGACAGCGCTTCTTAAGGATGCAATCAAGCCCAACCTTGTTCAGACCCTTGAGGGCACTCCCGCCCTTGTTCACGGCGGACCTTTTGCCAATATTGCTCACGGCTGTAACTCTGTTACCGCAACAAAGCTTGCAATGAAATTGGGCGATTACGCAGTTACCGAAGCAGGCTTCGGCGCAGACCTTGGCGCAGAGAAGTTCCTCGACATCAAGTGCCGTTATGCAGGTCTTAAGCCTTCGGCAGTTGTTATTGTTGCAACAGTCCGTGCTCTTAAAATGCACGGCGGTGTGGCAAAAACAGAGCTTGGCGCAGAAAACCTTGAAGCGCTTGAAAGAGGTATCCCCAATCTTCTTCGCCATGTTTCAAACATCAAAAATGTATATAAGCTCCCCAGCGTTGTTGCAGTTAACCGTTTCCCCACCGACACAGACGCTGAAATTAACCTTATCATTGAAAAATGCAAGGAATTGGGCGTTAATGTTGTGCTTTCAAACGTATGGGCTGAGGGCGGCAACGGCGGTGTTGAGCTCGCAGAAGAGGTTGTTCGTCTTTGCGAAGAGGATAACGATTTCACATTCTGCTATGACCTTGATATGGGCATTGAAGAAAAGATTGACACAATCATCAAAAAGATTTACGGCGGTGACGGTGTCGCTTTGCTTCCCAAGGTTAAAAAGCAGATTCAGCAGCTGACCGACCTTGGCTACGGCAATCTCCCCGTTTGTATGGCAAAAACACAGTACAGCTTCTCTGACGATGCAACCAAAATGGGCGCACCCGAGGGCTTTACCGTTACTGTTAAAAACATCAAGGTTTCAGCAGGCGCAGGCTTCATTGTTGCCCTCACAGGTGACATTATGACAATGCCCGGACTTCCCAAGGTTCCCGCTGCAGAAAAAATTGACGTTGACGAAAACGGCACAATTTCAGGCTTGTTCTAAAATATGATACAAAAAGGCACTCTCAATTGAGAGTGCCTTGATTTTTTATATCTCAACTTCCATTCCGTCGTAAGATACGGTGAAGTTCTTTTGGGTGGCTTCGGGAACGAGCTCGTCGTAGGTGTAGCCTCCGTTGTGTGAGAAGTGGTTGAGAATAAACTTTGTGTTTTCATCTGCACAGCCGATTTTTATCAGCTCGTCCTTTGTGGCTTCACAAGCCATAAGGTTGAGATGACCATCGGGGGTCGGGATCTTGTCACCGGTGCAGGTGCAGTCAAGAGAAACCACACTGAAATAAGGCTTGTTTTCTTTGAGATAAGCCCAGGTTTCTTTGGTGAACCAGCCTGTATCGTGGGCATAGAAAAGCTTATCCTTACCATCGTCGATTATATAGAGAAGAGGCTCGGTTTTGGGGTCGTGATTTGCAACAACAGGTGTAACCTCATAATTTCCGACTTTATGATTTTCAAAGGGCTTGAACGGATGAACAGAGATATACTCCTCAGTTATTCCGGCGTAATCCAGCTTTTCCTGCAAAAAAGCCAGAGTCGCAGCCGATGCAAAAACATCGGGCTTAATCATATTATCAGCCTCAACAACAAACGGCGGCTTGAGGTTTGCAAACTCGTGACCGTAGAGGTGATCCTCATGGTGATGAGTGATTAAGATGCTCTTAACCTGAAGCAAATCGAGACCCTGATGAACAACATGAGAAAATGTGTCTGCATTGAAATCTATCAATAAATCGTTATTTATCAAGGTTTGTGAGCGAGTGCGGACATTTCTGCCACCGGCAAGCTTTGCTCTGCGGCAATTATCACAGGTGCAGAACAAGGCCGGAAAGCCCTCTGACGCACCTGAGCCTAAGTATTTTATTTTCATACAATCTCTCCTCTCCTGAAATAAAACACCCCCACAAAAGTGGGGGCATAATTATTTAATTATTCGGGCTTCTTTTTGATGATGTCGTTGAGAATTACATAGAAATCATCATCAGCTACACCGCTTGATGCGGGAGCCTTGGGAGCTGCTGCGCCGCCAACAACGGGGGGCTCAATGGGAGCCTGAGCGCGCATGGGAGCAGCTGAAGCAGTCTGACCCTGGAAGGTGGGGATGCTGCCGAAAGATTCAGTTGCATTCTCTTTTTCAAAGCCTGTTGCAACAACAACGATTGTGATTTCGTCTTCCATATTGGGGTCGAAAGATACACCCCATGTGATGTTTGCATCGGGATGAGCCTTTTCTGTGATTGACTCAGCAGCATTTTCAACTTCTTCAAGGCCGATGTCGGGTGAAGATGTGATGCTGATGATAACGCCCTTAGCGCCTGAAATTGATGTTTCAAGAAGGGGGCTGGATGTTGCAATGTCAGCAGCCTGAAGGCTCTTATCCTTGCCCTTAGCTGTGCCAACGCCCATGTGAGCATAGCCTGCATCGCGCATTACGCTGCAAACGTCTGCAAAGTCGAGATTAACGAAGCCGGGGATTTTGATAAGGTCAGAGATGCTCTTAACGCCCTGAGAAAGAACTTCGTCAGCAACGATGAAAGCTTCTGTGAGAGTTTTGCAACGGTCTGAAAGGAGCTTAAGACGATCGTTGGGGATAACGATAAGGCTGTCCACATTTTCTGCAAGCTTAGCGATACCCTGCTCTGCAAGAACGCTGCGCTTTTTACCTTCAAATTTGAAGGGCTTTGTAACAACGCCGACTGTGAGAATGCCCATTTCTTTTGCAAGACCTGCGATAACGGGAGCTGCACCTGTACCTGTGCCGCCGCCCATACCTGCGGTTACGAATACCATATCTGTGCCCTTGAGGATAGCTGTGATTTCTTCACGGCTTTCTTCAGCAGCTTTTTCACCAACTTCGGGACGGCCGCCGGCACCCTGACCCTTTGTTGATTTTTCACCGATCTGGATTTTGTGAGTTGCCTGTGAGTTGGCAAGAACCTGCTTGTCTGTGTTTACTACAATAAACTCAGCGCCCTGCATACCTGCAGCAATCATAGTATTAACAGCGTTACCGCCGCCGCCACCGACGCCTATTACTTTTATTTGAACTTCGCTCTCGTATTCGTTGTCAATTCCGAATGCCATTTTGTAAACCTCCGTTTTAATAATCTTATATTTTCTCAAGGTAAATACTTTCGTATTTTACCATATAACCAATTTAAATTCAATAGTTATTTTGACTTTTTTTATATTTTTAACAGCTAAATTTCGACAAAACTGCACTTATTCGGTTTTGTCGGGTGAAACATAAGCACTGCCGGGATTATCGAGGTTGATTTCACCTGACGTTGAGGTGCTGATTTCATCCTCCTGAGCTATTATCTGTACCGCTGATTTGAGCTTATAAGTAAGCTCAAGTGAGTTTCCAAGGTTGAGCTTGAATCGGCCCTGATAAACAACGTAGATGCTTGTGGGAGTTGTTACGTTGATTTCGGTGATATCCTTTATTCCGCTTTCTCTGATTGCAGAAAGAACCGTGTTTATGAGCTCAAGCTCTTTTTTGTCGGCCTCCTTGTGTTCTTTTTCTTTGTTTTCGTCAACAGCAATTTTCTCCCCTACTACCGCCACAAAGGTTGTGTTAGTTTTCACCGAAGCCGCGGTTTTGGGCACGGCATCTGCATTGACGATTTCAAGCACACGGCCGGTTGAATCTGTGAGAGCATATCCGCCTGAGGTCTGATAACAGAAATCGGCGTTTGAGCCTACCACTTCAATAACGATTGTTGAAGGAAGCTTTCGGGTAACCTTAACCTCAGAGAGATAAGTTAGCTGAGAGGAAATGTTTTCCTGAGCTTTACCGACACCTGAAAGAAAAAGATTTTTTCCCTTCTGAATTCCTGAAACAGCTATAATCTGATCTGTTTCATAGCGGCTTGTTCCATTGACGGTGATTGTATCAATTTTGAAAAACACAGTCAGCGAAAGAACGAGAACTGTTAAAAGCAAAATCAGGATTGAAACAAATGAAGTGAAAATTATTCGGTTGCGCTGAACCTTTTTGCGGCGTTTTTCATAGGCTCTGCGCCTTTCAGGGAGCATTTTTGCCAATTCTTCCTGCGTGAGTCCCGCCATTTTATTCCCTCCTTATATCTGCACCGATGAGGTTGAAATCGCGTTCCGCCTTTTCGTAACCTCTGTCGATAAATTCCGTGTTTTCGATTATGCTTTTACCCTCTGCACTGAGGGCGGCAAGCACAAGCGCCATTCCGCCTCTTAAATCTGTTGCCTTGACGCAGGAGCCGTAAAGGCTCTTCACACCGTTGACGATAGCACTGCGACCCGTAACGGTGATATCGGCACCCATTCTGTTGAGCTCTCCTACATGTCGGAATCGGCTTTCAAAAATGTTTTCGTTGATTATTGTTGTTCCCCCTGCAACCGATGCCATTGCCATTATGATTGCCTGACAGTCTGTGGGAAAGCCGGGATACGGCATAGTTCTGATTGTTCCCATTTTGTGAAGTCTGCGGGGAGGATTTATTTTGATTTTGTTCTTTTCATAGTTAAAACGGCAACCTGACTGCTCAAAAGCAGAAAGCACCGTGCCTATATGCTCGGGGCAGGCGTTGGAAACAGTCAATTCAGAGCCTGTCACCGCTGCGGCGGCAAGATAGCTGACGGCAACAATTCTGTCGGGCATAACGGAATAATGAGTGCCGTGGAGCTTTTCTTTGCCGTGGATAACAACCGTGCTCCCCCCTGCTCCGTTTATATCGGCTCCGCAGAAATTCAGGAAGTCGGCAAGGTCTTTGATTTCGGGCTCAGCGGCAGCATTTTTTATGTAAGTTGTGCCTTTTGCCCTGAGTGCCGCGAGAATGATATTTTCCGTAGCACCAACACTGGGAAAGGAAAGATTGATTTCCGCACCCTTCAATCCGTCGGGGGCTTCGCAGACGATTCTGCCTGCATCCTCGCGGATTTCCACACCCATCTGCCTGAAAGCAAGCAAGTGAATATCCACAGGGCGCACACCGATTTCACAGCCGCCCGGGGCACACATAACCGCCCTGCCCGTGCGCGAAAGCAACGCACCCATAAAAATAAACGAGGAACGCAGCTCCCGCATTAATGAATCGGGAATTTCATTGAATGACAGAGTCCCGGAATTTACCGTTATCTGTGAGCCGCTGACATCTGCACGGCACCCGAGACCGCGCAGAATGTTGACCGTTGCGCTGATATCGGAGAGCTGCGGACAGTTTGAAATAATGCATTCGTCACCCACCGCAACGCTTGCCGCAAGAATGGGAAGCGCACTGTTTTTGGCTCCGTGAACAGAAATTTCTCCGCCGAGCTTCTTTTTTCCGTTGATTATAAGAGAACTCATAATAACCCCTCGCAGCTTTAAGATAATCTGCTAACAGTGTATGCCGAGGGGATAAAACGGTTACTTATTTTACTATTTCAAGAAGGCAGTTTGTAATTCTTGCAGAAGCGTCGGTAACTGCCATTTTCTTTGCATTGTCGCCAAACTCTTTAACCTTGTCCATATTGGAAACAAGAAGATCAACAACAGAAATGAGCTTTTCACCGCTCAAATCCTTTTCTTCGATGATAATTGCAGCGTTATTGTCTGCAAGGTCTTTGGCGTTGAAATACTGATGGTTTTCACTGGCATAGGGATAAGGAACAAGAATTGAAGCCTTGCCCATTACCTGAAGCTCGCTGAGTGAGCTTGCACCCGCACGGCAGATAACGAGGTCAGCCGCAGCCATACATCTGTCCATATCGGTGATATACTCTCTGAGCATAACATGAGGATTTGCCTTCATATCAATTTTTGAATTGAGATCTTCAATCATTGCAACACCGTTTGAGCCTGTTGCGTGAAGGAATGCACATTTTTTTGACTCATAGCGGCTGAGAATAAGCTCCTTGACCGCTTTGTTGATTGCCAAAGCACCGAGACTGCCGCCCATTGAAAGAATAAGAGGCATATCATCACTGACACCAAGCTCTGCACGGCTGATTTCACGGTCGGCACGGAGCATTTCCCCTCTTACGGGAAGACCCGTTACCGTTACGGGATTTTTGGCATCGAAATACTCTTCCGCCGCTTTTGTTGTTACCATAACTCTGTCAACCATTTTGGCAAGCATTTTATTGGTAACGCCGGGAAAAGCATTCTGCTCGTGAACAGCGGTGGGAACACCCATTTTTGCCGCAGCTCTTACAACAGGTCCGCTTACATAACCGCCGAAGCCGATTACAACGTCGGGCTGAAAATCTTTGATGATAGCCTTGGCTCTGGGAAGAGCCTTAATGAGCTTTAATATTGTTGAAATATTATCTTTAATTCCCTGAATGCTGAAATCACGCTGAAATCCGCTTATTTCAATAGTGGTGAAATCAAATCCGGCAGCAGGAACAAGCTTTGCTTCCATTTTGTTCGGAGTGCCTGCGAAGAGAATCTGAGCGTCGGGATAATTTTCTCTGATGTAGCCTGCAACGGCAAGAGCCGGGTTAATATGGCCGCCTGTGCCGCCTGCGGCAAAGAGAATTTTTTTGTTATTGAGCATAATTACACACCTTTTTTACTGATTCTTGAGCTTCTTGAAACTGAAAGAACAAAGCCCATTTCTGCAAGAAGCATCATCAATGAAGTACCGCCTGCGCTGAAAAACGGAAGGCTGATACCTGTGTTGGGCATCATATCCGTTACGACGAGAATGTTGAGAATTGTCTGCAATCCGACCTGAACAACGATGCCCATTGTCATAAGTCTGCCGAAGGTTGAACGAGCCTTGAGCGCGATTGAAAAGCCTCTCCACACAAGAAGGGCAAAAAAAACAACAATGAAAGAGCAACCGAGGAATCCTAACTCTTCACCCACAACCGCAAAAACAAAGTCGTTCTGAGGTTCGGGAAGATAGAGGAACTTCTGTTTTGAATTGCCAAGACCAAGACCGAAGAAACCGCCTGAACCAAGAGCAAAAAGCGACTGGTTTGTCTGATATCTTGCATTGGTATCGCTGAGGTCTTTTTCAAGCCAGAAAATGATTCTCTTAATCATATAATTCTGGGTTTCCTGCTCTGCTTCGGGAATTGATTTGATATAAGCAATAACTGCAATGACTACTACCGTCGCCAGAACAGCACCTGCGGCGTAAAGCTTCCAGTCAATGCCACCCAAAAATCCCATAAGCAATCCGATACCGAGCATCAGAATCGCACCTGAAAGGTGGTCTTCGGCAAAAACAAGAACAGCAAAAAGAGCAACAACACCGAAAAACAAGGTGGTCATTGTCCACTTGCGGAGTTGGAAATGCTTGTGATATCTTTCAAACGACCAGGCAAGAAAAATAATCAAGCCGAATTTTGCGACCTCCGATGGTTGGAATGTGGCATCTGTGAAAGGAATTTTCAGCCATCTGCTGAACTGCTCCTTGCCCTCAATCTCCGCCGGATTGATGAGAACAACAATCAGAAGAACAAAAGAAACAAGAAAAACAAGAGGGGCAAATTTACGAAAAACATTGTGATTGACTTTGGAAATCAACAGCATTGCCACTACACCCGCAGCGGCAAAGATTGCCTGGCGTTGTAGGAAGTAATACGGGGTACCGTGTTCGTCCTGAGCGCTGATGTAGCTGGCAGAAAACATCATTACGATGCCCATTGTGAGCAACACACACACAATAAGAAGAAAAATTACATCAAATCCACCCTTTGCCCAGAAGCCCTTATCTTCATAATCCTTTGCCTTGGGCTTGACCCTGGGTATCTGAGTGAGCTTTTTGCGGGAATTGAACTTCTTTTTGATTTGTTGAGTTATCGTCATCTTTCTCCCCCTTTACATATTGATATATTCAAGCTTAAACAATTTTTCCGAAACAGATAAGTGCAACACCGATTGCACAGCCGATGAGATTTACAACTGAAAAAACAGTAACAATTTTATTTTCGCTCCAACCGCTCATTTCAAAATGATGATGAATGGGAGCCATTTTGAAAATGCGCTTACCGTGAGTAAGCTTGAAATAGCCGATCTGAATTACATCAGAAAGAGCTTCAATAACATAAACAAGACCGAGGCAAAGGAGAATCCAGGGCGCATCAATTGCATAAGCAAGGGCAACAACCATACCGCCAAGGAACATTGATCCTGTATCGCCCATAAACACCTTTGCAGGATGCTTGTTCCAAACAAGGAAGCCTGCACAGCCGCCAATGAGAGCGGAAGCGAGAATACCCATACCGAACACCTTATTGAGCACTGCAACAACAATAAAGCCTAAAGCGCAGGTAACTGTTACGCTTGAGCAAAGGCCGTCGATACCGTCAGTGAAGTTAACGGCATTGATTGCACCGTAGAGCACGCAAATGCCCAAAATCCAGAACCAGATGCCGAGACGTACATTGCCGAAGAAGGGAATCACCATATAGGGGTCCTTACCCATTGAAAGGTAAAGGCTGACAAGATACCCTGCACATACGAGCACCTGAACAACTGTTTTCTGAACGATTGTGAGACCGAGATTTCTCTTTTTGACAACCTTTATGTAGTCATCGGCAAAGCCGATAAGACCGAAAAGCAAAGCCATAATGAGACCTGCCCAGAGCTTTGTCTGAGTTTCACCGCTTATCATAAGGAAGTTGTCTGCACCTGCATTCATTACAAGACCAAGAATACAGGCAAGGCAGATTGAGATGATGAAGGTGATGCCGCCCATTGTGGGTGTGCCCTGCTT
>JBGVFJ010000058.1:0-26312 GCA_045121005.1 Acutalibacteraceae bacterium
TCATTTATAAATAACATCAATGCAGAAGCTTCTATTTCAAACGTAACCTTTGAAGACCTGACCTTTAGAGGCGGTTTCCCGTTTTACGATTGCGATAACCAGCCAATCGGCGACGGTGAAACAGGGTTTGTTGGCGACCAGTGCATCTACACTCAGGCGGAATATCCGCTCATCAAAAATCTGAGGTTTGAAAACGTTAATTTTACCGGTTTTAAGTTTGCAGTGCACACAGGAAAAAGTGAAAATACAGTTTATAACGCCGAAAATTGCAATTGGAAGTTTAACAACTGTGATTTCACTGACGTCGAAACAGGCTTTATGCTCAGTTGGGTGCAGGGTATCACTGTCACCAACTGCCATATTGATAACTCCATAGCCAAGGATGATTTGCATCACTGCATGTATATTGCACGTGCAAGTTCATACATAACCGTGGATAATTGTCTTCTTGAAAATTCAATTGGCGGCGGCATCGACTTTGGTGACACAACCAAAGCAACCGATGAAAAGAAAATGCATCACTGTAGCTTCACAAATCTTCAAATCAGGAATTGCCGAATTGCGGTTACAATCGGTAGCCCTTCGGAAGATATTATTGTTAAAAACATCCACGCCACCAATGTGGGCAGAGCATTGAAGCTGGGAAATTGCAAGCGAGTAACAATTGACAACTTCAATGCAACAGGCAGCTTCTATTATGACTTTATCCGTAAGGATGCAGACGGCGAAACATGTTTCCCAAACGCCAACGGAGAGTGGAGCGGTATTTCTGTTTGGGGTTATGCTGACGCTAAAATCACAAACAGCTTTTTCAGCACAGGCGGCGCAATGTTTGTGAGTGCTAAATCCGGTTTGTTACCTGATGAGCTTGCTTCACAGCCTGTCAGAACAACTCTTGAGTTTGATAATTGTATCTTTGTAAGTACATTTTCGGAATATAAGTTAGGATCAGATGGAGTGTCCTACTATCAGCCCGGTGCCAGCCTCGGCGTCAATAACAGTGACTTGACTCAACCCTATGTATATAATGTTGATTTCAACAACTGTCAGTTCTATATGAACTCTGAAAACAATAAGCGCTCAATGATTGCTCTGTATGGTTCTAAGGGACCTACATCTCTTTACAATTTTTATGATTGTCTCATTGCTTATCGCGACGGCAACGGCAACCCAAATGACGATGTTTTGAATTATGATAAGCATGGCAACCCAATTGTAACTATGCCCAACAGCTATTTCATTTCACCTGAAGAAGGCGCTTTTGCTAACATAATCAATTGTGTTTTCTATAAAAATCGCCAAAATTCAAGTAACTCATCTAATTATGGTTTTATAAAAAACGAGTATAGAGATGATAATGATGAGTTAGTTGCCAAATATAGAATTGAACCTAATGTTGATTGTGAAACTTTCGCGAGCACCTATATTAAAGAACTTAATTAAGCATTAAAAAGTACGGAGGTTATTTTATGAAAGGCGCATTAAAAGGATTTTTGTCAGTTTTGTTTGCAGTTATTTTTGTATTTGCAAATGCTACGGTGTTTTTTGCCGCACCAAGTACGGTTGATTTGACTTTCACAACCGATGACGATATCGGCGGTTACAGAAACAACAGCCTTGTCGGTTCAGTGACAATCGACATTGAAGATGCAAATTCAACAGTTGAAATTCTTGATAATGCTTTTTGCGGTTGTCCGAATTTAACCTCCGTTACCATTAAAAGCGAAGGAAATGTCGTAATTAATGACGAAGCTTTTACCACATGCCATGCCCTTAAAGAGGTTGTTTTTGATGTAAAAGGAACTGTTACTATACGCACGGGGGCTTTTTCTCATTGTTCGTCAATGGAAACAATAAATTTGACCGGTATAGGTCATCTTGTTTTTAAAGGAGAATGTTGTTTTGAGTATTCAGGACTGAAAGAGGTTCATATTCCCAACAATATCAGCTATGAAAAGTTTTTTTTAGATGCAACGGATGAATACTATGGTACATATTCATGGCCCACACAATTGTTCTTCAAATGCGAAGATTTGGAAAAAGCTACGTTTGATCATGAAAAATTGAGGTCATATACATTTATTGATTGTATCAACCTGAAAAAAATGTATGTTTCTCAAAACACAACAAAAGTTGAAGACAAATCTTTCGGGCTCAAAACAAATGGTGATGTAGTAGAAGGCTTAACCGTCTATGGTTATACTGCCTCTGCCACAGAAGAATATTGTGATAAATACGGCATTAAGTTCATCCCCGTTGACACTGCCGAATTTAACACAATAACCTCAACTCAATCTACCGTTGGCTCGGTTGGTGTGCCGTCGGCTGTAACACTCAGCGTTGCGGGTTACCCCGAAACACTTAAATTAGAAAGTCCTTTATGTTCTGAAGTTATCTTCACCCGCGAAGACGCTGAAGTTGTTACATCAGAAACAGGTGAATTATGGACAGTTAACCTCATCCCTATGAGCGAAGCTGACACCTACACCGTCACCGCTGACTACGGTCTTGCAGACCTTTGCGCAACAGACGAAATCACAATATTCGCCGAGGAAGATACAACTCCCCCTGTTATCTCCGTTGAAACAGCAACCCCCGCTGTTTTGGGCGAATATGCAAAAGTAAATGTAACCGTTAAAAACTCCCCCGAAGCAATCCGCTTTGTGGATGATAACGTTACAACAATTGAAAGAGAAGATGCAGTTATAACAGAGAATGACGATAACACCGAAACCTGGGAAGTAAATCTCCTTGTTGCAAGCGAAGAGCAACAGCTCACAGTTTTTGCAAAAGACGAAACAGGCTGGCTGACACAGGGAACTGATTTCACTCTCAAAGCTAAGGTTATTGATTATTCAACTGAGATTTCTGATTTTGCATTTGAAGAAAGTCTCGACGGTGTAATCTACAACGGAATGAATACAATCACCCTCACCACGGCAAACGGAATTTCAAAGGTTCAGTTTATGAAAAACGGAAACACCTGGACCTACACCGAAGACACCGCAGAGGTGATTGAGGTTGACGGCAAAAAACACTGGACAATCAAAATGAACTTCTGGGCTCTCGGCGACCAGACCTACGACATCAGAGTGAGAACTCCCAAAACAACCTTTGAAGTGACCGACACATTAAACGTTACGGTTTATTCAAGATAAATAATAAAAAGAAGCGATACGGCTTAAACCGTATCGCTTTTAGTCATCTATAAGCTCTCTTAATATTCGCATAAAGTCCTGCTTTTTTTCATCATCCATCATTTTGAATTTAAGAATTGTGAGCTGTTCCTGTTTGTCAAACTTTGAAATCAGGGAGCTGTATGCCTTCTCGGGCTTGTCTTCGCTCCTGAAAGTAATAACAGGTGCGGCAGTGTTTCCGCACAGCTCGTCTATTGTCACATCATACAGCTTTGCAAGGCTCCTCAACACGGCAAAAGACGGTTGAGCCGCACCGCTTTCGTATTTGGCAATGGAAGAACGGTCCTTGTTTATGAGCTTGGCAACGTCACCTTGCGTCAATTCAAGCTGAGCACGGAATTTTTTGAGATTTTCTGAAAGCTTTAAGTTTTTGTTCATCTTTCTCACCCGTGTCGAATAATATCACATTTTAATGAAAAATGCAAATAAAAGTTAATTGACCTTGTCAAAAGCAAAATTTTGTGTTAAAATCTCGTGGTATTCTTTGAATACAGTCAGTTCGAAACCATCCTGACTCAAAATAAAACTAAGGAGAATAAAAATGAATAATAAAAAACCAACCGTTTACCTTGTGCAGGCGGCTTTTATTGCTGCGGTGTACATTGCACTTACCTATTTTCTCAAGCCCATATCGTTTTCGGGCACTCAGCTCAGAGTTGCCGAGGCATTGACAATTCTGCCCGTGCTCACGCCTGCGGCTGTGCCGGGGCTCACAATCGGGTGCATTATTTCCAACCTCTCAAGCCCCTACGGCGTGGTGGATATAATCTGCGGCTCTGCGGCAACATTGCTGGCTGCAATTTGCTCGCGCGCAACCCGTAATGTTACCGTTAAGGGCGTGCCTGTTCTGTCTGCAGTGTTTCCTGTGATTTTTAATGCGGTGATTATCGGTGCGGAAATTTCTGCCCTCAACACGGGCGGATTCACCTGGCCTGTTTTCGGCGCTATGGCAGTGTCGGTCGGCTTCGGTCAGTTGCTTGCTTGCTTTGTTCTGGGGCTTCCTTTGTGCGCCGCGTTGAAAAAAACAAAAATTTTCGATAAGTGAGAAATCTATGAAGGTTTTTATTGATGCTGACGGTTGTCCCGTTGTGGACGAAACCGTTGCACTTTGCAAAAAATATAATGTGGAGTGTGTGATTATCTGCGACACTGCCCACGTTTTTAACAAAGACGGTGCTACAACCGTTGTGGTTGAAAAGGGCGCCGACAGTGCGGATTTCCGCCTTGTGAATATGCTCACAAAAGGGGATATCGCCGTCACTCAGGATTACGGACTTGCGGCAATGTGCCTTGCAAGAGGGGCTGTGCCGGTGAGTCAGAACGGCCTTATATATAACGAAAAAAACATTGATGAGCTTCTCTTTTCTCGCTTTGTATCCAAAAAAATACGCAGAGCAGGGGGCAGGCTCAAGGGTCCTTCCAAAAGGACTTCCGAGCAGGATGAAAAGTTTATCCGCACTCTCGAAACTCTTTTAAAAGAAAATGAACAGTCAGTCGGTTCGGAGTAATCCGAGCCGATTTTTTGTTTATGTGTTGACAAAAATAAAAAGCCGTGCTACAATACATTTAACAATTAGGTTAAATGTTAAATAAAAGGAGATGAGCTTATGGCGCTCCAGCATACCCTCAAAGCCCTTGCCGACCCGATCAGGCGCGAAATTATGAATATGCTAAAAGACGGCAGGATGTCGGCGGGTGAAATAACAGACCGCTTTGATGTAACGGGCGCGTCAATTTCAAGGCATTTGTCAGTGCTAAAGGATGCGGATTTAATCCGTGACACCCGAGAGGGGAAATATATATATTATGACCTTAATGCTTCGGTGCTTGAAGAAATTATGCTCTGGATAACTGATTTGAAAGGAGAAGACTCAGATGCTTAAAATCAGCAAAGCTAAACTTATTATTACGTCTGTTTTAATTTTAATTCCTGTTTTTGCAGGGGTGATTCTGTGGGATAAGCTTCCCGAAACAATGGTAACTCATTGGGGAGTCGGAAATGCACCCGACGGTTTCAGCAGCAAGCCTGTGGCGGTTTTTGGTTTGCCTGCGATTTTACTTGCGGTTCATTGGGTGTGTCTGTTTGCAACCAAAGCTGACCCCAAAAGCAAAAATATCAATCCCAGAATGCTTGACCTCGTGCTGTGGATTTGCCCTGTGCTTTCTATTGTTATGGGCACAGTGACTTATTCATATTCCCTCGGATACGAATTAAACGTTCAGGCGATTGCTACAATTATTGTGGGGGTAATGTTTGTTATTGTCGGTAACTACTTGCCAAAGTGCAAGCAAAGCTACACAATGGGCATCAAGCTTCCGTGGACTTTGAGTGATGAAGAAAACTGGAACAAAACCCACCGTCTTGCAGGTAAGCTCTGGGTGGTGTGCGGCATTATCATGTTGGTGATGTCGTTTGTGCAGGGTATTGCGGTTATGGCTGTGACTCTTGCCTTTGCGGTAATTGTCCCCACCGTATATTCCTATATACTTTTCAGAAAAAAGAAGAATAATAAATAACTCTCCCTTTTTTGTGTAGGGGAGAGTGTAATAAAGGACGGTAATGGCCGTCCTTTTTATATTTGTTTTTTAGAAGGACTTTCTTTATTTAAATTGTAAGTGTCTTCAGTTACTAGTTTTAGAGATGTAACAAACAGTCCGGTGTAAGCCTCAGTGTTTTCAGGGTCAATTGCGAGAATTTTTTCGTAGCAAGCTTTAGCTTTTATCAAGTGATGACAATTTAACAAAATTTCAGCTTTTTCTAAAAGTAATCTGATTTCTTCATTCTTTTCAATATAAAGCATTCGGCAGTCTCCTTCTGAAAATAATGATTATTGGTTTGTCGGAAGTGATTGATACTTAAAATAAAAAGTGCGGCTACCGAAGTAACCGCACAAAAACGCAAACTCCGATAGTCGCCAAACCAATCTGCACAAACGAGTAAACCTACACGAACAGAAAAGGAATTTGCATTTTGTCAAATTCAATTCATTCGTGTAGTATGCCCAAAAGGGTACACTAACCCCTTGGTAGTTTTTGTTTGTGCAGTATTCTGATTGATTTGGCTCTGTTATTATAACACATCGGTTGATAAAAATAAAGAGTTTTTTTACCGCAGATTTCGCTGAGATGACCTATGTATGGTTTTGATTTTTCGGCACACCGCAATCTGCAGGGAACGACCCGCGTGTCGTTCCGAATTGCAGGTCAGGTTTCCGTGTCCGCCTGTTTCGGGCTTGTGTAAAGGGTGCGGGTGTCCGGTGGACACCTCTGCGAAGCAGAAGAACCGACCGAGGCGGCAGCCGAGACGCCGGATTTTTACGAACCAAAAAGACTGAGGGATTGTAAAAAAGTTCAAAACGGGTTACCGGGTCGTAAACCCTTACGGAAATCTATTCCCAACCAACGTCCCTTCTTGCCTCAAGTAGAGACAAAAATCGCACCGCAATCACTGCGCCAAAGGGTCGTCGGGGACGCCGACCCCTACAAAAGTACCGTCTGTACAGACATTCCGAAATGTTTTTGATGCTAAAATATTGATTGTTTCACTATTTAATGGTATAATATATCAGTTAAAATGGATAATTGTGTAATTGAAAGGGTGAAAACTTTGAACCGAAAAAAATGGCAGCTTATGCCTTTTGACCAGGATGCTGTGTTGCAGACTGCGGAGGAACTGAATATCGACCCCCATTGCGTTCTGCTTGCCTACACCCGCGGGATTGAAGATGCATACGCCGCCGCAGAATTTTTCGGCATTGAAGAGGGCGAATATGCCGACCCATTTGAATTCCCCGATATGGACTTGGCGGTTGAAAGAATCCGCCAGGCTGTTGATAATTTTGAAAGCATTGCCGTTTTTGGTGACTATGATGTTGACGGTGTTACGGCAACTGCAATTTTGTATATGTATCTCGAATCTCTGGGCGCAAAGGTGTCTTATTACATACCTGACCGCCATTCAGAGGGCTACGGACTGAGCAAGGCTGCAATCGCAAAGCTCTGCGACTGCGGAATAAATCTGATAGTTACCGTGGATAACGGAATTTCTGCCGTTGAAGAGGCAGAGTATATACGCTCATTGGGTATGGAACTTGTGGTTACTGACCATCACCTTCCCGGTGAAATTCTTCCTGACTGCGTTGCGGTTGTTGACCCCCACAGGTCAGACTGCTACCTTCCTTTTAAGGATTATGTCGGTGCAGGTGTTGCCTACAAGCTTATCTGTGCCCTGGAAGGGGAAGAAAACGAGGTTACCGAAAGCTATCTTGACTTGGTTGCTTTGGGCACGGTTGCCGATGTTATGCCCCTTGTGGAAGAAAACAGGGATTTTGTCCGCCGAGGACTTTACAATATGGCTCTGTCACCCCGCAAGGGTATAGATGCCTTGCGAAAAATTGCATCAACAGATGATAAAATTCCCTCGGCAGGGGAGTTGGCCTTTGCTGTTGCACCCCGCATCAATGCCGCAGGCAGAATGGGTTCGGCTGAAAGAGGTCTGAAGCTTCTTCTGAGCAAGGACTCTTTTGAAGCGGACGATATGGCTAAAGAAATCAACAACGAAAACACCGCCCGTCAGCAGACGGAGCAGGAAATTTCTGCTCTTGCACTCAGGCAGATTGAAGAATCTCCCGATATGAAATACGATTCGGTGCTGGTTGTCAGCGGTGAGGGGTGGAATGACGGAGTTATCGGCATCGTTGCTTCACGTATTGTTGAAAAATACGGTAAGCCCGCCATTGTTATTGCCACATCCGGTGACACTGCCAAGGGCTCAGGCAGAAGTGTTGACGGCTTTTCACTTTATGATGCACTCAATGCCGTGAGCCACACCCTTACCCATTTCGGCGGTCACAAGCTGGCGGCAGGTCTGGGTATTGAAACCTCACGAATTGACGAATTCCGCAAGGCAATCAACGACTACGCCAAGGATTTTGATATGCCTTTTATGATTCAGCGCATAGATTATAAGCTCAAAATTCATTCAATCAACGAAACACTCCTTGAAATTACCGATGCCATGGAGCCCTGCGGTGCAGGGAATCCTCAGGCTGTTTTCGGCCTTTACAAAATGACGATTGAAGGTATCACTCCAATCGGCTCGGGCAAGCATCTCCGCCTTGACCTTTCAAAGGGCGGCAACACCGTTAAGGCAGTGCTTTTCTCCTGCACGGCAGCAAAATTCCCCTATGAAAAGGGTGATGTTGTTGACCTTGCCGTGAGTGTTAAAAGAAATGAATATTTAGGCAGAGTGAGCGTAAGTATAATTATTAAAAACATCCGTTTCCACGGAGTGGATGAAGACAGAATTCTTTCTGAAATCAGACTTTTTGAGCGCTTGAGCAGAGGCGAAAGGCTTTATAAAGACGATGCATTTGCTCTTTTGCCCGAGCGTGAGCTGATGGCAAATGTTTACCGTCTGCTACGAAGCCGTCAGAGCTGGAGCTACGGTGAGGAAGTGCTTTGTAAACGCATCGGTGAAGAGCGTTACGGCGCAGTTTGTGTCAGCATCCGTGCTATGCTCGAAACCGGTCTTATTGAAGAAAACGACGGTGTGCTCACCGTTAACCCGTCCACTGAAAAGGTGAACCTTGAACAGGCACCTGTTATTATGAAATTAAAAGGCTTTATTGAGGGGGCAGAACAATGAACATCAGACTTGATGCCGGCAACTCAGCAGACAAAGAATATATAAAACTCCGTGAAGCTCTTGAAAAAAACCTTGAGCCGAATGAAGTTGAAGAAATTGACAATGCCTACGCCTGGGCAAGGGATGCTCACGAGGGTCAGCTTCGTTTTTCGGGTCAGCCTTATATTATCCACCCCATTGCCGTTTCCAAAATTCTTGCGGATTACGGAATGGATAAGGATTCCGTTATTGCTGCAATGCTTCACGACATTGTGGAAGACACCGATGCTACAACTGACGACGTAAAAGAACGCTTCGGAGAAGAAGTGGCTTCACTTGTTGACGGTCTCACAAAGCTTGGCAAGGTTTCACTCAAAACAAAGGAAGAACAGCAGGCAGAAAATGTGCGCAAGATGCTTCTTGCCATGTCGCAGGATATCCGCGTAATCATCATCAAGCTTGCCGACAGAATCCACAACCTGCGCACGCTCAGCTTTATGCGCCCTCAGAAGCGCAGAGACAAGGCTCAGGAAACTCTTGAAATTTACGCTCCCATTGCTCACCGTCTCGGTATCCGCGCAATGAAAGAGGAGCTTGAAGATTTGGCAATCAGCTACCTTGACCCCATTGCCTACAACGACATTGAGGTGTCACTTGCCAAAAGCCAGAAGGCAAGAAGTGAATACCTTGAACAGATTAAGCAGCTCATTGATGAAAGAGTGAAACAGATTGTTCCCAACAGCCACATTGAGGGCAGAATCAAGAGTGTTCACGGTATTTACCGCAAAATGTATATGCAGAACAAAACCTTTGACGAAATCTATGACGTTTATGCCGTGAGAATCATCGTTGACGAGGTTATCGACTGCTACAACTGCCTTGGTGTTATTCACGATATGTTTACACCCATTCCCGGCAGATTCAAAGACTATATCTCAACTCCAAAACCCAATATGTATCAGTCACTTCACACCACCGTTATCGGCAGAGAGGGTATTCCCTTTGAAGTGCAGATAAGAACTTGGGAAATGCACCGCACCGCTGAATTCGGTATCGCAGCCCACTGGAAATATAAGCTTGGAATTTCGGGCAAGCAGAAGCTTGACGAGCGTCTTAACTGGATTCGTCAGCTTCTTGAAGAGCAGAATGAAAACGAGGATGCGGAAGACCTTGTTAAAACAATCAAAACAGACTTTTTGCCCGAAGAAGTGTTCGTGTTCACTCCCAAGGGTGATGTTGTTTCACTTCCTATCGGTGCTACTGTTATCGACTTTGCCTACGGTATTCACTCAGCCGTTGGTCACAAGATGATGGGCGCCAAGGTTGACGGACGAATTGTTCCCCTTGATTATAAGGTTCAGACAGGTGAAATCGTTGAAGTTATCACCTCAACCCAGCAGGGTAAGGGCCCCAGCCGTGACTGGCTCAACATTGCCCGAACAAGCTCCGCAAGAGCCAAAATCCGCGCATGGTTCAAAAAAGAAAAGCGTGAAGAAAATATTATTGAAGGCCGCCTTGCCGTTGAAAGAGAGTTCAGACGCAATGCAATCCGCCTTGATGATGCTCAGCGTGAAGCTTTCGTGCTTCAGCTCGGTCAGAAGCAGAGACTTAACTCTGCCGACGATTTCTATGCCGCAGTAGGCTACGGCGGTGTTTCGCTTTCTAAAATGATGCCTCACATCAAGGATGATTATCAGAAGCTTGTCAAAGCTGATAAGCCTGAAGAGATTGAGCTCAAAACAGTTCCCATCAAGCCCAAAAAGACTCACAGTGACGGTGTTGTTATTGAAGGCATCGAAAACTGCCTTGTTAAGTTTTCACGTTGCTGCAACCCGTTGCCCGGTGACGATATCATCGGCTTCATCACAAGAGGTCACGGCGTTTCAATCCATAAGCGTGACTGTACTAACGTTCCGCGTCACATCGAGCTTGCTCAGGAGCCTGAGCGTTGGATAAAGGCTTATTGGGACGGCGAGGTTAAGGAAGATTTTAAAGCAAACCTTACTATTACCACCATGAACAGAATCGGTCTTCTTATGGATGTTACCACTCAGCTTGCTTCAATGAAGGTTGACATTCACGCCGTAAATACAAAGACAAACAAAGACGGCAGAGCAACATTCAGCCTTGTAATTTCTGTTAACGGTGCAGAACATCTCAGAAGCGTTATGACAAAGCTTTCCAAGGTTAACGGCGTTCTTGATGTTGAAAGAGGTACATTATAATGAAAGCAGTAGTTCAGCGAGTAACCCGTTCATCCGTCACGGTTGAGGGTGAAGTTATAGGAAAAATCGAAAAAGGCTTCAACATTCTTCTCGGTGTTGAAGAAACTGACGAAAAAGAGGATGCCGAAATCCTTGCCGCCAAAATTGCAAAGCTCCGTGTTTTTGAAGATGAGCAGGGCAAAATGAATCTTGCACTTGCTGACGTTGGCGGAAGTGCATTGGTTGTTTCGCAGTTCACTCTTTGCGCCGATATCAAAAAAGGCAACCGCCCTTCATTCACCCCTGCAGCAAGGCCTGATAAGGCTGTACCCCTTTATGAATATTTTATGGCTCAGCTTAAGGCTAACGGCATTGAAACCGTTGAGCACGGCTCCTTCGGTGCGGATATGGCTGTTGACATTGCAAACGACGGACCCGTAACAATTATTATGGACACCGCAATATGGAGAAAAAGCAAATGAAAATTTTAACCTTTAATGTTGGAATAATCGGCACAAACTGCTACCTTGTAACCGATGAGGAATCGGGTGAAAGTGTGCTTGTTGACCCCGGTGCAATGTCACCGAGGCTTGAAGAAGCGCTTAAGGAGCACAAGGTGAAGCACATTATTCTCACTCACGGTCACTATGACCATATTCTCGGTGTTGCTCAGGCAAAACGTCTTACAGGTGCCGATGTAATAATCAGTTTTGAGGATGCTCCTTGCCTTTATGATGATGAGCAGAGCCGTGCCGGGCTTCACTTCCCCGAGCCTCAGGAGCATCTTTATGCCGACAGAACTGTGTCCGACGGTGATGAAATCACCTTCGGCACCAAAAAAATCCGCGTAATTGCCACTCCCGGTCACACTCCGGGATGTGTATGCTTTGTTTTTGACGAAGACGGCATCATTTTCAGCGGTGACACCCTTTTTCAGGGAACAATCGGCAGAACTGATTTTGCAACAGGCAGTATGTCTGATATGCTCCGTTCACTTTCAAAGCTTAAGGCTGTTGACGGTGAATTTACAGTCTTTCCCGGTCACGGTCCTGCCACAACTCTTGATTATGAAAAGCAAAACAATCCTTATATGAGGAATTTATAATATGATTTTAAGAATTTACAATCACGATTTTCACTATGAAGCTGAAAATCTCTGCCGTGTTTTTTACCCCTATGAAAAAATCAGCGTGGTAAAATCTTCGGCAGGGGAGAGCGACCTGGAGGTCGTGACCCTTTTAAATAAAACAGAAGACAAAGCCACGGTTGTCATTAAGTTCAAAACCGCTGACGGTGTTTTTGAAAGCGTTAAAGAGCTTGAGCTTGCCTCGGTTGAAGAGGACCACCGTTCTTATTGTGAAAGGGCAATGATGGTTGAGCTGTATTCCGTGCTGTCTGAGGCAACGGGCTATGTGCCTCAGTGGGGAATTCTCACAGGCGTGCGTCCCTCAAAGCTTATGACGACTCTCATTTCTTCAATGGGTGAGGAGGGCGCAACGGATTATTTCCGCAACGACCTGCTTGTTAAAAAGGATAAAACCGACCTTGCTTTTTCCGTGGCAAAGGCAGAAGAAAAAATTATTTCACTTTCCGATGAAAAATCCTTCAGCCTTTACATTTCAATTCCGTTTTGCCCCACAAGGTGCAACTATTGCTCCTTTGTTTCTCATTCTGTAGAGCAGGCAAAAAAGCTTATTCCCGAATATGTTGAAATGCTTTGCCGCGAGCTTGAATACACAGGCGAAATTGCCCGCAATCTCGGGCTACGCCTTGAATCAATCTATTGGGGAGGCGGCACTCCCACAACCCTTGAGGCTGAGCAGATTGCAAAAATCTGCGCTGTTATTGCCAAAAACTTCGACCTTTCCTTCCTTCGTGAATACACAATCGAAGCAGGCCGACCCGACACCGTAACCGCAGAAAAGCTTATGGCAATCAAAATGGCGGGCGTTGGCAGAATCAGCATCAACCCTCAGACCTTCAACGATTCTGTTCTCCGTGCTATCGGCAGACGCCACACATCAGCTCAGACAATCAAAGCCTTTGAAGCGGCGCGGGATGCAGGGTTTGATAACATAAATATGGATTTGATTGCAGGGCTCACTTCCGACACATTCCCAAGCTTTTGCAACACTCTTGACACTGCTGTGTCATTAAACCCCGAAAACATAACTCTCCACACCCTTGCTCTCAAGCGCTCGTCGGGTATTGTGACGGGTAAGATTGATGTTGAAAGTGGTGAGCTTGCCAACAAAATGCTTCGCAGAGCTTTCCGCCAGTTTAAAGAAAACGGCTATGAGCCATACTATATGTACCGTCAGAGCCGCTCTTTGGGCAATCTTGAAAATGTGGGTTGGTGCAAACCGGGTTATGAATGCCTTTATAACATCTTTATGATGGAAGAATGCCACACCGTTCTTGCTGTTGGTGCAGGTGCGGTAATCAAGCTCAAAGAATACGGCGTCAATAATATTGAACGCATATTTAATTTCAAATACCCGTATGAATACATTACGAGGTTTGATGAGGTTCTGACCCGCAAAAACAAAATCTACGAGTTTTACGGAGTTAATAATGAAAAATAACTATTCTTTAAGTGAAATAAACTATGCAGTGCAGAGCAATGCCGTTGAGTTTATTGCTTCCTGCACTGCGGAATACGAAAAGCATATTGATGTTGCTGTTGAAAACATCCTTCGTGACAGCAGAGTTGATATTGTTATGCTGGCAGGGCCCAGCTCTTCGGGCAAAACCACCACAGCCAAAAAGCTGTGTGAGGGTATCCGCCGCCGCGGAGGAAATGCATATATTATTTCACTTGATGATTTTTATTTTAACCGTGACGATATACCAATCAATCCTGACGGTCTGCCCGACTATGAAAATGTTACGGCTCTTGATATTGAATTGATTGAAAAAACCTTCAATTCTCTCATTAACGAGCGTGAAGCGGAGATTCCCACCTTTAATTTTCAGACAGGTAAGCGTGAAGATAACGGCAATGTGATTCACATTGATGACGATGACGTTATTATCGTTGAGGGCATTCATGCGCTCAATCCCATAATTACCCGGGGAATTGACCAAAAGCATATCTACAAAATTTATATCAGCGTTTCTTCACGTTTTACCGATGATGATGGGAAGATTCTTCTTTCAAAGCGCAACATCAGATTTATCCGCAGAATGATAAGAGATTATCACTTCCGCGCATCTCAGGTTGAGTTCACCTGCTTTTTGTGGCAGGGTGTTTTAAAAGGGGAGGACGAGTTTGTTTTTCCTTACAAAAGTCAGGCTGACGAATTTATAAATTCGATTCATCCGTTTGAAGAATGTATTTTCAAAAGTGAAGCCCAAGCGCTTTTGAGTCATATTGACAAAAACAGCGCCTATTACGATGAAGTGAAAAAGCTGTATGATGCGGTTGAGCTTTTTGTTCCGCTGAGCCGTGATCTGCTCCCCGAGGATTCACTTCTTCGGGAATTTATCGGCTGATAAAGAGCGTAAACATCTTGTAAAAATAAAACTTGTGTGCTAAAATCAAATTTAGAAATACCTTTTGGAGGTTACTATGGCTGAAAACAAAAAACAAGGTCAGAATGTGCTTAACGGTGCGTTAGTGCTCGTTGTTGCAACTGTTCTGGTTAAGATAATCGGTGCTGTTTACAAAATCCCCCTTACCGCTCTCATCGGCGAGGTCGGCAGAGGCTATTTCAACGGCGCTTATGAAATTTATACCCCGCTTTATGCTATTTCAATGGCAGGTCTTCCCGTTGCTGTTTCCAAAATGGTTTCTCAGGAAAAGGCCTTGGGTCACTACCGCGATGTTAAGGTTATTATGAAAACCGCTCAGAAGGTGTTCCTTCTCACGGGTGCGGTTGCAACGCTGGTGCTTTTTGCAATTTCTTACCCTTATTCAAACTTCTTTATCAAAGCACCCGAAAACCTTATCAGCATCCTTGCTATTGCGCCCTCAATTTTCTTCTGCTGCTGTATGTCATCGTACCGCGGATATTACGAAGGTCTGAGCAATATGATACCCACAGGTATTTCTCAGGTTATTGAAGCTGCAGGCAAGCTTGTTCTCGGACTTACTTTTTCTAACATCATTATGAAAATCGGCCTCAGCCGTTACGCACAGGGTCTTCCCGTTTTTGGTGAAACAGTAACCACCAAGCAGGAAGCTCTCAGTGCAATTTATCCCTATGCCGCCGCAGGTGCCATTGCAGGTGTTACAGTGGGCACAATGTTCGGTCTTGCTTTTCTGATTATCCGCCACAAAATCAAGGGTGACGGCATCACCAAGGCAATGCTTCAGGAAGCCCCGCCTCCTATGAAAAGCAAAGCCTGGCGCAAGATTATTCTTTCCACCGCCCTTCCCGTTGCCGCAGGCTCACTTATTCTCAATGTAACCAATCTTATCGATACCGTAACCATCCGAAACCGCCTTGCTTACGCTCTTGCAATCGATCTGGAAACGGTTAAGACAATGTATCTTGAGCAGCTCACCAATTCAGGCACTCTCGACAGCGATATCGCAACGTATCTCTACGGTGTTTACGGCTCTGTTCTTGATTTCAAAAACCTTATTCCCACAATCACAATGACCCTTGGCATTAGCGCAATTCCTGCTATTTCTGCCGCATGGGCAATAAAAGACCGCGGCACAATCAAATCAACCATTGAATCTGTTATCAGAATCACAATGCTTGTTGCTTTGCCTGCAGGTTTCGGTATGGCTGTTCTTTCAGAACCGTTGCTCAGCATCGTATATAACGGCACCAATGCCAGCAACCTTGTTTCAATTGCCGCTCCCATTCTCACGGTTTATGGCTTCGGTGTGTTCCTTTTTGCTGTATCCTCACCAATCACCAATATGCTTCAGGCTCTGGGCAGAATGGATGTACCCCTCAAATCAATCGTTGTGGGCGCTGTGGTTAAAATCATTCTCAACTACATACTCGTGGGCAATCCGTCAATCAACATCAACGGTGCGGCCGTGGGCTCAATTGCCTGCTATGTAGTTATTGTTGCAATCAACCTTTCAATGCTGATCAAAATTTCGGGCACAAAGCTCGATTTCAAATCAATGTTCTTCAAGCCATTGTTCTGCTCGGCAATGAGCTGCATAAGCGCTTTTGCCTGCTACAAGGTGTTCGGTTCATTGCTTGAAGGCATCGGCGACCCGTCCTCAAGGCTTAACGGTGGCACAATTGCAACCCTCATTGCAATTGTTGCAGCTGTGTTTGTGTATGTTGTAACCCTCCTTTTGAGCAAAGGATTATCCCGTGACGATGTAAATATGATTCCAAAAGGAGAAAAAATTGCTAAAGTACTTGAAAAGCGCGGCTTTTTGGGTTAAAATGGTAAAAAGGTGAGCGAATTGACAGATAACTTTGAATTTAAAGAAAAATATAATTTCTACGACCTTGTTGAAATTGTGCGCTGTCTGCGTGCCCCCGGCGGATGTCCGTGGGATATTGAGCAGACCCACGAAAGCATCAAAAAAGATTTCATAGAAGAAACCTATGAGGTCATTGAGGCTATCAACAAAAAGAGTGTGCCCATGCTTCGCGAGGAGCTTGGTGATGTGATGATGCAGGTTATCTTCCACTCGCAGATTGAAACCGAGCAGGGCAGCTTCAATATTGACGATGTAACTGATGAAATTGCCAAAAAGCTGATTATCCGCCACCCTCACGTTTTTGGTGATGTTGATGTCAGCGGTGTTGACGATGTTCTCACCAATTGGGACGCTATCAAGCGCCAGACCAAAAATCAGAAGAGCGTGTCTGAATCTATCGATTCAATCCCCCGTGAACTTCCTGCCCTTATGAGAGCGCAGAAGATTCAGTCCAAAGCTGCAAAGGTCGGCTTTGACTGGAGCGAAGTGGGCGGTGCATTGGACAAGCTCAGTGAAGAGATTGAGGAGCTGAAGCAGGCAATTGCTTCAGGCGACGAGGCAAACACCTTTGAAGAGCTCGGTGACCTTCTTTTCTCCGCTGTCAATGTTTCACGCTTCATTAATTGCGACAGTGAGGAAGCTCTCACCGCCGCGAGTGACAAATTTTCATCCCGCTTTTCCGTAGTTGAGCGCCTTGCAACCCAACGCGGAATTGATATGAAAGCCTCTTCTCTTGAAGAGCTGGACAAGCTTTGGGACGAAGCCAAGTCCGCTGAATAAGATGTGATATACATATCAAATGTATTTCATTATATTAAAAAATATTTTTTAGGAGGATACCCCAAATGAATAAGACAGAATTTATCAATGCAGTTGCAGCTAAGGAAGGCATCGAAAAGAAATGTGCAGAAAAGGCAGTTAACGCTGTTTTCGCAACAATCGCTGATCAGCTTGCAAAAGGCGAAAAAATCCAGCTTGTAGGCTTCGGTACTTTCGAAGTTAGAGAGCGCGCTGAGAAGCAGGGCCGTAACCCCAGAACAGGTGAAGTTATGACTGTTGCAGCTTCTAAGGTTCCTGCTTTCAAAGCAGGTGCAGCTCTTAAAAACGCTGTTAAATAATTAAGCTTTTTATTTGCGGAGCTATCTGAGGATGGCTCCGTTAGTTTTTGGAGGACTTATGAGACTTGATAAATACCTCAAGGTTTCAAGAATAATCAAACGCCGTACTGTTGCCAACGAGGTCTGCGATGCAGGCAGGGTAGTGGTCAACGGCAAGGTTGCAAGAGCATCCTACGATGTTAAACAGGGCGATGTTATTGAAATTGCCATCGGTGCCAACACCACAAGAATTCAGGTTGAAAAGGTTGTGGAGTTTGCCAACAAGGACGATGCGCCGTTAATGTATAAAGTTCTGTAATAATTTGCAATCCCTCTCATAAATTGTTTATGGGAGGGATTAGCTTTGAATATGAACGATGATAAAAAATACCCTGCGATTCCCCATTGCGTGTCGATGGAAGACAGAAAGAAAATTACCCTCACAGGTGTCAGAGATGTGGACTCCTTTGATGAGCAGACCATAACGCTTGTAACCGATTTCGGAGAGCTTTCCCTCAGAGGGACGGAGCTTCACATCGGCAAGCTCAGCACAGACTCAGGTGAAATGACCGTCGAGGGCAAAATCGATGCCCTTGTTTATTCTGAAGATGCGCCGCGGCAGAGCGGATTTTTTGGCAGGGTGTTCCGCTGATGTATATTCCTTCATCTGCCGGTCAGACCCATGTCTTTCTTCTTTGCACAGGCTTCGGATTTGTGCTCGGAGTGTTATATCATTTCATACGCTTTGTGAGAAAATCCTTTTTTAGTTGTGCTAAGGCTGTTTTTGTGCAGGATATTCTTTTTTGCGCGGTGAGTACTTTTGCTGTGTTCTGCTTTTTACTTTGTTGCAATGACGGTGAAATAAGGCTGTTTACCTTTTGCGGTCTGGGGCTCGGTTTTTTTATTTATTATGTGAGCTTCGGAATCTTTGTTGCCCGTTTTCTTGATAAAATTTCTTCCGCTGTTGCTGCTTTCTTCGGAGCTTTGCTTCTTAAAGGAAAAAGAATTCGTAAAAAACTCAAAAAAAGCCAAAAAAAATCTCAAAATAAGTTAAATACCACTTGAAAAACCTCAAAGTGTTGTTGTATAATTATCGTTGTATAACAGTATTTATGGATATGGGGGTTTATTATGGCTAAAAGCAAAGTTAAAAAGCAGCGAAGCTTCAGCTTCATTCTTTTGGTTATCGTTGTTGCCTTTGTTGTTTATTTTGCGGTTTCTTTGGTTTCTTCTGCAAAAGAAATTCAGTCCAAGCAGGCAGAGGTCAATGAGCTTCAGGCTCAGTGCAATCAGCAGCTTGCTGAAAACGAAGAACTTCAGGAAGCTATCGACAGCGGTGATAAAGACGATTACATCCAGCAGGTTGCACGAGAAAAATACGGTTATATTATGCCCGGAGACAGAGTATATCAGGATATCGCATCCGGTGAATAATTTTACATTCAGGTACATAGTTTAAGGAGAGTCACAAAGTTTATGCAATTGGAAGTCGGAACAATAGTTGAAGGCAAAGTTACAGGTTTCACATCATTCGGAGCATTTATTGATTTGGGTGAGGGCAAAAAAGGTCTCGTTCACATTTCAGAAGTAGCATCCGATTATGTTAAAGAAATTTCCGACCACCTCACGGTAGGCCAGAGCGTTAAGGTTAAAGTCGTCTCTATCGGTGATGACGGTAAAATCAGCCTTTCTATCAAACGCGCTAACGAAGAAAAAAAGCCTCAGCAGCCTCGTCAGCCCCGCCCTCAGCGTTCATCACGCCCCGCAAATGTTTGGCAGGGCAGTGCCAAGTCTAACGACAGTCAGAATACTTCCTTCGAAGATATGATGGCAAAGTTCAAGCAGGTCAGCGATGAAAAGATGTCTGACCTCAAGCGGGATTCAAAGCACGGCGGCGGATACAACCGCAGAGGAACCAACAAAATATAACCATTAAGAGCAGAAATTTCTGCTCTTTTTACTTTTTCTGTGAATTTTTTATAATTTTTTCATAAAATTTTTAAAACCTCTTTAATTTTATTGTGTAATGTGCTATACTATAGTCACAGTACAAGAAGTACTGCAATCAAAGGAGGCTGATTTTATGAAGACTACTATCGTTGGTCGCAAATGCACACCCAAAGATTCATTCAAACTTCACGCTGAAAAGAAGCTTGGCAAAATCGAAAAGTTCTTCTATGACGAAGCGGAAGCTAAAATCACAGTCACCGTTGAAAAATCCGAGCAGATTGTCGAGCTGACTATCGCAAGCTCCGGAATGTTCTTCAGAGCGGAAGAAAGTGCTGTGGATATGAACGATGCCTTGGATGCCTGCATTGATTTCATAATCAGAAAAATTCGCAAGAACAAAACCAAAATGTCAAAGAAAATCCGTGCAGATGTTATCGATGACTTTGTTGTTGACGATGATGCTGATGCTGCCGAAGAATTTGACATCATTCGCTCCAAATCGGTCTATCTCAAACCGGAGATGCCCGAGGAGGCAATTTTGCAAATGGAAATGCTGGGTCATCAGTTCTATCTGTTTATCAACGGGGAGAATGACAAGACCTGTGTAGTATATAAAAGAAAAGACGGGGGTTACGGTCTTATCGAGCCCGAAGTCGAATAGGAGTTTAAATGAACATCAATTTTGTTATACCGTGTCTTTTAGGCGTTGAGTCTGTCATCGCCGAAGAAATGCGCTCTTTGGGTGCAGAAAATGTAGTTGCCGAAAACGGCAGAGTTTTGTTTTCGGGCGATGAAAGCATATTGGCAAGAGCCAACATCTGCTCAAGATATTCCGAAAGAATTCAGATTCTGGTCGGTTCTTTTGAAGCAAGAAGCTTTGAAGAGCTTTTTCAGGGCACCAAAAATCTCCCCTGGGAGCAGTGGATAGGCAAAGCCGATGCCTTCCCCGTAAAGGGCTATTCAATCAATTCTGCTTTGTTCAGTGTCAGCGATTGCCAGTCAATCATCAAAAAAGCTGTGGTTGAACGACTCAAAACAAAATACGGTATAGCGTGGTTTGATGAAACAGGTCCGATTCACCAGATTCAGTTTTCAATTATGAAAGACAAGGTGAGTCTTCTTCTTGACACCTCAGGCGCAGGGCTTCACAAAAGAGGCTACCGCATTGAAGCCAACGGCGCCCCGCTGAAGGAAACTCTTGCTGCTACCCTCGTTAATCTCGCAAGGGTGCGCAATTATCACACTCTTTATGACCCAATGTGCGGCAGCGGAACAATCCTCATTGAAGGCGCCATGCTCACTCACAACATTGCCCCCGGAGTCAACCGCCATTTTTCGGCAGAAAGATGGGATGTGATTCCTCAGAATGTTTGGGAAACTGAGCGCGAACGTGCAAGGGATTTGGTTATACGTGAAAGTCAGTTTGTTGCCTACGGTTCCGATATTGACGATGAAGCGCTGAGAATTGCCAAGGAAAACGCAAAGAGGGCAGGGGTGGCTGATAAAATTCAGTTTGAAAAATGCGACATCAAGGATTTTTCAATGAAAACCGAGCGTGGAACTCTCATCTGTAACCCGCCCTACGGTGAAAGACTGCTTGACATCAAACAAGCTGCTGAGCTTTATAAAGTAATGGGCAAGCGTTTTGCTCCTGCAAGAGGGCGCTCCTATTACATAATCAGCCCGTCGGAAGAGTTTGAAGCAGATTTCGGCAGAAAAGCGGATAAACGCCGCAAGCTCTACAACGGCATGATTAAATGCCAACTGTATATGTATTTCAAATAATTCAACCAACCGCCTTGTATTTCTCAATATAAGGTGGTTCTTTTTGCATTTTTCATAGAAAACAGAGCCAAAAATTATGTAATTTTTTTCTTCTTTTCTCTTTACAAAGTATGAAATTTCTGTTAATATTACACTAAGATAATAGAGTAGGAGTAGAATTATCTATCGACTCTATGGTCAAAACTAAAACGGAGGTGCTTCATAATGAAACAAGCTAAGAGAATGTTATCCGTAATTCTCGCAATCATCATTATGTGCTCTATGACCACAATCGGCGCCAACGCTCTCAAAACCCCTTACGTTGAAGCCGACCATTACAACGAAACACTTGACCCGGTTATGTCAACCGAGCAGGTGGCAACAATGCTTCTCGATATGCTCGATGCCGACGTTCTTGCCGGCTTGGACGTTAACGTCAAAATTACGAGCAACCTCTACATCAACCTTGGTAGTGTTGACAAAACATTGGACTCACTCCACAGTATTGACACCAGCGTTTTGGCAGCTATTGCTATGCCTTTGCTTGGTGACATCGCAGACCTTGAACTGGGTATGATGGATGAAGACACAAGAAGATCAGCATCACACGTTAGGGACATGGCAGTTCTTATCCATGTTCTCAGCTTGTTGGAACATCCTGACAACGGTCCTGTTATTTCCAAAATCCTTGACAATAGCTTTGACTTCGGTGCTCTCAAGACATTCGGCGTTCTTGACCCCGACACTGACCTTGCTATGTTCAATGACCTTCACGGCTTTGTAACAGATATGCTCTTCAACCTTCTTTACGGTGAGGGTGCATCCACAGCCGAAGGCACAACCTACAGAGCAGATATGAAGCTTGAAGAAATGCTTCAGAATTTTGTTGACAACGACCTTGTTAAGCTGATTGTTGACATGGGCGCTTCTGATGACGGCTCTAACGACATCGCTGAGTTCCTTGGCTTCACAACTGTTGCTCAGGCAGGCGATAAGTCAGACCTTGATGAAACAGGCTGCCTTCGCAGAAACTATAAAATCTGGGAACTTCTTCCCACACTTTCTCCCAGTACTGAGCCCGGCGACGGAAAGCTTGGTTACCTCAGCCTCACAGGTGATTCAACTCTTGATTTCATCTGGAAGATTCTTATGGCTGCAATTCAGGACCTTGTTGTTCCCTTTGCAGGCACACTTCTTGCTGACGCTCTCGGTTCAGACGGTGAAATGATCTTCGACCTTATTATGGGCGTTGTTATCGAAGTATTTGAGCTTGACGCTTCTGAGCTTAATATCCCCGATGATGCAGACCTTCAGATGAAGCTCGACCGCTTCCTCACATGGTTCCTCGTTGGCGGCGGTATTTCACAGTTCATCCACTTCGAAAAGACTTTTGACGAAAACGGTAAGCTTGAAACAGCATACCTTAAGTTTGCTGACGGTCTTGATGACAAGTTCTGCAACCTTATCGTTGTTGCTCTTCCCATGCTCCCCGGCTTCTGGGAAGATGCTCCCAAAATTGACAAAACTGACGCTGAGCTTTCAGCTATGTCACATATTGAGCTTGTAACATACGTTCTTCAGCAGTTCCTCGGCACACTTATCGACGGATTTGAACTTCCTGATGAAGACTGTGTTTCTCTTAACGAGCTTGCATCACGCACACTTATCGGTGTTGCTGCAGAGCTTACTCCTACAGTTGACTTTGAAGGTATGTTTGAAAACAGAGAGCTTATTTATGATAGCGAAGACTGTCTCACAGTTGGTGCTAAAGTTGCTCAGTATTACCTCAACGGTCACACAACAATGCAGAATAATACTGCAATTCCTTCAATCCACGAAATCCTCAACACAGTTGTTGACTGGGCTCTTGGTGAGTACGGTGCATTCTTCGGTTATGAGCCTTCAAAATACACAGGCTCCCACATCACTGTATGGCACAAGCTCTACGACACAGTGTTCCAGATTATCCCTGTTGATACATTCTACGGTGTTGAAGATTCACCCGCAGGTGTTGAAGACCTTATTATGAACAAGCTTATCGGTTCTATCCTTAACCTTAAGCTTAACCAGCTTGTTTCAATCTTCGGTGTTCACCCCGGTTCAGGTATCAACAAGTCTCTTCCCGACCTTCTTATCGACCTTGTAGGCCGTGTGCTTAACCCCTTGCTTGGTCTTCCCTTCGAAAGAGATTATGCTAAGAGCGGTTACACACCTCAGCAGATGGCTATTCCTTATGAATATTCAACTCTTGATGAACTTATCACAGTTGAGCATAAATCAGGTGCTCTTAAAGGCTGCGGTCTTAAGAACCTTGTAGTTGTTCTTCTCGGTAACCTCGGTCAGTTCCATGCAACAAAAGAGAGTACACTTTACTCCATTATGCCGTTGCTTGGTCAGCTTCTCGGCTTGTGGAATACTGCCGACTATCCCTTCGCAGAAAATACAGCTCCCGCTGATTACCCGATTCTCAACATCAAAGACTTCAAAGCTCTTTATGAACAGTATTCTGAAGAAGCTAACGACGGCAAGTCTTATGATGACGAAACATACAGCTACTTCCACATGGTTGACTTCAAGGGCTTCCTTTACAAGGATTTCAAATCTGCTCGTGACGCTTGCGGCAACTTGATTGCTCAGTATGAAGAGGCACAGACAAATCCCGAAGTTGTAGCTCCCACAAGAAGTGAAATGACAAATGCAGCTTACTATATGGAAGCTATCTACGAATTGCTCACAACAGGTTATAATATGGACGGTTCAAAAGAGTCTGATGAAAATAACTATGAGCACTTCGGTGAAACAACAGCATCCAACTTCCAGCTCAACAAAGTTTTGACCAAGGCTCTTAATGCAAACTACACTCAGGTAGACAATGGTGACGGAACATTCACTTATTCTGAAAGAAGCTGGAGAAACTATCAGAAGGCTCTCAACTTTGCTGTTAAAGTAAATGATGAGTACAATGCAGCTGCTAATGCAGAAGATCCTGCAAAAGCACTTCGCGATATGCGTCAGTCACGCATCAACGAAGCAAGAAAGCAGCTTATCAAAGCTGTTAAGGAACTTAAAGAATGGGCTCCTCTTGCTGACTATTCAATGCTTGACAGCTCAATCGAGATGGTATCATACATCACATCTTTAAGAAAGTATGACCCCGAAGCTGTTCAGGAAGCAATCGATGCTTTCCTCGAGGCTTACAACCTTGACCGTGACTACGACGAAAGCGATCAGCTTGTAGTTGATAACCGTCAGGCAGCTCTTGATGAAGCTATTGCAAACCTTGACGGACGTCTTACAGACTACATCGACCTTTATATGGAAGGCGACCCCTCGATGGGTCAGATAATTGATGAAAGCACCGGCTACCTCTACGGTCTTGACGAAGGCTTTGCTAACCCTGCTGAAGTTGAAGCAAATGGTACATTCAATGATTATTTCCAGGGAATTTATGGCTACGGAGTTTCACCTGATTATGAATACTATAATCTTGTTATCTACGGCACAGCCAACGGTAACGGTACAGGCTCTGTAATTAAGATGTACTCAATGGAAGACGAAAATCTTGAACGTCCTATAGGTGTTTCGTATCCTGTTGTTATTCTTGGTGACATTGACGGTGATGCTTACGTTGATGGTCAGGACGCAGTTCTTCTCAGAGCTTACAACGCTATGTTGTTTGCAGATGTTGAAATTGACGATGCAGTTCTTGTAGCAGCTGACCCCAATATGTCAGGTGTAATCGACACTTCAGACGTTAAACTCTGCGAACAGGCAGGTCTTAAGAAAGAAGTTGTAAATCAGAGACCTGATGAAATCTTCGGTAAGACATACGGTATCTTTGACAGACTTGGCATAAGATAATCAAACCACATTTTGCGGCACTCGAAAGAGTGCCGCTTTTGTTGTATTCATAGCTTAAATCACTTGACAATTATTTTTATTCATTTTATACTATTACTGCACCTTTTTTGGGTGCTTATTGTTTTTGAAAGAGAGATGCAAAATGAAAAAGAAACAGTTTAAAGCGGAGTCCAAAAAACTTCTGGATATGATGATAAACTCCATTTACACTCATAAAGAGATTTTTCTTCGTGAGCTTATTTCAAACGCAAGCGATGCAATTGATAAAAGATATTACCATTCTCTTGCCGACAGTGCCATCGGCCTTTCAAGAGATGATTATAAAATTCAGCTTATTATCAACAAAGATGCCAAAACACTCACGATTGTTGATAACGGTTGCGGTATGTCCGCCGAAGAGCTTGAATCACACCTTGGCACAATCGCCAAAAGCGGCTCACTTGATTTTAAATCAAGCAACGAAAAGCAGGATGATGTAGAAATCATCGGTCAGTTCGGTGTCGGCTTTTATTCTGCCTTTATGGTCAGTGACGAGGTTACGGTCAAAACAAAAACTGCGGGCAGTGAAACCGGCTGGCAGTGGGTTTCACAAGGCGCAGACGGTTACACAATCACCGAATGCGACAAAGCTGATGTCGGCACTGAAATCGTTCTTCACATCAAAGACAACACAGAGGAAGAATCCTATAATCAATATCTTGAAACCTACACAATTCAGTCACTTGTTAAAAAATATTCCGATTACATCCGCTATCCTATTATGCTTGATGTTGAAACACGCAAGCTTAAAGAGGGTAGTGAGGATGAATACGAAACCGTGCTTGAACCCAAACAGCTCAACAGTATGGTTCCCTTGTGGCGCAAAAATAAAAATGAGATTTCCGATGAAGAATATAAGTCCTTTTATATGGACAAGTTCCACGATTATACAGCACCCTTGCACATAATTCACTCAAAAACCGAGGGTCAAGTGTCTTATGATGCAATGCTTTTCGTTCCCGAAAAAACACCTTGGGATTTTTATTCAAAGGATTTTGAAAAGGGTCTTCAGCTTTATTCCAACGGCGTAATGATTATGGACAAATGCCCTGACCTTCTTCCCGATTATTTCGGCTTTGTGAAAGGTCTTGTGGATTCTGCTGATTTATCACTCAACATTTCAAGAGAAATTCTTCAGCATGACCGTCAGCTTAAGAGCATTGCCAAGGC
>JBGVFJ010000059.1:0-20858 GCA_045121005.1 Acutalibacteraceae bacterium
TTTGATGTGATTTAAAAAGATGCCGTCAAGTGCCATTTGTTACTCCGTTAAATATATTTTGCAGGGCTTTTCTGGGGGATAATTGTTATATCAATGTCGCTGAATTCACAGCGCAGTCTGTTTGCGAGGGAAGAAATCACAGGATTTTCTGTTTCAAAATGACCTGCCGCAAAAAGCGCAACACCACTCTCGGCGCAGTCAAGGAAGTGATGATGACCTGCGTCACCCGTTATGTAGGCATCAATGCCTGCTTTGATGATTTCACCAATGAAATCACCGCCTGAGCCGCCGCAAAGAGCAACAGACTCAATCATTTTGCCGTTGTCGTTGTATCTTACACAGCCGCCGAGCTCAGCTTTGATTTTGTGAGCCAGATCGTCGCAGGAAAGTGCTTCGGGCAAAACACCTACCCTTACAAGGTTGGGGATTTCTTCACAGGGGAAAACCTCTGTGTTTTCAATTTCAAGAATATCGGCAAGCACGTCATTGACTCCGCCCTCAGCGCAGTCGAGGCAGGTGTGGGCGCAGATTGCGCTGATGCCTTTTGATGCGAGGTTGAATGCAACGTTACCCTTGAGGAAGCTTTTCTGCGGTTTAAAAATCACGGGGTGGTGGCTGATAATCAGCTCAGCACCGATTTGTTCGGCGTAGTCAACCACTTCGTTAGTGATGTCCAACGCAAGTGCAACACGGCTCACCTCACGGTTTTCGTCACCGATGAGCATACCGCTGTTGTCCCATCCCTCCTGCAAGGAGAAAGGGCAGATTTTATCAAGATATGCATAAAAATCACTTACTCTTGCCATAGCTGTGCCTCCTCAACCTGTTTGAGAATTTTAAATAAAGTGTCTTTTTCTTCAGATTGGATATTTGCTTTTTCAAGAGCTTCAGCTCTTTTTCGGAGCCTTAAAATCTGCTTTTTGGCATAATTCAGTGAAGCCTCATTTCCCTCAATTGGATGGCAGCCGATGTGATAATAAAGCTCATCTTTTTCTTCGGATTTGCCTGAATATTCGGCGCAGATTGCAATATAATTTCTGTCATCGCGGCAGGCGTTTTCGCAAATAATTTTAAAGCCGTTGTTGACAAAAAATCTGCGCACGTCTTCGCTGTGGGTCATTGGCTGAACGATGATTCTTTTGCTGCTGTCTTTGACCCACTCGGTGCGGTCAAGAAGCTCCGCAATCAGCGTTCCTCCCATACCGGCAAAAACAATGTCGTCACATTCATCGGGCAAAACAGAATCAAGCCCATCTGAAAGACGCAATTGAACCTTATCTTCAACTCTGTAGATCTGAAGGGTTTCCCTCGCGTTTTCAAGTGGGCCTTTTCTCAGGTCAGCGGCAATGCCGCAGGGGCACTTGCCGCTTCGTGTGAGGTGGGCGGGGAGGTAGCCGTGGTCGGTGCCGATGTCGGCAATCCTTGAGCCACAGCGTACCATATCTGCCACCATTTTAAGTCTTTTGCTTAAGCTCATTTTGAAGCAAGAAATGTGTTGATTTCTTCAACCATTTCGTCAACGTCAACACCGTGAACGGCACAGGCCATTTCAAGTGTTTCGCCTCTTGCTGAGGGGCAGCCAAGGCAGTGCATACCCATATTAAGGAAAAACTGAGCTGTTTCTCTGTCGGCATCAAGAATGTCACCGATGAGCATATCTTTATCAATTGTCATAATAATACCTCTTTTATAATTTAATTAAGCTTTTTTAACGCTGATTGTAACTGTTGCGCCTGCGGCTTCAACATCCTTTGAAAGGTCAGCGGAGTCAAGATCACCGAAAATAACATCGTCAGCAAGAAGCTCGGTTGCAATGTGGTCCTTGCTTTCAAGAAGGGCAGAAGCGATGAATTCGTCATCAGCTTTCATTGCAACCACAATTCTCTGCTCAACCTGATAGCCTGCTTCCTTACGAAGGAGCTGGCTCTGACGGATAACGTCTCTAACCGCGCCTTCCTTCTTGAGCTGTTCTGTAATAACCACGTCAAGGGCAACGGTAACATCCTCTGAACATTCAGCAGAAACAACGCCTGCCTTTGTCTTTGCGTTCATAAGGAAGAGTGAAGCGTCAAACTTCTCATCCCAGCCGTCAACGGTAACTTCTTCGCCTGCTTTAACCGAAGCAACCATAGCCTGCATCTGCTCGGCTGTTGCTGCTTCAAGGCTCTGCTTAAACTTGTTAACGTTCTGCTTGAGAACTGCGCCTGCTTTTCTGAAGTCAACTGTAAGGAAGTTATCCTCAAGAACTGATTTGTCGTTGATGTATTCAATCTCTTTAACGTTAAGCTCGTCAAGAATATTCTTTTCAAAAGTCTTGATTTTATCAGCGGTTGCGTCGTCACAGCAAACAAAGAGCTTTGCAAGGGGCTGACGAACCTTGAGCTGATGCTCATTACGAAGGCGCATTGCAACAGCGATAACGTCTCTTGCGAGTGCTGTTTCAGCAACAATGCCGTCATCCTCAAAGCCTTCCATTTCTTTTGCCCAACCTGAAAGGTGAACTGAAATTGCGCTTGAGGGAAGTACCTTTCTGGTCAGCTCCTGCCAGATGTGCTCTGTCATAAAGGGAATGATGGGAGCCATTACCTTAACGCAAGTGTTAAGAGCAAAGAAAAGTGTGTAGTAAGCAACCATCTTGTCGTTTTCGTCTTCTGTTTTCCAGAAACGGCGACGGTTGGTGCGGATATACCAGTTTGAAATGTCGTCAACAAAAATTTCAAAGTCCTTAACAAGGAGATATGCCTTGTAATCATCCATATACTCGGTAGCTTTTTTAATAAACTCATTTGTGCGGATGATGAGCCACTTGTCTGTGGGTGTGAGGGCGTTTTTGTCGAGAACATAATTTTCAAAGTTGGGCTTGTCAATCTGAGCGTAGGTGTTGAAGAATGTGAAGATGTTCCAGAATGAAAGGAGCTTTCTTCTTGCCTCGTCACCAAGGTTGAAGCCGAAACGAACGTCGTTGGCAACAGGAGCGCCAGCATACAGGTAACGAACTGTGTCGGCACCGATTTTTTCTGCGGCATCGTCAAATTTGATCATAAAGCCTGTCTTTGAGAATTTTGAGCCGTCTTCTGCCACAACTGCGTTGTAGCTGAGAACTCTCTCATAAGGAGCCTTGTCTTCAAGAACAACGCTCATAAACAGCATTGAGTAGAACCACAAACGAACCTGCTCGCGCATTTCTGTTACCCATTCTGCGGGGTAGTTCTTTGCCCATGCTTCTTTATCTTCAAAGTAGCCTGTTGTTGCAAAGGGAACGATACCTGCGTCAAGCCAAACGTCACCGATTTCGTTAACGCGGTTAACAGCCTTTGAACACTTGGGGCACTTAATCTGAACTTCGTCAATCCAGGGTCTGTGAAGTTCGGGAAGAGCGTCAACCATTGCGGGGTCAACAGCCTTTTCTTTGAGCTCAGCCTTTGAGCCGATAACGGTAATCTCACCGCAGTCTTCACATACATAGAAGGGGAGGGGCATACCGTAGTAACGCTTTCTGGAAATGTTCCAGTCGCCCATATTGTTGAGCCAGTCAGCCATTCTCTTGCCGTTTGATGCGGGTTCCCACTTAACGCTCTCGGAAGCTCTGATGAGTCTGGGCTTAAGCTCGCTTGTAACAATGTACCAAGCGGGAACAAGACGGAAGATAACCTCGTTCTTACATCTCCAGCAAACGGGGTAGCTATGCTCGTGGGGTTCAACCTTGTAAAGCTTGTTTCTCTTTTCAAGCTCTGCAAAAACCTCGTCCTTGATTTCGTGGCTGTCTTTGCCTGTCATAAAGCCGAACTTGGGAAGGAAAATACCCATATCGTCAACGGGCATAACCTTTGCAAGGCCGAGTCTTTCGCCAAGCTCAAAGTCTTCTGCACCGCAGCCGGGAGCAATGTGAACAACGCCAACGCCTTCTTCAGCGTCAACATCTTCCCAAGCAACGATTTTGTGGTCGATGTCAGCCTGAGCTTCCAATTCGGGGAAGCAGGTTTCGTAATGAAGACCAACAAGCTCTTCACCCTTGAACATACGAAGGACCTCAACCTTATCGTCACCAAGATAACGGATAGCATTCTTTGCAAGAATAAGAACAGCGTCATCACTCTTAACCTTAACTTCAACGTAGTCAATTTCAGGGTTAACTGCAAGAGCAACGTTTGAAGAAAGAGTCCAGGGTGTGGTTGTCCACACAAGAATCTTAGCGCCTGTTTCAACAATGGGAAGCTTGAAGAAAACAGAGTCATGAGTCATAAGCTTGTAAGAGCCTGTCATTTCATGCTCTGAAAGTGATGTGCCGCAGCGGGGACACCAGGGCATGGGCTTGTATTCTTTTTTGATCCAGCCGTTATCGTGGCACTTTTTGAGGAAATGCCAGATACCCTGAATGTTGGTGTCTGTGTTGGTGTAGTATGAATTTTCCCAATCCATCCACTGACCGAGACGCTTTGACTGCTCGGTGATGATGCCTGAGAAGTGCTTAACTCTCTCAACACACTTGCGGGTGAATTTGTCCATACCGTAGTTTTCGATGTCTTTCTTTGTTTTGAAGCCGAGTTCTTTTTCTACCTCAACTTCAACCCAGAGACCCTGAGAGTCAAAGCCGTTCTGATAGCGGCAGTCATAACCCTGCAAGCCTTTGTATCTGATGAAAATATCCTTAAGGCTTCTGCCCCAGGCGTGGTGAATACCCATAGGGTTGTTGGCGGTAATGGGACCGTCAAGAAAACGGAACATCTGATTGCCTTTGTTCTGCTGGCGAAGCTTGCCGAAGCAATCGTTCTTCTCCCAGAAGTCCATCACATCGTGTTCCATGCCAATGAAAAAGTTGCTTTCATTTTCAGCCATTTCTGTTATACCTCCTGATTAGTGCATTTGCACACAAACATACGCAAAACATTATACATTATTAAAGCGAAATTTTCAAGTCTTTTATTGAGGAAAATGCGGCTTTATTCTACATTTATCCAGACCTTCATATCACTTTCACCTCTGTTGGCAAAAGCAAAGTAAGGGATGAGGGTGATTTCTGTTGTTTCTTTGGAGTAATTCTTTGAAGAATAAAGGCAGCCGTTGTCCTTGTACCTTACGGCATCTGCCTTGATTATATTTGTTTTATAACAGTTACTGTATTCCACAGTAAAATGCGTATTGCTATTGATAAATAAGCCTCTTAAATCTCCGTTATCAACGCCCTCAACGCAATAAACAACAGGGCCGGCACTGACGGCGCATCTGCCTGTGTTCTCCCACACTAACGGGTTGGAAATGTTGATAACAGGGGAAATATCGAAAATAATAATTATGTCTGAAATGCTTCTGTCAAAATAGATATATCCGCCTTTGCGGGTGTAAGGCACGCTTGCGGTGAAGCTGCTGCACCAGGAGGGGATTCTTACTGCAACGGCTTTGTTGAAGCTTGATTTAATTTCAACTGTTCCCTGTGAAGGATACTCAGTTGCGATGCTGATTGACTGCCCGTTTTCTTCATAGCTGCTTGCAATAAACTGATTCACAAAAACCGCATCATCGTTTTGTGCATAAATGTAGTCACCCACAGATGCAATAAACCTTGTCAGGTTCGGCGGACAGCAGGAGCAGTCAAAAACTTCTTTTCTTTGAGTGATGGGCAGCGGGTCACCGTTGGTGACACAGGCGTGGCGGGTGTGATTGATAAGGTTGATTTCAAGGGGGTTTACATAGAAAAAGCTGATTCCGTCAAGTGAAATACCTGAAAGAATACCGTTATACATAACCCTTTCAATAACATCGGCATACTTGCTTTCACCTGTGAGAATAAACATTCTTTGCGCAAAAAATGCAAGGGAAATCGCGGCGCAGGTTTCGGCATAAGCCGTTTCGTTGGGCAGGTCATAAGCCACGGTGAAGGCTTCACCCTTGTGGGTTGAGCCGAGGCCGCCAGTTATATACATTTTTTTGCTTACGATGTCGTCAAAAATCTTTTCGCAGGCAAGCTTTAATTTTTCGTCGTTTTTCACAAGAGCCGCGTCAGCCATTGCGCTGTAAAGGTAGCAGGCTCTCACGCAGTGACCCTCAGCTTCAAACTGTTCTCTCACGGGCAGATGCGACTGACTGTATTTGGGATGAGTTCCCTCATAAAGGCTTTGGTCGTGAGGCACGGTGCCGCGCATATCCAGGAAGAACATAGCAAGCTCAAGCCATCTTTCGTTGCCTGTGCAGTTATAAAGCTTAAAAAGTGCAAGCTCAATTTCTTCGTGACCGGGGGTTATGAAAGCGGCGGAATTTTCTTTAACAAACACCTTTTCTACCAATTCAAGATATTTGCAAAGAATTTTAATAAACCTGTCTTTGCCTGTGGCGTTGTAATATGCTACTGCCGCTTCAATAAGATGACCGAGGCAATAAAGCTCGTGGCAGGTTCTGTCTGTGAATCTTTTGCCCGGCTCGCAAAGGGTGTAATAAAGATTAAAGTAGCCGTCAGAGTGTTGGTTTTCTTCAATTCTGTCGATAAGCCACTCGATTTTATCTTCAAGCTCTTTATCGGGGCTTTTGTGAATTATATATGCCGCAGATTCAATCCATTTTGCCACGTCGGAATCCCAGAAAATATGGGGCTTGCAGTCGTCGCCCTCTTTCCATTTGAATTCAAAGGCTTTTATTCTGCCGGTGTCGCTGAATCTGTTCCACACGGCATTTACCGTAACTGTTTTGTTAAGGTCCTGTCTTGCTTTCCAGAAACCGTCGGTGATGTTGATTTTATCAAAAGTAATGCTTTTCATAATTTATGCACATCCTTGTTTGAGATAAAGAAATTATATCAAACTTATAAACCAATTGCAAATTTATTTAATTAGTGGTAGAATAGATAAAAGGAGGGGTATGTGATGGATAATAAATTCAATATTGCCGATGAATTGTATTTTAACGGCAAATACGAAGAAGCCCTAAAGGTTCTTGAATCTGTTGAAGACAAAGATGCTTCGGTTGAAAATTATATCGGCTGTTGCTGCATAAACCTCAAGAAATACGAAAAAGCAAAAGCTGTTTTTGAAAAACTGATAACAGAAAACAGTGGCTTTGTCCGTCCTTATTTCAACCTTGGGCGTGTGTTTCTTGCACAAAATGATTTTGAAAACGCATTACACTATTTTAACAAAGCTTTAGAGGTTGATGATACTGACCCTGACGCATATTTCTACCTTGGCGTGTATTATGAAAAACAAGGCGACTTTGAAAAGGCCATTGAGTATTATCAAAAGGCTGTTGCTTTAAATGCAACGAATGATATTGAACCTCATATCAGCCTGTCAGCCTGCTATTTTGCAGTTGAACAATATGAGGAAGCACTGAAAGAATCCGACAAAGCATATGAGCTTTGCCCTGATGATAAAGATGTTGTCTTTAATCGTTGTCTGATTTTTATTCGTATGCGCAAATATAGCAAAGTGATTGAACTTTTGGACAAGCACCGAGATTTGGCTCAGGAAGAAGAGTTTGCAAGACAGATAAATTATTGCAAAAAGAAGCTTGAAGAGCTTAAATAGCCTTCTCCTCAGGGAGAAGCCGTAATCCCAAATGAAAAGTTGTGAGAAAGTTTTGAACGATAGAAGCAATTCGAAACTAACCGGGTATTCTCAAAATCTCAGAAAAAATATGACTAAAGAAGAAAAAAATCTGTGGCATGATTTTTTGAAAAACCAACCTTTTACTGTTCACCGACAAAAAGTTATCGGGAAGTATATTGTTGATTTCTACATTGCTTCATATAAGACTGTGATTGAAGTTGACGGTTCACAACATTATGAAGAAACAGGAATTGCCAGAGATACTGAGAGGGACAGGTTTCTTGCTGATTTAGGAGTAGGAGTTTTGAGGTATTCCAACTATGATATAAACACAAATTTCGACGGTGTTTGTCAGGATATTTTAATGAGACTGAATAAGCCTTCTCCTTGAGGAGAAGGGGGACCGCGAAGCGGTGGATGAGGTGTTGATTTAATGTTTTTACTTTTTACACCTCATCAGTCACTTCGTGACAGCTTCTCCTCAAGGAGAAGCCTGTGTAAATAACGGCATAAAAACAGGCCTATGTACCGGTGTGCAATAGACAATCCCTCAGTCTTTTTGCTACGCAAAAATCCAGCTCCCTTTGCACAAGGGAGCCTGAGAAAAGGAGCGATTTTATGAAAGTTACATACAAAGCTGCGGCTAAAATCAACCTGATGCTCGACATTATTGCAACCCTTCCCAACGGTTATCACAGCCTTTTTATGGTGATGCAGTCTGTTGACCTTTTTGACCGCATCAGCATCCAAAAAACCTCTGACGGCGGAATTGCTCTTTCAAGCAACGAGCCTGCAATACCCTGTGATGAAACCAACATTGCCCACAAGGCAGCAGTTGCTTTTTATAACTACACTGGTATTGATGACAGAAATATAAAAATTCATATTGAAAAGAAAATTCCCTTTGCTGCAGGCCTTGCGGGGGGAAGTGCTGACGGTGCAGGTGTCATCGCCGCACTCAACGATATTTATGAAACCAACCTCACCGAAAGGGAGCTTTGCTCAATCGGTGTCAAGGTGGGCGCAGATGTGCCCTTCTGCCTCACGGGCGGCACACGTCTTGCCCAGAATATCGGCGAAGTGCTGTCACCTTTGCCTGATTTGAAGGATTGTTACATTGTTCTTGCCAAGCCCGATATCGGCGTTGCAACAGGCTCCGCCTATGCCGAATTTGACAAATACGGTGTCCGTCATCTTGATACGGGCGCAATGCTTTTTGCTGCCGCAAACGGTGATTTTGAAGCTATGTGCACCAAGGTGGGTAACGTTTTTGAGCAGCTTATTGAAGTGCCTCAGCGTGTTCCCATTAAAGCGGTTATGTATGAAAACGACGCTGTATGTGCTTGTATGAGCGGCAGCGGACCAACCGTTTTCGGAATTTTCACCGACAGGGAAAAGGCTGAAAAAACAGTTGAACAGTTAAAAGAAAAATATAAGCAGGTATATTTGTGTAAGCCTGTGAAAGCAGGAGTCATTAAAGAATGATAGGTTTAGGAACAATAGTAAATGTTGGCGCGGTGGTTGCTGCAGGATTTCTCGGTGTTCTTCTCAAGGGCGGAATCAAAGAGCGCTTTCAATCCACAATTATGGGAGTTCTCGGCATTTCTACAATGTTTATCGGTGCGGCAGGCACCCTGCAGGAAATGTTTGTGGTGGGCAACGGCTCACTCTCAACCCAAGGCACAATGCTTCTTGTTTTGTCTCTTATAATCGGTGCGTTTGTTGGTGAGCTTCTCAACATTGAAGCCCGTCTCGAGAAGCTGGGCGAATGGCTCAGAGATAAGGTTAAGGCAAAAAATGACAACAGATTTGTGGACGCTTTTGTAAACTCCACTCTTGTTATCTGCATTGGAGCAATGGCAATTGTGGGCTCGTTGCAGGACGGACTGACAGGGGACCACAGCACCTTGTTTGTTAAAGCGGCGTTGGACTTTCCGATTATTCTGATTTTTGCCTCAACTCTCGGCATCGGTGCAGTTTTTTCTGCAATCCCTCTCGGTCTTTATCAAGGGGCAATAACACTTTTTGCGGGGCTGATTTCACCGTATCTCAGTGACGCGCTTATTTCTAACCTCACCCTTGTGGGCTCTGCGATGATATTTGCAATCGGTGTTAATCTTGCCTTCGGAAAGAAGTTTAAGGTTGGTAATTTTTTACCCGGTCTGCTTGTTCCCGTGGTGTATGAAATCATTACAAAGCTGATATAATCTGAAGGTTGTTTAGCCAGGCTGAAAGCAAAAATTCAGCTTGGCTTTTTTATGTAAAAAGAAAAAAGTTACAAAAATTGTTACAAAAGGTTGCAAAAGGTTACAAACTGTGTTATACTATCTCTGTTGTGACCGGATAAATTTTAGTTTGGAAGTGACGTTTTGCGAGGCAAAAACGCTATAATAAATCTCCTCGGCTCAACAGCCACACAGATTATCGGTATTCTCTGCGGCTTCATTGTTCCGAGAATAATAATAGGCACCTACGGCTCTGAAATGAACGGTCTTATGCACTCCATAACCCAGTTTCTCAGCTACATCACCCTGCTTGAATCAGGTGTTGCAGGTGTTATCAGGGCCGCTCTTTATAAGCCCCTGGCTCAAAAAGACAACCCGAAGGTCAGCGGTATCATTATGGCAACCGAGGGCTTTTTCAGAAAAATATGCCTGATATTTGTCGGCTATGCAGTAGTACTTGCCTGCGTTTTTCCCTTTATAGTTGAAGGGGACGACGGTTGGCTTTCCACCTTTGTTATGGTGCTCATTATTGCATTGAGCACAATCAGTCAGTATTATTTCGGAATTACTTATCAGGTGCTCCTTCAGGCTGACCAGAGACGGTATATCACTGAAACAACAGGAGCAATTACGATTGCGCTCAACGCTGTTATGGTTTTTGTTTGCGTCGAGCTTGGCTTATCTGTTCACATAATGAAACTTGTTTCATCATTGGTGTATGCATTAAGACCTGTGATGCTTAATTTATATGTAAGAAAAAAATATTCACTCAACCGAAAAGCGATCCCTGATCGCGAAGCGTTAAGTCAGCGATGGGCGGGATTCGGTCATCATATTGCATTTTTTCTTCATACAAATACAGATGTCTTTGTTCTTACCCTTTGCTCAAAAATAACCAAAGCTTTTTCTATCGCAGAGGTTTCCGTTTATTCGGTTTATTATTCCGTAACCTACGGTATTGTAAGTGCGGTTAACATACTTCACCTTTCCGTTGAAGCGGCTTTCGGCAATATGATTGCCAAGGGCGAAAAAGCCTTAATAAAGATGAATTTCAAAGTGTATGAGCAGTTGTCGATGATGCTAAATACTTTTGTTTTCACTTGCACAGCAGTGTTGATTGTGCCTTTTATTTCGGTTTATACTCACGGAATTGAAGATGCCGACTACATCCGACCGATGTTTGGATATTTTCTTGCTTTTGCACAGGCTCTTTTCTGTTTAAGGAAGCCATATAACAATGTTGTTCTTGCGGCAGGTCATTACCGCCAGACCAAAAAGGGCGCTTACATTGAAGCGGGTCTTAACATTGGCCTTTCGATTATTCTTGTTATTCCTTTCGGAATAACCGGTGTTGCTGTTGCCACAGCTGTTGCTATGGGTTACCGCACGTTGGATTATGTGATTTATTTATACAAAAACATACTTGAAGAAAAGCTTTCTTATTTTTTCAGAATGCTTGCGGTCAATGCAGGTGCCTGCGCAGTAACATGTTTTGTTTCGAGCTTGTTTTTGCCCGATTTATTAAATTCGTATCCGGAATTCATCGCTTATGCTTTTGCAGTTGCGCTGATTTGCATTATTTCGGTTGCGGCATTCAACTTCGTTTTCTTCCCCAAAAATCTTAAAAGTATTGTTTCAACAGTTACAGGAACAGTTAAAAACTTTTTAAAGAGATAAAGGAGTATTTATGAATAAGATTATAATAGCATTGGTTTCGGTGTTACTGATTATTTCTGTTCTCGGTGTGGGAGCTTTTGCCGCCACTCCGACATACGATGTATCTTCAGCTTACAAAAAAGGAGCATACTATCAGAAGCTTATTGATGTTAAGCTCACAGGAAATCAGGCTCAGGATATTGTCAATGTTGCCCTTTCTCAGGTTGGTTATCATGAGGGTAGCGGCAGCAGTGACCTTAGCGGCTCATCATCAAGCTCAGGAAATTATACCGAATACGGAAAATGGTTCGGTCAGCAAAGCAACTGGTGTGCAATTTTCATCAGCTGGTGTGCCAATCAGGCAGGCGTTCCCACATCTGTGGTTAAGAAGAATGCAATTGCAAGCGGCAGCTCCTGCCAGTTTGGTGAAAAGAAATATTCCTTCGGCTCAAGAAGCCCTCAGGTTGGCGATATCATTTATGTTCAGAACGACTCTGATTCAGATGTTGACCACGTAGGCATTATTTATAAGGTGGACGACACTTATATTTACTCCGTTGAAGGCAACTTCGGCAACAAGGTCGGCACAATCAAATATTATAAAGACACAGGCCGACAGACCTATTATTCCTCAACAAAAATCCTTTTCTACGGTGTGCCTTCCTATTCAACAGGCAGTGCAACAGGCAACACTGCTCCCGCAACCCCCGCTGTTGAAAAAGGTGACGTGAATATTGACAAAAAGGTCAACTCAAACGACGCTCTTCATATCCTTGAGTTTTCAGTTGGCAAAAGAGCACTTAGTGATATTCAAAAAACAGCAGGTGATATGAACAACGACGGAAAAGTGGATTCACAGGATGCCCTTGCAGTCCTTAAAAAATCAACAGGTACAGCAAAATAAGAATTTATCGGTGCAGTTCGTTTGAGCTGCACCGTTTTTGCTTCTGGGGTTTTGAGCAGGGGGACATCGGCTTCCGATGCGCCTTTTGGTTTCTTTGTGAAAACAGGAATGGTTCTGTATCTGATTGATGCAGTGGATTATCATTGTTCTTTTCGGTCGGATGTGGTATTGATGAAACTTAAATCGGGCGGGGAGACCCTTCTGATTTTGTACTTTTGTAAATTTCCCTTTCTTACCGTTGCAAATTGCTGAAAATTGTTATATAATTACTCTGTTAAACTATATAGTGAGGGATATTTATGGCTTTTATTGAATTTCATAATGTAAATAAAAAATATAAATTGGGCGAGCTTGACCTGGATGCTCTTTCAGATGTCAGCTTCGACATTGAAAAAGGTGAAATCTGCACAATCGTCGGCCCCAGCGGCGCGGGTAAAACCACGGTGCTCAATATTCTCGGCGGTATGGACACCTGCGACACGGGCAACGTTATTGTTGACGACAGAGAAATCACCACTCTCGGCAAGCGCAATATGACCCTTTACAGACGCAGGGATGTAGGCTTTGTTTTTCAGTTTTATAACCTTGTGCAGAATCTCACGGCTTATGAAAACATTGAGCTTGTTGCAAAAATCAGCCAGAATCCTCTGGACAGCTACAAAATGCTTGAGCTTGTAGGGCTTCAGGACAGGGCAGGCAACTTCCCCGCTCAGCTTTCAGGCGGTGAGCAGCAGCGAATTTCAATTGCCCGCGCTCTTGTTAAGCGACCCAAGGTGCTCCTTTGCGACGAGCCCACAGGTGCCCTTGACTACGAAACAGGCATTCAGATTTTAAAGCTTCTGCAGGATGCCAGCCGTGCAATCGGTATGACGGTAATCATCATTACCCATAACCAGGCGATTACACCCATGGCAAACAGAGTCATTACTATGAGAAGCGGTAAAATTCACCGCATAGAAATTAACGAAACACCGGTTCCGGTTGAAAGGATTGAATGGTAACATTATGAACAGGCCGATGCGAATGGATTTAATTCGCTCAATCAGAAAAAGCATAATGAGATTTATTTCCATTGTTGCCATTGTTGCGTTGGGAATAAGCTTTTTTGTCGGCATAAAATCAGCCTCACCCGATATGAGGAACACCGCCAACGAGTATTTCGTTGAGGATAATGTTCTTGACCTTTCGGTTATTTCCACAATCGGCTTCACCGATGATGAGGTTAAAAAAATCGGACAGGTTGAGGGTGTCAGATCCGTTGACCCGATCAAGCTGACGGACACTCTGGTTTTTGTTGACGGCAAGGGAATTGTTAACGTTGAAAACGGTGCGGCTATGGCCTGCCGTGTTATGTCAATGGACTTTCCCCGTGCCTACGCTTTTTCACAATCGGGCGAAGGGGATGACAGCTACATCAACCGCATCACATTGGTTGAAGGCAGATACCCCAAAAATAAAAATGAATGTCTTATCGACAGCGCCGTTGCAGGCTCATACTCTGAACTGACAATCGGCAATACCGTTACCCTCGCAGGTGACGGCACCACACTTTCCGACACCCTTAACACAGAAACATTTACAATCGTGGGCACTGTTTCAAGCCCGATGTATGTTTCCTTTGAGCGCGGATCAACCAACATCGGTTCAGGTACGTTGGGTATGTTCCTTTACATAGGTGAGGATTGCTTCGTTTCTGAGTATTATGGTCAGGTTTATGCAACTGTTGACAACAAAGAGCAGTATGACGCATTTTCTGAAGAATATAACGGTTACGTTGCCGAAATCGGCAGGAGAATTGAGTTGATTGCCGACGCCAGCATCAGCGGACGCCTTTCTCAGGTGAAGCAGGAATATTCGCAGAAAATTGCTGACGGTGAAGAGACCTACAAAAAAATGGAGGCTGAAACCAAGGTTCAGCTTGAAGAAGCTCTTAAAAAGATTAACACTATCGAGGATTATATCGAAAGCGGTGACAGTAAAATTGCCTCCGCCAAAACTCAGCTTTCCAACAAGGTTGCCTCTGCTGAAGCAGAGCTGAAGTCCTCAAAGGCTGAGTATGAAAAATCCCTTGCGGATTATGAAGCTAATAAAGCTCTTGCCAACGATGCCGACAATGAAATTGACGGCTACAACAAGGCAAAGGAATTATATAACACCTATCGTGAACGTCAGAAAACTGACCGAGCCGAAATCGACGCTTTGATTGCAGGCTTGCCTGCACTGAAAAGCGCTGCGGACAAGGCAAAGTCAGAGCTTGATTTTGCTGAATCGGTTTATAACAGCCTTCAGTCGCAGCTCAGTCAAAAAGAAAAAGAGCTTGCCGAAAACAAAAAGGCTCTTGAGGTGTTTAAAGAAGAGGAGAAAAACTGGAGCCCCGAAACCTCGTTTGAACCTCTTGAAACCATTCAGGGTTATGTTGCGGAGTTTACCAAAAAATGTAACGATACTCAAGCGGACATCAACGCAATCAACAGCCAGCTCAGTCAGGCTCAAAAAGCAAGAGATGATGCACAGGCAAAATACGATGCCGCCGCTTCGGAATATTCCGCGCAGAAAACCACGATTGACAGCCGCGAAGAAACCTACAAAAACAACGAGGAAATTCTCGATTCTTACGCAGGGGATATAGCAAAGCTTGAGCAGGGTGAAAAGGACCTGGATATTTTCAAAAATGCCCTTAAGGATGCCGCTGTTCAGCTTGAAGAAGCCAAAATCAAAATTACCGAATCTCAGCTCAAGCTCTATTATGAAGAGAGCAAGGGCAACAAAGAGATTACAGCGGGTCAGGCAGATTTGAAATCCGCCAAAGCACGCCTTGAATCAGCAGAAGAAGCTTATTCCGATGCCGAGCACGAGGTGCGTGTTGCCCTTAAAAAGGCTCAGGGTGATATTGACAAAGCCAAAACCGCCCTTGAAGAGCTCAATGAATCCACCTGGACGGTGTCCTATCAGAAGGACCTTCCCGGTCACGAAAGCTACGGCCAGAGCCTTGAAAACATCACAGCTATGGCAAACGTTTTTCCTGTGTTCTTCTTCCTCATTGCGGCTATGATGTGCCTTGCCACAATGACCCGTATGGTTGAAGAGGAGCGTATGCAGTTGGGTACGCTCAAAGCATTGGGTTACAAAGAAAACAGCATTCTCGCAAAGTATTATTGGTACGCCGCAATTGCCTGTATCCTCGGTTCGATAATCGGTGTGGTAATCGGCGCGGTGATATTCCCCAAGGCAATCAACTCGGCTTATGCTATGATGTATTGCCTGCCCGATGTTAAGGTATATTTCCATTGGTCATATATTCTCATCGGCACGCTGTTCTCACTTGTGTCCACGCTGTCGGCAACATTGTTTGCCTGCCGCAGAGCTCTCAGAACTCAGGCTGCTGAGCTGATGCGACCCAAATCACCCAAGCCTGGCAAGCGCGTTTTCCTTGAACGCTTCACCGGTCTGTGGAATGCCATGTCCTTCGGCTCAATCGTAACAATCCGTAATATGTTCCGCAGCAAAAAACGAATGGTTATGACAATTCTAGGTGTTGCAGGTTGCACAATGCTCATCCTTGCCGCATTCGGTATCAACAACTCTGTTGACACAATCATCACTGCGCAGTACGGTGAGGGCGGAATTTCCCACTATAACATTATGGCTGTGCTTGACGATGAACAGCTTCCCGGTCAGAGTGAAACAATCAAGGACCTTGAAAAAGACGTCAGAGTCAAAAATGCAATGCTTCTTGACACCAGAACAATGACCGCATCCTCTGCGGAGGAAGATAACAACACAGAGATGTCAATTCATCTCTATGTTCCCGAATCAGGTGAAAAGCTCAAGGAATGCATCACCCTTCGCTCCCGCAAGGGCAACGATGTCTATACCCTTAACGATGACGGTGCAGTAATTACCGAAAAGCTTGCCGAAGATACCGACACCGAGGTAGGAGATACACTGATTCTTACCGCTGTTGACGGTGAGGAATACAAGGTTAAGGTTGCGGCTGTTGCCGAAAACTATGTTTACCATTATGTATATATTTCTCCTGCTTATTATCAGACCGTTTTTGGTGAAGCGCCGGAGTTTATGTATGTTCTTGCAACTCTTGAAAATTACACAAACGCCAACGACGAGCAGAATATGGCAGACGATATCCTTTCCTATACGGAGGTTGCTGGCGTTGTTTCAACCGATGTTATGATTGACTCCTTCAACGCAATTGTTGACCGTCTTGATGTTGTGGTTGTTATCTTCATCATTGCCGCAGGTCTTCTTGCGTTTGTGATTCTCTACAACCTCACCAACATCAGTGTTCAGGAGCGACTTCGTGAAATTGCCACAATCAAGGTTGTCGGCTTCACCGATGCTGAGGTAACCTCATATGTTTACAGAGAAAACATTTTCCTCACCCTGGCAGGTATTCTTGTGGGCCTTGGAGGCGGTGTGGGTCTTCACCGCATCGTGGTGGAAATTGCAGAGGTTAATGTTGTTATGTTCGGCAGAGACATTTATTGGTGGAGCTTCCTGCTTGCAGTTGTGCTCACCGCCGTGTTTGCCGCTTTGGTAAGCATCCTCGTTCACAAACGTCTCCAACGCTTCAACATCATCGAAGCCCTCAAATCAGTTGAATAATTTTAAACAGCATTCCATAACCGTGGAGTGCTGTTTTTTATAATAAAGAAAATCTAAAGCTTTTATTAAGTTTTAAGCTAAATCATTGACAACTCATCTGGCTTCGATTATGCTGAAACGGGAGGCGAAATTATGCTTAAAAAGATTGTCTTAACAGTATTATCAGTTGCAGTTTTAGTCACGGGCATAACCGTATATTATCTCAACTCATTGCCCGTGTCGGAAGACTTAATAAAAGAATGTAAAGAAGAAATAAAGCAGAATAATTTTGAAGAAGTAAGCTTGACTCTTTCAACCGGAGAGGTCATAAAAGCAGTTAAGGCAGATTTTATGGGTGAAGATACCACGCTTGTGAACGGTGATAAGGTTTTGTCCTGCGAAACAGATGAGTTCATAACCAATATTTGGCAGGATGGCGAGTATATTTATTATTCCTTTTATGACTGGTCAACAAGGCAAAGCGTTATACACCGAACTGACACAGAGTTTTCTCTGAATGAGTTTTATTGTAGACTTCCGGTTAATTTCAGCGGTTTTATTACGGTTGACGGCATTGCTTACGGAAGATATGTTACCGATTCTGATGAGGGTCCCCATTTTAGTGTAGACAATCTTGCCAAATATGACGTTGAAGCAAATCAACTGAATATTATTGTCCACGGAACGCCGGGTTTTGATGAAAAGCTTTTCAAAGACGGTTTATTATATCTCGTTGGATACTGGGAAAATGAAATATACACTTTTGACATTGAAAATGAGGTTATGAAAAAATTGCCGTTCAGGCTTTATGATACATTCCGTTATCAGTATGGCATTGAAAAGATTGAATTTCTGAATAACGACATTATGAAGGTGAATGTTTGCCGTGAGGATAAGAAGGATGATTATAAAGAAGAGCCGGTAATTTACCTCTTCAATACCAAAACCGGTCGCAAATTAAAAGTGGAAGTTTAACATTTTTTTCTCAAAGAACCAAAAAATTTATATAAATAGTGGACAAAACTTTTTTTCTTTGTTATAATGTATCAGTAGATTTGTAAAAGGAGTTGCAAATGATGAAAAAAATGAAAAAAGTTTTATCTGTTATCCTTTGCGTAGCTGTAGTGCTCGGCTCAATGTCAGGCATTACTGCTTTTGCCGCAAGCGTGGGTGACGCCGCTGCAAGCATCGGTGTTAACATTGTTGACAACCTTCTTCTTGCTTTGTGCCACACTCTTGACAAGGCTCTTGAATTCACTCTCAACACAGCTCTCGGTCTTGCCGACGTTTCTGACACAGGCGCTCAGGATGTTTCAGAGTATGAAAACCCCTTGTTCGAAAAGTATGACGGTCACGACGAGTTCGTTGACAGCGCTGCTAAGGATGCCGGCTTCAGCCTCGGTTACGACAAGCGCGATATCATCCCTGATGATTTCAAAACAGGCGTTTACTACAAATACGGCGCTGCAGATATGGGCGCTTTGTTCGGTCACGGCACTCAGGTTAATCAGCTTCCTTCAGACCTCGCTGATTACTATGCAGACGTTTACGCTGCAGAAAACAACTGCACTGAAGCTGAGCGCGATGCTATTGCAGCAGACCTTGCAAAAAGATACGCTGCAGACGTTCTCGCAGTTCGCACAATCTGCCTTGATGATTCAAGAGGCAAGGTTCTCATCGCAAGTGTTGACTCAATCGGTCTCACCAACGCAAGCAAGAACGCTGTTGTAGCCCTTGTTGATGAATATTGCGAAGCTAATGGTATTGATGACATCGTAAGCATCAATGTTACAGCTACTCATACCCACAGCGGTATTGACACATTGGGTATCCTTCAGGGTATCGGCATGGTTGTTGACGGCTCTTTGTTTGATAACCTTTTCTCAGGTGCAGGCAACGATATCCCCGATTCCAAATATATGGATTTCCTTCACAAAACAATTGCTGATTCTATGATTGCTGCTTACAGCAACATGGAAGAGGGCTCACTTCATATGGCTAAGGCTGATGACACAATCACATTCACAGACGCCAACACAGGTGAAGAAAGATCAGAAAACTTCTTCCAGCCCGGCGCTGACACAACTGTTATTCTTGAAGAAATCTACAAGCTTACATTCGTTCCCGCAAAGAAATCTTCTCCCGTAACTGTTATTGCTAACTTTGCAGTTCATCCCGAAAAGGTTGGCGTAAGCACAGACGAAGAAATTCTCCCCACAGCTTCTGCTGATATGATTCCTTACATGGAACAGCAGGTAGTTAAGGCTTATGAAGCAAAGGGTCAGGATTGTAACTTCATCTACATAAACTCAGCTATCGGTTCAATGATCAAGATGGATATGGGCATCAACTCAGCTTATGAAGCATATTATCCTGAAGATGCAAAGAACCCCATCTATGACACAACATACGAACACCGTTCAATGCGTTACGGTATCGTTCTCGGTGACTTCATCGGCGCTATGCCTCTTGGTGAAGAAGTTGAACCTATCCTCAACGTTAAAACAGAAGAACTTATCGTCAAAACCGATAACTTCATGCTCAGACTTCTCGCTCTCATTAAGCTTACAAACAATGTAATCCTTACTGATGAGGACAACAGCGTTTACACAATTTCAGAAGTCGGATATATGGAAATCGGCGAAAACATCAAAATCTTTATGTGCCCCGGTGAGCTCAACCCCGAGCTTGCAGCTACAGATGACCACCTTCTTTCAGGTGATTATTCATTGACAAGAGCAGACTTCCAGTATGATGCACTTGTTAACTATTTTGATGAAGATGACGAAGTTCTTGTATTCGGTCTTATGAACGATATGGCAGGTTATATTGACCCCGATAATGACTATTCAATCGCTCTCGTTCGTTTCAACGACTACGGCAACCCCGGCGAATATGAGATTAAGGCTAACGCTAACGCTCTTCTCTTCTCATACTCATCAGATATCGCTTCAACCCTTATCGGTTCATTCCTCAACGTTGTTAATGAGGTAAACGGCGGTGAAGCAACCGACATCATCGAAGGTGATTTTGACGGCATGGTTCCTTATATGAACTACATTGTTCACATCTTCAACCACATCCTCAAAACAATCGGTCTTTAATTAAAAATTGCAACAGCCGCGGCAGGTTTCTGTCGCGGCTGTTTTTTATGATTCTTCATAATATTTTGATGGGGACTTTCCCGTAACTCTTTTAAAAATTCTTGCAAAGTTGACCGGGTCAAGACCTGTGGCAATTGCTGCCTGCGTTATACTGCAATCCTCTTTTTCAATAAGGTCACAGGCTTTGGATATCCGCAAAGAGGTGAGATATTGATGAGGGGAAACCGACATTTTTTCTTTGAACAAAACAGAAAAATAACTGCGCTCAAGGCCAACCTCGCGGGCAATACGTTCAACACTGAGCGGCTCCGGATATTTTGTTTCCATCAGTCCTATTGCACGCTCAATTCTGTCATCGGATACGGTTGATTTTTGGTTTTGCATCAGAATTCCCAAAAATTCATATATGCAAGCTGTTTCACGCAAAGGTTCACCTGCATCACCGTTGCCCCAATTTGCAACCATTTTTTTTACACAGCCGCAAAGTTCATCAAAAAGCTCCCTGGATGCAAAAGGTGAGCGGGAGGAAATTCCGGCTTTTTTTAAGATAAAGCCGAGGTTTGGTCCGTCAACGGCACACCAATATCCCTTTCGCGGTTCATAAGCGTCAGCTGTGTGGATAACTGTATCTCCGGGGAAAAGAATGTAGCAGTCACCGGGGGACACGGGAAATTCCTGCTCGTTGATAACAACAGAGCCGTATCCTTCAACACAGCATTCAATGAGATAAACATTGCGGATAATCGGTCCGTAATGTGCACCCGGCGGCAGGTCATATTCTTTTTCGCAGTAGAGCACGGCAGGGGCCTGCCTGTTTAAAATGTGTGTCATA
>JBGVFJ010000060.1:0-45486 GCA_045121005.1 Acutalibacteraceae bacterium
TAATGCAGTCGCCAAACCGCTTCTATTATATCAGGAGGTTATTATTTTTTTGCAGCACTCTTTTGCGTGCTGCTTCTTGTTTTTACTAAAGCGTTCTTTTTCCCCCGGTAGAACCGGGGGTTTTCAACAGTTGCTAGACAATCAAAGAGGTAATACGGGTTTTTCCGCATTACCTCTTTTTTAATACACGTTATTCTGAACTTTTCCGTCAATAAAGGCTTTGAGATTATCATAAACGATGCCCACAAGTCTTTTTCTTGTTTCATATCCTGCCCAGGCAATGTGGGGAGTGATGATGCAATTGCTACAGCCGAGCAGGGGATTGTCTGCCTTGGGTGGCTCAGTTGAAAGCACATCAACACCTGCGGCAAAAATTCTGCCGCTTTTAAGCGCATCGGCAAGGGCTTCTTCGTCAACGGAAGCGCCGCGGGAGGTGTTGATTAACACGGCATTGCTTTTCATTTTTGAAAGAAACTCCGCGTTCACCATTTTTTCGGTCTGAGGGGTGAGGGGGCAATGGAGCGAAACGATGTCGGAATTTTTGAGCAATTCATCAAGCTCAACAAATCTGAAGCTGGTGAAATCGGGCTGAGGCTTTTTGCTGGGAACATAGCAAAGAATGTTCATCTCGTAAGCGTCTGCGATTTTTGCCACTGCAGAGCCGATTTTGCCGTAGCCGATGAGACCGATTGTTTTGCCCTGAAGGTTGATGAGAGGCGCTTTCCAGAAGCAGAAATCGCGGCAGGCTGTCCATTCACCGTTGTGCACCGCATCGTTGTGCAAAGCAACGCTGTTATAAATTTCGGTAATCAGCGCAAAGGTGAGCTGAGCCACCGCCTGGGTGGAATAGGTTGGCACATTGCACACGGGGATTCCGCGCTCCTTGGCGTAATCAATGTCAACCACATTGAAGCCCGTGCTGAGAAGCCCGATATATTTGCACCCGGGAAGCTGTTGGAGCACCTGACGGGGGAGAAGGGTTTTGTTGGTTATAACAATGTCAGCCTCTTTTGCCCTTTCAACGGTTTTTTCGGCGGGGGTGTAGTCATAAGCCACAAACTCACCCAAGGATTCAAACTGCTCCCAGCTGAGGTCACCGGGATTGGTTGTGTAAGAGTCAAGCATTACAATTTTCATAATTATCACCTGAAAATAAATTTAGGGTGACGGCAGTAATCCGAACCTTCCCGAAAGCGCGTCTTTTCAGTGCTTTTCGGCGTTTCGGATTTGAAAGGCGCCAGCCTGTCGGCACCCTCAACAGCCAAAAATCATCTGAAAATCCTCAGCTTTCGGGTCGAAGATTTTTTATCGTGAGGATTTTTGGCAGTACAAGGCAAAAACGCCGCAAATCCTTTCGGATTTGCGAGTATTTTAACGAAGAAGTGGCGGAACTCATCCGATAAAAAACACGGTTCGTATTATTGCCGTCACCCTACCCTGAAAGTATAGCATATATATTCATTTTTTACAATAAAAAGCATAAAAAAGTGTTGTTTTTTGTATTTTATTATGCTAAAATTTATGTTAATAAAATAAAAGGGAGTTTATTTTTATGGCAAACGTAACAAAAAGACCTTACAAAGAATATGTAGTTTATCAGATCTGGCCCCGCAGCTTCTGCGACAGCAACGGCGACGGCATCGGCGACCTTATGGGCGTTTATTCAAAGCTTGATTATCTCAAGGATTTGGGTGTTGATGTTATCTGGTTTTCTCCCCTTTATCCGTCACCCAATGCTGACTATGGCTATGATATTGCTGATTATAAAGGTATCAATCCCGAATACGGTACAATGGAAGAGTTCAAAATGGTGCTTGACGGCGCTCACGAGCGCGGAATGAAGGTTCTTATGGACCTTGTTGTTAACCACACTTCTGTTGAACATCATTGGTTCAAAGAAAGTCTCAAGGGTGAGGATAACCCCTATCATTCATATTATCATTGGCGCAAGGGCAAAAGCGCCAAAAAGCCCCCCAACAACTGGCTTTCAACTTTTGAAGGCGGAGCCTGGGAATATAACAAAGACCTTGATAAATATTATCTCCATGTTTTTGCAAAAGGTCAGCCCGACCTTAATATGGATAACCCCACAGTCCGTGAGGAAGTAAAGAGCATTATGCGTTTCTGGCTTGATATGGGTGTTGATGGCTTCCGTGAGGACGTTATCACATTCATTTCTAAGCCCGAAAATATGCCCAACGGCTTCCCCATTCCTGTTGCCTGCGGCATTGAGCATTACAAAAACGGCCCCAATGCTCACAAATATCTCAAGGAGTTTCAGTCGGAGGTCCTCGACCATTATGATTGCTTCACCGTTGGTGAAAGCCCGATGATGACGCTCAAAAATGCTCTTCCCTACATTGAAGAGGGCGAAAATCAGGTTATGAGTATGATGTTCAACTTCCAGCATCAGGAAGCAGACTGCTTTATGACCGAATGGGTTCACGTTCCCTTCTCACTCAAAAAGCTCAAAAAAGCTTTTTCAACCTGGCAGAATGCCCTTTACGGCAAGGCATGGAACTCACTTTATCTTGACAACCACGACCATGCAAGAATTATTAACCGCTACGGTAATGTAAATTATCACAAGGAAAGCGGTAAGATGCTCGCAACAATGTGCTATATGCAGAGCGGTACTCCTTTCATCTATATGGGTCAGGAAATCGGCATGCTCAACATCGAGCTTGACAGCGTTGATAAATATAAGGACGTTCTCACCTTTAACAACTACAGAATGTTCAAGAAGCTGGGCATCAGCGATGAAAAGTTCCTCAAAATGGCGTTCCGTTCAAGCCGTGAAAACGCAAGAACTCCTATGCAGTGGAACAAAGAGAAAAATGCAGGCTTCACAACAGGTGAGCCTTGGTTCTTCGTTAATGATAACTACAAAGAAATCAATGTTGAAGACAACCTTAAGGATCCCGATTCAATTCTTAATTATTACAAAGAAATCATCCGTCTCAGAAAAGAAAATCCTCTTCTTGTTTACGGTGATTACAAAGAGCATTACAAATCTTCAAACAGTCTCTATGTTTATGAAAGAAATTATGAAGGCAAGCGTGCATTGGTTGTTTGCTCATTCAAAGAAAATGGTGTTAAGTTCAAGGCTCCCAAGGGCTTTGACCTTTCAAAGGGCAAGCTTGTTCTTTGCAACTACAACACAGCAGATGTAGCAGACAATGGATTTGTTACTAGACCTTATGAAGCAAGAGTGTATCTTTTTGACTAATATTTAATCAACGGATGTGATTTTATGAGTTTAATAAAAAAAGCGGATTTTATTGTATCCAAAAAGAATTACGGTAAGGTCTGCCCCTCATTCGCAAAAGAATTCACATTGAAGGGAACCGTTAAAAAAGCAACCCTTCAGGTGTCTGCTTTCGGCGTATATAACGCTTATGTCAATGGTGAAAAGGTTGGAGATTATATCCTTGCTCCCGGTTGGACTGCTTATCAGTCAAGATTGCAGTATCAGACCTATGACATTACCTCAATGGTTAAAGAAAATAACTTTATTGAAGTTAATCTCGGTTGGGGTTGGGCAGTTGATAATCTGTCCCACTTCGGTATTGTTCCGTGGAAGCCTCAGGCAGAGCAGCCGGTTTTGATTGCAGCTGTTGAGATTGAATATGAAAACGGCGATAAGCAAACAATTCTCACCGATGATTCCTGGAAGGTTTCTATGTCGGAAATTCTTACCAGCCAGATTTATAACGGCGAAGTTGTTGACGGCAGAATAGCCGGCAAAAGAAATTGGGAAGAAGTCAGAATTTTCCCGTATCCCCGTGACATCCTCATTGAGCAGGAGGGTGAAATCATCAGAGAAATTGAAACCCTTGATGCCAAAGAGGTTATAATCACTCCCAAAGGTGAAACCGTTATCGACTTCGGTCAGGAAATTACAGGCTACATTGAATTCACTCCTCAGGGAAGCTGCGGTGATGAAATTCAGATTCACCATGCCGAGGTGCTTGATGCCGAGGGTAATTTCTACACCGAAAATCTTCGTACCGCTTTGGCTCAGATTACATACATCTGCGGAAATGAAAACAAAAAATATAAGCCAAACCACACCTTCTACGGCTTCCGCTACATCCGTCTGACAAAGTGGTCGGGTGAAGTGAACAAAGATAATTTCAAGGCAATTGTTGTTCACTCAGATATGAAGCGCACAGGATATTTTGAATGCTCCGACCCGATGATTAACAAGCTCTATTCCAATGTTATCTGGGGTCAGCGCGGCAATTTCCTTGATGTTCCCACTGACTGCCCACAGCGTGACGAACGCCTTGGCTGGACAGGTGACGCAAATGTATTTTTCAAAACAGCCGCAATGAACTATGATGTTGAAAAATTCTTCAAAAAGTGGTTGCGCGACCTGAGAGCAGAGCAGTTTTACAATGGCGCAGTTCCTTGTGTTATTCCTAACGTACTCAGAGATAATCCCACTAGAGATTTCTTCAGCTCATCTTATTGGGGTGATGCGGCCTGCGTAATTCCTTGGGAAATGTATCTTGCTTACGGTGACAAGGAGTTTCTTAAAGACCAGTATTTCAGCATGCAGCGTTATGTTGATTACATTAGAAAATCGGGCAAATGTGAATTCTTGTTTGATGACCATTTCCATTATAGCGACTGGATGGCTCTCGACGGAGTTTATGACTGCCGCGAAAACGGTATAGACGAGGATTATAAGGTTATTCTTGCAACAGGCGCTTATGCAGGCTCGGTTGATATCCTCATCAAAGCCGGCAAGGTGCTTGGCATCGATGTGAGTGAGTATGAAAAGCTTCACGAAAACATTGTTAAAACATACAATGAGCGTTTTATCATTGACGGTGATGTTAAATACAAAACCCAGACACAGTATATTATTGCAATCCACTTTAACCTCGTTAAGGATAAGGCATTGTATGCAAAACGCCTTGCAGATTTGATTAAAGCAAACGGCAACCGCCTCACAACAGGCTTTGTGGGCACAGCGTATCTTATGCAGACCCTCACCGAAAACGGCTACAACGATGTTGCTTATTCACTCCTTCTCCAGCAGGAATTCCCCTCATGGCTTTTCTCTGTGAGAATGGGTGCCACCACAATCTGGGAACATTGGGACAGCCTGCGTGAAGACGGCACGATGTGGAGCACAGGAATGAATTCATTCAACCACTATGCTTACGGTGCAGTGGCAAGCTGGATGTACGGCACAATGGGCGGCATCAATTATGATGAAAGCAATCCCGCTTACAAGCATATCATTGTTAAGCCGCTTCCTGATGAGCGTATCGAGTGGGTAAAGACCGCGCTTGACACAAGAAACGGTCTTGTAAAATCTGCCTGGAAATATGACGGTGACAAGGTTACCTATGACATTTCAATCCCCGAGGGCGCAACCGCCACAATTATCATCGGCGATGATGTTTACGAAGTGAACGGCGGAGAATATCAATACACCAAATAAAAAATCGGAGCAGTCAGTTGACTGCTCCGTAATTTTTTATCTTTTTGAAAGAACTTCTTTTTCGTATTCTTCAACCTGAGTGTACCAGCTTTCACCCTGAGGTGCATTGTTTCTGCGGCAGAATTCATCCCAGACATCTGCAAAAGGATAGAACTTGTATTCTTCACTGAGTGCGAGCATTTTGGTGAAGTTACCGTCCTCCTGACATTTTTTAAGCTCGGTGTGGGGGAGAAGCATTGCAAAAAGCAAAGCCTTTCTCATATTTCTTGTGCCCACGACCCATGCGGCAATGCGGTTGATTGATGCGTCAAAGTAGTCAAGGCCGATGATAACCTTGTCAAGGGCATCGCAGCGGACAATTTCTTTTGCGATTTCTTTAAGCTCGTCGTCAAAAATAACAACGTGGTCACTGTCCCATCTCATAGGTCTTGTTACATGAAGGGCAACCTTGTCGGCAAAAAGAAGCATAGAGGGGATTTTATCACTCACCATCTCTGTGGGGTGGTAGTGACCGTTGTCCAGAAGGCAAAGGCAGTCATTTTTTGCGGCATAGTTCATATAAAACTCGTGTGAACCAACTGTATATGCCTCAACACCGATACCAAAAACCTTTGATTCAACTGTGTCGATAAGATATTTTTTGTCATATTTTACGCTGAGAATTTCATCAAGTGACTCTTTAAGACGCTGACGGGGGCCCATTCTGTCGGCAGGGATTTCTTTGTATCCGTCGGGAATCCAGATGTTGTTAACGCAGGTGATGCCGAGCTCTTTGCCGAAATATGCACCAACCTCTCTCATTGCTTTGCAGTGGTCAATCCAGAAACGGCGCACCTTTTCATCGGGATGAGAAAGTGTTAGACCGTCTGCAGCCATAGGATGAGAGAAGAGGGTGGGGTTGATGTCGAGGCCGATGTTGTTTTTCTTTGCGAATTCAACCCATTTTTCAAAATGCTTGGGTTCGAGCTTGTCACGGTCAACAGGGGTGTCGGTTACGGCATAAATAGCGTGAAGATTGATTTTATGCTTGCCGGGCACCATTGAAAGCACTTTTTCAATGTCTGCCATAAGCTCTTCGGCGTTTCTTGCCTTGCCGGGGTAGTTGCCGGTTGCCATAATTCCGCCGCTGAGGTCAGCCGTGTTTTCAAATCCGCCAACATCATCACCCTGCCAGCAATGAATTGAAACAGGTACCTGATTGAGCTTATCTAAAACTGCTTCGGTGTCAATGCCGATTTTTGCATAGCATTCTTTAGCATATTCGTATCTTGAATTCATAATTTACCCTCCAAGGTATTAAAAAAGTCCCGTTTAGGGACTTTTTTATTTATTTGATTACAGTGTAATTTAAAGCGTCTGTCATAAGAATATTTGCGATATCGCTTTCGCCTGCGAAAAGCTTATCTTTTTCTGCATTGACTTTAGCCTTAACAGCTTCGTCTTCAGCGGGTCTTACATCGATAACGCCTTCCTTAACGCCTGTTGAGAAGCCTTTAACTTCATCAAACTTTTCGTTAACGGTGTCTGTGATGATTTCGGTGTAAAGTCTGTTGAAGTTGTAGCAAGAAGCCGTGATAAACTCGCCTTCCTCACCAAGAGTGTTAACACACATATCGTTAGCAACTGAAGAGGGAACATCGAAATACATTGTGCCTTCTTCGTCAATTGCAAAGTTTCTTGAGTAAACTGTGTCACAGCCTGCTTTTTCAACTGCTTCAACGCCTGCCTTAACATCGTCTGTTACAACAAGTGAAACAGTTGCTGCGGGGTTAACAGCCTGAGCGCCGTTTGCAAATGCTTTAACATCAGCTGAGTTTTCAGCATCATCAACATAACCGATTTTGCCATTTGCAGAAGCGGCGCCTGCCATCATACCAACAAGGTATTCTGTTTCAAATGTTCTAATATCGAATGTAGCAAGGTTATCAAGCTCAACTGCTGTTTCACCATAGTTTGCCATAGCTGCAAAATGAATGTCGGGGTTAGCCTTTGCGTGTTCAACAATGTCAGCATAGTAGCCGGGGTCTGTTGTAACGATAAGCTGGCAACCTCTTGCGATAAGGTCGGCCATTGTGGTGTCCATAGCTTTTTTGTCGCCGGGAACAACACCGTCACGCTGGTTGATCTGACCGCCGCCTGCACCTGCAGAGCTGTAAGCGTTTTCAAAAGCGGCATAGTGCTGGTTGGCAAAAGTGCCTTCCTCATCCATAGTGCCGTTATAAATAACACCGATGTTTATTGTTCCGATGTCGAGCTCGGTTGTTTCTTCCTCTGCGCAGGAAGCCAGAGCAAACATCATAACAAATACAAGTAAAATTGCTGCGATTTTCTTTGTAAGATTCATACATCTTACCTCCTGTATAAATAGATACAAACAAATTATAGATTAAATTGAAGTGAAAATCAAGCACTTTTACCATATTTTATGAATTTTGCCCTCTAAAAACATAAATTTCGTCTGTTTTTGCTCTTATAATGTCCTATATATTATAAATGTATACGAAAACCGCCCCGAAACCCGCTATGTAAAGTATGTTGCTTTACATGATTTTTAAAACTGAAAAACTGTCAAGAAAAAGCCTTTACAAACATCAAAAAACACTTTTTAAAACTTGTCAACAAAATGAAAACAGCCTTTATGTGTATTCTGCACAAAGTTGATAAAAGAGCGGATTTTCTTTCGAAAAATTTATTGACAAACCCCAAAAGGTGGAGTATATTTATACTAACCATAATAATGGTGTAAAGGCATAAGTGCGCATTTCAGCTGTTGCGCATTGCCCGAAACACCAGCCTCCGCTTTCGCGGTATATGGTTATTCCCCTGCCGCGGAGCAGAGAACGGCAGCCATCGCCGAACTGATGATTGAGCATCAAGGCGTGGCCTTGACGGCGCTCGGTCAGCTCGGTAAGTCAGTGGGTGCTATTTCGGTGTGCACAGCCGCAAATGTGCAGCAAATGCATTTCTTTTATGAAATGTAAATTTAATGGAGGTGCAATCCAATTATGAGACAGTCTAAAAAATTGCTCAGCGTTCTTCTTGCAGTAGTTATGGTTTTCTCATCAGTTGCTATCGCAGCAAGCGCTTACGCTCCTTGGAAAGACGAAGCTATCACAAACTATGATAGTCTTGACAAGCCCGTTCTTACCACAGAGCAGTACGCTTCAGCAGCTCTTGACGAAGTTGACCGTATGCTCAACGAAGAGCAGATTTTGTTGACAGCAGACGACATTTTCGTTGGTACTCTTGATGCCACATCTATCGACGCTGCTCTCGACAGTGTTCAGACAATCCTTGGTGGTTCTCTTTGGACACAGTTCTCTCCCATGCTTGGCGACCTTGCCAACTTGGACGTATCAGCTCTTGCAACCCCCCGTCGTAGAAACAACTCAACAGACTCTGACCTTAAGGTTATCTATGCTTTGCTTGAGTTCCTTTATGACAACAAGGGTATCTTCACCGGCGTTATCGGCGGTACAATCGACCTCGGTTCTATCGTTGGTCCTCTTCTTGAAGACCTTCTTGGCGGCGAGCTTGATGTAACTCCTCTTCTTAAAGGTTTGCTTTATGAACTTGTTTATGAAGAAGAAGCTCCCGAAACAGGTGTAACTCAGACAGTTGACCAGATGGCTCAGGACATCATCGACAAGTTTGTTATCGGCTATACCGATAAAGAAACAGGCGAATATGTTGAAGGCCTTATGCCCGCTCTTGAAGGTTACACAAACATTTCTTCAGGTTCAACATACGACTTCGTAGACAACATCCTCAAAGTTCTCTACAACGAGTGGATTGTTCCCACCGCTAACGAAAAGTGGGGCGGCTACCTTGAAGAGATCTTGGCAGAAAATATGGATGTAATCGACCAGTATAAATCATTATTCAATATCACAGCTGAAGGAAAGTTGAACTTCACTTTCCAGACATATGAGTTTGAGGCTGGCGAAACATTCATGGGCGAGCTTAACAACATCCTCGCTTCAATCATTAACCTTGCAATTACTGACGAGCTTGGCTTTGACTGGTCAACAGGTCCCAACACCCAGATCGTTCCCAACCTCATCAAGTTCGGTAGGGAAGTTCTCTGTCAGACAGGCGACACATTCTTCGCTTCTTTCGTAGAAGTTAAAACAAGAGAAGAACTTGACGCTATGACTGACATGCAGGTTATCTCTTACGTTGCTCGTGCAATCATCAACTCTTCAGTTGACGGCGTATGGATTCCCGAATCAGCAGAAACACTTGTTGAAGTTGCTAACTACACAGCTAAAGGCATCATCGCTATCGACCTTCCCGGTATGGACTACAGTGATGAAGTTCTTTATCCCAACGACGACGTAGAAACACTTTACTATGTTCTTGGTGACTATGCTGCAGAAGCTCTCAACGACCTTCTCGGCCTCGGCATTGAATATGGCAAAGGCATCGACGGCGTATTTGACGCTCTTGCAAAATGGGGCATCACAAACTACGGCGGTCTTCTCAGCGGTGTTAACCTCAACGCTAACGATTCTGGTTGGGTTAACCTTGAAAAGATCTTCTTCACAATCATCAACAGAAACTGGATCGATGCTTCTCTCTTTGATGACGGCAAAGTTACTTTCGAAGCTCTCATTAAAGAAGTAATCCTCGAAAACATCCTTGAACTCAACTTTGATGATTTCATTTCAATCCTCACAACAGAGGTTTCAGGCTCTGAACTTCAGCAGCCCATCAAGCAGGTTATCCTTAACGTTCTTCCCAGAACTGTTAACATCATCTTCCCCGGTCTCTTTGCTACAAACATGACCAAGTTGGAAGACATCATTTCAAAGGCTAACCTTTCTTCAACTGTTAATGCACTTTTCTCTGACCTTTATAACTACAGAGTTTCTCTTGCAGCAGCAGTTCTTCCCATCGTTTGTCCGCTTCTCAGCCTCACAAACGCTCAGGAATTTGAAGCCCCCGAGTTTGATATAGACCCGTTCTATTACAACTCAAACGGTGTTTTCATTGACCACACACTCACAATCACTAACCCCTCATCAGGTATTAACACAGGTTACAGAGATGCTAGCGGTAAGTTCCATCAGGACTCTCGTTATGCTATCCAGATTAACTCAATCAAATCTTCAGCTAGCGGTATTTCAATCGCAACACCTTCTCAGAAGGTTCTTGAAGGTGGTGAGTCTGTAACTCTTAACATCAGCAGTAACGCTGCCTTCAATGGTACTATTTTTGATACAATCACGGTTAATTATGATGTACTTGTAGAAGATGGCACAAAGCTCACAGCTCAGTCTCTTGAAGCTCGTATCTACGCTGTATACTCAAGAACAGATACAGACGAAGCAACAGAAGCTTCAAAAACAAATGCTGCAGCTTCTATCGTAGAAGGTAAATACAACCTTTACAGAACCGACATCTACGGCTTGGACGACCTCGAATTCGTTGTTGAAAACCATGCTGAGATGGATCAGAACAACCCCGATGCAGGTAAAGTAACAGTTAAACCTTATGCTGCAACATCAACAGCTTCTATCAACAAGCTTTCCTTCATAGAAAACATCACAGAAACAACTGATATCCGTGCCGGATTCAGCGCAGGCGTTCAGGTATTTAAGTTTATTGATGCTTTCGATGAATACACAGAAGAGCAGATTGAAGCAGCAGAGTTGGAGGCTTTCACAGCTAACGGCTTTAAGCGTTGGTATGGTAACGTAGGTGTTACCGTAAACGGCACAAACCTCTCTGTTCAGGGTGGTGTATGCCTCTACAAGGACTATGGTCTTGCAGATCTCTTCAATTCAGAAGCTAATGCTCAGCGTCAGAAATCTGACTATACTGATGCAGCAGCTTGGGATGCTTATATGACTGCAATGTTGGATGCTCATAAGCTTGTTAATGCTGTTAAAAAGGCAACAACATTCTGCGCAATAAATGCTGCAACAGGTAAGCCCACAGCAGTAAACGTAGCTCAGAACTTTGAACCCACTGCAACAGCTCTTGAAGCAGCAGTTGAAGCTCTTGAAGCTTCTGCAGCAGCAGGTGGCGCTCAGTCAGTTCAGGATCTTATCGACAGCCTCCAGCCCACTAACGAAGAAGGCGTTGAATACGATGCTCCTGACTACAACTACTTCGGTAGAGATGACTATGTAGCATATACATACGAAAACTATCAGGACGCTCGTTCAGAAGCTTGGGATCTTGTTGAAAACGCTAAAGTTTATGCAACAGAAATCGATCCCGAAACAGGCGAAGAATTCGTTCCCGATTACGAAGTTTACACATTCGCTCCCGTTGATGCTCTTTCAGTTGCTTATGCAAAGCATCGTCTCAGCCTCTATGCTGACCGTCTTACCAGAACTCCCAGCCTCAAGACAAACCTCAATCGTGCAGTTGCAGAAGCAAACGCAGCAGGTTATGTAGGTGATGACTATGAGGAAGAGTCATGGGCAACATATCAGAGAGCTCTCGCTTTCGCAACAAGCGTAAACAACGAGTCAGCTCCCAGACAGACAAAGATCAACGAAGCTTACACTCAGCTTATCGAAGCTCAGAAGAGACTTATGAAAGCTGCCGGTGAAATCGTTGACGAAATCATCATCAACCTTGCAGGTTCTAACCCCGGTAACGGTGAGTATGAACTTGAAGTAGTTGAAAACTCATTTGGCACTAACCTTCTTCTTGGTGTGTTCCCTGCAGCAGAAGTTGAAGATATCGCAGCATACTTTGACGTAACAGGCGAAGTAGTGTTCGATTATGAATCAATTGCAACAGGTTCTGTTATTACAATCAGTGATACAGCAGGTTCTGTTCTTGCTGAATTCACACTTGTTATTACAGGTGATGTAAACTGCGACGGTGATGTAAACGCATCTGACGCAAGTACACTTAGCAAGTTCGCAGCTGGTTTGGCTGACCTTAGTGCAACAGGTGAAAGTGCTGAAGATTTCGCAGCTGACCTCAATGGTTCAGGTGACGTAAACGCAGCTGACTCATCAGCTATGACCAAGTATGCAGCTGGTTTGGCTGATATCGACTTCGCAGGCAGAGTAGTTGCTTAATTAAACTAAAAAATTATCCTGAGCAGGCTTCCTGCTCAGGATACACCCTAAAAGTTAGGAGGAAATACAGATGAAAACTTCAAAAAGAATTTTAGCTGTTCTTTTAACAGTTGTTCTTGCTTTCTCTGTTTTTGCAGTCTCCGCTTTCGCCGTTGATGGTTCAATGACTTACAAAGTTGTTGCAGATTCAACAAACTATGCTCCCGGTGATACCGTTACTGTTAACGTTTATCTCCAGAACGATTACAACGCAACTTGCTTGCGTTTCCCCGTTCTCTACAGTGCAGACGTTTTTGAAGTTCCCGCAACAGGTGTTAAGTTGACCGCTTACGACGATTGTAGCACTTATAAGGGCTCTCTCGAAGCTAACGTTTCAAATGATGAGTCACTTTATCCTTTGGATTATTATGACCCCTCAGCTTACGGTTGCGTTCTCGTTCAGTGGACTGCTTCTGTAACATCCACAAAAATCGGCAGCTTCAACAGCGCAGAGTCTGTTAAGTGCTTCTCTTTCCAGTTGAAAGTTAAATCAACAGCTGGCGGCGCAACAGGTTCAATCTTTATTCCTGAAGAATCAAACCTTTTCTACAATCAGGCTGTTATTGATTCAACAGATGCAACAACAATCTGCAGAATCAACACAAGCTTCACCTTTGAAGGCTTTGACGTAGAAATCGATGCAGGTAGTGTTGACGGTATCACAACTGCCGCAGGTTCACAGGTTATTATTGACCACGCAAACAAAGTTATTAAAAACTGGACCGGTCTTACAATGAGCAAGGCTACAATCCAGGCAAATGTAGTGCCTCTCGGCAATGCAACACTTACCTATACCTCAGCAGCACTTCTCATTGAGACGGGTCTTTGGGGTACGGGATCTAAAGTAAGAGTTATTGCAAATGGCACACTCACTGATTACTTTGTTCTTATTTATGGTGACATTGACGGTGACGGAACAGTTGCTGCTAATGACTCCAGTGCATTAACCAAAGCAACAGCAGGACTTGCAGACTTGGAGGGCGGAATTTTCTCCACTGCTGCAGACCTTGATGCTTCAGGTGATGTAAACGCTGCTGACTCATCAAACTTGATGAAAGCAGTTGCAGGTTTGACCGACATCGATCAGTCAGTATAATCGGTTTCAATTAAGATTTTCTTAATGAAATAAAATTTATTTAGGAGGAAGATTTCGTTATGAAACTTACCAAAAAGCTTCTTAGCGTTGTACTTGCAATCGTTCTTGTTCTTACAATGGGCACTGTTGCATTTGCAGCAAGAAGTTCATCAGAAGTTCTTGATGGTACAGAAACCATTACATGGTCACTTAAAGCCCAGGTTATGGAAGGTACCGGCGTTTCTGAGTCAACAGCTCTTGACGTAGAAAGCAATGACAAAGTTAACAGTTCTGTTACTTCATCAAAAGTTAAGAATCAGAGAGCAGACGTTGCTACATATAAAGAAGTAGCCGGTGATCTTGACTTTTATGAAGCTGGCAACACAGATCCTATTATCGTTAATCCCGGTGATATGGTTTGGGTTACAACTCATGTTAAAACATCAGACAACTGCTATCCCACAACCCTTACTCAGGATTGGTTCTATGATTCAACATTCTTCACCTGCGTTGCTATGTCAGCAGCTCAGATGACTTATGCTTATGAAGATAGTGAATTGATGGCTCGTGCAGACTTTGGTATTTCTGGTGGTTCTTGGACTCGTTTGACACTCAACAACAGAAACAATTACCTTGCTCAGTCATCTTTGACTGCAGCTCAGAAGGAAACATACCATCTCTATCACGTTGTTACACAGATGGATCCCGACATCATGAACGATGAATACGGCGGAGAAACTGTTCCCGTTGATGAAGATGTATACGCACTTCCCATCTATGTTAGCCCCAATGCACAGCCCGGTCAGGTTGGTACAATCTGCATGGTAGAAACTCCTGTTCTCCTTTGCGAAGACAGTGAAGGTGACTACCTTGAAACTTGCTACACAATCCCTGCATCAGGACACATTGTTGATAATCAGGTTCTTACATTCAAAGTTGCTGGCGGCGAAGAAGAACCCACTCTCGACTACACAGCTCTTAACAACGCTATTGACGCTTATGAAGATCTTGACGCTTCTGTTTACACAGACGATTCATGGGCAGACGCTAAAGCAGCATACGATGCAGCTACAGCTCTTGTAGACAAAGCTGAATCTCAGGACGACATCGATGCAGCAGCTAAGGCTCTTAACGACGCTCTTGCAGCTCTCGATCTCAAACCCGTTCTTAATTACACAGGCATTAACAATGCTATCGATTCAGTTCCCGCACTTGGCGGTTACACAACTTCAACAGCAGCAGCTGTTTCAACAGCTCTTGCTAACGCAAAATCAGTTAAGGCTACAGCTACAACTCAGGGCGAACTTGACACAGCAGCAACAGCTCTTAACAACGCAGTAGCAGCTCTTGAAGCTAAAGCTAACTTCGCAAACCTCAACGCAGCTCTTGCAGAAGCAGCAACTGTTGTTAACGACGGTTACACAGCAGATTCTTGGGCAAGATTTGAAAATGCTAAGGCAGCAGCTGAAGCATTCGATCAGAACGAAACAGGCGATTCTCAGCAGGCAGCTGTTAATGCAGCAGCTAACGAGCTCTTCGACGCTATGGATAACTTCGAGAAAGAAGTAGTTCTTGATTACACTGCATGGAACAATGCAATTACTAAGATCCCCGCATCAACAGCAGGTTACACACCCGCATCAGTAGCAGCTTATGAAGCAGCTAAGGCAGCAGCAGAAGCTGACTACGCTACAGCAGTAGCAGCAAAGAATCAGGCAGCTCTTGACGCAGCAGCAGAAGACCTTGAAGCAGCTATCGCTCTTCTTAAGGCAGTTGCTAACAAGGCAGCTCTCCAGGCAGCTATCGCAGACGCTCCCGAATATGCAGCAGATATGTATGCAAACTGGGATGTATATGCTAACGCTCTTGACGCAGCTAACGATGTATACGCTGACGCTAACGCAGCTCAGACTGATGTTGACGCAGCTGTAACAGCTCTTACAGACGCTAAAGCAGCTCTCGATCTTGCAGACGCTGACTATTCAGCAGTTGAAGCAGCTTTGAATGCAGTTCCCGCACTTGACGGTTACACAGCAGAATCAGCTAAAGCAGTTGAAGATGCTATTGCAGCAGTAGTTTATGGCAAGAAGAAGATAGTGCAGGCTGATGTTGACGCTATGGCTAAGGCTATTAACGACGCAGTAGCAGCTCTTGAAAAACTTGCTAACTACGAAGCAGTTGAAGCAGCTAAGAAGGCAGCATCAGAAGTTAACGCTGACCTCTATGTTTCAATGGCAGACGTTGAAGCAGCAGTTGAAGCAGTAGTTTATGGCTACGGCGAATCAAAGCAGGCTGACGTTGACGCTATGGCTAAGGCTATCAACGATGCTATCACAGCTCTCGTTGAGAAAGATGCTGATTACACAGCAGTTGAAAACGCTAAGAAAGACGCAGCAGCTATCAACAGAGACCTCTACACAGCAGCATCTCTTGATGAACTTGATGCAGCAGTTGCAGCAGTAGTTGAAGGCAAGAAGATTTCTGCTCAGGCAGAAGTTGACGCTATGGCTAAGGCTATCGTTGATGCTCTCGCAGCTCTTAAGTTCAAGCCCACAGAAGGCGCTGTTCAGGAAACAACTTCAACAGCTGTTCCCTATTCAACAAACACATTCACAATTAAAGTAAGCGGCAGACCCAACAAGGTTCGCTTTGTTGACGTTAACAACACAGACCTTACTGTTACATTCTCAAGAGAAGCAGCAAGAGCAGCTGGCACAATCGTTAGCTACAATGCTAATGGCGAAGTTGTAAACGATCTTTCAAGAGAAATCGCTTACGAAATCTGGACAATCGACGCAGCATTCAATGCAGGCACATATTATGTAAATGCTAAGAATAACGACGGTTGGGAAGATCTCTCACTTTCTTACATCTATGAATACAAGTATTCAGCAGATGATAAAGCAGTTGCTGGTCTTGAATTCGTTGGTTCTTACACTGTAGCAGCTGGCGAAAAAGTATATCTTAAGGTTCAGACAGGTGCTGACGTTCTTAAGGTACAGACAGTTGTAAACGGCGCAACAGCTACATTCAGCGATTGCACAGTTGAAAATGGCGTTAAGACATTCGAAGTTTATGCTAAGGCTTATGCTGTTGGCGATAACGAAGTAACTCTTAACATCAAGACAGCTGATGGTTGGGAAACAGCTACAACATTCAACATTGTTGGTGAATAATTTAATTATTCTTATTCCCTAAATTAACCGAGGGGTCACGGGTTATCCCGTGGCCCCTTTTTTCAAAAGGAGGTTGAGCTATGAAACGGATAATAATTCTATTGCTGGCGGTTATTATTGCTGTTGTTCCCATCATTGTAACGGCTCAACCGCGATATGAAGCCGCCTTTTCTTTTTCGGTTGCCGTAAACGGCAAAAATGTATCTGAAAGCTCAGATTATATTTATATATATCCCGGTGATGTACTTGATGTTTCATTGAAAGTTAAAACCAATGAAGATTTTTATGCAGGACCTTTTTGCACAGAAATATTTTTTACACAAAATACTCTTGAAAACAGTAATTTAAATTGGAATACAAACAGCAGATTTTATAAATGCTGTAAAACATACAGCAACTTTTCGTTGCAAAACAACAACGGAGCTTATTTTAAGGTGGATATGATTCCGTCTTCGGTTGACTGCAAGACGGCACCCAATTCGCTTGATGAAGCTTTGTTGTCGATGCAGTTCACCGCCAAAGGAAAAGACGGTGATGTTGCAAAAGTTAATCTTTCGCCAAACAGCATAAGAAGTGCTGAAAACCCGTTTGGTGCAATGTATCTTGCCTGCTTCACCCAGAAAGGTGATTTGACCGGCAAAAGATACGATTACGGAAATGAAATTGTTCTTGACATTTCAAAGGCGCAGGCCGTTTTTAAAATTACCAATGCCGGTGATGCTAACATTGACGGCTCAATTTCTTCAGCAGATGCGCTGAAAATTATGCAGGCTTCGGCTGGTCTGACAGAACTCAGTTCAAGCCAGTCAAAAAATGCAGATGTTGATTCCAACGGAAGAATAAACTCAGCCGACGGGCTTGCTGCAATGCAGATTGCCACGGGCTTGAGAACAATAAACGAGATAATAAACGGATAATGGAAGTGCAAACCTTTTATGACAGATTTAGTTTTAAGAAACACCCCTAAAATTGCAGAATTTATTGAATTTGAAGATTGCGCAGCTACTAACGGTTGTGATTATTATGAGATTTTTGCTCGAGAAAAGAGCATTGTTATCGCCGCCAGCAGTAAAATTGCAAAGGCGATGGGATATTACCGTTACCTCAAGGAATATTGCAATGTTCTCATAACAGACGGGAATTACGACATTTCTTATGTTAAAACTGCACCGTTACCGGAAGGAAAAATAACCTGTTCGGTGCCGCAAAAATTAAGACTTGCCTTCACTTATGAGCGCTATGCTGCAGAAATTGACGGCTGGGGCTTTGACCGATGGGAAAAAGAGCTTGATTTTCTTGCAATGCACGGAGTGAATTCACCGCTGATTCTCGCAGGTGTTGACGGTGTTTTGTATAAAGTTCTTATGGAATTCCGCTTCAAAAAGGAAACTGCACTTGAATTTATTGCAGGTGCCGGATATTTTTATCATCAGCTCAAGGGTAATCTTTTTGGTTATCTTCCTATTTTCAGCGTTGATTACTTTGATAAAAAAATCGAGGTTGGCAGACGCGCTACCGAAAGAGCGCAGGAATTGGGAATGTCACCGATTCATCAGGGCTTTATGTCTGCAGTACCTTTTTCGTTCAGAAGAAACTACACCAAAACAGACCTTATTAAGCGCAGAGTGTGGAATCAGTTCCCTCCCGCAATGACCATAGAGCCTACCGACAGTATCCACATCGGTGTTTATCAAAAAGCTTTTCTTCAAAAGCAGCGTGAGCTTCTGGGTGAAGTACACAATTATCTTTTTGACCCGTTGCTTGACGTTGATTTTAAGGGATATACTTCTTTTGTTGAAAAGAGTATGGCTATGTATGTCAACTTTATCAAAAGCGTTGACCCTGAGGCCGTGTGGTTTGTTCACGCCGAAGCTATGCACACATACCCCGAACGAATTGAGAATATGGTTATCATTGACGAAACCGGCAAAAAGGCCGCCGAAACCAACGGTTTCAACGGCAATGACTTTGTTGTGGGCTTCAAGGGTAACCTCAACGGCAGAACAGTTATCTGCGGTGATATGAAGACGCTGAGCGAAAATCCGTATCTTGCAGCAAAGCAAAAATATCCCAACGCTGTGGGTACAGGCTTGTTTTTTGACAGTGACAGTTGTAACACTGTGTTTTATAACCTTGCGGCTGAAATGCTCACCTGTGACAAGGCAGTTGACCTTGAGCAGTATTTTAAGTCTTACTCAAAAAGCCGTTATGGAACAGAGGAGTTTGCAACCTTTCTTAACAGGCTTCAGAAGCTTTGCTACAATGAAAACAGTCCGTTGAACCTTGCTTCTGCAGTTTGTGCAAGGCCGTGCACTGAGCTTGAACATACTGCTCCCTTTGATACTTTTGAGTTTCCGTACAAAAACACGGAGCTTCTTGAACTTGTTAAATCTGCACTTGATTCAGGTGCGAGGATGAACGACCTTTTCAGACGTGATCTTCAGGATGTAATGCGTCAGGTGCTCAGCAACGTGCTTTATCCGATTTATCGTCAGTCAGTTGCATGCTTCAAAAACAAGGCAATTGAACCCTTCGAAAAAACAACAAATGCCTTCATTGAAATTATGACAGACATCGACAGATTGCTTAAAACAGTTCCCGAAACCAACCTCTACACTCATATTCAGTGCGCAAGACAGTTGGGTGACACCAAAGAAATCAGTCAGAATCTCGAAGTCAATTTCATGATGTATCACACAACCTTCGGTCCTATCAAAAACTCTGTTCTTTATGACACTAACTGGCGTGAATGGGGCGGAATGGTTAAGGACCTGTATCTTAAGAGATGGTATATTTTCTTCAGAATGATGGCATCTTATTTTGACAAACCCAAGAAGTTCAAGGATATGTCAAAACGCAGATATTATGACCGAAACGAGTTTTCAGGCACATTGCTCACTCAGCGTTTTGAATATGCCGAAAACGAGTGGATTAAGGATTATATTCCGAGACCCAGCGGAATTGGTGAAGAAGACGTTATTGACGTAATCAAAGATGTCATTGAAAAGTATGAGCCGATTATAAATGAATTTTAATCAAAAAGCTGTACCTTGAGGTACAGCTTTTTTAATTGTTGTCTGTATTGATTGGTAATCGAAAAAACAAGCTCAGCAGTGCTTTTCCCTTGAAGGGGATGAGCGGATAAAGGTAGCTCTTGCCCGAGATTGTGGCGGTGAATGCAATCATCAGAATTGTGAGAATAATTGCAACGAAGAAGCCAACCACATTGAAAAGCGCGGTCATAACAAGAATAAAAACCCTTGAAAGCTTGAAAGCATAGCCCAGCTCGATGCTTGGCTGTGCAAAGTTTGCAATGGCTACAAAAGCCATAAAAAGAACAACCTCTGAAGAAAACAGCTTTGCCGAAACAGCTAGCTCACCCAAAACCAAAGCTCCGATGATGCTCAGTGAATTGCTCAGTGAATTTGGCGTGTTGAGAGAAGCCAGCTTCAAGGCGTCAACAACCAGTTCAATCATCATAAGCTGCAAAAAAATCGGAATGGAGTATGGTTCATCAATAAGAATAAAACTGAGCCATTGAGGAATCAGGTCGGGATTCTGAATGAGCAGATACCACACCGGGGTGAGCAAAAGCGCAAGGCCGAAAATAATTGCGCGCACAATTCGAAGATACGACCCCACAATGGGCGGGAAATAAAAATCGTTGGTATCCTGCAAAAATTCAAAAAAGCTTGTAGGCACAATCATCGCTGCAGGGGAACCGTCCACAAGCACAATAATATCGCCTTCATATATGCAGGCGGCCGCGGCATCAGGGCGTTCAGTGTATCTGACTTTGGGGAAAGGGTTGAAATATTGCTTTTTTACAAGGCATTCGGCAAGACTTTCCTGACTCATGGAAAGGGCGTTGACCTTGATTTCACTCAGATTTTTCTGCAACCGTTTCAAAAGCTTTTTGTCAACCTTGTTGTTAAGATAACTCAGCACGATGTCGGTTTTTGATTTGTCGCCCACCTGATGAATTTCCATTGTTAGCTCTCTGTTGCGGATTTTTCTGCGGATAAGGGCGGTGTTGAAGATAATTGTTTCAACAAAGCCTTCACGGCCGCCTCGCAAAACGCGGTCGTTGTCAGGCTCTTCAACGCCTCTCACAGGGTAAGTTCTGGCGTCAATAAGAATGCCGCCCTTGTATCCGTCAACAATCAATCCGATTGCTCCTGCATAAATAAAGGTGGAAAATGTTTCAACCTCACTGTGAACATCCACTTCAATATATGGGAGAAATTTATTGGCAAATTCCCGTGTTGTTTTGTAGGGTTCCATATCTTCATCGCAGATTCGCATAATGAATTCCATCACTTTTTCAAGGATTTCATCCTTAGCAAAGCCGTCAACAAAATACATTTTTGCAGGGCGGGTGCCGATTTTGATTTCTCTTGCAACCAAATCGAAGTTTTCATTCACCCGAAGATAATTATCAATGAAACTGATGTTGTCGTTAAAACTGTCTTTAAAAGGAATTCGGTCGGTCATAAACATTCTCTTTTCAGAAATATTTATAACTATTATCTGAGCTTTGTCGCAATTTATTCCTTATGAAAAATCTTCATAAAGTTCAGCCATATACAGCCATGTCTGAGGGCCTACTTGACCTGTTTGCGGCAGCCCTGCCTGCGCCTGAATGGCTCGGACTGATTCCTCTGTTCTGCGCCCGTAAACGCCGTCAACGGTAACAGAGGGGATTGACGGGTCGTTCTGTGCAATGCGCTGAATAAAGCGCTGCACCTGATACACAGCAGGACCGGTTGCACCGTTGGTTATAAAATAGCCCGGATATATAAGCGACGCGTAATCCTTATATTCGTTAGGCAAGGTTCTGAGCACACCCTGATATGCATTCTGAAGCATATTCCAGGTGTCACGCCCCACAATTCCGTCAACCCTGAGACCATACTGATTCTGAAATGTCAGCACGGCATCATAGGTCTGCTGACCGAAAATTCCGTCAACCTTAACAGGACTGAGCTTGGGGTTGAAGAATGCAAGAAAATTCAGGTAATACTGGATGGTCTGCACGGGAATTCCGCGGTCACCTCTGCGAACAACCGTTGAATAGATTCTGTCGGCTTCATCAATGGAAATGCCTTCGGTATAAAGCTCGGAAAGACCCTTGACCCCATTGTAAATATATTTGATTTTATACCATGTGTTTTTGCCCACAATTCCGTCCTGCGCAAGGTTAAAAACCCGTTGAAAAGTGCGTACGGCTTCTTCGGTCTGGCGCTCAAAAATGCCGTTGGTGTTGCTGATTTTGGGAATAGCAGGGTAGTTGCGCCCGATTCTGTTGAGCTGACGCTGAATTGTTCTCACATCTTCTCCTGCACTGCCAAGGCGCAACGGAACACCGGGATATGACGGTATATTCCCTTTAATCGGAGCGTTGAACACAAGGTTGATGTCATCTCCGTAATAGTTCTGCAGAATTTCATAAGGAAGAAGACCGCGCTTTGCAAGAGGAACTGTTCCCCATTGCGAAAGCCCGTCGCAGGTGACGGTTGTGCCGTTGCAATATTGTGTGAAATAAGGTTGAACCTGACCTTGGCGGACAACATAATCGTTGAAAAGCTCATCAACTATTCTGCTGATGTTTTCAAAAATATCCCTCTCGTGTCGGTATGCCTGGTCGTATTGCGTGGAGCTGGTGATGTCAAAATCATAGCCTTGGGAACGATAAAACTCGTTAAAAATTCGATTGAGCGCAAAGGTTGTCTGTGCATACACATTAGCTCTTATAGCGTTTTCGGGCCAGGTAGGATATATTTCACTTGATGCCACATTTTTAATATAATCAGGAAAAGGTACCGTTACATTTCGTGCGTTTGACTTGGGCGCACCAAGATGAACGGTGATAAACTCAGGAACGATAGGAACTGCCATTATCTGTTGCCCCCCTTAATTTTAAAAACGGTTCTGTCTGAAATTGAACAGCGGTTTCGGGTGCTTCACCTGTGCCCACCAGAGGAACAAGCTGAACATTCTGCACGGATTTCACTTCGGAGAAAACAGGAACATTTACAAACCGGGAGCTTGCATATCTCGGATGCTCAACCGTAACCGTGTAATAAGAGAATGGCCGCTCAGATGTGGTGTTTGGAGCCTGGGACAGCGACAGGGGAGGTGCAGGCAGATTGATATTGTCCGCAACACCGTTGATATCAGTAATTGCGTCGTATAGCTGCACTTCACTTTCTCCTGCCAAAGGCAGAAAAACTTTAACTGTTGCACCGGCAACGGGGAAAAACTGATTTCCGCCAAAAACCTGAACGCGAAGAGAACCCTTTTCTGTGTTTGCTGCTAGAAAATCATCGTAGGTGGAATAATAAGGCAAAGCTGTTATTGCAGGCTGTTCAACCACCGGTTGAGGGGTTTCAATAACCGTTTCTTCCTCAGCGGCCTGAAAAGACGGCATTGCATTTGCGGAAAGTGCTTTTGGCGCTTCAACCTTGTTTCGCGATGAAAATTCAAGCAATTCCCGTTGGTATCGTTTTATTATGTTTTCAATATCTTCCATTAAAAAACCTCCTTCGCTTTATTTTATGCGAAGAAGGTTTTTTGTTGATAATATATTGATTTTTATTTTGAACTTTTATTCTGGCCGTAACCATAACCGTAGCCGTAGCCATAACCGTAGCCGTAGGTTCCGTAACCGTATTTGCCGTAGCCGTATTTACCGTAACCATACTTGCTGTATCTACCGTATCTCTTTGCTGAGCCTGTAATCGTGTTGTTATAAACACAACCGATAACCTTAGCACCATTGGCATTGATGTCGTCAATAGCCATTCTGATACGGCTGACAGGAGCCTTGTTTTCACAGATAACAAGAAGTGTTGCATCAGAAAGTGAGGAGATAACGCTGGCGTCGGTAACTACGCTTGCGGGAGCAGTATCGATGATGATGAAATCAAACTCATTGCGCACTGCTTTGATAATGTCTGCCATTTTCTGAGTTGAAAGAAGCTCAGAGGGGTTTTCTGAAGCGTGAGTGTCTGCGATAACAAAAATGTTGTATTTTTCAATGTATCTGATTGTTGCCTCAAGAGTTGATTTTCCTGAAATAACACCTGCAAGACCCTTTGTCTGACTCTTTTCAAGCTCAAGAAGGTGAGCAACAGCAGGCTTACGAAGGTCAGCATCAATAAGAAGAACTGACTTGCCGTTCTGAGCAAGGGTAATTGCAAGGTTACTTGAAATGGTGGTTTTACCTTCGTTTTCACAGGCACTTGTAATCATATATACATTATTGCCTTCTCTGACTGCATTGCTTTCAACCTTTGTTCTGATAGCCTTGAAGGTTTCGGTAAAGGCAAAGCCAACCTTTTTGTCGGTAACAAGAAGACCGCCGCCGGCACCTTTTTTCTTTTCGATTCTGCTGATTGTGCCGAGGATGTTGAGACCAACCTTTGCCTCGATTTCTTCAACATCTCGGATTGTATCGTTGACAATGTAGAAAATGAAGATCAATACAACACCAATCAATGCACCGAAGACAAAGGCGATGAGGGTGATGAGTGTTCGTGCGGAGCTTGAATCTGGATGCTGAGCCTGAACAGGATAGTCGCAAACCTTGAGGTCGGCGTTTGAATAAATCTCCGAAACGATATCATTGTAGTTTTCAACAACAGCTTTGGCTATTGAATAAGATTTCTGCGGATCGTTGGTTGTGATCGACATTTCAATAACACTGGATGAGGCGATTGCCTGAACAGACATTGCTTCATCAGCCTCAAGATACGTTACGGGGATAACGCTGTTGTCAACAACTGCCTCGACAACCGAACGGCTTTCGAGAATATATTTGTAGGTTGAAGCAATGTTGATTGAAGCCGTAACGTCGGAGTTTTCGGCGTAGGTTGAATCTCCGATGGTGTTAACAACATAAGAAATTTTTGAAGTATAAGTGTCTTCGATGGCAACGGACGCCATACCGAAGCCTAAAATTCCCAGAACCAAAGCCAGAGCAATAACAATCCAGATTTTTTTCATCACAAGACGAAGAAAAGCCATTATATTGATTTGAAAGCCTTTGGTTTCTTTATTTTCGTAATTCAAAACAATACCTCCTGTCACATTCTGTGAACATTTTTATATAAATCAATTATTTCATAGACCCAAGTGCCTAATGAATAATTTTTGACAACATAATCTTTTGATTCAAGCCCCATAGAATATGTTTCCTGCTTGTCTTCACCAAAAATCTCACAAAGAGCTTTGTAAAGCTCAGCGGAGTTGTCGGGAGAGACCTTGACCGACCAGGGAATGCACATTTCATTCTGACCGGGAACATCGTAATAAACAATGGGAACACCGAGATATGCACTTTCAATCATTGTGTATGGATTGCCCTGTGTTTTGTTTGCGAGAACAAAAACATCCGCAAGATTGAAATAAGTTGCAACATCGTTTCGGGCGGGCAAAAGCTTAATCCAGTTGGGTGTGTCGCTGCAAATGGTTCGGATAGCTTTAGTGGCTTCGTCTGTGTTTTCGCCAACGGCAACCAGAAGCTGTATTTTGTGCTCGGTATCGTGCTCCATGAGAGCCCTGATAACGGAATTCACGCCTTTTTCTTCAAAATCCTGGCCGAACATCAGCACACTTTTGGTGCAACCGTCTGAAAGATAATCTTCTTTTTTTACGGCGGAGTCTGAAAATTCAAGTCTTGAAAAATCAACTGCGTTGCTGATTGTGACAGTCGGCTTGCCGCTGATTGATAGTGTATTGTGAATAGAATCGCTGACGCTGATGTATACTGTGGCATTAGTGATGAAAGCTGCAAGCTTTTCATAAATGGCACTGCGTTTTGGCGGATTCTGATGCACATGAACGATGTAATCGATATCCTTTCTGCCTGCCTTTGCAAAAGCAATTGGTATATGCTGGCGATAGTCGCAGAAATGAGAATGAATAATAGAAATATTATGTTCTTCAATTATTTTTTTGATTGTTTTGGTGTTTTTGAATATTGCTGGCAATCCGTCAACAAAGTCATACACCTCAGAGCCGCGGCTTGTGAGGTTAACTGCCCAATCCGTCTGTCGGGAATTTTGCGGAATGAGAAAAACTGCTTTGCCGCCGTCATTTTCAACCTGCTCACTCAGAGCAAGAATCGAACGCATAAAATTGCCTTCAAAGGAGTTGTTAAAATTCAGAACAAATAAAACATTTTTCATTTTGATACACCGCACCTCACATTGGCGAATAATGGAACTTTCGCTGCGAATCTGATGCAAAAGAGCAAACATAAATTAAAGAAATTACAATCTGCGGGAAGAAGGAAGCCATTGATACAACACCAACCTCAAGGATCAGTTGAGAGATGAGCATCGCGATAGCCAGGCTTGAAAGAGTGGCATTTCTGCTTTTGACAAGATTTATAATCAGCTTGACAAGAAGTGTAATATAAAACCAATAATAAACAACCAGTCCTATCACGCCGAGATCGGCAAGAATTTCCAGATAGTTGTTGTGGGCATAGGTTTCAGCGTTAATGTTACTTTCTGTAGAGAGCAATATTGAGAAGTTGACAAATCCCTGTCCGAACAAAGGCTTTTCTTTGAAAAGGATTTTTGCAAAATCAATGAAGTAGTTTCTCAATTCCAAACTTGTATCTGAAGCGGTTTTATCAGTGATAAAATATTCAAGCATTGATTCAAAACGCCAACCGATTATGTTGTAAAGATTTTTATCTGTTATAAGGAGAACAAGAACAGAAATCGCCATTATACCTAAAAGAAAAAGGTGGAGATACCTACGTTTTTTCTCCTTGGCAAACAATATCAAAAGAAAAATACCGAGCGTGATAGCGCCGATAGATTTTCGTGAACTGGAAAAAAATGAGCACATCAACAAAACAGGAAGGACAACATAATACAATGCTTTACCTTTGAGATAGCCGAAATAAAACGAAATTATTGCGCCGATGGCAACAACATAGCCGAATGTGTTGGGGTTATTTCCGCCAACTTCTGAGCCAAAAAAACTACCAGTCCAGTCTGAGATAGGTGTAAATGCTAATTGGGCTAGGGCAATTACAAAAGATGAAAATACGAAAATTTTCAGCAAATTTTCTGCTTGTTTTGTGGTTTCAACATATTGTGAAATTCCAAGACTTATAACAAGCAGTATAAGCATCAATCTGAGATAACTACTTGTTGCGTCTTCCGGAGAGTGTGCCCAAAGTGCGGACATTTCTGCAAGAATGAAGAACAAAAAATACCATATCGTATTAAGAGGAAGCTTCAATTTGGACTGATATGCCTTACTAAGACATATTAGCAAGGCGCCACTGAGACCGATGCATACAAAAGTGAGCTGTAAAGCACGGTTATCGTAAAAAAGGAAATATCCGCTGAAGAGAAGAAAGGTGCAAATTTCATATATAGTCTCTACCAGCTTGTTGCCTTCGGTTATTATTGCGTTTTCTCTTCTTTTAAATAAAGGCAACACTATTCCCCCTTTTTTAGCATAATACGGAACTTAAACAAAATCCAAATTATTATACTATTTTTTGCGGTTTTTGTCTATATTTTAAAAGAAAAAATCATTACTTTTTGCAAATTATTTAATTTTGGTTTCAAAACGCAGAACCCTGTTAAAAATATGTAAATTTTATTGAAAATTCTCTTTACATAAAACCAATTTTAAGTTAAAATAAAATGAGAATAAATACAATCGGAGGGTTGTAAATGTATAAAAGAATTTTGCTTAAATTAAGCGGTGAGGTTCTCGCCGGTGAGGCAGGCCACGGCATTGACTTTGATATGGTTACAAATGTCTGCTCATATGTTAAAAAGGTTGCGGAAATGGGTGTTCAGGTTGGCCTCGTTGTTGGCGGCGGTAACTTCTGGCGCGGCCGTTCAAGCGGCTCAATGAACAGAACAAGAGCCGATAATATGGGTATGCTTGCCACTGTTATGAATTCCCTTGCCCTTTGTGAGGCTCTTGAGCAGCTTGGCGTTAAGGCAAGAGTTATGTCTGCCGTTGCCATGCAGCCGATTGCTGAACAGTTTGTTGCACGTGATGCAGTCCGTCACCTTGAAAACGGTGAGGTTGTAATCTTCGGCTGCGGAACAGGATGTCCGTTTTTCTCAACCGATACAACTGCTGCGTTGAGGGCTGCCGAAATTGAAGCTGACGTTATTTTTAAGGCAACTAATGTTGATGGTGTTTATGACAAAGACCCCAATAAGTTTGCCGATGCAGTTAAGTATGACGTGCTTTCACATTCTGAGGTTCTTGCAAAAGGACTTAAGGTTATGGACAGCACCGCCGCATCTCTTTGCAGAGATAACGGCATTTCAATTCTCGTTTTCAACCTTGAAGACCCTGAAAACATTATCAGAGCAGTTAAAGGTGAAAATATAGGAACAATTGTTAAAGAATAATTTAAAAGGAGATTTCATTTATGAAAGAAGTTTATTCAAATACCAAAGAAAAAATGGGCAAAACCATTGAAGTGCTTAAAAGAGATTATGCTGCTATCCGTGCAGGCAGAGCAAATGCCGCTGTTCTTGATAAAGTAACAGTTGACTATTACGGTACACCCACTCCCATCAATCAGCTTGCATCTGTTTCTGTTGCAGAAGCTCGTATTCTCACAATTCAGCCTTGGGATAAATCTGTTCTCAATGCTATTGAAAAAGCTATCCAGGCTTCAGATATCGGCATCAATCCTCAGAACGATGGTGTTGTTATCCGCCTCACTTTCCCCAAGCTTACAGAAGAAAACAGAAAGATGATTGTTAAAGATGTAAGCAAAATGGCTGAAGATTCAAAGGTTGCTGTTCGTTCAATCCGCCGTGACGCTATGGATAAACTCAAGAAAATGCAGAAGGCTTCTGAAATCACAGAAGACGATCTTAAGAGCGGTGAAGAAGAAGTTCAGAAAATCACAGACAATCACATCAAGGAAATCGAAAAAGTTGCTTCCGCAAAAGAAAAGGAAGTTATGGAAATCTGATTGCATCAAAAGGGGAGCAGTGCTCCCCTTGATAACTTTAAAGGTGATATAATCAGTGTGAAAGGAGATACTCTTATGGAGAGAAATTTACCAAAGCATATCGGTATCATTATGGACGGTAACGGCCGTTGGGCAAAGCAGAGGGGCCTCAACCGTTGGGACGGTCACAAGGAAGGCGCAAATGTTTTTCGCAAAATCTGCGATTATGCCTGTGAAATCGGTATTGAAAGTATAACCTTTTACGCTTTTTCAACCGAAAACTGGCGCAGACCTCCTGAGGAGGTTGCTGCAATTATGGAGCTTTTCAGAGAATACCTCGGAGAAGCTGAAGACAGAGAAAATGAAAACCTCAAAAAGGGTATGCGAATGCATTTTATCGGCAGACGCGATGATATGCCCGATGATATTGTCAGCCTGATGGAAACAGCTGAGGAAAATTCAAAGGATGCAACCAAAATTGATGTAAATATAGCAATCAATTACGGCGGCAGACTTGAGATTGTTGACGCTGTTAAGAAAATTGCCCGCGATGTTGCCGGCGGCAAGCTCAGCCCCGAAGATATCGGCGAAGATGATATTTCAAACAACATCTATACTGCGGGTCAGCCTGACCCTGATCTGATTATCCGCCCCAGCGGTGAATACAGATTATCAAACTTCCTTTTGTGGCAGTCTGCTTATTCGGAATTCTGGTTTTCTGACATTCTCTGGCCGGATTTTACTCCTGCAGATTTAGACAAAGCCATTGATGATTATAACAATAGGAACAGACGCTTCGGAGGTGTGTAAGGTGAAAAAGCTTCTCACAATTCTCGGCTCAACAGGTTCAATCGGTACCCAGGCTCTTGAAGTTGTGGATTTGCAGGGATATGAGGTTCTTGCGCTTACTGCAGGCAGCAATGTTGATGTTATTGAACAGCAGATAAGAAAATACACACCCCAATACGCCGCTCTTGCTGACGAAAAGGCTGCAAACGAGCTTGCTGTCAGAGTTGCCGACACTTCCACGAAGGTGCTCTCGGGCCTTGAAGGTGTATGCTTCTGCGCAGGTCTTAAGGCCGATTATGTTCTCAACAGTGTTGTGGGTATGGCGGGTCTTGAGCCCACACTTGCCGCTATTGAGGCAGGCAATGAAATTGCTCTTGCCAACAAGGAAACTCTTGTGGCAGGCGGTGCGCTTGTTACAAAAAACGCTAAAATTAAAGGGGTAAATCTTTTACCCGTTGACAGTGAGCATTCTGCAATTTTTCAGTCATTGCAGGGATGTGCAGATAAAAAAGAAATCAAGCGTATTATTCTCACGGCCTCCGGCGGACCCTTCTTCGGCAAAAAAAGAGCTGACCTTGAGGGTGTAACCGTTGAGCAGGCGCTCGCGCATCCTAACTGGAGCATGGGAGCAAAAATCACTATTGACTCCGCTTCAATGATGAACAAAGGTCTTGAGCTTATTGAAGCCGTGTGGCTTTTTGATATGAAGCCCGAGGATATCGATATTGTTGTTCACCGCCAGAGCGTTATTCATTCTTTGGTGGAATATTGTGATAATTCCGTTATAGCTCAGTTGGGCGTACCTGATATGCGCATTCCTATTCAGTATGCTTTAACATACCCCAACCGCATCGTGTCACCTGTCAAGCAGCTTTCGCTGACGGATTACGGCACCCTTACTTTTGAAGAGCCCGACTATGAAACCTTCGGATGTATCAATATCTGCCGTGAAGCTATCAGAAAAGGCGGGCTTTACCCTGCGGCGGCAAACTCAGCCAACGAGGCGGCAAACCTTGCTTTCCGTCAGGGCAAAATCAAGTTTTTGCAAATTGAAGAGCTTGTGGGCAATGCGGTTGCAAATGCGTTCAGCAAGGAAGATTACACCCTTGCCGATGTTAATGAAACAGATAAATGGGCAAGAAATTATGTTTTTGAAAGGATATAATCTCTTGATTTTACATAAACTTTTTCAGAGGTGAATCTGATTTGGAAATTCTTCAATGGATTGCAAGCAAATGGACAATTCTCGTTGCGATTCTCTTTTTCGGCATCATAATTATGGTGCACGAATTCGGACATTTTTCATTTGCCAAGCTTTTTAAGGTTAAGGTGAATGAGTTTTCAATGGGAATGGGTCCCAAGCTTATCAGCCGCAAAAAAGGGGACACAACCTATTCCTGGCGTCTTCTCCCGATAGGCGGATTTGTCAGTATGGAGGGTGAAGATGAAAAAAGCGATGATGAGCGTGCATTCGGCAACAAGCCCTGCTGGCAAAGAATAATCATCGTTGCCGCCGGTGCAATAATCAACATTCTTTTGGGCCTGATTATTGTGGGTTGTATCCTTGCTGTCAACAGCGATGAGCTTTCGGCAACCAATTATGTCAATTATTTCAACGTTCCGGTTTCTGCCGAAAGCAAAGAAATCAAAAAAGTCAAAGAGCTTGAAGGTCTTAAATCAGGCGATAAATTCAAAAAAATTGACGGTAAAAATGTTTTTTATTACGAAGATATTTATTACCTTGCAACAAGAGACTTTGACGGTGACGGTGCTTTCAGCGCGGTTGTTGAGTGCGAGGGTAAAGAGGTTGTGATTGACAGCGTTAAAACAAGCGTTCTTCAGAATCTTATTATCGTCGGAGTTGAAACAACTCCCGGTACAATTTTTAAAGACACCTTCAAACAATCAGCTTCAATCTGCCGAATGGTGTATCTCAGCCTTTTTGATATGATTACAGGCAAATATTCCATTAAAGATGTTTCCGGTCCCATCGGTGTGGTTGATGTTGTGTCGCAGACTGCAGAGGCTTCAAAAGAAGCGGCAGACTATACTGCTCTTTTCAGAATGATGGCTCTCATTACCATCAATATAGGCCTTTTCAACCTTTTACCAATCCCCGCCCTCGACGGCGGCAGATTGTTGTTCCTGTTTATTGAACTTATTGTAAGAAAACCGATAAATCCCAAATATGAAGCAATAATTCACGGTGTCGGGCTTGCTCTTTTGCTTGCCTTTATGGTGTTTATCAGCTTCAAGGATATCTGGGTTTTGGTGACAGGTGGTTAAATTATGGAAAGAAAAATCACAAGACAGGTTAAAGTCGGCAATCTTTTAATCGGCGGCGGTGCGCCCGTAAGTGTTCAGTCAATGCTTAATAAACCTGCGGAGGATATTGAAGCAGGTGTTAAACAGGCACTTGAATTGCAGGCGGCAGGCTGTCAGATTATCAGAAGCGCTGTGCCCGACAAAAATGCCGTGAAGCTTATTGCGGCTCTTAAAGAAAATCTTTCAATTCCCGTTGTTGCGGATATTCATTTTGACTACCGCCTTGCTCTTGAATGCGCCGAGGCAGGTGTTGACAAAATCCGAATCAACCCCGGTAATATCGGTTCGGATGACAGAGTAAAGGCTGTTGCCGACATCTGCAAGCAAAAAAATATTCCTATCCGTATAGGTGTTAATTCAGGCTCTGTTGAAAAAGAAATTCTTGCAAAATACGGTGCACCAACACCCGAAGCACTGGTTGAAAGTGCAATGTATCATGCATCATTACTTAATAAATTTGACTTTGACGATATTGTAATTTCAATAAAATCCTCAGACGTTGAAAATATGGTCAATGCCTACACTCTTGCAAGTGAAAGGTGCGATTATCCCCTTCACCTCGGTGTTACTGAAGCAGGCACTTCAAGAATGGGTATTGTCAAGTCAAGCGTGGGTATCGGCTCGCTCCTTCTCAAGGGAATAGGCGATACAATCCGCGTGTCTTTGACCGATGACCCCGTCAAAGAAATTTCTGCGGGCTTTGACATTCTTAAGGCAATCGGGCTCAAAAAGAATGCGGTGCAGATTGTTGCCTGCCCCACCTGCGGAAGAACAAAAATTGACCTCATCGGCCTTGCAAATCAGGTTGAAGCCGCTCTTGAAGGCTGCGAAAAGCCAATCAAGGTTGCGGTTATGGGTTGCATCGTCAACGGCCCCGGTGAAGCAAGAGAGGCTGACATCGGTGTTGCCGGCGGTGACGGTTGCGGAATGCTCTTTAAAAAAGGTGAAATTTTAAGAAAAGTGCCCGAAAACGAAATTGTGTCGGCACTTCTTGAGGAAATAGATAAATTATAAATGAGGAAAGATTATGCAGGACGTTAAATTTTTATCGCTCTTCGGTGAGTGCCTTGATAAAAATTTATATGCAAAATTTGAAGACGCAGTGGTTGCCACAATAAATGCAACCCTTAGTGACCGTACAATCTCAATGGTTGTACGGTTCAGCCGCTTTATTTCAAAAAAAGAATTTGACCGTGCTGTGTCGCAGATTAAGGCATTTATGAGCCTTAATGAAATCAAAGCGGAATATTATTTTGACCCTGAGCTGTTTGGTGAAGGCTGGTTGCCCGTGCTCGCAACTGACCTCAAAGAAACCTTCAGCGCAGGAAGCTCGTTTCTTGAAAATGCAGAGTATGTTTTGCTTAATGAAAGCATCAGAATCCTGCTTAAGCGCAACGGCAAGGATATTCTCACCCAGCTGGGAGTTGAGGATTATATTGTCCGCACCGTAAGGCAGAAGTTTTCAAAGACAGTTAGTGTAAAAATTGAGGCTTCATCCGTGAATGCGGAAACTGACGAAAAGCAAGCTCTGGAAAAGCTTCAGCAGCAGGAGAATGCAAAGGTTAAGCTTCCCGTTGAAAAGCCAAAGGCAGATGCGCCCAAAAAGCCCACGGAAAAAACCTTTGATGATTTGCCCATTTCTCTTTCAAACGCAAAACCGATTTTCGGAAATCTTATTAAGGTCAAGCCCAAGCCCATTGCCGAGGTTAGCCCCGAGGACGGAACGGTTGTTGTGTGGGGTGATGTTTTCGGCTTTGAAGCAAGAGAAACACGTGACGGCAAAAAGAACATCATCACCTTCAATTTTACCGACTACACTTCATCATATTCAGCCAAAATTTTTGGTGAAAAAGCAATCTGCAAAGAGCTGATTGAAAAAATGAAAGACGGCGTAACCGTTCTTTTGCGCGGCTTTGTTACCCACGACCCCTATATGCGCTGTTATGTTATTGACACTAAGGCGGTTACTCTCATTGAAAAGCTTGAAGCGAGAAAAGATGATGCCGATGAAAAGCGTGTTGAGCTTCATCTTCACACAAATATGTCATCAATGGACGGTATGGCAAGCGCTAAAGACCTGGTATCCCGTGCGGCAAAGTGGGGTCACAAGGCAATTGCAATCACCGACCACGGCGTTGTTCAGGCTTTTCCCGAAGCAATGAACACAGCCGATAAGGCGGGCATCAAAATCCTCTACGGTATGGAAGGATATTTTGTTGACGATACCGTTGAGGAGGGTATGGACCCGAAAGAAATTAAAAACACATATCATCAGATTCTCATTGCCAAAAACAATGTTGGTCTTAAAAATCTTTATAAGCTTATCACAGCATCCAATCTTCAGTTTTACAAAAGACGTCCACGAATTCCCAAAAGTATGCTCATAAAGCACCGTGAGGGTATTCTTGTGGGCAGCGCCTGTGAGGCGGGCGAGCTTTACAGAGCCATTGTCTTTGGTGAAAGTGAAGAAAGAATAATGGAAATTGCTGAATTTTACGATTACCTTGAAATTCAGCCCAACGGCAACAATGACTTTATGATAAGAAGTCAGCGAGAAGAATATTCAGACATCACTTCCGTTGCCGATATTGAAAATATAAACCGCAAAATTATTGCCATTGCCGACAAATTGAGCAAGCCTGTTGTTGCAACGGGTGACGTTCATTTCCTGGATAAAGGTGATGCAATTTTTCGTGAAATTCTGATGGCAGGGCAGGGCTTCCAGGATGCTTCGCAGCAGGCTCCGCTTTTCTTGCGCACAACTCAGGAAATGCTTGATGAATTTGCATATCTCGGCGAAGAAACCGCAAAAGAAGTGGTTATCACCAACCCCAACAAAATTGCCGATATGTGCGAAAGAATCCGACCGATTCCCTATGGCACATTCCCGCCGTCAATTGATGGCGCAGATGAAGAACTGACGGAAATCTGCTGGCGCAGAACAAAGGCTCAGTACGGTGACCCGTTGCCTGAGCTTATCAGCAAGCGACTTGACAAAGAGCTGAAATCAATCATTTCAAACGGATTCGGCGTTCTTTATATGATTGCACAAAAGCTCGTTCACAACTCCGAAGAACACGGCTACTATGTTGGCTCACGAGGAAGTGTAGGCTCGTCCTTTGTTGCTCACGCGGCAGGTATTTCTGAGGTTAACCCCTTGCCGCCCCATTATGTTTGCCCCAAATGTAAGCACAGTGAATTTTTCACCGACGGCAGCGTGGGCTCAGGCTTTGACCTTCCGCCAAAGAATTGTCCCACATGTGATGTGCTTATGATTCGTGAGGGTCACGATATTCCCTTTGAAACCTTCCTTGGATTCAAGGGTGATAAGCAGCCCGATATCGACCTTAACTTCAGCGGTGAATATCAGTTCTATGCTCACCGCTATACCGAAACCCTTTTCGGAATTACTCACACATTCAAGGCGGGTACAATCGGTACTCTTGCCGACAAAACTGCCTACGGCTTTGTTAAAAAATGGCTTGATGACAAGGGCAAAACCCTCCACCGAGCCGAAGAGGACAGGCTCACCCGAGGCTGTGTGGGTGTTAAAAGAACAACAGGTCAGCATCCCGGCGGTATGGTTGTTGTTCCCGGTGATATGGAGGCGGAGGACTTCACTCCCATTCAGCACCCTGCAGACGATGCCGACAAGGGTCTTCGAACAACACACTTCGACTTCCACGCTTTGCACGATACAATTCTCAAGCTGGATAACCTTGGCCACGATGTGCCCACGATTTATAAGCATCTTGAAGATGCAACGGGCATTTCGGTTATGGATGCCGATGTGTGCGACCCAAATGTGTACAAGCTGCTCACAACTCCCGAGCCTTTGGGCGTAACCTGTGAGGATATCGACTGCGAAACAGGAACTCTCTCGCTTCCCGAGCTTGGTACGCCGTTTGTTCGTCAGATGCTTATCGACGCTCAGCCCAAGAATTTTTCCGATATGCTTCAGATTTCGGGACTTTCCCACGGCACCGACGTTTGGCTGGGCAACGCTCAGGATTTGATTAAAAACGGTACCTGTACAATTTCTGATGTTATCGGTACACGTGACAGCATTATGGTTTACCTTATGCACAAGGGTCTTGAGCCTGATATGGCGTTCAAAATTATGGAAATTGTCCGTAAGGGTAATGCCACCAAGCTTCTTACCGATGTTCATTTCAACGCTATGAAGGAGCACGGTGTTCCTCAATGGTATATTGACTCCTGTATGAAAATCAAATATATGTTCCCCAAGGCTCACGCCGCGGCTTATGTTATTGCCGCTATGCGCCTTGCGTGGTATAAGATCTATCATCCCAAGGAGTATTATGCAACTTATATGACCGTCCGCGGTGAAGACCTTGACACCGTTGCAATTATGAACGGCAGAAAGGCTGTTAAGGCTGTTATGGACGAAATCAAGGCGAAGGGCAACGAGGCCACCGCCAAGGAAGAAAATATGTATGTTGCAATGCAGGTTGTTAATGAAATGATGGCTCGCGGAGTGGAATTCCTCCCCGTTGACATCTATAAATCAGAAGCATCGGTTTATAAAATTGAAGACGGTAAAATCCGACTTCCCTTCCTTTCAATGGCAGGAACGGGTGAAAGTGCCGCCAAAGCTCTTGCCGAAGCAAGGGATGACGGTCAGGGCGAATTTGCTTCAATTGAAGAGCTTCAGCAGAGAGCAGGTGTAAGTAAGTCTGTTATTGAAACCCTCAGAAATGCGGGAGCTCTCAAGGGCTTGCCCGAAAGCGCTCAGATGAGCTTGTTCGGATTTTAATTAAAACTTGATTTATTAAATTGATGAGTGTATAATACATCTGTTAAAAGCTTAACAAAGGAGAATGATTATGATAGCTTTATATGTAATTCTTGCTGTGATTGCACTTTTAATTATCATCACTGCAATCAGAGCCGCAAAATTTGTTCCCGAAAAGAAAGAACGCCCCGAAATGGTTGAAGAAAAGGTTAATTTTGAGCGTGTTCAGAAAAACCTTTCAAAAGCAATTCAGTGCAAAACAGTTTCTCACGATGACCCTTCTTTGACAGACTGGTCAGAGTTTGAAAAATTCCACGCTTTTCTTGAAGAAGCATACCCTCAGATTCACTCAAAGCTTGAAAAAGAAGTTATTTCTGCTGCAAGCCTTGTGTTTAAATGGAAGGGTAAAAATTCCGACCTTGAGCCGATGGCACTTCTTGCTCATCAGGATGTTGTTCCTGTTACCGCAGGCACAGAGGATGACTGGAAGCATGACCCCTTTGAAGGTCATAATGACGGCGAATTCATCTGGGGCCGCGGCACTGTTGATATGAAAAACCACCTCATCTGCGTTATGGAAGCTGTTGAAACTCTTCTTGAAGAGGGCTTTGAGCCTGAAAGAGATGTGTATCTTTGCTTTGGACACAACGAAGAGGTTGTTTGCGCCAATGACCCCGGTGCAAGTGCAATTGTTGAAACACTCAAAAACAGAGGTATTCACCTTGACAGCGTTCTTGACGAGGGCGGTGCAATCATCTCTGTTGACCTTAAGGGCATCATCAAAACAAATATCCTTGCAATCGGTATGGCAGAAAAGGGCTACTGCGATTTCAAGATTACCGTTACCGACAAGGGCGGCCATTCTTCACAGGCTCCCGATCACAACGGTCTCGGCAAGCTTGCCAACACAATTCTTGATATTGAAAACAATCAGTTCAAAATCAAGCTTCTTCCCTTTATTTACACTCTTCTTGAGCGCGTGGGCAGAACTGCTTCTTTCCCTGCTCGTATGCTTATGTGCAACTACAAAATGTTCGGTCCTCTTCTCAAGTTCCTCGGCAAAAGAATTCCCTTCCTTGCTTGTCTTGTGCGCACAGTAACTGCTGTTACAATGTGTGAGGGCAGCCCCGCTCCCAACGTTCTTCCTCAGAGAGCAAGCACAACTGTTAACTTCCGCCCCATTTTTGGTGAAACATCAAAGGATGTCGAAGAGCATCTTCGCAAGGTAATCAGATATAAGGATGCAGAAATTGAATGTCTCAGAGCAAAAGAGCCTTCAAGATTCTCACCCACAGATTCAAGAGCCTTCAACGCTATTGAAACCGTTGCAGGTTCAATGTACACCGACAAGGCTGTTGCCGTTGTTCCTTATCTTGTTATGGGCGGCACAGACGCTTATTTCTATGAGCAGATTAGTGAAAATGTTCTCCGTTTCGCTCCTTTCAACCTTTCTGTTGAGCTTATTGCAACTTCTCACGGCACAAATGAGCGTTGCCCCATTTCTGTTCTCAAAGACGGTGTATCATTCTTCAAATCGTATATTCGTCAGGTTTCTAAGGAAAACTAAAAGGAAGATAATATAATTATGAAAAAGTTTGTTGCAACTTTTGCGGCTCTTGCTGTTGTGGGCGCCGCAGGTGTTATGTATGTCAACGAAAAGATGGAAACAAATGCTCCCGACGAGCAGTCCACCACCTCACCGACATATGTTCAGACAGACAGCGGATATAGCAACAAGGTTACGACTACAAACAAAGATGTAACCTCGACAAGCACAACCACTCAGAGTACCACCGAAAAAATCAAGGACTACACCTTCAAGGCAGAAATTGATGCCGTTTCCGGCACAAGCCTGACCCTTAAGGTGAAGTCCGGTGACGGCGGAGTTAAAGCAGGGGATAAAATCACCGTAAGCTTTGACAACGTTAAAACGGTTGACTCTGACGGTGATACCGTTAAAGCCGACGATGTGGCAAATTTCAAAAACGCGGTTGTTACCTATGACGGAACAGTTATGGAAACATACCCTCTGCAGGTGAAAGCAGCTGAAATTAAACTCACCGACAGAACAGACTGCAATGTTTACTTCTGCCTCCCCGACGGTGAGGTTATTGACACTGTGCGTGTTCCCGTGGGTGCAACTCTTGACTCTGCCGATATGCCAAATGCCGGCGCATATTGTGACGACGGTTACCACTTTGAGGGTTGGCAGTTGAACGGAGCAACAGTTTACGGCGTTGCCGACATTGAACAGAGCTTATCCCTCGTTGCTAAAATTAGGAAAGACTAACAAAAAACATATAACCCGACACAGCCTTTTCTATATTGTTTACTATTGAATCGGGTTGTTATGTGTTGTATAATACCTACCATAGAGATAGGTTAAATGAAAGTCAGGCGATTATCAGAATGAAAACAGTTTATGTAGATAACGCGGCCACCACCGCAATGTGCCCCGAAGCAATCAATGCTATGGTGGGTTGTATGTCATCAGCCTACGGTAACGCTTCAAGCCTCCACCACATCGGTCAGGAAGCTGCTGAAGTGCTTTTTGCCGCAAGGCAGGATGTTGCAGATTGCCTCAATGCCGACGTGAATGAAATTTATTTCACCTCAGGCGGCACAGAAGCTGACAACTGGGCAATCCGCAATGCCGCAAGATTGGGCAGCCGCAAAAATAAAAATCACATTATTTCCACCGCTTTTGAGCATCACGCAGTTCTTCACACCCTCAAAAAGCTTGAAAAAGAGGGCTTTGAGGTAACATATCTTGATGTCAGTGCAGACGGTTATGTAACAGCCGAGCAGGTCAGAAATGCAATCAAAGAAGAAACCTGCCTTGTTACAATTATGTATGCCAACAACGAAATCGGCACAGTTCAGCCTGTTAAAGAAATCGGACAAGTCTGCCGTGAAAAAGGCGTGTTATTCCACACCGATGCTGTTCAGGCGGTGGGACACATTAAAATTGACGTAGCCGAGCAGAATATTGATATGCTCTCTCTTTCGGGACACAAGTTCCACGGTCCTAAGGGTGTTGGCGCTCTTTATTGCAAGAAAGGCATTTCGCTTATGGGTATTATGCAGGGCGGCGCTCAGGAAAAGAACAAGCGCCCCGGCACAGAAAACATTCCTGCTCTTTCAGGTATGGCTGCTGCGCTCAAAAAGGCTTGCGCAGAGCTTGATAAAAATTCAGCATACATCAGCTCATTGAGAGATAAAATCATCGACGGAATTCTTCCCGTTGTTCCCCGTTCAAGGCTCAACGGCGGCAGGGATGCACGACTTCCCGGCAATGTCAGCTTCTGTTTTGAAGGCATTGAGGGTGAGTCACTTCTTCTTTATCTCGATTTAAAAGGAATCTGCGGTTCATCAGGCTCAGCCTGCACCTCGGGCTCACTTGACCCCAGCCACGTTCTTCTTGCTCTGGGTCTTCCTCACGAAATTGCTCACGGCTCGTTGAGAATTTCTTTGAGCGAATACAACACAGCTGAAGAAGCAGATTATATTATTGAAGAATTGCCCAAGGTGGTTAACAGATTGCGTGATATGTCCCCCGTATGGGAGCGTATTATGAAGGAGGAAAGCGAAAATGGCTTACAGTAAAAAAGTTATGGACCATTTTGAAAATCCGAGAAACCTCGGCAAAATGGATGATGCCGACGGCGTTGGCGAAGTAGGCAACGCAAAATGCGGCGATATTATGAAAATATACCTCAAAATCAATGACGGAGTAATTACCGACGTTAAGTTCAACACCTTCGGTTGTGCTTCTGCTATTGCAACAAGCTCAATGGCAACAGAATTGATTAAGGGTCAGAAGGTTGAGGATGCTCTTGAACTCAGCAACAAGGCCGTTGTTGAAGCTCTTGACGGACTTCCCCCCGCAAAGATTCACTGCTCAGTGCTTGCGGAGGAAGCAGTTAAAGCCGCTATTGCCGATTATTACACCAAAAACGGAATCGAGCTTGACCCTGCAATTTTCGGCTCATGCTCAGGCGGATGTGACCATTGCGACCACTGCGGATAATTATAACACTACGGGACGGACTAGCTTCGTCCCATATTTTTTAGGTGACTGAAATGAAAAAAGTTCTCATTGCCATGAGCGGGGGAGTGGATTCCTCCGTTGCGGCAGATATAATAAAATCACAGGGTTACGAAACCGCCGGAGCAATTATGTCTCTTTTCGGTGATGAGGGAAGCGGAAAGCCTGAGGATATCCAAGATGCAAAGCGTGTTGCCGATAACCTCAATATCCCTTTTTATGTTTTTGAGCTTGGTGATGATTTTAAAAAATATGTTATTACCGACTTTGTTGAAGCCTATAAAAATGGTCTTACACCCAATCCGTGTATTGTTTGCAACAAGCATATCAAATTCGGCTCATTTATTCAAAAGGCCGATGAGCTTGGTTTTGATTATGTTGCAACGGGTCACTATGCCAAGGTGGAATTCGTTGAAGAAACAGGCCGTTATGTGGTAAAAAAGGCTGACGACGAAACCAAAGACCAGAGCTATATGCTTTGGACGCTTTCTCAAAGTCAGTTGAGCCGCGTGCTGTTGCCTCTGGGCGGGCTTTCCAAGGATGATGCCCGTGATGCCGCAAGGGAAGCGGGTTTTGAAAACGCTGATAAGCACGACAGCCAGGATATCTGCTTTGTTCCCGACGGTGAATATGCCGCATTTATTGAGCGTTGGTGCGGTGAAAAATTCCCCAAAGGTGAGTTTGTTAACAAAGCAGGGGAGTTTATTGCCGAGCATAAAGGGCTCATCAATTACACAATCGGTCAGCGCAAGGGTCTTGGAATTGCCGCCCCTGCGCCGTACTATGTGCTCAAAAAGGATGCCGCAAGCAATAAAGTTATTCTTGGCAGCAACGATGATTTGTTTCTGGATACCCTTGAAGCAACGGATGTCAATTTCATCAGCATTGAAAGCCTGACCGAGCCTATGAAGGTTAAAGCCAAGGTGAGATATAAACAAAAAGAAACCGAAGCCACAATTTATCCGCTTGAAAACGGTGATGTAAAGGTGGTTTTTGACACACCGCAAAGAGCCATAACCCCGGGTCAGAGCGTTGTTTTTTATGACGGCGACACAGTCCTCGGCGGAGGCTTTATAAAATAAATTAAGGATTGGTTTTATGACGTTTCATAATCGCAAACGGATGAGGCTGATTGGATATGACTACAGTACACCGGGAATGTATTTTATTACTGTTTGTGTTAAAAACAAAAAGTGGTTGCTTGGCCGCGTTGTAGGGTGCGGCGATTTCGACGCACCTGAAATGGTGTTGTCGGAATACGGGAAGATACTTGACAGAAAACTAAATTTAATGAATGAAAAGTATCATCATATAAAGATTGATAAATATGTGATTATGCCAAATCATTTTCATTTAATTTTAAATGTAACGGATTATAAATCTTCAAGGGATGGTTTGTCGGCAAGCGCCAAACCCTACAATAATGAAGTTTCAAAATTTATCTCATTGCTGAAAAGAATGTGTAATCGTGAATATGGTTTTAATATATGGCAGACATCCTATTATGACCACATTATTCGCGATGAAAAAGATTATATTGAAATTTGGGAGTATATAGATTCCAATGCAAGTAAATGGGAATCTGATTGTTACTATTAAAAAAACGGAGCGATTTTGCTCCGTTTTTGCTATCTTTCCAATATCTCCTTCATCAACGGTTCGATTTTTTCTGCCATACGGTGGAATCCCAAATCGTTTGGGTGCAATCCGTCAATGAGGCAGGCGTTTGCATCGACAGAACCGAAAAAAGTTTCACCATCAATGAAATATACATTTTCATCTCCCGAATTTACGGCGTTGAGGTAGGTGGTTTTCACAATTTCTCTGCGCCGTTTTTCTTCTTCGGAATAATTATTCTTGGGGCGTGTCATCATAATCACGGGCAGGGTGGGGTTAGCCTCCCTGATTATTCTGAAAAACGGCTCGTGGGTTTCTTTCAGCTGCTCGGGAGAGTCTGCGTTGTGGTCGTAGTCATACACAAAAACGCTCATATCAAGCCCCTTGATAAACTCCGCCATCTGCTTTTCGCCCCTTGCGCTACCTGAAAAACCAAGGTTGATATAATCAAAATCAAGGTGGCGTGAAAGAATCGAGGTGTAAGCGTTGATTATATTGCAGCAGCAACCGCCCTCGGTGATTGATGAGCCGTAAAAAACAACAGGCTTTTCATATTTGTATGGGTCAGGCGGCAGAATTTCTGCCCGGTCATCAATGTAAATTTCAAAGCTTTTAATAATTTCATTTCGCGGCAGGTGAATGGTAATGCTTTCCATATCACCGCTTTTTTCCAATGTTCTGTCAGCCACAGTTTCACCGCAATGCTCAGGGCAGACCATACCGAGAAAATTACCGTATTTTCCGTCACCTGTGAGCACATTTGCCGCAAGGCATGCGAACATACTCATCCCTGCGTCCGGGCCGACTTTTTCAAACTCAAACCTTACGCGGATGTTTTGTGAATTTGTTTTAAATCTAACCCTTGCTCCGGGGCATCTTCTGCCGAAAAATGAAAGTCCGGGCAGCTCCTCCATAAGCTCCAAAGGAAGACGGCGGAGTGTTTTTTCACTTTTCCAGAATGGTGCACCGTGAACGGAGAGGGGAGCATCGGTGATGTCAAGCTTAATCATAAAGGCTTTCCTCCATAAGGTGTTCCTTACCGATGAAACCAACATAATCAAAATCCTTGATATTATGGCGGATGATATAGTCAATGTAGCTCATTATCATTTTTGCTGTCAGTGCATATCCGCAAGGGGTGAAATGACCGAAAAGCATAAATTTTTCTGCATAAAATTCGTCATATGGAGGTGCATATCTGAACAAATCAATTACATAGCAGTTGTCAAATTTTTCCGCAATGTCGTAAATAAGCTCGGCAATTTCTTTTCTTTTTTGTTCAGGACCGTACTTAATTCCTCGGGGCATAGTTGTTAAAAAGAATTTTGCGTTGGGCTGAATTTCTTTGTATCGCTGAATAATTGCACCGTATTGACCTGCAAAGGTTCTGGCGTTTTCGCGGTAATCTTCTTTAATGTCATCAACGGTGCCCACCTCGTCGCCGCGGTTAATAACGTCATTAACCCCAAGGGCAATGATGTATGCCTGGCAAGCCTTGTCCTTGTCCCAAAATCCGTTTTCTTCGGCAAAGGAATCAAGATATTCGCTTGCGGTCATACCTCCGCGTGAGAAGTTGTAAACGGTGCTTCCCATAGCGCGGGACATAAACTGACCCCAGGAATATTCAAACATATCAATATGCAGGTGGCGGCCCTCGCGCCATTTGTGCTCAAACTCACCGGAGGAAAGGCTGTCACCTACGCAGGCAACCGACCTGAAAATTGAGCAGAAGCCGCAACCGTCAATGAGAGTGTCCAACGGCTTTTCGTTTTCATTAAAAAAATCTCTGAAATTCATAATCCACCTCAAACCATTTTTTATGATTATATCAACCCCAAGGTTTAAAATCAATATTATTGCACTTGAATTTATCAGAAATTATGTTATAATAACGGAGTTAATATTTATGCGGGTATGGTGGAATTGGCAGACACGCAAGATTTAGGATCTTGTGCCTCACAGCGTGCAGGTTCGACCCCTGTTACCCGCACCAAACCAATATAATCCGAACCAGATTTTCCCCGTGGGAAATGGGTTCGGATTATTTGTTTATTTCAAGAGATACGAACAAGAGTATTTCCCCAATGGCGCACCTATTCGGCCAGATTCCAAACCGAGAGGGCCACGCAAAAAGAAGACCACATAAACAGAGAGGGCAGCCACAACGGCTGCCCTCTTTTTCTTTGTATTCAGTTCGGCCCGCTGTGCTTGCCATCGTGCAAATTCTGCTTGCACTTCCTGGTCTGCATATGCGGCCCGTATATCATCAAACACGCAGCGAGCGAACCGCTCAACGGCATACTGCGGAACATCGGTCTTATTGATAAGCTTCTTTTTTCTTCCCATATAAACGGCCCTTTCATTTTTTAGTGGTGCCGTATTATAGCTAAGTCCTGGGAAGTTGGAGGGGCAGCAGAAAACCCAGGCCAAAAAGCCTGGGCTTTTTTATTTCCCGTCCATAAAATTGGATTGCTGCCATAATACCACCAGAAGAATTGCAGCCGTTTATTATTGACCGCTGGTCAAAATTCGGCTGCTGGGTCTTCTATCTTTTTACTGTCAAAAGGTAAAATAAACTCATTGTTAATATACGGGAAGCTTGTAATTAGTAAAACCAACACTAATACATTCATTATCATAGAGAGGTATCACATATGCAACAGAAGCGCACAGAGTTGGCCCGTTGGCTTTCAAAAGCTGGGTATGAAACAATCGCACCGATGGAGTTTTATCGTGCTATGTTTCCAGCTGGTGAGTTGGCAGAATACACCACCACACCCAGAGCAGAGGAAGCCAACCAGGAATGGAAATACAATGCCATTCTTTTAGAGAACACCCACCAGGTTAAGAAAGTCTTTAAGAAAGACCCTCGTTCTGGTCAAAAGGTTCTTACAGAAAAAGAGGTCTGGAAAAATTACATAGTGACTGATGATTTGAGCCGTATTGAGAAAGCTGTCAATCAATACGGCTCAACAGACAGCGAATTCTATATTGCCCCCTTGTCATACTTAGGCCGTAAAAGAACCAAAGCCAATGAACGATGGATATATGCTTGCATCGTAGAGGTTGACCATCCACGCACAGCAAATGAAGACGGCCACCGCAGACAACATGGCATGGAGCAGCTTATTCATGACTGGACAAAATCTTCCATGCCATATGCAATGCCCACCGCTTGTGTCTGCTCTGGCTCTGGTC
>JBGVFJ010000061.1:0-40828 GCA_045121005.1 Acutalibacteraceae bacterium
GAGTACTTGCTTGACATGCAAGGGGTCGGTGGTTCGAGCCCACTCGTCTTCACCAAGCCACGGAAACGTGGCTTTTTCTTTTGTAAAGAATTTGTTAAATAACTGCGGCAGTCCTTGATAAATTTTACCTTTTGTGGTAAATTAATTGTAAAATTGGAAAAACAGAAAGGTTATAATTATGAATAAAAAAAGAGATTTTTCTGAAATTACGCCTGCTCTCAGTAAGCTTGGCGATTTATTATATGAAGAGAATGTTATTGAACCCTCACTTTATGCTGAACATAAGGTTAACCGAGGTCTGCGTGATATCAACGGCAAAGGTGTCCTCACAGGTCTTACCGAAATTTCCGAGGTTCTTTCACGCAAGGTTGTTGACGGTGTTGAGGTTCCCTGTGACGGTGAGCTTTACTACCGCGGATATAATGTTCACGATTTGATCGGTGATTTTCTCAAAAGCGGTCGATTCGGATTTGAAGAAACAACGTATATTCTCCTTTTCGGCAAGCTTCCCAACAAAGAGGAGCTGGCAGAATTCAAAGCAATTCTTTCAGATTACCGATCATTGCCCACTTCTTTTATCCGTGACTTTATTATGAAGTCTCCCTCATCGGATGTTATGAACGGTCTGGCAAGAAGCGTGCTTGCTCTTTATTCTTATGATAATAACCCCGATGACACAAGCATCGATAATGTTATGCGCCAGTGCTTGCAGCTGATTGCATTGTTCCCTCAGCTTACGGTCTACAGCTACCTTGCTTATGATTACTATCGTAAGGATAGCGGCTCATTCTATATTCATGCGCCCAAGAGCGAGTATTCTACCGCAGAGAATATTCTTTATATGCTTCGTAAAGACGGGCAGTTTACCCCCTTAGAGGCCGAAATTCTTGACATTGCTCTTGTTCTTCACGCAGAGCATGGCGGCGGCAATAACTCGTCATTCACAACCCATGTTGTAACATCATCGGGCACAGATACTTATTCTGCCATTGCAGCTGCTCTCGGCTCGTTGAAAGGGCCCAAGCACGGCGGTGCAAATATCAAGGTTTGCAATATGTTTGAAAATATTAAAGAAAATGTTTCAGACTGGTCAGACCGTCAGCAGGTTGAAGATTATCTTGATAAAATCGTCAGTAAACAGGCTTTTGATAAAACGGGTCTTGTTTACGGTATTGGTCACGCGATTTATTCAATTTCTGACCCCAGAGCCACAATTTTTAGAGGCTATGTAGAGCGTCTTGCCAAAGAAAAGGGTAGAAGTGATGAATTTGAGCTTTACAAATCCGTTGAGGAGCTTGCCCCTCAGGTTATTGCAAAGCACAGAAATATGTATAAGGGAGTCAGCGCAAACGTTGACTTTTACAGCGGCTTTGTTTATCAGATGCTTGGTCTTCCTCCCGAGCTTTACACGCCTATTTTTGCCATTGCAAGAATTTCGGGTTGGTCAGCTCACCGCCTTGAAGAGCTTATAAACGGAAACAAAATCATTCGCCCCGCATACAAATCCGTTGCCGACAGAAGAGAATATATATCATTTGATGAGAGATAAAAATTACCCCAAACCGCAGTGGTTTGGGGTATAGTTTATTTATAAAGCTTTCCGCCTATGATAACATCTGATACAGAGAAATCATCGTTTATGATGACAATGTCCGCATCGTAGCTTTTTTCGATTTTACCTTTATTAAGACCGAATCGTTTTGCAGGGGTTTCACTTGCCATTTTAACCGCTTCATAAAAGTCAATGCCGAAGCTGACCGCAGTTTTGACACATTGGAGCAAGGGCTGTGAGCCGCCGGCTAATGTGCCGTCTTCGAGGGTGAGAGCACCGTCGTTCATAATAACCGCGAGTCCGCCTGAGTCATACTTTCCGTTAGGGAGTCCTGCGGGTCGTATAGCATCGCTGATGAGAATAACCCTGTCACTGCCCATCATTTTGTAAAGGGCAAGCACAGCCGCCTTTGCAACGTGTCTGCCGTCGCAGATAAGCTCTGTGTAAATTTCTTTTTCAGCCGCCGCACCAATCGGGCCGGGGTCACGGTGAAGCAGGGGAGGCATAGCGTTGAAGGTGTGGGTCAGGCAATCTGCACCTGCATCAATAGCCTTGATTGCAGTTTCACAGTCGCAGGCTGTGTGGCCGATTGAAACCTTGCATCCGCAGTTTTTAATAAAATCCTCAGCTCCGTCAACCTCAGGGGCAAGGCTGATGTTTGCCACGTTATTGAATTTTTTAAATTCATTCAAATCGGGTGCTTTGATGTATGCTTCGTTCTGCGCACCTTTTTTAGCAGGTGAAATATACGGCCCCTCAAGGTGGTAGCCGATAACAGTTGCACCGCTTTCGGGCAAAGGCTGATTGGTTGTGGCAATCAGATTTTCGACACTGTCGGTCATTGTTGTGGGGAAGAAAGAAGTTGTACCTGCAAGGGCAAGAGCTCTGCTGATTGTTTCAAGGTCTCCGTCAGATGTGTCAACCCCGCCAAAGCCGTGAATATGGGTGTCTATCATACCGGGAATGACTCTTCTTCCTTTTGCATCAATGTCACCGTCGGCTTCAAACGAGCCAATGTCAGCGATTTTGCCGTTTTCAATTTTAATGTCAAAAATTCCGTTTTGGAGCAATGCGTTTTTGATAATCATAATATCACCGTCATTTACTTCTGATATATGCCGCCGCACCAACAAGTCCTGCATCGTTGAAGAGGACAGCGGTTTTGATTGTTGTTTTTTCAGTAAGGTTTTTGGTGAGGCTGTTTTCAATAACAAGCTTTTTGAGAGGCTCAATAAGAGCATCCTTTTCTTTTGACATACCTCCGCCGATAACAAGAATCTCAGGCTGGAGAAGTGTAATCATATTGATTACTCCGATGCTCAGATAATTCATAAATGTTTCAAGAACATCCTGTGAAACCTTGTCTCCGAGCTTTGCTGCTTTGAAAACGGTTTTACCGTCAACCTTGTTTATATCGTCGCAGATTTCCCACAGCTTGCTGTCAGTGTGGTCTATCATAGCTTTTTTTGTTTCTTTAACAAGTGCACTTGCTGAGCAGTAAGTTTCAAGACACCCCTTGCTTCCGCAGGCACATTTTCTTCCGTCTTTTTCAACGGTTATGTGGCCGAGCTCTGCTCCTGCACCGTTGAAGCCGTCTATAATCTTGCCGTCAATAACAATTCCGCCGCCGATACCTGTGCCGATTGTAACCGCAACAAGAGAATGTATATCGTCATCACCTGAAATGATGTATTCAGCGAGGGCAACGGCATTTGCATCATTGCAAACTTCACACCTGAGACCTGACTTTTCTTCCATTATTTCTTTCAGCGGAATATCTGTAAACTTCAGGTTTGTGGCAGACACAACAACGCCTTTTTTTATGATTCCGGGGCATGCGATGCCGATTTCTGTCAGCTCATCAGATGAGATACCTGTTTTGAGGGCCAGGTTTTTATATGAAGAAATAATGTCTTCGCAGATTTCTCCGGCGCTTCTGGGTGCGTTGGTTTTAAAAGATTCTTTGATAACAACCTTGTAGTTTTCATCGATAATACCAACTACAATGTTTGTTCCTCCGATATCTACACCGATTGTGTATTTCATGAGATCACCGCCTAAGGTTTTGCTGATTATATGATACAATTTTAACCTTGATTTTTCAATAGAATTATGTATAATAATTAGTAAAATAGTACAAATTTTACGAAGTGATGTTTATGGATACAAAGCTTAACACAATTGAAATTTTAAAAGATTTTCATAAAGTAACGGGTGCAAGAATTTCATTGCACGATCTTGATTACAATGAAATTGCAAGCTATCCTGAAAGTCTGTCTGACTTTTGCCGCAAGGTGCAGCGGACTCCCCAGAGCCGCAAGCGCTGTGTTGACGCTGACCTTAAGGCATTTGAAACCGTGCGTAAAACGGGGGAGGCATACTCCTACAAGTGCCATTGCGGTCTGATTGAAATTGTTGCACCTATTTACAATTACGGTATTCTTTCGGGCTATGTTATTATGGGGCAGATAACCGACAGTAAGCCGTCAAGTGAAGATAATATTCTCAGAAAATCTGAGCTTCTTTTTGAAAATCAATCTCAGTTGAGGCAGGCGGTTAAAAACATTCCTGTTGTGAAGCAGGATGAGCTTGACAGCTATGTCAATATTCTTCAGCTCATTGCTGAATATATGACTCAGACTAACCGAATGGCACCAAAATTCAAAGACCTTGCATCCGGTATCCGAAAGTATATCAGCAACAACTTTGATAAAAAGCTTACCGTAGATCTGATGTGTGAAATTTTCGGCTGCAGCCGTACAACGCTGATGAACACCTTCAAAGAACGATATGGTTTAACAATCGGAGAATATATAAATTCCTGCCGTCTTGAAAAGGCAGAGCAAATGCTTCTTAAAACAAACGAAAGCATAAAAAACATTGCCGTTGAGTGCGGATTCTCCGACCAGAACTATTTTTCAAAGGTCTTTATCCGCAGGTTTACCTGCACGCCCACTCAGTTCAGAAAAAATCGTGATGAATCAACGGCTGACAGCTAAATAATAATTGCAATATGTGCATATCTTTGTTATAATAAAAATGTAATAACTTTAGGAGGCAGGAAATGAATTTTAAAACTGTCAATAACAACGGAACTGTTGAAGGATTTTGCCTTGTCAAAACCCTTGAAGTTAAGAAAACAGCAAAGGGGCTTTCGTATCTTGATATGATGCTCACCGACAGCTCAGGCGAAATCAACGCTAAGCTTTGGGATTATAAAGAAGAGCTTCACAGTGACATCAAGGTTAATTCAATAGTCAAAGTCAGAGGCTCTGAGTCTGTGTTTAACGATATGCCTCAGTTAAGGGTTGACCGTATTCGCCCTGCCGTAGATGCTGATGATGTGCGAGTGGAGGATTTTGTTCCGTCTGCCGAATATGGCGGTGAAACTCTTTTTGATGCCGTGTATGAGGTAGCCGACAGCTTCAGCAACGAAGAGCTGAAGCTTCTTGTAACAACAATTCTTTCAGAACATAAAGAACAGCTTTCTCTTTGCCCGGCGGCCTTCAGGCTTCACCATGCAATCAGAGGCGGCCTTATGTATCACACTCTCTCTGTTCTTCGCCTTGCGCAGAGTGTGAGCAGAATTTATCCCAGCATCGACAGTGAGCTTCTTTTCAGCGGAGTTATTCTTCACGATGTTGCTAAAATCCGTGAGTTTGAATTATCCGATACAGGTATAGTTTCGGGCTACAGTGTTGAAGGCTCATTGGTGGGTCACCTTGTAAGGGGCGCTATGGATATTGAAATCCGCGGCCGTGAGCTTGGTATCAATCCTGAACTTCTGATGCTTATTGAGCACATGGTGATTTCTCACCACGGTGAGCCGGAGTTCGGTGCGGCTGTGAGGCCAATGTTCCTCGAAGCCGAAATCCTTTCTCAGCTTGACTTGCTTGATGCCAGAATTTATGAGGTTACTCAGGCAGTAAGTGAGGTTCAGGCAGGGGAGTTCACGCCCAGACAGTGGGCTCTTGAAAACAGAAAGCTTTATAACCACGGTCTCAGAGAGGTTAAACCCAAAGCCGAATTATTATAAAGGAGAATGATTATGAGAAATCATGAAGTAACAAATATTCAGCCTTTGTTAAAAGATGACGGTAGCTTGCGTGAGCCCGGCTGGTCAAAACAGCTTTTGCAGATTTATAACCGCAACGATATCAAAGCTCCTAAATTCCGCATTAAGGAATGGGACTATTACCTTGTAATCTCCGAAGAAAATCAGTTTGGTGTTGCTTTTACTGTTTCTGATGTTGGTTACATTGGACTCCATTCTGTTTCTCTTCTCGATTTTAAAGTGCCTTGTGAACATACCGAAACAATTCTCACTCCGTTCCCCATGGGCAAAACAAACATGCCCTCAACATCTGATAAGGGTAATGTAATTTATACGGATAAGCGTTTACACATTAAATTTTTGAAATCAGACGGTGAGCGCAGAATTGTGTGCAGATTTGAAAACTTCAAAGACGGCAAGCCCTTTGAATGTGACATAACTCTTAAACAACCCGAAATGGACACAATGGTTATTGCAACTCCATGGAAAGAGAAGAAAACTGCTTTCTATTACAATCAGAAAATTAACTGTATGCCTGCCTCGGGTAAGGTTAAGTTTGACGGCAGAGAATATGTTTTTAACCCCGAAACCGATTTCGGCACTCTTGACTGGGGCCGCGGCGTGTGGACTTATGACAATACATGGTATTGGGGTTCAGGCAACGGAATGGTTAACGGTAAGCCTTTCGGCTTCAATATCGGATACGGCTTTGGTGACACCTCAGCCGCAAGCGAAAATATGCTTTTTTACGACGGAAAGTGTCACAAGCTTGACGACATAACTTTCAACATACCATCTTCAGGTTATACAGACCCTTGGACATTCACTTCATCTGACGGTCGCTTTGAAATGGAGTTTGAGCCGATTATTGACCGTTGCGCTAAGATTGATGTTAAGTTTATCATCACAGACCAGCATCAGGTCTTCGGCAGAATGAACGGCAAGGCTGTTCTCGATGACGGAACGGTACTTGAAATTAAAGATTTACTCTGCTTTGCAGAAGATGTTCACAATAAATATTAAAAGGAAGTTATTATGGATTGGTTTGAAATAAAAATTGGTGTAAAATCTACTGATGTTGACAAAGCAGGGGATATTGCACAAATGGTTGTTCCTTACGGAATTTATATTGAAGATTACAGTGACCTTGAAGAGGCTGCATGGGAAATTGCAAAAATTGACCTCATTGATGAAGAGCTTTTGCAAAAGGACCGAAATCAGGCTTTTGTTCACGTATATCTTCCTCCTCACGAAAATCCCACCGAAGCTGTTGCATTTCTGACAGAAAGATACACAGCCGAGGGCATTGAAAATGAAATTGATGTTTCCGTGTGCAGAAATCAGGATTGGGAAAACAACTGGAAGGATTATTTCAAATCTCTTCCTGTTGGTGAAAAGCTGATGATTCACCCCGTGTGGGACGATGAATTTGACCCCGGTGACAGAGTGGTGCTGGACATTGAACCCGGTCTTGCTTTTGGCAGCGGCGGTCATGATACAACAAAGCTTTGCCTCGAAACCCTTGAAAAGTATGTTGACGGTGAAACAACACTTCTTGATGTTGGCTGCGGAAGCGGAATACTCGGCGTTGCCGGTCTTCTTCTCGGCGCGCAAAAAGCAGTAGGCGTTGACATTGACCCTCTTGCAGTTAAAAAAGCATGGGAAAATGCCGAGCTTAACGGTTTTGATTCTTCAAAATATACCGTTTACGAAGGTAACCTGACAGACAAGGTTAGCGGAAAGTTCAGTGTTGTTGTAGCAAACATCGTTGCTGACGTTATTATTATGTTCTGCAAGGATGTTGGTGCATTTATGGAAGACGATGCGGTTTTCATCACTTCCGGTATTATCGATGTCAGAGAACCCGATGTAATTTCGGCTTTCGAAAAATACGGCTTTGAAATTGTGGAAAGACACGAAAATAATGGCTGGTTATGCTTTGTTACACGAAAAATTAGTTGACTTTTAGCAGGTTTTGTATTATCATTTTTTGGAAGGAGTGGATAGAAATGAAAAATTCAGTTAAAAAATTTATTTCAATCATTTTATGCGCAGTTATGTTATTCGCAGTAGGTGGCTTTGCTACAAGTGCTGCAACAAATGAAAACCCGGTTTTCTCAGTTGCAATTCTCAGCGAAACAAACTCACAGGTTGTTGTTTCGTTTAATCTTGTTTCAGGCAAGTTTGATGCATTCGATTTTCAGTTTGTAGCTAAGAGCGGTTATAAATGTACAAGCATTGAAAACGGTGATGCTCTTAAAGCATTCAAAAACAACGGCGGCGAGGTAATGGCTGTTCCTAACACAACAAACGGTAAAGTTTCAGGTTGTTTCGTTAATACTTCGTATAATCAAGTTGGTTCTTTTTTCAAAGCAACATTTACAAAACCTTCAGGTGCTAAGTTCAAGACAGGTGATATTACCGTAACTATGTCAAACTGCTCAATCAGCAACAATGGCAGCACTGTTGCTCTTTTTCCTCAGATTAGAGATATGACAGGCTTTGTTCTCAGTGAAACAAGTGTTGCTATGAATTACAAAGACACTAAGACCCTCACTTTCTCACCTGAAGCTCCCAAGGGTTCAACCGTAACCTGGACATCTTCAAACGATAGCGTTGTTACTGTTGATGAAAACGGTAATGTTTATGCTTCCGGTACAGGTGATGCAACAGTTACATGCAAAGTTACAAATGCAAAGGGTGAGGTTGTTTCAGAGGCTACTTGTGATTTTACAGTAAGCTATACCGTTCTCCAGTGGATTATTGTTATCCTTCTCTTCGGTTGGCTCTGGTATTAATAAAAGATTATTGACAGATTTTTACTTTTCTGTTAATATGAATACGAAGTAAGAACTTCTGATTTATTATTTTGACAGCATCTTTATATTATATCCCCCCTCTGTGGCCGGCATCGCAAGATGTTGGCCACACCCCTTTTATACAGAAAAATCCCCCTGTTGATTTATTCCTTCAGCAGGGGGTATGTTGTTTGGGGGTTATGTCAAATCTGCAATATCGAGGATTAGTCTTTCTGTCTTTTCCCATCCGAGGCAAGGGTCCGTGATGGATTTTCCGTAGACTCCTTCACCGATTTTTTGTGCACCGTCTTCAATGTAGCTTTCAATCATAAAGCCCTTAACCATTGATTTGATGTCACTTGAGTGACGGCAGGAATGAAGCACCTCTTTTGCAATTCTGATTTGTTCAAGATACTTTTTGCCGGAGTTTGAATGGTTGGTGTCAACGATAACGCCCATATTCTGAAGATTGCACGCGGCATAAGCATCGTGAAGATTGATGAGGTCTTCATAATGATAGTTGGGGTGGGTTTTGCCGTGCTTGTCAACAGAGCCTCTGAGAATGGCGTGAGCTAGATCGTTTCCGCTTGTAACAACCTCCCAGCCTCTGTAAATGAAGGTGTGTGAATGCTGGGCGGCAGTGATTGAGTTGAGCATAACGGATATATCACCGCTGGTGGGGTTTTTCATACCCACGGGAGTTGTCATTCCGCTGGCTGTGAGTCTGTGTTCCTGATTTTCTACCGAGCGGGCACCGACTGCAACATAGCCGAGCAAATCGTTAAGATATCTGTGGTTGTCTGGATAAAGCATTTCGTCAGCGCAGATAAAGCCGGTTTCTGCAATGGCTCTTGTGTGAAGCCTGCGAATTGCGATAATGCCCTCAAGCATATCAGAATCCTTTTCAGGGTTAGGTTGATGAACCATACCCTTATAGCCGTCGCCTGTTGTGCGTGGCTTGTTTGTGTAGATTCTCGGAATAATGAAAACCTTATCTTTTACCTTTTCCTGCACTGCGGCAAGACGCGAAATATAATCAAGAACTGAATCCTCATTGTCGGCAGAGCAAGGTCCGATAATAAGTGCAAGTCTGTTGTCATTTCCTGTAAAGATATCGCGGATTTCTTTGTCCTTTTCTTCTTTGATTTTAACAAGCTTTTCGTCCATGGGAAACTGCTCTTTAATATCCTTCGGTATCGGCAGCTTTCTTAAAAAATCCATTCCCATAAAATTCGCCTCCGAATAAAAATGTGATAGTAATATATCACTTTACTTAAAATGAGTCAATGATTTAATTTGATTATTCTCTATTTACAAATTTTTTTCAATGGTGTATAATTGTAAAAGATAAATCAATAGGGGAGAAGAAAATTGAAAAAATTTCTTGCAGTGATTTTAAGTGTCATAATAATTATGCTTTGCTCTGTTTCTGCATTTGCTTTTGCAGAAAATTCAAAGCTTACATACTTATATCTTGATAAAGGCAATATCGTAATCGGTGACGGAACCGTTTCAGGATACGGTTATTTCGGTGAGCGTGTAACACTTGCTGATGAAGACGGATATATGATTACACAAACCACAAACACAACACTGACCAACACCGTCACCTTCAGTGGCGGAACAAACTATGTTGTGTTCAATAACATCAAAGTCAATACGGGTAACCAGTTTGTTTGTGCCGTGCAGTTAACAGATTCTGCCGATGTTACTCTTTGCGTTCAGGGAACAAGCACTTTAGTCAGCGGTGCTTCACGAGCAGGCATTGAAGTTTCTGTTGGCTCAACCCTCACAATTATGGGTGACGGTACTGTTATGGCAGGTAGCAACGGTCAGGCAGGTATCGGAGGCGGCAACGGTAACTCCAGCGGAACGGTTATAATCAATTCAGGCACTGTTGTGGGACAAAGCAAAAGCAACAGCGCTGGAATCGGCGGCGGCAGTGCAGGCTCCAACGGAAAGGTTATTATTAACGGCGGTAATGTTACTGCAGTCGGCGGTCCGTCGGGCGCAGGAATCGGAGGCGGTTGCACCGGTAACGGCGGTGAAATTATAATCAATGGTGGAACAGTTACCGCAACCGGAGGCACAAATGCTGCCGGTATTGGTGGCGGCTGGTACGGCTCAATGGGTAATGTTATTATCAACGGCGGTTCAGTTAAAGCAACAGGCGGTTCGGGTGCTGTTGCAATCGGCGCAGGTGGCGGCGTTGCGTCGGATTTGATCTATAATTCTGACGGCGAAGCTTTGTATCTTGCCAAGGTTAACACATCTTCACTTGCCTCTGTTGATGATATTTATACAAACGGAAACCCCAATAACATCAACTCCTATCATTCCGGTGACAAGAATTTTTATTTTTATCTTCCTGTCGGAACTCATATTCTCGCGGTTGATTCTGATGACAGCGTTACAGGCTTTTGGAAAGCCTCTTACGGCACATCCTTTACCTGCAGCGCCGTTACACCTTTCGAATGTGTAAACTTGTCAAGTGTAAATGCTGACGATATAATCAGAGGGCTGACCTGTGGTCTGGCATCACTTGACGATTACGTTTCTTTTGCAGAAGGATTTTCATTTGAATATTCCGATTCGGTTATCGGAACAGGAACAAAGGTTAATCTTGTTTATGACAACAACCCCGTCTTCACTTACACTACTTTGATTTATGGTGACCTCAACGGTGACGGTTGGTATGACGGTGAAGATTCAATGATTGCTTCATTTATGCTTTGGGGTCATCTGACAACCGCTAATACACAGGGCTTCTATTTTGAAGCGGCAGACGTTAACAGAAACACTACAGTTGATACAGAGGATATTTCAATCCTTCAGCAGGCAGGTGTGTTGCTTGCTTCTGTGCCTCAGAACGAACAGGGGACCGTTGACACGGACAGCGCTCAATGGGATGAATATATTATGTTGATTGAACAGCTTGAAGATGTAACTGAGGAAGAAACCGAGCAGGATTCAGCACCGGAACAACCCGGATTTTTGTCTGATATCATTGAATTTATCCGATTTATTGCCGAATATATCAAAAATCTGCTCCTTTCTTTGTTGAATATCTAAAAAGTTTGCATTTTATTCGCAAATTGTTGCAAAAAAATACAACATATTGTATAATCGAATCATTAAATGACCGATTTCAGGTGGACATTGTGAAAGTATTAAAAGACAGAATTTTAAAAGACGGAAAAGTTTTCCCGGGAAATGTGCTTAAGGTTGACAGTTTTCTCAATCATCAGATGGATATTGAGCTTCTCAGCCAGATTGGTGAGGAATTCTACAGTCGCTACGGCAATTGCGGAGTAACCAAGGTGCTCACTATTGAAGCATCTGGTATCGGCATTGCTTGCTTTGTTGCGCAGCGGTTCGGTGTTCCGATGCTTTTTGCCAAGAAAAACAAAACAAAGAACATTGCCTCGGATGTTTATACAGCCAAGGTTGCTTCCTATACACACGGCACAACCTACGACATTATTGTTTCAAAAGAATTTATCAACGAAAATGATAAAGTTTTGGTAATTGATGATTTTCTTGCAAAAGGACAGGCTTTGCTTGGCCTTATTGAAATTGTTAAAGCTGCAGGTGCTGAGCTTGTTGGCACAGGTATTGTTATTGAAAAAGGCTTTCAGGACGGAGGCAGGCTTCTTCGTGAAAGCGGCATAAGAGTTGAATCGCTCGCAATTGTTGATTCAATGGGGGATGGCGGAGAAATTTCTTTCCGCACTTAAATCAGGCAATAATAATTGCAATATACTAAAACAACGGAGGAAAAACAAATGAAAAAGATTCTTGCATTGCTTCTTGCAGTAGTTATGGTTCTTGGCCTTGCTGCTTGTAGTGGCGGAAACAACGGCGAAGAAGAAAAGGTTGACCTCAAAGTAGGTTTTATCTTCCTTCACGACGAACAGTCAACTTACGACAAAAACTTTATGGTAGCTGCTAAGGCTGCTTGTGAAGAAATGGGCGTTGAATATGCTCAGAAGACTCAGATTCCTGAGTCAAGAGACTGCTACGATGCAGCAGTTGAGCTTATCGAGGTTGACGGTTGTGACATCATTTTTGCTGATAGCTTTGGTCACGAGGCATTCCTTATTGAAGCTGCTCAGAAATATACTGATGTTCAGTTCTGCCATGCAACAGGTACTCAGGCTCATACAGCAGGTCTTGCAAACTTCCACAACGCTTTCGCTTCAATTTACGAAGGCCGTTACCTTGCAGGTGTTGCTGCAGGTCTCAAGCTGAATGAAATGATCGACGCCGGCAAAATCACTGCTGATGAAGCAAAGATGGGCTATGTTGGTGCTTTCACATTTGCAGAAGTAATTTCAGGTTATACATCATTCTACCTTGGTGCAAAATCAGTTTGCCCCTCAGTAACAATGGATGTTAAGTTCACAGGCTCATGGTATGACGAAAAGCTTGAAAAAGAAGCTGCTCAGGCTCTTATTGCAGGCGGTTGCGTTCTTATCAGCCAGCACGCTGACTCAATGGGTGCTCCCACAGCTTGCGAAACAGTAGGTGTTCCCAACGTATCTTACAACGGTTCAACTGTTTCAGCTTGCCCCAACACATTCATCGTTTCTTCAAGAATCGACTGGACTCCTTACTTCAAATACATGATTCAGTGCGTGATCGATGGCAAAGCAATTGACGCTGACTGGACAGGTACAATCGACACAGGCTCAGTTGTTCTCACAGAAATCAACGATAAAGCTGCCGCTGCAGGCACTGCTACTAAGCTTGAAGAAGTTAAAGCTAAGCTTCTTGACGGTTCAATCAAGGTGTTTGATACAGCTAACTGGACAGTTGATGGTAAAAAGCTTGACAGTTACAAGGCTGATGTTGATACAGATGCTAACTTCGAAAAAGATACAGAAGTTATCGAAAACGGCGTTTTCTATGAATCAAAATTCCGTGCAGCTCCTTACTTCGATATCAGAATCGACGGCATTAAGCTTCTTGATGAAAAATATTAATTATCGGCTTATTTAAACTCTTTATCTAAGGCGGGGCAACCCGCCTTAGATTGAATTTTGAAGAAATTGCTGTGGCAACAACAATTTCTTGAGAATTTTTAGAACGGAGGTTTACTGTGGACAGACAACCTGCAATTGATTTAAAAAATATAACCAAGCGCTTCGGCACGAAGGTTATTGCTAATAAGAATGTTAATCTTACTGCATATCGCGGTGAGATTCTTTCCGTTTTAGGTGAAAACGGAAGCGGTAAAACAACCTTGATGAACATCATTTCGGGCATCTATTTCCCGGATGAAGGTCAGATTTTTATCGACGGAAAAGAAGCTGTAATTTCTTCACCGAAGGATGCTTTTTCATATAAGATTGGTATGATTCACCAGCACTTTAAGCTTGTTGATGTGTTCAGTGCGGCTGAAAATATTGTTCTCGGTATTGAAAACAAAAAGTACAACCTTAAAAAAAGCGTTGAAGAAATTAAAAATATCATCAATCAGTACGGCTTTAATCTTGACCCTGAGAAAAAGATTTATGAAATGTCTGTTTCTGAAAAGCAGACTGTTGAAATAATCAAGGTGCTTTATCGCGGTGCTGATATTCTTATTCTTGATGAACCGACAGCTGTTCTCACTCCTCAGGAAACTGAAAAGCTTTTTGATATTCTCCGCCGAATGAGAGATGACGGAAAATGTATTATCATCATTACCCATAAGCTTCACGAGGTTCTTTCACTTTCTGACAGGGTTTCAGTTCTTCGTAAGGGTGAATATGTGGGCACAATCAATACTTCAGAAGCCGATGAAAGCAAGCTCACAGAAATGATGGTTGGTAAAAAAATCGACCTCAACATTGAACGCTTTAATCCTGAAAATCTTGCCGACAGATTGATTGTTAAAAACATAACCTGTCATGACAGAATGGGAACAACTGTTCTTGATAATGTATCCTTTACTGCCAAAGGCGGTGAAATTCTCGGCATCGCCGGCATTGCAGGCTCAGGTCAGCGTGAGCTTCTTGAGTCAATAGCCGGTTTGCAGAAATTATCATCTGGTGAGATTTTATATTATGCTCCCGATTCGGATAAAACAGAGAATCTTCGCGATAAGACACCTATGCAAATCAGAAATATGGGTGTACGCCTTTCTTTTGTGCCTGAAGACCGTCTCGGTATGGGTCTTGTCGGCAATATGGATATTGTTGACAATATGATGCTTCGCAGCTATTCAAAAGGCCACTCCTTCTTCCTTAAGCGTAAATCGCCGAAGGATCTTGCAATGAAAATAATTAATGATCTTGAGGTTGTGACCCCCGGTGCATCAACTCCTGTTCGCCGTCTCTCGGGCGGTAACGTTCAGAAGGTGCTTGTTGGCCGCGAAATTGCTTCGTCACCAACAGTTCTTATGGTTGCTTACCCTGTAAGAGGTCTTGATATCAACTCCTCTTATTTGATTTATAATCTTCTCAATGAGCAGAAGAAAAAAGGTGTAGCTGTTATTTTTGTCGGTGAAGATCTTGATGTTCTTGTTGAGCTTTGCGACAGAATTATGGTTATCGGCTCAGGCCGTATAACTGGTGTTGTTGATGCCCGTAACACAACAAAAGAAGAAATCGGTCTTCTTATGACAAAGTCTAAATATGAAGGAAAGGAGAATGACAATGGCTGATATGTCCAGTGTTAAAAAGCAGCGTGAACCATTGATTCACGTTATTAAACGTGATGAGCTTCCCGCATGGCATGCTTGGTTGATTCGTGTTGCGACGATTGTTGTCGGAATGGTCCTTGTGGGCTTCCTTTCTATGCTTGTTACTGAAAAAAGCTTTTTTGAAACCTATGAAATTATGTATAAAGGTGTTTTCGGAAAGCTCTTTGAAGGATACACAACAATGCTGTGGAAATATCTTCAGGAAATTGCAATTCTTCTTTGTCTCGCTCTTGCCCTTACTCCTGCTTTCAAAATGAAATTCTGGAACTGCGGCGCCGAGGGACAGGCTCTTATGGGCGGACTTGCATCGATTTTCTGTATGATTCAGTTTGGTGAAAAGCTTCCTTACGGTGTGCTTATTGCCGTGATTGCTGTCACAAGTATTCTTGCAGGTGCAATCTGGGGCATTATTCCTGCTGTTTTCAGAGCCTTGTTCAATACTAATGAAACATTGTTCACCCTTATGATGAACTATATTGCCACCCAGATTATTGCCTATTATGTTTATATCGAAGGTGGCGGATCAAATGTTATCAACCCTGTTGCAGCAGGCAATTTCCCCAAGGTGGGAACAAATGATTATTTTGTAAATATCGTTACTGTAGCAGTTATTACTGTTCTTATGTATGTTTATCTTAAATACAGTAAGCAGGGCTATGAAATTTCCGTTGTTGGTGAAAGCCGAAACACAGCCAAATACATAGGCATCAATGTTAAAAAGGTTATTATCCGCACAATGGCAATTTCCGGTGCTCTTTGTGGTATAACAGGTATGCTTCTTGTTGCAGGTAAGGACCATAGCATTAACACCAACCTCGTTGGCGGTCAGGGCTTTACTGCTATTCTTATGTCTTGGCTCGGTCAGTTCAATCCCTTTGTTATGGTTGTTATGACTGCTATTGTTGTTTTTCTTCGTTTGGGTGTTTCAAAGGTTGCCGATGCATCCTTGCTCAACTCATCTTATTCGGAAATAATGGTTGGCATAGTTATTCTTATGCTCGTTGGATGCGAGTTTTTTATTCACTATTCAGTTCGTTTTCGCAACAATAAAAGCAAGGGGGTAGACGCATGATTATTCAGTTTATTTGCCGTGCTATTCTCCTTGGTGTGCCCCTTCTTTTTGGCTCAACAGGTGAAATCATCACCGAAAAATCGGGACACCTTAATCTTGGTATTCCCGGCATTATGTATGTTGGCGCAATCAGCGGTGTTGTTGGCTCATTCGTTTACGAAAATGCATGCGGCAATGATGTTGAAATGATGAACAGTTTCCTTGCTGTTGTTATTCCGCTCATCTGTTCAATTACAGGCTCTGTTATAATGGGTCTCATCTACTCGTTCCTCACCGTTACTCTTCACGCTAATCAGAATGTTACAGGTCTTGCACTTACAACTATGGGCATCGGCCTCGGCAACTTCCTTGGTGCTTCTCTTATCAATATCACAGGCAGTGAGCTTCCTTCAATTGCTCTTACCAAAACAAGCTCGTTTTTTGCAATGGAGCTTCCGTTTGCCGATAAGCTCGGATGGTTTGGGGAATTGTTCCTGTCACACGACTTCCTTACGTATCTTGCTGTTGCAATTGCGTTGATTACTTCTTTTGTTCTTAACAAGACAAGAGTCGGTCTCAACTTAAGATCTGTTGGTGAAAGCCCTGCAACAGCTGATGCGGCTGGTATCAATGTCAGCCGCTACAGATATGTTGCCACTTGCATCGGCAGTGCCGTTGCAGGTCTAGGCGGTCTTCAGTATGTTATGTCTTATGCCAGCGGTGTATGGTCTAACAATGCCTTTGGTGACCGCGGATGGATGGCAATTGCGCTTGTTATTTTTGCTTTGTGGAAGCCTTCGTTTGCTATTGTAGGCTCGTTCCTTTTCGGTGCTTTGTGTAATGCAAACAACTATATTCCCGGACTCGGAACAGAAACCCAGGAGCTTTTCAAAATGCTTCCATATATTGTTACAATTATCGTTCTTGTTGTTACAAGTATGCGCAAAAAGAGGGAACATCAGCCTCCTCAGGGTCTTGGTCTTTCCTATTTCAGAGAAGAAAGATAATTTGCACTTATCCGGAGTTTAATTATGGCTATTGAAAAGGTAAAAGAATATTTTAAACAGTTTGGTATGGAAGACAGAGTGCTTGAGTTTGACGTTTCAAGCGCAACTGTTGAGCTTGCCGCTGCGGCTCTCGGTTGTGAGCCTCAGCGAATTGCCAAGTCAATCACTATGAATGTTGATGGCGGTTGTGTTATGATTGTTGCCGCCGGTGATGTTAAAATCGACAACGCCAAATATAAGGCAGAGTTTTCAACCAAGGCTAAAATGCTTTCTCCTGATGAGGCTCTTGCTCTGACCGGCCATGCTGTTGGCGGTATATGTCCGTTTGCAATCAATGACGGCTGCAGAGTTTATCTTGACGATTCTCTCAAAAGATTTGACTTTGTGTATCCTGCCTGCGGAAGCAGCAACAGCGCAATCAAGTTGACCATTGATGAGCTTGAGAAATATTCAGGCTTTCTTAAATGGATTGATGTTTGTAAAATGAGATAAGGTGTTATTATGAAAAGCTTTGACATCAAAACAAAAATATATTTCGGTGAAAGCTCTCTTGACAGACTTGAACAGATTGATTCTTCCAAGGTGCTTATTGTTGCTGACCCGTTTGTGGTTAAAAGCGGTCTTGGTAATCATCTTACTTCCAGGCTGGAAAGGGCAAGCATCGATTATGAAATTTTCAGTGATGTTATCCCTGACCCCACTATTGATAAAATCACACAGGGCGTTGCAGCGCTTGTAAAAAGCAACGCAGACACAATCATTGCTGTTGGCGGAGGTTCAGCTATTGACCAGGCTAAGGCGATGCGAGAGGTTGTCTGCAAAATGGATGAATATTCGGGCAAGGAATTGAGATTGATTGCTGTGCCCACAACAAGCGGCACCGGTTCGGAGGTAACGGCTTTTTCTGTTGTCTCTGATGCCGACAGCGGAAAGAAATTTCCTCTCGTGTCTGATTCTATTCTTCCCGATGAAGCAATTCTTGATGTTGAGCTTGTCAAAACTGTTCCGCCTGCAATCACGGCAGACACCGGCATGGATGTTCTCACTCACGCTATAGAAGCTTATGTGAGCAAAAATAATGACGAGTTTTCTGCGGCACTTGCAGAAAAAAGTGTAGAAATCGTCGGTTCTTTCCTGCTTCGTTCTTATCTTGACAATCACGATACTCACGCCAGAAGTAAAATGATGTGTGCATCCTGCCTTGCAGGCATTGCTTTCAATCACGCAAACCTTGGACTCAATCACGGTATGGCTCATCAGCTCGGTGCAAAGTTTCACATACCTCACGGTCGTGCAAATGCGATGCTTCTGCCGCTGATTATTCAATACAACAGTGATATAAATAAGCATTCCCGCAGTAAAAAAGAATATCCCAACCATGTCCGCAAGTATGTTACCCTTGCAAGATTGTTGGGACTTCAGAATTTTAACACCATTACCACAATCCGCGCTTTGGTGAGCTGGGTTGAATTTATGGCAAAGGAAATGGATATGCCGCTTAATATTTCTTCTATGAATGTTTGTTCTCAGGAAGAATATTTTGCTGCAATTCCCGAAATGGCTGAGGCAGCCCTTGCTGACGCTTGCACCTCAACCAATCCGAGAACTCCCACCAAAGAAGATGTTATGAAAATCTACATAGATTTATGGTAAAGCTAAACCCCATCCGAAAGGATGGGGTTGTTTTTTAGTCTTCAATTGCGGCCTTGCGGGAGTTAATTTCTTTGAAAATATTCATATCGAATTTTGGCTCGCGGTCGTATGTATAAAGTCCGTTCTGTTCCTGCTCAACATCGTAAAGCTGAGTGTAGCAGAAGCCGAACATAAGATAATTGTCAAGAAGTGCATCTGTGAGACCTTTGTATCTGGCTATAAATTCTTCTTCACTCTTGGGTGCGTTGCCGTAACCCCATGAAGCTTCGTCTTTGCTCCACTGAATTCCACCGTATTCACTGACAAATGTGGGCTCACCATTGTATTGCTGTCTATCGGCAAATCTATCATAAAGCACACCTTCTGTCATCAGCTTGTCATAATTGGCTTTGAAGATTGCAACATCCTGCTCGTAATCGTGAACATCGAAAATATCGGTAATTACGTGGAAATTACCGCTTGTATCAATACAGGGGCGGGTAGTGTCAAGGTTTTTGGTGCAGTTATAAACAAGCTCCAGAACCTCGTCAAACTGCTTGCAACCGTGTTTGTCCCATGTTTCGTTAAATGGACACCAACCAATGATTGAAGGATGGTTAAAGTCTCGGTTAACCTCTTCAATCCATTCAGGGAGAATGGTAAAAACAGAATCGGGGCGGGATTGGTCAAGACCCCAGTTGGGATATTCACCCCACACAAGATAACCCATTTTGTCGCAGTGATATAGGAAACGGGGTTCAAAAATCTTTTCGTGAAGTCTTGCTCCGTTGAAGCCTGCATCAAGTGAAAGCTGAATATCGCGTTTCAATTCTTCTTCAGACATGGCAGTGTATATGCCGTCAGGATAAAAGCCCTGGTCAAGAACAAGACGCTGGAATACGGATTTGTTGTTAATTAAGAATTTCATGCCATCAAGACGAACGGAACGAAGACCAAAATAGCTTTTAACTTCATCGTCACAGAATCTGAGCTCCAGGTCGTAAAGCTGGCCGTCGCCAACACTCCATTCGTGCTTTTCTATAAGGTCGAGGTGAAGGTCAACGCATCCGCCGTTGGAAACAGCACTTGCGGCACCCATAACGCGATTGTCATAAAGCGCAACAGCCTCAAATTTGCCCTCACCGTGAACAACAGCCTTTATGTCTAATGAGCAATTGTCAACATTAGGATAATATTTAACGCTCTCAATGTATGATTTGGGGGTTGCCTCAAGCCAGACTGTCTGCCAGATGCCTGTTGTTCTTGTGTAAAAACAGCCCCAGGAGGCGTATCTGTAGCTCTGCTTGCCTGTGGACTGCATATATTCTCTGGTGTCATCCTTAGCATAAACAGTGATTGTGAACTCATTTTTCTTGATAAACTTGGTTATATCGAAATTAAACGATGAATAACCGCCTTTGTGAGTGCCTACAAGCTCACCGTCAATGTAAACCTTTGTTAAAAAGTCGCAGGCGCCAAAATGAAGAACTATTCTTTTATCAAGAAAAATTTCGGGCAGAGTAACAGTTCTTTTGTACCACACGCCGAGTATGAAATCGGTGTTGCCGATACCTGAAAGCTTGCTTTCGGGGCAGAAGGGAACAACAATCTTCTGGTCGAATTCAGCATCAGGCTTGTTGTAGCCTTTGCTTTCGCCGCTTGTTTCGTTGTCATATTTGAAATCCCATTCTCCGTTAAGATTCATCCACACAGCTCGCTGAAACTGAGGATTGGGATATTCTGGTCTGGGTATGTTCATTGGAATTCCTCCTAATATGTATTACCCTGAAATGATATCATAAAAAAACTATATATGCAATATATATTGCTACTTTTTTCAATATATGGTATAATTGCCGCGAGGTGATACGATGACCGAAGATGAACTTCTTCTTTCACAAATCAGAGATAAAATTGCCGAGTGTGATAAAAATTCGATGATTACATCAACTGATTTTCTTGATTTGAGAAAGCAGGGTATTGCTGTTTCCTTTCTAAAAAAACAAAAGGGTGTCAGATGGGCGCTTTACGGAGGATATGAGGATGCTGAGCGAAAGGTTGTTGCTTTTCTTCCGTTTTATGTGGACGACCTTGAGCTGTTTATAAATGAAAATCCCGACGAGGAGCCGTTTGTAACTTTCAGAGCAGATAAGGATAGTTTTTCAATTCTGACTCACAGGGATTATCTCGGTGCGCTGACCGGTCTCGGAATCAGAAGAGAAAAGCTTGGTGATATAATTGTTGATGACAAGGGCTGTTATTTTTTTGCAAAAGACAGTATTGCAAATTTTATAAATCAGAACTTTTCATCTGCAGGCAGGGGAACGATTACAATCACCGAGGTGGAGAATAAGCCCGATTTTTCAAAAAATATTTCCGTTCGCGAAATTTGCTGTTTTGTGGCAACGCCCCGTCTTGATGCAGTGGTGGGTGGTGTCTATTCATTTTCGCGCACCAAGTCGGTTGAGTTCATTGAAAAGGGCTTGGTTTTTGTTAACGATGAGCAGATTCTGAAGCCTGATTTCAGACTTAAGGCCGGGGATAAGCTTGTGTTAAAAGGCAAAGGAAGAGCCCGAATAAAAGATGATTCTTCAAAAAGTAAAAAGGGCAGAATCGCATTGATAGTGGATTTGTTTATATAATTGATGTTTCTTTTGGTTATTTTGTCTAAAGGGTTAAAATTTCTTCAACGAAAAAGATAAATATATCCATATAAATCAGTAAAAAAATGTTGTAAAATACACAATATGATGTTATAATTACTCTAATAATAGGCAATTGTGGGGGTGTAGCGATGAATGACGGCATTTTGAGTGTTGGCATTGACATCGGTACATCCACAACTCAGGTTATTTTTTCGAAAATCGTGATGGAAAATATGGCTGGCTTTTTCTCTGTTCCTCATATTTCCATCGTTGACAAAGAGGTTATTTACAAAAGTGATATTTACACAACACCCCTTGTCAATTCTTACCTTATCGACGGAGATAAGGTCCGGGATATTGTTGCTTCTGAGTTTGCAAAGGCAGGCTTCACTCCGGCTGATACTCAGACCGGTGCGGTTATTATCACAGGTGAAAGCGCAAGAAAAGAAAATTCAGCCCTTGTGCTGGAAAAGCTTAGTGATTTTGCAGGGGAGTTTGTTGTTTCCACAGCCGGTCCTGACCTTGAGTCTGTTATTGCCGGCAAGGGAAGCGGTGCTCAGAGTTACTCCGAAGAAAACGCTTGTGTTGCAGTTAACCTTGATATCGGCGGCGGAACAACCAATGTTGTGGTTTTTGACTGCGGTAAGGTTGTTGCAAAGGGATGTGTTGATATCGGTGGCAGGCAGATGAAGCTCGGCCCCGATTATACGGTGGAATACATTAGCCCCAGTGCAAGGCTCATTTCCGAAAAGCTCGGCCTCAGCTTGGAAGCCGGCAAAAAAACAAGTAAATCAGATGTTTTCAGGCTTTGCGGTGAAATGGCACATCTTCTTGAGCAGATGCTCGGCGTGTACGAAAAGTCTGATCTACTTACTCAAATAACAACTCATGGCAGTTCTGACTTTAAGCTTTCAAAGCCAATCAGGGCAATTTGTTTTTCCGGCGGTGTGGCTGATTGTGTTTATAACACTCATTCCGAAGAGCTTAAGTACGGTGATATCGGAGTGCTTCTAGGTCAGGCTATCCGGCAGGGAAGACTGTTGAGTGATTTCAGGCTTATTCAGGCAAAAGAAACAATCCGTGCAACAGTTGTCGGTGCAGGGTCTTATACAACTTCAATTTCCGGCAGTACGATTTCTTATTCCGAAAGTGTTCTGCCGCTCAAAAATGTTCCGGTGCTCAAGCTCAGTGACGATGAGCAGAAGAAGGCTTTTGAGGGTGACATTGAATTTTTAAAGAATAAAATCAATTGGTTTATGACTCAGAGTGACACAAAGAGCCTTGTTCTCGGCCTTAAGGGCTACCGTAACCCGAGTTATGGTGAAATCGGAACGCTTGCCGGTTGTATCGGTGAAGCGCTTGATTCACTTCTTTGTGAAAATGAGCCAATGATAGTTGTTACCGAATGTGACATTGCCAAGGCTCTTGGTCAGGCAATGGGTAGGATATATCATAACAAACGAGATATTATTTCAATAGACAGCATCAGCGTTGATGACGGTGACTTTGTGGATTTTGGAAAGCCGCTTATGGATGGGCTCGTAATCCCTGTTGTTGTTAAAACTCTGATTTTCGGATAGGAGGTCATTTATTTGCGATTAAAGACTGTGATATTAGGCAAAACATATCAGTTCAAAGATGTTAAAGATGTTCTTGCCAAAGCAAATGAAGAAAAATCTGGTGACATTCTTGCAGGTATTGCCGCTTCAAGCGGAACTGAAAGAATTGCCGCCAAGGAAGTGCTTTCTAATCTTCTTGTCAGTGACCTTCGTGAAAATCCCGTTGTTCCCTATGAGCAGGATGATGTTACAAGAATTATTCAGGATGCAGTAAGTGAGCCGATTTATAATAAAATCCGTAACTGGACAATTGGTGAGCTTCGCGAATACATTCTTTCTCACGATACAACCGAACGTGATGTCCGCCACCTTTCAAGAGGTCTGACGAGTGAGGTTATTGCAGGTGTTTGCAAGCTGATGTCAAACCTTGATTTGATTTATGCTGCGTCAAAGGTGAGAGTAACTGCACATTGTAACACAACAATTGGTGTCAGAGGAACTCTTTCAACAAGACTCCAGCCTAACCACACCACCGACAATGTTGAGGGTATTACCGCTTCTCTTTTTGAAGGTCTCAGTTATGGTTGCGGTGATGCGCTGATTGGTCTTAACCCTGTTAATGATACTATTTCAAGCTTGAGTGAAGTTCTCAAACGCTTTGATGAAATTAAAAATGAATTTGAAATTCCCACACAGATTTGTGTTTTGGGTCATATAACAACCCAGATTGAAGCTGTTAAACGCGGTGCGCCCTGTGATATGATTTTTCAGAGCATTGCCGGCAGCCAGAAGGGAAATGAGGCTTTTGGCTTCACAACAGACATTGTTTGCGAAGCAAAGCAGCTTATGCTTCAGCATGGCACGGCAACAGGTCCGAATGTTATGTATTTTGAAACAGGTCAGGGCTCCGAGCTTTCGAGTGATGCTCATTTCGGTGCTGACCAGGTTACGATGGAAGCACGTTGCTATGGCTTTGCAAAAGAGTTTTCACCGTTTATGGTCAATACAGTTGTAGGTTTCATCGGTCCTGAATATCTTTATGACAACCGTCAGGTTATCAGAGCCGGACTTGAAGACCATTTTATGGGCAAGCTTTCAGGCATTCCTATGGGATGTGACTGCTGCTACACCAACCATATGATGGCTGACCAGAACGACATAGAGCTTCTTTCACTTTTGTTGGGAACTTGCGGTGTTAATTATATCCTAGGTGTACCAACAAGTGACGATATTATGCTCAATTATCAGACAAACGCATATCACGATGCATCAACAATCCGTGAAATATTAGGTCTTCGTCCGATTAAGGAATTTGACGAATGGCTTGAAAAAATGGGTATCACCGAAAACGGTAAGCTTACCAAATATGCGGGTGATCCCACAATATTTCTTAAAAAGAGGGGGTAAGCTCAATGGAAAATAACACAGTAGAAAGCATTGTTCAGGCTGTTTTGCAAAAGCTTACCCAGCAAGGCAACATCATTAAAACAGAAAGTGAAATTTCATCTGTTGTAAGCAGTGTTGTGAGTTCTGACAGCGGTGACCTTGTGGATATTACTTCAAAAGAAGTGAAGGCAATTCCTCTTCTTGACAATCCTGCAGATGAAGACGGGCTTGCAAGAATGATGAATAAAACCTCCGCAAGAATCGGTGTGGGCAAAGCAGGTCCCAGACTCAAAACCCGGACTCTTCTTGCTCTCAGAGCAGACCATGCTGCAGCAAGAGACTCTGTCTTTGCAGATGTTAGTGAAGATTTAATCAAAAAACTCAATCTTCCTTCCTTTGTTACCTGTTGTTCCGACAGAAATGAGCATCTTACCCGACCTGATTTGGGCAGAAAATTTTCACAGGAAACAGTTTCGGCTATTAAATCAGCCTGTGCGGCAAACCCTGATGTTCAGTTTATTATTTCTGACGGTCTGAGCTCAAAGGCAATTGAAGCCAATGTAGCAAATGTTCTTCCCTCAGTTATAGATGGTGTTAAGTCTATGGGTTACAGTGTTGGTACGCCTTTCTTTGTTAAGTTTGGCAGAGTTGGTTGTATGGACCATGCCTGCGAGATTATCGGTTCAAAGGTAACTTGCATTTTAATCGGTGAAAGACCGGGTCTCGGCACTGCAGAAAGTATGAGTGCTTACATTACCTACGATTCAAAGGTTGGTATGCCTGAAGCCAACAGAACTGTTGTTTCAAATATCCATTCAGGCGGTATTACTGCTGTTGAAGCAGGTGCTTACCTTGCTGAAGTAATTGATTTGATTATGAAAAACAAGGCAAGCGGAGTAAATCTTAAAAAATAAGGAGGCGGCAAAATGAGAGGCGACAGATTAAAAACCACTGTGCTGAGTGTTCAGGTTATTCCCAACGCTGATAAAGCGCTTTTGTCTTCACTCAATGCACCTGATGGTGTCCACAGCCTTGGTATCATTACCACAGACTGTGATGATGTTTCTTATGCCGCCCTTGATGAAGCCACCAAGAAAGCTAACTGCTGTGTTGTGTATGCAAGAAGTATGTATGCAGGCTCGTCCAACGCTTCAACCGCCCTTGCAGGTGAGTTTATCGGAATTCTCGGTGCTCCTGACCCTGCAGAGGTTAAAAGCGGAGTTAATGCCGCAGTAAGCTTTATAGAAAATGATGCAGCATTTTGCAGTGCCAACAACGATGATTCAATTGCTTATTTTGCTCATTGCATTTCGCGGACAGGTTCCTACCTTTCGCAGCAGGCCGGGGTAGCGGAGGGCACCTCGTTGGCGTATCTTATTGCTCCTCCGTCGGAAGCAATTTGCGGAATAGACGACGCTTTGAAAATTGCCGATGTTGAGTTAAGGGTTTTCTACGGCCCACCATCTGAAACCAACTTTGCAGGAGCTTTGATTTCCGGTGAACAGTCTGCCTGTAAGGCAGCTTGTGAAGCCTTTGCAGACAGAGTTTGTAAAATTGCTGATTGTCCGATTATGAAGGAGAGTGCGGTATGACTTTAGACAGAGATTTGCAGTCAATTCAGGAAGTGCGAGATCTTGTGGCAAACGCCAAAAAGGCGCAGAAGGAGCTTGCCAAGCTCTCTCAGGAACAGATTGACCGTATTATTTGTGAAATAGCCAAGGACTGTGCGGCTAATGCGCAGAATCTTGCAAAAATGGCAGTTGAGGAAACCGGTTTTGGTGTATGGGAAGACAAGGTGCTCAAAAATCTTCTCGGAAGCTCAATTACCTATGATTACTGTAAAAATATGAAAACTGTCGGCATTATCAAAGAAGATAACGGTGACGGTATTATTGAAGTCGGTGTTCCTATGGGTGTTGTTGCGGCGTTGATTCCCTCAACAAATCCCACTTCAACCACTATGTATAAATCCATAATTTCAATTAAGGCAGGTAACGCTATTGTTATCAGCCCCCATCCAAATGCTAAAAATTGCATTCTTGAAACCGTAAGAATCATTCAGGCGGCAGCAAAGAGGGCAGGGGCACCTGACAATGTTGTTCAGTCAATTGCACTTACCACAATTGAGGCAACCAACACCCTCCTCAAGCACAGAGATATCGGTGTTATTCTTGCAACAGGCGGTGAGGCCATGGTTCGTGCCGCTTATTCTTCCGGCAACCCTGCAATCGGTGTTGGTCCCGGTAACGGCCCTGCTTACATAGAAAAAACTGCCGACATTCCTATGGCTGTTAAGCGTATTTTTGACAGCAAAACCTTTGACAACGGAACAATCTGCGCTTCCGAACAGAGCATCGTAACGGAGCATTGCATCAAGGATAAGGTTGTAGCCGAGGTTAAGCGTCAGGGCGGTTATTTCCTCAATGAAGAAGAAAGCCTCAAGGTTTCACGCTTTATCTTGAGAGCAAACGGCACTATGAATCCCAAAATAGTTGGTAAGAGTGCTCAGGTTATTGCAGAAATGGCAGGAATTTCAATTCCCGAAGGAACAAGAGTTCTTGTTTCAGAGCAGACTGAGGTCAGCAAAACCAACCCTTATTCAAGAGAAAAGCTTTGTCCTATTCTTGCTTTTTATACCGAAAACAACTGGGAAGAGGCTTGCGAAAGATGTATGGAAATTCTCTATAACGAGGGCGTTGGCCATACTATGACAATCCATTCTCAGGATAAAAACGTTATCCGTGAATTTGCATTGCAAAAGCCTGTTTCAAGGCTTCTTGTTAACACTCCCGGTGCTTTGGGTGGTGTTGGTGCAACAACAAATCTTGCCCCCGCACTCACTCTCGGCTGCGGTGCTGTAGGCGGCAGTGCAACTTCTGATAATATAACTCCTCTCAATCTCATCAATATCAGGCGAGTAGCCTTCGGTTCAAAAGAGCTTGAAGATTTAAGAGGCAACAATCCCGCTCCTGCACAGACATCAGTCAGTGTTATAAGCTCAGCAAAATCAAAACCTGTTTATGGCGGCTCGTTCAATGAAGCTATCAATGCAGGCTATGATGAATATATTAAGCGAAGCAAGGTTCACGCCAAAAAAGATGAACCAGTTTCTGCACCTGTTCAGGCTAAAAAAGAGGAAGTTAACGCTTCTTCACCGGAAATTTCACCAAACGACGTTGAAGCAATCACAAAAGAAATTTTACGCCGTCTGGCATCAAACTAAGTTTGTCAAGGCATAAGCCTTTTCAATAAATAAAGAATTTTATTTTAGGAGGAATTCTCATGGCAACATTACAGGCACTCGGAATGATCGAAACAAAAGGACTCGTAGGCTCAATTGAAGCAGCCGACGCAATGGTTAAGGCAGCAAACGTTAACCTTATCGGTAAGGTACACGTTGGCGGCGGTCTTGTAACCGTTATGGTTAGAGGCGACGTTGGCGCAGTTAAAGCAGCAACAGATGCAGGCGCAGCAGCAGCTTCAAGAGTTGGTGAGCTCGTTTCTGTTCACGTTATTCCTCGTCCCCACAGCGAAGTTGAATTCATTCTTCCCTCACTCGATAACTGCGACCGTCAGTAATTTTTAGGGAAGTCCGGCAGTTGCCGCTGTGAGTTTACCTACAGAAAGGAGGATACGCTGTGGAGATTTTGACAGAAGCTGATTTAAGAAGCGGTAAGTTTAAATTAAGTGATAACAAGGTTTGCGTTAAAAACGGAACTTTTATCACACCGCTTGCCAAAGAATACCTTAAATCAAACGCTCTGGAGCTGATTTTTGAAGACACTTCTGCCTCAGGCGGAAGCTTCGGCAAAGGCGTTATGAGTTACAGCCCGATTAAAAAATCAGGAAGCCGTAGGTTTGTTGATTTTGAAACCGGTGCGGGCTATGCAGAAAAGCCTGAATATATGACTCATCTCAGAGAAAATCTTCTTGTTAAAAAAGACCATCCGCGTATTCTCTTACGAGGTAAATTTGACTCACTTGAAGCTTTGATTATGCAAACTCAGGTAACTGTTGAAAACGCAGGGTATGGTAATATAGCTCGTGACCTTGATGAAGTTTTGGGTTTTGTTCAGATTCTTCTTGCTTGTGAGGTCAAGGATGAGCCCGTACCCGAAATCAAATTGTTAGGTATGAACTCTCAAAGACTGAGATATGTTTCACATCACCTGACAGAAGAGTTCGGTATTGAGCACTCCGTTCCCCATTATTCAATGGGAGAAGTGTGTGTTGCTCTCAATAGTGTGCGAACATTTATCAGAGAAGCCGAGCTTCTTGCAGTGACAGCCTTTACTCAGGACGGTAGGGTTACACGCCCCGACATTGTTGAGGCATTGAACCGTCTTAGCAGCTGCGTTTACATTATGTTTTGCAAAAAAGTTGCAAGGCAATATGACTAAGGAGGGTTATTATGACTGAAAACCAAATCAGAGAAGTAGTGGCCCGTGTTATATCGAGCCTTGATAATTCAGAAGCCTCAATTCCTGTTGAAGCTTCAGCAAGACATGTACACTTAACGAAAGAGGCTGTTGAAACACTCTTTGGTAAAGGGGCAACCCTTACTAAAAAAAGAGATTTGTCCCAACCCGGTGAATTTTTAAGCGAACAGCGAATCAAGCTCGTCACTTCCAAGGGTGAAATTGCTAATGTTGCTGTTTTAGGTCCCGAAAGAAAGGCAGTTCAGGTTGAGCTTTCAATGACTGATTGCCGCGGTCTCGGTATTAAAGCCCCGGTTAATCTTTCGGGTGATTTGAACAGCGCAGGCGATGTTTACCTTGTGAGTGAATGTGGTTGTTTTAATGCGGCCAAGAGCGTTATTGTAGCCAAAAATCATATTCATATGACTCCCGCAGATGCCGAAAAATACGGAGTTTCTGATTCTCAAAGTGTTAAAGTGCGTGTTGAAACTTCACGACCCGTTACCTTTGAGGATGTTATTATCAGAGTTAACCCTAATTTTGCACTTGCAATGCATATTGATTTTGATGAGGCTAACGCCTGTTGTCTCGACAAAGATTCCAAAGGTAAAATCTTTTAATTTTGAGGACATATTATGGAAAACGTATCATTTGAAGCTTTGGTTGAGCTTGTTACAAAAGAAGTACTCAAATCTGTTTCGTCAGGTGAAACACCAAGTGCTAAACCTGACGGTAAGCCTTTGGCTCTTCTTATCGGTAATGAGGGAGATTTACCTGCCTTCGCTCAGGATAAATATACTTTCAAAACAATTGATGCCTATAACGGTGACATTTCATTGTTTGAGTGTGTTTTTGTTTGTGAGCTTACTTGTGCAGAACTTGCAGATTGTGCCCTCGGGCGTGATTGCAGAGCTGTGCCCTGTGCAGTAACCAAAGCGCTGTTAAACGGCAAGAAGGTTTTTCTTCTTGAAGCTGCTTTACCTCACAGAAAGTATAAAGAAACTACTAACAGAGCCTTTTATTCTATGTTTGAAGGCTATGTTAATTCTTTGCGCTCTTTCGGTGTTGAGCTTATCCGTCAGCAGTGGTACGGCAAAAACTTAAATAAAAATGCTGTTGCAGATAATTCTGTTGACAAAGTTATAACAGAAAGTCTTGCAATCAATCTTTGCAAAAAAGCTCAGGACGAAATAGTCCGTCTTAAAAAAGGCACGGTAATTACACCGTCTGCCAAAGATATTTTTAACCATTCAAACGTTAAAGTTGAATTTGTTGATTAGGAGGAAGCCCCATGATAATTTGTCAGGTTATAGGCCATGTGTGGGCAACCAAAAAAGAAGAAACCCTCTCCGGACTCAAGCTTATGGTTGTTAAAGAGGTTGAAACCAATAAAACTGAAGGGGACACTTTTGTTGCCGCAGACGTTGTTGGTGCAGGCGTAGGGGAGAGAGTTCTCGTTGTCAGCGGAAGCACGGCAAGACGTGCCCTTGGCAAGGATGATATTGCTATTGACTGTGCTATTGTCGGCATTATTGATACTCTCGAAGTTGACAGGGAGCTTAAAAAGCTCAAAAAGCAGGTGAAATAATTGAATTTATCCCAAAAGGTTTTTGATGCAGGCATTGTTGGCTGTGGCGGTGCAGGCTTTCCTACTCATATAAAATATAATGCTAAGGTTGAGCATCTTATCATTAACGCGGCTGAGTGTGAGCCTCTTCTTCGTACAGACAGATACATAATGTGCAACAAGGCAAGAGAAATTATCTCTGCCTGTGAAGCAATCCGTGAGCACTTAGGCGCATCGGATTGTACAATTGCGCTCAAAAAAGGTTACAAAGAAGAAATTGCATCTCTTGAAGTGGCAATTCTTGCTCTTGCTTCTAAGGTTAAAATTCATAAAATGGATAGTTTTTATCCTGCCGGTGATGAGCAGGTTATAGTTTGCGAGGTTACAGGCAAGGTTGTTCCTGCAGGCGGAATCCCTCTGGATGTGGGTTGTGTTGTGTCTAATGTGGCAACTGTCTGTGCAGTTTACGATGCGCTCAACGGCAAAAATTTCACTCATAAAATTCTTACAATGACAGGTGAAGTTGGCGAACCTGTTATTCTCAATGTTCCTTTGGGAACATCATTCAAAGACTGCCTTGCCCTTGCAGGCGGAGCCAATATTGATGATTATTTTGTAATTTGCGGCGGTCCCATGATGGGTAAACCGTTGACAAAGGAAGATGCATTGAAGTCTGTTGTTACCAAAACAACATCAGGATATATAATTCTTCCCAAGGGCGGAAGATTGCCTTCACTTCATCAGACACCTGTTGAGCACACGCTCAACCGTGCAAAATCTGCATGCATTCAGTGCAACTTCTGCACTCAGCTGTGCCCGAGAAATATGCTCGGACATCCCATTGAGCCTCACAAAATTATGCGTAAAATTGCCCGTGGCTCAATTGAAGAAATGATTGACGACCCGGTTGTGGTCAATGCGCTTCTTTGCTGTGAATGCGGTGTGTGTGAGCTTTATGCTTGCCCGATGCAGCTTCAGCCAAGAAAGGTCAACTCACTTGTTAAAAAAGAACTTGCCAAAAACGGAATAAGATATCAGAAAACAGGTGAAGAATACACGGTGAATATTAACCGTGAATACAGAAAAATTCCCTCCAAGCGTGCGGCAAACCGCGCAGGAGCAGGGAAGTATTACGATTATAAAATTAAACATTGCAAGGAATTTACTCCCGACAAGGTTGAAATTCCCGTCAGGCAGCACATCGGTGTGCTGGCTGAAGCAATTGTTAATGTTGGTGACAGTGTTAAATGTGGTCAGCTTATTGCAAAATGCCCTGAAGGTAAAATGGGCGCCAACATTCACGCTTCAATTGACGGAAAAGTAACTTCAGTTGGTGAAGTAATAATTATAGAAAGATAAGAGGTGAAGAGATATGTATGAAACAATTGGCTTTCTTGAGCTTAACAGTATAGCCAAGGGTATTGAAGCAGCCGATGCAATTCTTAAAGCAGCTGATACTGATTTGATTTTTGCAAGAGCAGGTTGTCCCGGCAAGTATTATATTCTCTTCACAGGTGAGGTTGCTGCTGTTAACGCTTCACTTGAAGCCGGAGCCTTAATCGGCGGAGCAAACACTGTTGATAAATGCCTCATTCCAAGAGTTCATCCGCAGGTTATTTCTGCTATCAATGCTGCGGTTGAGCCTGTTGACACTAACGCTCTCGGAGTTATGGAGTTTTTTAGCGTAACTGCCGCAGTTTATGCTTCTGATGCTGCGGTTAAAGCCGCCGATGTCAGCCTGATGGATGTCAGACTCGGAACCGGCATCGGAGGAAAATCATTTGTTATTCTCACAGGTGAGGTTGCTGCTGTTAATGAAGCAGTTGCCTGCGGAATCAACACCGAAAATGCTGAGGGAATGGTAGTTTCAAGCGTTGTAATTCCTAATCCGAGACCTGAGATATTCAATTCTCTTATGTAACGGGGTGTTAATATGTCAGATGCTTTTCAGGATAAGGCCCGTATAATTCAGGAGTTTGTTCCCGGTAAACAGGTTACCATGGCTCATCTTATTGCTAACCCTGAACCTGATTTATATAAAAAATTAGGTGTAGTCAGCAAAAAACGCGGTGCTTTGGGAATTATGACCATTACTCCGAGTGAAGCTGCTATTATCGGCGCCGATGTTGCTACAAAGGCTGCTGATGTTGACATTGTGTTTGTTGACAGATTCAGCGGTTCTCTCGTAATTTGCGGTGACGTTGCAAGTGTGGAGGCAGCATTGAGAGATGTGCTTGATACACTTAAAAACATTTTAAGATTTACTTCAACAGAAATTACCAGGACATAAAATGAAAAAGAACATAATGCTCATTGGTTCAAGCACCTGTGGCAAAACAACCCTTTGCCAACGCTTGAACGGACTTAAAATTGAATATCAGAAAACGCAGACAATCGGTGTTATCAACAACACTATTGACACTCCGGGTGAGTATCTTGAAAACCGTCAGCTTTACAAAGGTCTTATTGTCACTGCAGCTGACAGTGATCTGATTTTGTTTCTTCAGGATGCAACTGATGAAAGATTCAGGTTTTCTCCCGGTCAGGCGGCATTCTTTAATGTGCCCGTTGTGGGAATTGTAAGCAAAATTGATCTTGCTTCACAAGAGCAGATTGATGATGCGGTTGAACTTCTTGAGCTTGCAGGCTGTGAAAGAATTTTTTTAACAAGCGCAGTAACAGGCGAGGGCACACAGGAATTGCTCAGCTTTCTTGAGGACTTTAATGAGGATAAAATTCTCATTTAAATTTAAATTTACAGAAGGTGTTCATTATGAAAATTGAAAACAAAGAACAGTACAGAGGCGTTTACTCCTTGCTTCTTACACCATTCAATGAAGATTTAAGCATTGACTACGATGCTTATGCAACTTATGTTGAATGGCAGGCTGCTCAGAATCCGCACTTCCTCTTCTCTGTTTGCGGTAGCTCAGAAATGACTATGCTCACTCTTGAAGAGCGTATCAAGGTTGCAACCACAGCCGCTAAGTATTCAGGCGATGTTCCTGTTTTTGCAACTGCAAACCTTGAGCCCACATGGTTGTCTCAGGTCGAAGAAGTTAAAAAGATGGAGCAGACAGGTGTTGCAGGTCTTGTTTTCACATCTAACGGCTACGGCAATGATGATGACAGAATGGTTACATATATGCAGGAGTTGGCATCAAAAACAACACTTCCTATTATGATTTATGAATTCCCCGGTTTGCCCAATGCCCGTATCAGCGGCAAGGCTTATGCTGAAATTGCAAAAATCGATAATATGATCGGTATCAAAGACACAACAAGCACTCTTCCCAAAATCAAAGATAAAATTGCTGTTCAGGGCGATTCCAACGTTCTTCAGGCTAACATTCCTTATCTTTTTGAAGCATATAAAGAAGGTGCAAGAGGCGTTGTTGCAACTCCTTCTTCCTGTGGTGCAGGTAAAGCAATGAGAAAGATGTATGACGCTTTCTTTATTGACAATGATATGGAAGCTGCTCAGAAATACTTTGACCATATCTGCCTTATCGACAATGGTATTGACAGTGGATTTATGGTTAGCGCTAAATATCTCTGTATGCTTCAGGGCTTGCCCTTCAAGCCTATCCTCAGAGACGGCAGAACTCTTTCTCCCTCAAGATGTCAGGGTCTTAAGGTGTTCTGTGATTACGCAAAGGCAAACGGAATTTTATAATTAGTTATTTTTGGTGGTTCTATGGGAAAACGTTATCTTATTATCAATGCGGATGATTTCGGTATGTGTTCATCACATAACGAGGCCACATTCAATCTTTTTGAATGCGGCGGAATTACTTCAGCTTCTCTTATGGTGCCTTGCGGATGGTCTAAGCATGCCGTGCGCTGGTGCCAGAAGCATAAGGAATATTCAGTAGGTGTGCATCTCACCTTTACAAGTGAGTGGGGTGGCTACCGTTGGGGACCTGTTGCACCTTACGGCACTGATTCATTGCGTGACTCTGAGGGCTATTTTCACCACGAGTGTGAAGCCTTTGAGGCTCAGTGTGATGTTAGTGAGGTTGGCAATGAAATCAGAGCCCAGATAAGCAAGGCTAAAAATCTCGGTCTTGAAATTTCACACCTTGACACACATATGGCGGCTCTTTACGGTCTTTGTGGCAACTTTGACCTGATGCCCAAGGTGTTTGAGCTTTGTAATGAATACGGTTATCCTTTCAGGATGTATCGCTTTCCTCATGAGGATTATGTCCCCGAGGGTCTTGATTTGCCCATTCCTATGTATGAGCGTTTTGTCCGTAGTTATTCCAATATCGCCGATATGTATAACGTTCCCATTCTTGACTATCTTATTTATCCCGAATGTCCTCAGGAAGCTTATAAGGATTATGAAACCTTTAAAAAGTTTGTAATCAACAGGCTTGTGAATATTCCTGACGGTGTAAGTGAAACGTATATTCACCCTTCACTTGAAACTGATGAAATCAAAAACATCACAGCAAGATGGTGGCAGAGAGTTTGGGAGTATCAGCTTTTTTCTGACCCCGAAACCAGAAAGATTCTTGAATCCGAGGGCATTGAACTCATAAATTATGATGATTTAGTAAAAATCAGACAAGGCAACAGATAACGAAAAACGGCTTGAGATTTCTCAAGCCGTTAATTTTATCTTTTTGTTTTAATAACTGCATTAAGTGCTTTGCTGACTGCGAAGCCAACTACAAGGCAAACAACCCATTCTATAACTGCGTTTGCAGTTACAATAGCTGCCACAACCTGTCTGACGTTTTCACCGAGCTGGAGGCCAGTGAGGCTTTCCATAGAAAAGCAAGTAACAAGAATGGTTACAAACAGTAAAGTGTTGAATACGCCCGTGCTGAGAGCTGTTGCTGCATACGAAATTGTTCCACTCTTTTTCTTGAAAGCCTTGAAAATAAGACCGGCAAGAAGTCCTGCGAGAATTCTGGGTACGAAGCAAATGAGCAATGTGCTTATGGGGTTGATAGAAAACAACGCCATACCGAAGGGTGAAGGTCTGCCGATACCCAAGCATTGTATAAAGCTTGTGGCACCAAAAACTGCACCTAATGTTGCACCGCAGGCGGGTCCGCATACAATAGCACCGATTGCAACGGGTATCGTGAGAAATGTTATCTCAACAACACCGATGTTAAGGTAGCCGATTGGTGTTAATGTCATCACGATTATCATGGCTGCAAGTGCCGCGGTAACAGTCAGGTTAACTGTTCTGTTCCTTCGTGAAGACGTGGCGGATGAGTTTTTCATATATATTCCTCCTTGCTGCTGCTCCGAATGGATACAGCGCATAATATAGCTCATCAATATTATTTTTTATTTTTTTCGTAGATTGCTTTCAAGCCGATAAAAATCAAATCGGGGTCGTGAGTAACTTCACGATAACAGCTTTTAACAATTTCTTCTGATAATCCGCCGGTTGCAACGGTTGAAACAATCTTTCTGCCGAACTCTTTTTCCATTCGGTCGGTGAGACCGTCAAGCATCGCTGCTGTGCCGAGTACCGTGCCCGAAAGCATACAATCCTGTGTGTTGGTGCCGATAGCCCTTGTGGGAGTTTTGAGGCTGATTGCAGGAAGCTGAGATGTCTGTTTTGCAAGAGCGTCGAGTGAAATTTTAACACCTGCTGAAATTGTGCATCCGCAGAAAGTTCCTGTTTCGTCAATCAGCAGAATTTTTGTCGCTGTGCCCAAATCGATAATAAAACAGGGGAGAGGATATTTCTGAATTGCCCCCACCGAGCAAGCAACTAAATCCGTACCAACCTGAGTGTGGCTGTCAGTAACAATGTTGAGTCCGGTTTTGACTCCGGGTCCAAGAACAAGAGCGTCACAGCCGGTAACAAGCTTAACTGCATTTTTGATTGAATCGGTAAGTTCAGGCACAACGCTGCTGATAATTGCACCGTTTATATCACCGGCCTTGATTTTATATAGTGCAAAGATGTTCAGCAGTTCAACTGCATACTGGTCTTTAGTTCTGTCACGCATTGTTGCAAGGCGCGAAGTGAAAATTATATCATCATCTTTAAATACACCAAGAGTAATGTTAGTGTTTCCCATATCAATAGTAAGAAGCATAATATTCCCCCTTCAAGCTACTATTATACATCAAATAATAATTAAGTCAAATATAAATGTTGATTTTATTGACCGTTAATTGAATTTATGATAAACTTATGAAGAGGTGTATTTAATGAAATTTAAGAATTTATTTAAGAATAATTATCCGTATTTTGTTTTTATTGTTTTTATAACATTTTTGGTTGTCTTTTTTCAGTTTTTATTTTTAAACGATGTGGATGATCGAGTGTACAGTACTGTAGCAAAAGCTTCGCTTACAGATACGTTATATTTCATGGAGTATCATTACAATTTTTGTAACGGAAGAACTCTTATGCATTTATTGCTTATTTTTTTCTTGAAATTTGATGTCTACTTATGGCGGGTGATATGCCCTCTGTCATTCGGTTTATTGATTATTCTTTCTTCGATGTTTGTTTCTTATGATAAAGATTCGTTTAAAAAGTCGTTGCTCTTATTCAGTGTTATATCGCTGTTTGTGAGTGTTGATATTTACGAATCGACATTATTTTGGGCTACAGGAAGTTTTAATTATGTGTTTCCTTTCCTTTTTTTGTTGCTAACACTTTTGTTAATTAAATATAAAAAATGCATATACTTGATTCCTGTGTTAGGTTTTATGTGTGGAGCTACAACAGAGCAGTGCGGAATTATATCAGTTTTTTGTTTTGCAATGTATATTTACTATAATTCGTTTGTATTGAAAAATAAGGTAAAAAAAACTGTTATACTTACTTTATTTACTTCTATCGCTGGTTTTTTTACTGTCGTTTTATCTCCGTCTGTTATTGCTAGAACTTATGAGTCAAATAGCAGTTTCTTCGATAAATTAAGTATGATTATTTTTAATCTTTGGTTTAAAAGTGAAGGAATGATGACGTTCATCATTTTATTAATGTTTGTTGTTTCTATCAAATGGTTTTCATTGACAAGAACCAAATTAAATAAATGGATTGTTGGTTTTATTTCGTTCACAATGTTTTTAACACTTTTTTTACAATATACCTCTATTTCTGTTATTGCTGTTTTGTCGCAATATGCTTTCCTGCTATTATTACTTCTTGGTATTACCGTAGTATGTATAAGCTGTATACTCAGAGAAAAAAATTATTATCCATTATTTTCAATGTTATTGGGTATGGGTGCGCAATTTATGATGGCTGTTTCGCAGAGATTTTCTTACAGGACAACACTTCCGTCGATTTTCTGTTTCATATTTTTTGCTGTGTCTGTTTTAATAGATAATGATTTTTTATTTTCAATGAAAAAGAAATTTTTATCAATAAAAATAGTATTAGCTATTGTTTCATCTTTAATTATTATTTTTAATATATTTGGTTATTTGAATCTTTCAGCTAAACAAATTGATTTATTACAAGAGAAAAAGTATACTGTGAGTCACTTTAATAGTCGTCAAACCCGAGAAGATGTTGATAAGATTATTGATGAGTGTGAAAAGGTTAGATTAGAACAAATCGAGAAGAATAAAACATAAGTTTTATTCTTCTCTGTGAAAAAATCAATTATTATCGCTTGACATTGGGAAGAATATATGATAATATATGTCTTGCGATTGATAGTCGTGCTGCTATGGCTCAGTCGGTAGAGCGCATCCTTGGTAAGGATGAGGTCACCGGTTCGATTCCGGTTAGTAGCTCCAAAAATCTCTTTGCATTGCAAGGAGATTTTTTTATTGATATTTTATTATAAATAATATAATTAGACCGCTCATAAAATGAGCGGTCTTTTGTTTAAAAATTATTTACTTTCGCGTTGAGCATCGAATACCATATCAACACTCTTTTTGAACAGAAGGAAGTCGTATTGTGGTCTCCACCGGTCACCGCATTCAACGTTTTTGAACTCTTCTTCACTCATACCGATGTTAATCTGAGTAACACCTTTGAGTTCACCGTCTTCTTTATAAACAGTGTCCCAGAATGCGTGATGGCCGATGACTTTTACACTCGAAGGGATATAAACATAAGTCATTGCCTGGTTGTAGCTGAAGGCGTCCGAACCGATGTATTCTAGTCCTTCAGGAAGAGAAAGATAAACATCTCCCAAAGATTCAACTTCGGTGTTTAAATCAGAGTTATGTCTGTAAGAATATATTTTTTCAAGCAAAGGAATTTCGAAAATACCCAGGGTTTCAATTCTCTTGAGTCCTTCAGGCAAATATAATTCCTGGAGATAAGCGTAGTTGAAAGCAAGCTCACCGATGGTTTCAACACTTGAAGGAACAACAAACGTAAGCACGTCATTTTTATAGCCTTCGTATTCTTCGTCACCTTCAACAGGAAAAGTACGGTTACCATCGTCGTCAAAAACAGGTTCATAGCCGTATTTCTGGCTGAGATATGTATCTCTGTCGCAGGGGTGGCAAATTAGCTCAGTTTTATCCTTGTTATAAAGAACTCCGTCAACATCGCAGTAGTAAGGGTTTTCTTCATCTACTTCAATTCTCTGAAGCTTCCAGCAGGAATAGAAGGATTTGCCATCGATTTTTTTGACATCCTTGCCGATATAAATTACTTCAACCTTTTCGTCGCAGTTGAGAGCGTATTCTCTTACTTCGGTAACAATTTTTGTTTCATCTTTAGTGAGTTTTGTGTTTTCGGGGTTGATTTCGTCTACATCAGCTGTGGTAACAAAATCGATATAAAGCTCGGTAATGTTACCTGTGTTGCTGAATTTTGAAAGCTGATATGTGCTGTTTTCCAACGGTTCATATTCAAATGTTTCTTTCTGAACGGTTCTTATAGTGAAGAAAATCGAAAGAGAAACAGCTATGATTATTACGATTGAAAAAATAATCTTTTTAAGTGTGTAATATTTATAAGGCTTGTTGATGTGAGGTGCTGCAAGACCTTCAATCTGATAAGTCCATATTTCGTCTTCAGGAATATCAAGGACTATCGGCTCATCATTCAAGTCTTTTTTTGCTTTCTTTTTGCTCATAACTGCACCTCCTTAACCTTTATATCCGCCGGAAACAGAAACGCCTTCTTCTTTGGCTTTCTTTTCTGTAACTTCTGCACGGCGTTTGAGCACTTCCATAACCATATTCTGTTTCTTTGAGTCATAATCCCAGAAGAGGTAAGGAATTGTCATCAAAAGGAAACCGACAACATCAATAATGAGAGGAATTGCAATAATACTTCTTCTTGAAGCATCGATAAACAAAACATCCCAGTTACTGTTAAAGCCGTATTTAAGCAACATAACGGGAATAATCAGACCAACGAATGAGGTTATGGGGCCGGTGAACCATCCGTAAACACCGGCAAAGCTTTCGAGGCGTTCACCGGAAAGGTACATCTGGTAGTCCGCAATACGCACATTCATATCATGGCCGGCTGTTGTAGGAACAGTCTTTGTCATTTCCATAAAGAAGAGAACAACAACACAGATTGTTCCGCAAAGAACAAGATTATCACCGCAGAAAACAATTGCAAGCACAATCGCCGCGTTGCCGATTGCACGTGAAAGCTGATAGAAAATCATAATCTGCTTGTAGGAAAATCTCTTGAGGAAATATGGTGAGAGCAAATCGGGCGGTGTTCCTGCAAATGAAATCAGCGCAACAATAAGGCTGTAGGGGAGACCGCTGAGGCGGAATGTGTAGAAATAAAGAATTGTTACGAAGGGCAGCATACCGTTGCCCAAAGAGTCAATAAGACCTACAATGTTGTTGATGAGAAGGTATTTGTTTTTTAGAACGCCGAACATACCGTCCCAGAATTTAATCTGAACTTTCTTTTCAATGGGTGGCTGCGGAATTCTTTCTTTAACCTTACCTGCAAGAAGCATGGTAATTGCAACCGCAGTGGCAAATGTGATTGGAATAACAAATCTGTAAACATTGATGTCTGCCCATTCATAGCGCAGCGCACCGATGATTACGGGTAAAATAATTGCAAGAATTGAATTGAAAATGTGTGAAATTTTGATCGGATAACTTCTTACGAGAATACGTTCCTGCAAATTGGGACTGATACTCTTGGTACATATTTCAAGGTTGTTTGCAAAACCGAAAACGTTGAAACAAGCAAAGAGAAGGTTTGCCATCCAAACGCGGGTAGAAACATCGGGAACATTGTAAACAGGAAGCCAGCCGATGAGGAAAACCATTATGCATTTGGGAATTGCGTCACTGTAAAGTGAATATTTATATCTGCCGAATTTCGGAATAAGCTTTTTGCGCCAGAAGATGTTTCGTGCACCGACCCAGCCTGTGTAGAGGAAATGAGTGCCGAAAACCTTGAAGCACGATGTTGCCGTCATACCTTCCAATCCGTTCAGATATTTTATAAACGGACTTGCCGGGTCAAACAAAGTCGAAAAGTCAAACACAAGTGAAGCTATACCAAAAAGAAGCATAGCTATATAAA
>JBGVFJ010000062.1:0-8303 GCA_045121005.1 Acutalibacteraceae bacterium
TTGGGGTTGATAGCAAAAAATTGTTCGGTTGAAATATTGTTTTCTGAGCAAATTGATTCAGCAGTGTCATTTTTTTTGGCGGTATATTTAGTAATTTCACTTTTTGAGTTTGTGAGCAGATATTCGCGCAGGGTATCCGAATCAATCAGAGTTGTTTCAGAATATAAGCCTTGAATGTATGATACTTTTTCAACCAGATCAAGCATAACCTGAGGATTGTCAGGGTCGATGCCATTTGAGCGGCAATAGGCTTTTATGTAATATTTAAAAACCGATGATGCGTCCGATTCATTCTTAACGCTTCCGATAAATTTGTTGTCAACATAAATTCCGCAAGCGGTTGTAAGACCGCTGTCGGAGTTTACTATAATTTGCTCACAGATGTCATTCGCATCAGATAAGTCACTTAAGTTTACAACTTTTATCTTGTATTGAGGTTGTGAAACGATATTGTTGTCAAATTCTTCTCCGCCAATTTCTAAGCGTTGGTCAAGAATTTGTTTAGCGTGTCGGAATACATTTTCGTTTTCAATGTAGCCTATGACTGTGTTATTATATGTAACCTCAAGTGCAAAGTTTTGTCCGGATAAACCGCTTACAACAGCTGTCATAATTAAAAGCATTATTATCGGCAAAACATACGCTGTTGACCTTTTTAAAAATCTGCGATGCTTTATAACGGCCGTTTTATAAAATTTGGTAAGGAGCTTAAATGCTTTTTCTTTCTGATGCTTGTTAGCTGAATTGTTTTGCTTAATCAACAGCCCGGCAACCTTTATGTCATTCAGAAAATTAGAGGCCTCACTGATAACGTTTTGATTGGCTTTGCGTACAAAGTCAACAAAATACAAAATTATAAACTTTAATAGGTTCTTAAGTGTTTTGAAGGGGGTCAGAATAAATTTAAAAAATCTTATAAAATATTTAGTAAAAATTTCTTTGGTCATTAAGCCCAATGAAGATATTAAGTCATATATGCTGTTTAAAGGCGACATACTGATGTTATCTGATGAAATTTCACTTTGGTCGTTAGAGTAGTCAGTGTTTACATCTTCATAAAGGTCGTCTTTTTCAATGTTAATTTCGTCTTTCAATATGTCACCTCCTTAAATATAATTTAAAAAATTATTTGGTAGGATAAACGAGTTTTTCTTCGTTCCAATCAACGAGAACAGCTTTCATGCTTGCGGCTTCTGACTTTGCACCTTGCAAATCATGGTCACGATAATTTCCGCACTCAACTTCGGAAGAACCCGGGATTTCACCCTCAAAATCTGCAATAAAGTCAAAAGTCTGCTGGACAAGTCTGATTGCTTCTGATTTTGAAACCGAATCTCTTGTCAAAAAGTAAAAGCCTGTTCTGCAGCCCATAGGACCGAAATAAATGATTTTATCGGAGTGTGAGCTGTTTCTGACAAAGGTTGCAAAAAGATGTTCAATTGTGTGCATCGCGCCATTGTTCATAACCACTTCTTTGTTGGGAAGTCTCATTCTTATGTCGTAAGTGATTACGTCACCGTCGACACGGGAAACATACATACCTTTTGGTAAGATTGTGTGGTCGATTTCAAAGCTGGCAATTTTTTTCATTTTTATTCCTCAATTCAATTTAAAATTTTGTTTCTGTTAAACAGATTGTAAACTGCTTCTTTAAGCTCAGGGCAGGTGTCAAGCTCCGGATCTTTTTCAAGAACCTTTAGTGCAAAAGTGTTTGCTTCTTTAAGCGTAAAAGTGTCGGTGAGCATTGCGATTTTTAGTTCCGGCAGACCATGCTGCTTGTCACCAAAAAAGTCACCGGGCCCTCTCAGCAGCAGGTCCTCATCAGCTATTTTGAAGCCGTTGTTTGTACTTTTCATAATGTGTATTCTTTTCACTGCAGCGTCGTTTGTTGCATCAGAAATGAGTATGCAGGTTGAACTGTGCTTACCGCGGCCGATTCGCCCTCTGAGCTGGTGAAGCTGTGAAAGCCCGAAACGCTCGGCATTTTCAACAACCATTATAACAGCGTTCGGCACATCCACTCCGACTTCAATAACCGTTGTTGAAACAAGAAGCTGAATTTTTCCGCCAACAAAATCAGCCATTACGGCGTCTTTTTCTTTCGGTTTCATTTTTCCGTGAAGCAGACCTACTGAATAGTTGCTGAATTGATTATTGGCAAGGTCTTCAGCATATCGTTTGGCTGCCATAATGCTTTCATCATTTCCTTCTTCAACAAGGGGACAAACCACATACCCTTGCAGACCTTTGTCAAGATGATTTTTAATGTAGTTATAAGCTCTTTCTCGTTTGGCAGAATCAACACAGTAGGTTTCAATCGGCTGCCTTCCGGGTGGGAGCTCATCAAGAACGGATATATCAAGGTCACCGAAAATCATCAATGCAAGCGTTCTCGGTATGGGTGTTGCAGACATAACAAGTGTATGGGGGATATTGCCTTTTTCAAGAAGTGCATTTCTTTGTCTTACTCCAAAGCGGTGCTGTTCATCAGTAATAACCAGACCGATATTATTAAACTCAACATCATTCTGAATAAGAGCATGGGTGCCGATAATGATATCGATTTCACCTGATTTGAGTTTTTCTTTTATTGTCTTCTTTTCTTTTGGTGTTGCAGAGCCTGTGAGAAGCGAAATGTTGAAGTTAAAGCTTTTGAAAAAATTGCTGATGCTTCTGTAATGCTGAGAAGCAAGAATTTCAGTTGGTGCCATAAATGCTGCCTGGTAACCGCTTTTTACGATATTATAAATCAGTGCAGCTCCCACGGCAGTTTTTCCCGAACCAACATCACCCTGCAAAAGTCTGTTCATAAGGTAGCCGGATTGCATCTGTGTCACACAGTCATTAACAGCTTTTTTCTGCGCTTTGGTGGGAGTGAAGGGGAGTTGGGAATAAAATTCTTCGGTGAAATCTCCTTTAAGAACAATTCCCGTTGCGGTTTTTCCGTGACCTTTAAGCTTCATCAGACCAACCTGAAGTATAAACATTTCTTCAAAAATAAGCCTTCTTCTTGCTTCACTGAGCAAATCTTCACTTTCGGGAATATGAATCTGCTTTATTGCCTTATTGATTTCCATCAGGCAAAGACTTTCTCTGATTTCAAGAGGGATAATTTCTTGAAGTATATTTTTATTCTGACTGAGTGCAGTAGTAATAAGCTTAAACAAATATTTTGAATTAATTCCTTGTGTAAGAGGGTAAATGGGGGAGACGGAGGCAGTTTTATTAACGTCCGCAATTTCGGATACTGTCATTTCTTTTGAATAAAGGTTGCCGGTAATTTTGCCGTAAAAATAATATTCTCTGCCTTGCTCAATGCTTTGAGCCAAATATTTGTTGTTAAAAATTGTTATTTTAATTATATCTTTACCGTCAGTGGCATCAGTTTTGAATATTGTCATCCCTTGCCTGATTTTAACACCTGACGGAGTCTTTCCTGCAATTGCTTTTATACAGCAGATATCACCGATATTGGCGTTGCAGATTTCAACATAATCACTCCATTTTCGGTAAGAACGCGGATAATGACGCAACAAATCACCAACGGTGAAAATTCCAAGCTTTTCAAGCAATTTAGCTCTTTTTTCACCGACACCTTTCAGGTATTTTATGTTTGTGCTTTGATCAATCATTTACATTCTTCCATTTGTCAATGTTGTTATAATAGTCTGACACTATTGAGCTGTCTGAAACAGCCATTGCTGAGTTTGAGTTTACACTTGCACAACGATATACAAGCGGAATAAATGGCATTTCGGTTATAAATGCATTAACAAAATCAGTTGCATTTTCACCGTTTTTAAATTCTTTGTATTTTTTCTCGGCTTCTGTGTTGTCGGGAATTCCTATTGAAGCTGAGTTGACGGAATCAAAAAAGACAGAAAGGTCAAGGCTGTGAGTAAGCTTGCATTCACCAAGATACATATCATATTTGCCTAGTGATACAGCTTTAAGGAAATCATCCTGACTTAAAAGACGGATATTCACATAGATGCTGACCATTGAAAGCTGTTCTTTGATAAGCTGTGCTGTACTTAACTTGAAAGGATTGTCTTTATTGACAATCAAATCAAATTCAAGAATTTTACCGTCATTATGTCGGAAATTGTATTGAGGATTAATATCTGTATACCCGATTGAATCGAGAACCTTGTTGGAAAGGTCGGGATTGTATTTTATCTGAGATACATCGTAATCCTTGATTCTGTAATAATCAGGGTGAAATGGGGTGTATGCAGGTTTGGCATAACTCATAAAAGCAAATTCTGCAATTTTCTCGCGGTCCAGAGCTAAACTGATAGCTTTTTTTATATTAGAATCTTCGAGAATCTTGTTCTTTGAATTGCATACAAGATAAACGATATTTGTTAAATTCTGTTTGTTGCTGGCACCGATGTATTTCTGGTAGGCTCCGTCGGAGTAAGTGTCCAAAAGCACATTTGTATGTCCGAGTGAAAATGTTGACGCTGCTGTGATATCGTCGCCGGTTGATACGAGACCAATGTTTTTATAGTTAGGTGTAAATCCGCTGAGTCTGTTTATGTTAGCTGTGAGATAAAGCTCGTTGTTGGAATTTTTGGTCAGAATATATCTTCCGCTTCCGATTGGTACTTCGGTTTTACCGTCAGATGCAGATTCTGTGCCTGTTTTAACAACAGGAAAGGTGAGCAAAGAGCACAGATCAGGATTATCGGAGTTTACATCAAAAACTACAGTATATGTACCGGAAGAAACTGCACCATTGATTTGATAAAGACTGCTTTTGTATCTGTCTGACTTTTTAGCAGCTTCAAACGAAGCTACAACATCATTTGAAGAAACACCGCCCAAATCTGTAAATTGCAGGTCGTCTCTGAGTGTAACCGTCAGTTTGCCGTCTTTTAAAGTATAGCCCTTTGCCATAAGCGGTGATGGTTTGAAGCTGTTGTCTACACTAAAAAGTGAATCATACATTAATGATGAAAGGCTTCTGTTGATTTCAGTTTTGCTTTCAAAAGGGTTAAGCGAATCTGAAGTAATATAAGGAAGACTGAGCTTTGTGCTGTCTGTTGATACGCTTGAAGCTTCGTTGTCGGTTGTATTAATTGAATCTACCGTTTCATCTATATACGAGTAATCAAAGCATCCTGCGAAACAAATTATGAGTGAAATTGCCGCCGCAAGAGCAGTTATTTTTAAAAATAATTTCATACAATCACCTGAGATTTAAAGCTTGTAACTTTATAGTTCTGACCCCTTTGGTCATATAGGTTCTATCGTCAATTTCAAAGATACATCCGTTGATAAAACAAGGGTTTGCTGATGTTTTAAAACGCTGGGGCATACCGGTTTTCAGGTGCTTTATTATAATTTCACTTTCAACACCGAGAACCGAATCGGATGGTCCGCACATACCGACATCGGTGATGTATCCTGTACCTTTAGGTAAAATTGTGCAGTCTGCAGTCTGAACATGGGTGTGGGTACCGAATATGGCTGAGACCCTGCCGTCAAGATAAAATCCGAGAGCTCTTTTTTCCCCTGTAGCTTCTGCATGAAAATCAACTAATTTAATTTTGCAGTCATTGATTTCTTCAAGGGCCTTGTCAGCACAGTCAAAGGGGTTGTCACTGCCGGTCATAAATGCTTTGCCAAGCAAATTTATAACTCCGATTTTTAATCTTCCCATATCAATTTTGCCCACGCCAACCCCGGGGTTTGATGAATGTATATTATAGGGACGGATAACTCGGTCAGACTCTTCAAGATATGAATATATTTCGTTGCGACGAAAAACATGGTTACCTGTTGTTATGAAGTCAACGCCGCTTGAAAGTAGAAAATCTGCTGAATAGGGTGTAATACCGTTACCTTCTGCGGAATTTTCTCCGTTTGCAATGCAGATGTCGATATTATTCTGCTTTTTTACCGAAGGCAGATTGTTGCGAACAAACTCACAACCGCTTTCACCAATAATGTCACCGAGAACCAGAATATTCATCTGAAAACCCCCAATATACAGATAATTTATTATACACTAAAAATAGTATTTTTTCAACACCTGATAACGATATAAAGCATAAAAAAGAGGCACCATAAGGTGCCTCAAATGATTTATTCTCTGATGTTTCTTGTGCCTGCGGATTCGATAAGTGCATCAACCTTATCAGTCTTTTCCCAAGGAAGGTCAATATCAGTTCTGCCGATGTGTCCGTAAGCAGCTGTCTGACGGTAAATCGGTCTGCGAAGGCCAAGCTTTTCGATGATTGCAGCTGGGCGGAGATCGAAGTTTTCTTCAACAATTTCTGCAAGAACTTCGTCATCAAGAACGCCTGTGCCGAATGTGTCAACCATAACTGAAACGGGCTTTGCAACTCCGATTGCATACGCAAGCTGAATCTCACACTTTTTAGCAAGCTTAGCTGCTACAACGTTTTTGGCAATATAACGGCAAGCATAAGCAGCAGAACGGTCAACCTTTGTGGGATCCTTGCCGCTGAATGCACCGCCGCCGTGACGTGCATATCCGCCGTAAGTGTCGACGATGATTTTACGGCCTGTGAGACCGCTGTCACCCTGAGGACCGCCTGTTACAAAACGGCCTGTGGGGTTGATATAAATCTTAGTTTTGTTGTCAATAAGGTCAGCGTCAATAATGGGATAAATAACATGCTGAATGATGTCTGCTCTGATTTGTTCAAGCTCAACGTCAGCACTGTGCTGAGAAGAAATAACGATTGTGTCAATGCCGACAACCTTATCGTTTTCGTCATATTCAACTGTAACCTGAGTTTTGCCGTCAGCGCGGAGGTAGGGGAGCGTGCCGTCCTTGCGAACCTGAGTGAGTCTGAGGGCAAGCTTGTGAGCAAGAGCAATGGGCATAGGCATAAGCTCGGGAGTTTCATCGCAAGCAAAGCCGAACATCATACCCTGGTCACCGGCACCGTGCTGGTTATAGGGATCATCTTTACCTTCTTTAAGTTCAAATGATTTGTTAACGCCAAGAGCAATGTCAGGTGACTGCTTGTCAAGAGCTGTGAGCACTGCACAGGTGTTGCCGTCAAAGCCCTTTGATGCGTCATCGTAACCGATGTCGCAGATAACTTTACGTGCGATTGAAGCAATGTCAATCTGAGCTGTGGTTGAAATTTCACCCATAACAAGCACAAGACCTGTTGTGCAGCAGGTTTCGCAGGCAACGCGGCCCATGGGGTCCTGCTTTAAAATTTCGTCAAGAACTGCGTCAGAAATCTGGTCACAGATTTTATCGGGATGACCGCAGGTAACTGATTCTGATGTGAATAAATAATTAGCCATTTTAAAATCCTCCGTTAATTTTCCGTAAAAAAGCCCGCGGATAACCACGGGCGATTACACCTTATCTCTCGGTTATTCCGCAGGAATTAGCACCTTGCAAAAGCAGGTTGCCGAGCTTCATAGGGCCTGTCCCTCAGCTACTCTTAATAAGGAAATATTTAATTTACACATAGATTATATACTAAAAAAGACATTTAGTCAAGTGTTATTATAATTTTTTGCCTTTAAGCAGCGGTGAAATCTTGCGATAAACCAAAAAGGTTATAAGCACGCTGGCAAGACCTTTAACAAAAGTGAAGGGAACATTAAAAATAAGAATTGCTTTTGCTACGGAATCAACACTTGGCAAAATTGCCTGATACATACCCATCAATGCGGCTTCAGGGAGAAGAATTTCCATATAAATCGGGTATGTTACAAAGAAATTCACAACAAAGCAGGCAATTGCCATTGCAAGATTACCCACCAAAGCGCCGATTAAAGCAAAGCTTCTTGTACGCTTGATTTTGTAAAACAGACCTGCAACAAAAACAAAAACAGCACCCATAAGAAAGTTGGAAAGCTCACCAACATACTGTGTTGAACTCATTGGCAGATGCATTACATTTTTGAGAAGGCAAACGAGCACACCCCAGCCGGGACCATAGGCAAAAGCTGTAATCAAAGCGGGGAGCTCCGAAAAGTCAAATTTGATAAAGGAAGGAATGAGCATAGGCACGGGAAAATCAAGCATCATCAAAGCGAATGAAAGAGCCGACATAATGGCGGTTACTGCAATTTTTCTGTTATTTGATTTTTTCATATAAACCTCCGTTCGGGGAAAAAGAAACCCCGTACAACCGTACGGGGTGAGATACTTGTTATATCTTCTTTCATCCGGACTTTACCGTCGGCTTCGGAATTTCACCGAATCAGCTTGCGCTCGCGGGCTATACCGCCGGTGGGGAATTTCACCCCGCCCCAAAGATAATTGTTAAATTTATTATAGCATTATGATTAGATTTGTC
>JBGVFJ010000063.1:0-22989 GCA_045121005.1 Acutalibacteraceae bacterium
GCCTTACCGAATGCGGCAACATTTTTGAGATTTACACAGAAGACAGAAACTTTAACGAAGCAATCAAAGAAAAGGAATATTTTGACTTTGAAAAGATTTTCGGCAACAATAATCCCGTTGTGCTTGAAATCGGCTGCGGCAAGGGTCAGTTTGCCTGCGAATGGGCAAAGGCTCACCCTGATATGAATGTTATTGCAGTTGAAAAATTCGGAAATGTTATTGTTCAGGCTTGCGAAAAAGCAGAAGAAATGGGACTTAAAAACCTTTTCTTCGTTAAAGGAAATGCAGAATATCTGCCTCGTTATATTCCTGACGGTGTAGTTGAGAGGATTTTTCTTAACTTCTCCTGCCCCTTTCCCAAAAACAGACACGAGGTTCACCGACTGACACACAAGAGATTTCTTGACATTTACAAGATGTTATTGGCACAGGGCGGTGAAATTCACCAGAAGACCGATAATATGAAGCTCTTTGAGTTTTCTATTCAGTCTTTTTCCGAAAACGGATTTGCAATCAAAAACGTTTCTCTTGACCTTCACAACAGCTCAATTGAAGACAATATTGTTACAGAATATGAACACAGATTTTCTTCAATGGGTATGCCCATTTACAGACTTGAAGCATATTTGAAATAATTTGAACTTTTTTATTAAAAAGGCTTTATTATTTTGATTTTTTATGATAGAATAGGTCTATTGTGAAGTATTATGTTTAAAAGGAGTGAAAGGTTATGAATATAGCTATTATGGGATACGGCACCGTTGGTTCAGGCGTTGCCGAGGTTATATCAAACAATCACGACAGTATTGTTAAAAAAAGTTCACAAGCAGAGCTTGAGGTTAAATATATTCTCGATTTAAGAGATTTCCCCGGCGATGTTAACGAAAGCAAAATGGTTAAGGACTTCAACGTTATTCTCAACGACGAAGATGTTAAGATTGTTGTTGAAACAATGGGCGGTCTCCACCCTGCTTATGAGTTTGTTTCATCTTGCCTCAAAGCAGGCAAAAGCGTTGTTACATCCAACAAAGAGCTTGTTGCCGCTAAGGGTGATGAGCTTCTTGCAATTGCTGAAGAAAAGAATGTGAACTTCCTGTTTGAAGCAAGCGTAGGCGGCGGTATCCCCATTATCCGTCCTATCAGCCAGTGCCTTGCTGCCAACAGAATTGACGAAATCGCAGGTATTCTCAACGGCACAACCAACTTCATTTTAACAATGATGATTGACAAAAATATGAGCTTTGAAGATGCTTTGAAGCTCGCTCAGGATAACGGCTACGCTGAAAAGGACCCCACAGCCGACGTTGAGGGTCACGACGCTTGCCGTAAAATCTGCATTCTTGCCGCTCTTTGCTTCGGCAAGCATGTATATCCTGATGCTGTTTACACAGAGGGTATCACAAAAATCACATTGACTGATGTTGAATATGTCCGCTCCTGGGGCGGCGTTATCAAGCTCATCGGCAGAGCCAAGAGACTTAACGACGGCAAGATTTCAGCAGTTGTGAGCCCTGCCCTTGTTAAAAACGGCAGTCAGCTTGCAAGCGTTAACGACGTTTTCAACGCTATCCTTGTAAGAGGTGACGCAACGGGCGACGTTGTGTTCTACGGCAAAGGCGCAGGTAAGCTCCCCACCGCCTCAGCTGTTGTGGCTGACGTTATGGATTGCGCACGCAACATCGACAAGCGCAAGGCTTTCGGTTGGGAAAGCGGAACCGACAACTATGTTGTTGATTATAATGAACTTGAAACTGCTTTTTATGTCAGAACAAAGGCTGACAACAAAGCTCAGGCTGAGGAAGCTTTCAAAAAGGCTTTCGGCGAAATTGAAGTTCTTTCAAGAAACGGTGCAGACAGCGATGAATTCGCATTCGTTACACCGTTCGGTGTTGAAAAAGAGCTTAATGCAAAGCTTGAGAGTGTTGACGGTGTCAGCGTTCTTTCTAAAATCAGAGTAGTAGATTATTGATAATAGTAGGTGAAATGTTATGGGTCTTATAGTTCAGAAATTCGGCGGCAGCTCTGTTGCCAACGCCGAAAGAGTTATGAATGTTGCCAAAATTGTTACTGATACTTACAAACAGGGCAACGATGTGGTAGTTGTTGTTTCAGCTCAGGGTGACACAACAGACGACCTTATTGCAAAAGCAAAAGAAATCAATGCAAATGCAACAAAAAGAGAAATGGATATGCTTCTTGCAAGCGGTGAACAGATTTCAATTTCATTGCTGGCTATGGCAATTCAGTCATTAGGATATCCCGTTATTTCTCTTCTCGGCTGGCAGGCAGGTTTTTCAACAAACTCTGTTTATTCCGCCGCAAGAATCAAAAAAGTAAACACTGACCGTCTTAAGCTTGAGCTTGGCAACAAGAAAATTGTTGTTGTTGCAGGTTTCCAGGGTCTCAACGACAAGGAAGACATCACAACCCTCGGCAGAGGCGGTTCGGACACAAGCGCGGTTGCTATTGCCTGCGCTCTTCAGGCAGACAAATGCCAGATTTACACAGACGTTGACGGTGTTTACACCGCTGACCCCAGAAAAGTTAAAAATGCCAAAAGGCTCAGCGAAATCACTTATGATGAAATGCTTGAGCTTGCAACTCTCGGCGCTCAGGTTCTTAACAACCGTTCAGTTGAAATGGCAAAAAAATATAACATTGCGCTTGAAGTTATTTCAAGCCTTAATCCTATTCCCGGCACAATAGTCAAGGAGGTTGCTAAAATGGAAAAAATGCTCGTTAGAGGTGTTACTAAAGACACCGATGTTGCCCGTATCTCAATCGTAGGTCTTACAGATGTACCCGGTATCGCTTTCAAAATCTTCTCAAAGCTTGCCGCTAAGGACATCAACGTTGATATTATTCTTCAGTCAGTTGGCAGAAACAACACAAAGGACATCGCCTTCACTGTTTCAAAAGACAACGCTCCCGTTGCTATTGAAGCTCTCCGCGCTCTCCCCTTCGTGGATGAAGACCTCAAAATTGAGTGCGACACAGACGTTGCCAAGGTTTCTGTTGTTGGCGCAGGTATGGAAACACATCCCGGCACAGCTTCCAAGATGTTTGAAGCTCTTTACAACAACGATATCAACATCCAGATGATTTCAACAAGCGAAATCAAGATTTCCGTTCTTATTGACGCAAAAGATGCAGACAAGGCTGTTTCAGCAGTTCACGACGCATTCCTCGGAGCATAATATGGAACTTAAAAAGACTTTAAAAAACTCCCTTTGTTGTGCACTTGCAGGTGTTATGATTTTTGGCTGCACCGCATGCGGCAACAAGGATGACGAAAATAATACAACCGTTCCCCCTTCTTCCGAAATTCAGTCCACAAGTGAGACAACCACTTTTAAGATTGAAAATATGAACCCTCTCACCGGTCTTTCAGGCCTTAGTGACGAAGCTATTGGCACAAGACCCACCGCAGTTGTTGTTGAAAATTCAGCAGCTGCAAGGCCTCAGTGGGGTCTTTCTACCCCCGATGTTCTTATTGAAGGTCTTGTTGAGGGCGGAATTACAAGAATGCTCCTTCTTTATTCCGACGTGAACGAAATCCCCAAAGTTGGTCCTGTGCGTTCTGCAAGACACGACTTTGTTGAAATTGCAGAATGCTTTGATGCAATTTTTGTTCATTGCGGATGGAGCACCTACGCTGAAAAGAAAATCAAGGCTGATAAGGTAAATAACCTTAACGGTATCCAGTCGTATAATCCCCAGTTCTTTTACAGAGACTCTTCAAGATCTCATAAGGGAACCGAACACACAGGCTACACCAACGGAAGCTACATCAAAGCCACCGTTAACGCTGTTGATTACAGAACTGACGTTAAGCAGAACTATGCAAATGTTTTAAGCTTTGTTTCCGGCGGTGAATATACACCTGCCAATGCAGGCAAAAATGTTTCCTTCCAGTATTCAAGCTCAGCTAAATACACAATGAAATACAACGCCGATGACGGACAGTACTACACCTACCTCGGCTCAAATGCAAGAAAAGATGCAAGCGGCGTTCATCTCAACTACAAGAACGTGCTTATGCTTTATTGTACAGTGGGTTCTATGGGTGACTCCAAGGGCTGTGTTGATATGAAGCTTGAAAATGCAAATACAGGCTATTATTTCACAAACGGCGGTTATGAAGAAATCAGCTGGACAAAGACCGGCAGTGCTTCATCATCAAAGCTTGTTATTAAGAGAAACAACGGTGATACTCTCACCATGAATCCCGGCACAACATACATTGCACTTGTTCCCACTTCACAGAAAAGTGCAACTTCCATCGCATAACAAGGTGACAGATTATGAACTTAAAAGGCAGACATTTTTTAAAGCTTCTTGATTTCACTGCTGAAGAAATTGCTTACCTCATTGACCTTGCTGCAGAGCTTAAGGCAAAGAAAAAGGCAGGCATTCTTCACGACGATTACAGAGGCAAGAATATAGCTCTCATTTTTGAAAAAACAAGCACAAGAACACGTTGCAGCTTTGAGGTTGCGGCTCATGACCTTGGTCTTGGCACAACTTACCTTGACCCCTCAAGCTCACAAATCGGCAAAAAAGAAAGCATTGCCGACACAGCCCGTGTGCTTGGCTCAATGTTTGACGGCATTGAATACCGCGGTTACGGTCAGGAAATTGTTGAAGCCCTTGCAGAATATGCAGGTGTTCCCGTTTGGAACGGCCTCACCAATGAATTCCACCCCACCCAGATTCTTGCCGACTTCCTCACAATCAGAGAGCATTTCGGTTATCTCAAAGGCATCAACTTTGTTTATATGGGCGATGCCAGATACAATATGGGCAACTCGCTTATGGTTGGCTGCGCAAAAATGGGTCTCAACTTCACAGCCTGCGCTCCCGAGGAATATTTCCCCGACAAGGAGCTTATTGCTCAGTGTGAAGAATTAGCCAAAGAAAGCGGCGCACAGCTTCGCTTTATCACCGACCCAGTGGAGGCCACTAAGGACGCTGACGTTATCTACACCGACGTGTGGGTATCAATGGGTGAGCCCGACGAGGTATGGAAGGAGCGTCTTGACGCACTCCTCCCCTATCAGGTTAACAAAAAGCTTATGGATAATGCAGGCGAACAGTGTGTGTTTATGCATTGCCTCCCCGCTTATCACGACCTTAAAACAGAGGTTGGCAAAACTGTTGGTGAAAAGTTTGGTCTCACCGAGCTTGAGGTTACCGACGAAGTGTTTGAAAGTGAAAATTCAATTGTTTTCAAAGAAGCTGAAAACAGAATGCACACTATCAAAGCTGTTATTGCCGCAACTGTCTGATTTTTACTGAAAGGATGTGAAGGGATTATATGCCTATGAAGTTGTTTTATATAACAAACAAGCTTGAAGTAGCACTTATTGCCGAAAGATACGGCGTTGACCGCATCTGGGTTGACCTTGAAACCCTCGGCAAGGCAGAAAGACAAAAGCACATGGACACCGTTAAATCCCATCACAGCATCAAGGATATCCGCACCATTTCAAAGCTCCTTTCTAAATCCGAGCTTATGGTACGCGTTAATCCCTGGAATGAAAACTCACCCGCCGAAATTGAAAAGGTTATTGCTGCAGGGGCTGACAGAATTATGCTCCCCATGTGGAAAAGCTTTGAGGAAGCCGATGCTTTTCTTAGAACAATCAACGGCAGGGTTAAAACAAATCTGTTGCTTGAAACCAAGGAAGCTGTTGAATGCCTTGATGAAATTCTTGAGCATCCCCTGCTTGAAGAAATTCATATCGGGCTCAACGACCTGCACCTGAGCTACGGACTTACTTTTATGTTTGAGCTTATCCCCAACGGTATGGTTGAGGCACTTTGCAAAAAAATCAAGGCTAAGGGTATTCCCTACGGCTTTGGCGGCATCGCCAGAATCGGTGAGGGACTTCTCCCTGCTGAAAGGATTATTGTGGAGCATCACAGAGTAGGCTCCACAATGGCAAACCTTTCAAGAAGCTTTTGCAACACCGACAAGGTTGAAGACCTCAGCGAGGTTGAAAATGTTTTTGCAAAGAATATGCAGAAAATCCGCGATTTTGAAAAGACTTTAACAAATCTTTCTGATGAAGATTACGAGGAAAACTCAAGAGAAATCAGAAAATGTGTTAAAATTATTGTTGCAACAATCAAGGAGCGAAGAGAATGCTCGAATTAACGAAAGATAATCTTTTATCTCTGGCTGAGGAATTCGGCGGTGCTTTTTATCTGCTGGATTCCCGTCAGTTTCAGGCTAACTATGAGCGCCTCAGCGACGAATTCAAAAAAATATACGGCAATTTCAACATTGCCTATTCATACAAAACCAACTACACACCGAAGCTTTGCAAAATTGTGAATGACAACGGCGGTTATGCAGAGGTTGTTTCCGATATGGAGGCAGAAGTTGCTCTGCGTGCAGGTGTGCAGCCGACAAGAATTATATGGAACGGACCCATAAAAAACACCGACAAGGTAAACGAACTGCTTCTCAAAGGGGCAACCGTCAACCTTGACAGTGTTTATGAGCTTGACAACATCGTTTCTCTTGCCGAAAAGCACCTCGAAACCACCCTCAATGTGGGTATCCGCTGCAATTTTGACGTAGGCGACGGTGTTGTTTCCCGTTTTGGGATTGATACAGACAGCGACGACTTTGATAAAGCTCTGGAACTGTTTGTTTCTCACAAAAACATATATCTCGTTAATCTTCAATGCCATTTTGCAAAGAGGAACGTAGAATTCTGGCCTGCCCGCGCTGAGGGTATGGTTAAGATTGCCAAGGGTGTTGAACAGACTCTCGGCTACCTCCCCCGTCGAATTGACATCGGCGGCGGAATTTACGGCAATATGGAAGATGAGCTAAAAGCTCAGTTCACCGCAGAAATCCCCTGCTACGCTGACTATGCAAAGGCAGCGGCAACGGTGTTTAAAAAGCATTTTCCCGATGAAAAACCCGAGCTTCTGATTGAGCCCGGCTCTGCACTTGCAGGTGATTGTATGCAGTTTGCAGGCAGAGTTGAAACAATTAAAACGGTTCAGGGCAAAACCTACATTACAATGCTCGGCAGCCAGAAAAACATCAGTATGTCCGGCATCAATCCGCCAATGAAGGTGGTTTCAATGGGCTGTGAACAAGCAGATTTTACTGAAGCTGACATTGTGGGTTACACTTGCATTGAGGGTGATGTTATGTATCACGGTTTTAACGGCAGACTTGCCGTTGGCGATTTTCTTGTTTTTTCAAACTGCGGCTCATATTCACTTGTGATGAAGCCTCCGTTTATTTTCCCCAACTTTCCCGTGCTCGACATCTGCTCCGGCGAGGTTGAAGTGATTAAAAAACAGGAAACCTTCGACGATATTTTTCACACATTTTCTTTTTAGGTGACAGGTATGTACGCTTTTAATAAGTTTCTGAAAAGATTTTTTGACATTTTAATAAGCGGAATGGCGCTTGTTTTGTTGCTTCCGGTATGGATTGCCGTTGCAGTTGCCGTAAAGCTCGACAGTAAGGGCCCTGTTCTTTTTAAGCAGGAAAGACGCACCAAAGACGGTCGTGTGTTTGAAATGTATAAGTTCCGTTCAATGGTTGTTAACGCAGAAGGTATGGGTGCAGGACTTTTTAACTACGAAAACGACCCCCGCGTTACAAAGGTTGGCAAATGGCTCAGAAGCAGCAGCGTGGACGAATTGCCTCAGCTGTGGAATGTTTTTAAAGGTGATTTGTCACTTGTTGGCCCCCGTCCTTGTGTAAAATATGAGCTTGGTGACTTTGACACTCTTAACAAAAAATACAAAAAGCGCTTCGAGGTCAGAGGCGGCATTGCAGGCCTTGCTCAGGTTATGGGAAGGAATGAAAATTCCTGGGATGAAAAGGTTACATACGATAACCAATACATCGAAGATTTTAAGAAGCAAGGTATTTTGCTTGACTTGAAAATTCTCTTTTTGACAGTTGCAAAAGTGTTCAAAAAGCAAAATATATACGAAGAAAAAGCGGACGAAACAATGGATGATGCCGAAGCTGCAAGACTGGCTGAGGAAGAGATTATCCGCATTGCCCATCTCCCCGACGAGGATATAATAAACGTGTAAAGGATGACCAATATGAAAACTGATGTTGCAAACAGATTTATTTGGTTCAAAGGCGAAATCGTAAATGTTAACGATGCAAAAATCAACGTTCTGGCGCCCACCGCTCAGTTTGGGCTGAATGTTTTTGAGGGCATCCCCTGCTATTGGAACGAAGAGAAAAAAGAGCTTTATGCATTCAGACTTGATGACCACTACAACAGACTTCTCCGTTCAGCAAGGCTCATTCAGCTTGATTGTCCGTACTCCAAAGCTGATTTCAAAAAAGCTTTCGTTGATGTTATTAAAGTGAACGAATATGAAGAAAATCTTTCTGTTCGCCAGACTTTATTTGTTGACGGCTTCGGCTCTTGGGGCTCAGAAGGTCCTGTGGATATGTTTGTGGCTCCCATTCCCAAGGGTAACACAAGCTCTGTTTATAACAAAAAGGGGCTCAACTGCTGTGTGACCTCCTGGAGAAGAATTTCTGACAACACACTTTCTCCCCGCATCAAATGCGGCGCAAACTATATCAACAGCCGTGCAGGTCAGCGCGAGGCGCTCCGCAACGGATATGACACCTGCCTTTTTCTCAACGATAACGGCAAGGTTTCCGAGGGTCCCGGCTCCTGCTTTTTTATGGTGACAAACGGCAAGATTGTGACTCCCCTGCTCACCGACAGCGTGCTTGAAAGCATCACGAGAGACACCGTGATTAACATTGCCAAATCAAAGGGCATTGAGGTTGAAGAAAGAACGGTTGACCGCACTGAGCTTTACACTTGTGACGAAGCTTTTTTCTGTGGCTCTGCGATGGAAATCACACCTGTTTTGTCCATTGACCAATATCAGCTCGGTAGCGGCACTGCAGGCAAAATAACAGCGTTGATTCACGAAGAGTACCTCAGCATTGTTAAAGGCGAAAAAGATGAATACAAAGATTGGGTAACACCGATTTACGGTGAATAATATGGAAAGAGATTTTATTGACGGACTTGTTTCAGTTATAACTCCCGTTTATAACGCTGAAAGATTCATCGCAACAGCGGTTGAATCGGTGATGAAACAAAGCTACAAAAGCATCGAAATAATTCTTGTTGACGACTGTTCAACAGACAAATCCGCCGAAATTATCAGCTCACTTCAGGAGAAATATTCAAATATTGTGTATCATCTGCAGCAAACTAATATGGGTGCAGGCGCGGCACGAAACAAGGCTCTTGAGCTGGCAAAAGGCAGATATGCTGCCTTTCTCGACAGTGACGATGTGTGGAAACCTGAAAAAATCGAAAAGCAGATAAATGTTATGCAAAAAACAGGCGCTCCCCTTTGCTACACCGCCATTGAAATGATTGACGAAAGCGGCAAGCTTGTTAAAGAGAAGCGCAAGGTTAAGGAAATCTGCGATTATAACTATCTGTTACACAACACGGTTATTCCCACCTCCGGACTTGTGGTTGACCGCAAGCAGTGCGGAGATTTCAGAATGCACCTTCGCAGAGGCGGTCAGGACTACGCAACCTGGCTCAAATTGATGCGCAACGGCGCAGTGGCACGAGGCATTGACGAGGCTCTGGTGCAATACAGAATGGTCAGCGGGTCACTGTCCTCCAACAAATTTAAAAGCATTCAGCAGGTTTGGGAAATTCAGACACAGGACGAAAAAATCGGCAAAATCCCCGCCGCATTCCACGTTTTGTGCTTCACCCTCAACGCGTTGAAAAAATATCTGATGTAACGAAACAGCCACCGATTGCTCGGTGGCTGAATTTTATTTATACGGTACTGGGATATGTGAAAGAATGAATTCAATGAATTTTTTAATCATTTCAATAATGAATTCAAAAATGCTGAATTCTTCGGTTTCAGGAACTTCGGGTTCCTCTTCAGGGGTTTCGATAACTTCGTCTTCGATGATTTCATCCTCGGGGGTCTGGTCGATGAGGTCGAGGTATTCAATAAATGCTTCGTCGGTTGCAAGCTCTTCGCTGCTCTTTGACTGGTCAACGTCAGCACGCAATAAACCTGCTTTACGAAGAATTCCAACGTCAAGGGAGTCAATCACTCCGTCGTGGTTGCAGTCGGCTGCCTTATAAGCAGCTTCGCTCACATCCTCAGCGGTAAGCAAACCGTTAGCAATGCAGGAAACAATGATTGAATCCGTACCGTCGTACCAGCCGTCACCGTTAACATCACCGAAAATCACAATAGTGTATTCGCTATAAGTACTTCCCCTTGTAAGCACAGCTTTCGAACCTGTTCCTAACCTTCCGTCAGAGATTGTATAGCTCCAGGAATAACTACTTATCAAAAGATTGGAGTAATCATCAAGTGATACGCATCCTACATCAAGACCATAGATAAGATCGTTTGCAAAATCAATCTGCAAACCGTTAACAGGTTCAAATCCCGTGGGAGAAATAACAAGTCTTTCCACAGAGGAACAAGCAGTACACCTGTGTGTTTTTTCACCTGTCTGTGTAGTCGTAGGTTCAGTTATTACCGTCCATTCACTATATGTGTGGCTGAGCTTGGGAATAGTTCTGCTTTTCAGTATTTTTGAACAAACAGTACATTTCTGAACTTCAAAACCTACATGCTGACAAGTGGGCGCAGTATCTGCCTCCCAGTCGCTTGAAATATGGTCAAGGGCCGGTATTTCTTCACTTTCAACTACTTCTTTACAGGTGTTGCAGTTCTTCACCTTCAATCCTGTCTGACTGCAGGTTGCTTCGGTTTCTATTGTCCACTCGCCTGTCTGGTGATCAAGAACGGGAATTTCCTCTCTATTTATCTCATTATAGCAAACCAGGCAATTTTGAACGGCTGTACCAGCTTGAGTACACGTAGGTTCAGTCTCAACAACCCATTCTCCCAGCGTATGTGGTGTTTTTAAAATAATACTGTTATCAACAATTTTATTGCAAGTTAAACACCTTTGAACATTTAAGCCATAAGATGTACAGCTTGGTTCTGCTTCAACAACCCATCCACCCGGATTGTGACCTTTTTGGGGAGTCTCTGCACGCTCAATTTCATTCAAACATACTAAACATTTCTTAATCGACAATCCGCTATTTTCACAATCAGCCTCCCGAACCAATTCCCACTCACCGGGAGTATGGGAAGGAGACGGAATTTCTTCGCTGTCAATAATTTGGGAACATATTAGACATCTTTGTACATTTAATCCGATGTGGTCACAAGTTGCCTCGGTTTCAACTTGCCACTCGCCGGGAGTATGAGCTAATTTAGGTATAACCTCACTGTTAACTACCTCTGAGCAAACTGTACACTTCTGAACTTTTAAGCCTTCGGTTTTACAAGTTGTTTCGGTTTCAACAAACCACGCTCCTAAGGTGTGCTCCAATGCAGATGTTTTCAATCGTTCTATCTCAACATTACAAATTTTACAATTCTGCACCATAACGCCGCCTTCTTTACAGGTAGGCTCGCTAAGTATTACCCAACCGGAAGATATATGTTCATTTGAAGGCAAAACCTCACTATTGATTATCTCAGTGCAAACAACGCATCTTTGAACCTTCAAGCCGTCATTTTGGCAGGTTGGTTCCGCTTCAACTGTCCATTCGCCTGCTTCATGACCCAATGCAGAAGACTCTACTCTTTCGATCTCCGTTTTGCAATTTACACATTTCTGCACGGCAACACCTTTTCCCGTACAAGTAGCCTCACTAATTATTTCCCAATCTCCTGCTTTGTGACCCAATGCAGAAATTTCTGCTCTGTCAACTTCAGTTAAACAAACCGTGCATCTCTGAATTTCAACTCCCCGCTCTTCACAAGTGGGCTCACTCAAAATCACCCATTCGAGTGGTGTATGCTGGAGCTGTGGCAGTGTAGTAACGTCTTTTTGCTCTGAACAAACCGAACATCTGAGACAATGATATCCTTCTTGTGAACAAGTTGGAACAACATATTCATTTCCCCAGATATGGTCAACTACATCTTCGTAATTTCTATGATTAAACTCTTCGCCACAAGCGGAACATTTATCACACTCGTAACCTTGATTTACACAAGTGGGTTCCAAATGATAAATCTCAAGTGTGTGCTCTGCCATCGGCAAAACTTCAGTGTAATTCCGGCCGCAAGCACAACTATATAAAACCATACCGGTTGATGTGCATGTCGGCTCCTTTGTTACTTCAGTTGAATAATAATGCTCATGAGATACACCAAAAACAACTTCAGGGGTACTGCTTCCCCAATCATTATATCCGATTGCATTCCATTGCACTACTGAACCGGCAAAATATACTGTTTCAATTTTGGAATTAGCAAAAGCATTGGTATCTATAGTCCTTAAGCTCACTGGCAAACTGATACTTACAATGTTAGGACAATTAGTAAATGCGCTAGGATGTATATATGTTATTCCTTCTGAAACAGTAATTGACATTATTTCAGATTTTTTATACTGCCAAGTCCACGAAAAGCTCTCATATCCCATATACTCATCGTATATATCACTACGCATTTCTCCATAACCATAAATTAAAAGTTCACCATCAGTATATAATTTCGCATATGCATTATTTCCGCACTTTGATACTCGATAGTACGGCCTATCAGAGTCACATTCCAAAATAAGACAATCAAAATAGTCGTTAGATAGGCTATAGTAGCCCCAAGATATGGACTTCCATTGAGATTCAGTACCGGGATAAAGTATTTTTGTATCACTTAATGATGCAAAAGCATCATCGCATTCAACATAAGTTATACTTGTCGGCAATTTCAAGAATTCAAGATTTTTGCAACCACAGAATGCATAATCGTATATAGTTGCACATCCTTCTGGAATTGTTAATTCTGTTAACCCACTACAATTCAAAAATGCATCATTTCCTATGTATTTAACACCTTCGGGTATGGTGATACTCGTCATTTCTTTCATACCCTCAAACACACTGCCACCGATACCGATTGTTCCATCTCTGACAGTGTAATGGCCTTTTATGCTTTCTTTCAATTCGACAAGGTGCCCTTGAATATATAATTCATTTCCATCAAACGGCAGTGCTGTATTTCTAAAAGCTTCACTTTCTACAGTCTCAATTTCACCTAAAATTGTAATATTTTCAAGGCTTGTGCAATTACAAAAGGTTCCGCCGTAAATATTTTTCACTTTCGAAGGGATAGTTATACTTTTAAGACTTGTGCAGTTTTCAAAAGCTGAATGCCAAATCACGGTAACACTTTCGGGAAGTGTTACTTCAACAAGGTTTTCGCAATCTTTGAAAGCACCTGCTTTGATGCCTGTTATACCATCGTTAATTGTAACCTTTTTAATTTTTGAAATATGCTGTTCCCAAGAATCTCCTGAAGAAGAATTTGAATAAGGTGCTCCACTTCCGCTAATTAATAATTCTCCATTTCCGTATAAAGTCCAAGTTGAATTTGCACCATACCTGCCTGATAAGTATTGTGAACTTCCCGAATCAGTACCGATAATCAAATATTTTTTTATAATATCGTTACCTTTTCCGTAATTGCCATTACCATAATCGACACTAACTAAATTCCACTGTTCCAGTGTTCCGGGATAGTTAAACGCTGTAATTCCGGTACATTCTTCAAATGCATCTTGATTTATATACAAGAGGCTTATGGGAAAAGTTACACTTTTTATACCGGAACGGTATTGAAACGCACGTCTTCCGATAAGCGTTGTATTTTCTTTTACTACAAAATCTCCTATAACACTGCTTTTTACATCAATAAGATAATTGTTAAGATAGAGAACCCCGTTTTCCCAATTCGATTGGTCAGAATAAAATACCGTATCTTCAAAAGCCCCGTTTCCGATTTCAGAAACATTGTCTCCTATGGTAATATCTACAAGTGCTTCACACTCGTTAAATGCAGCATTACCAATACGTCTCAGACTATCAGGTAAAACTATACTTGTGAAATTAGGCAATGTATTAAATATAAATTTGCCAATAGCCGTTATCCCCTCTTCTACCACAACAGTTTTTATTAACTCACTGTATTTACTCCAAGAAGCTTCTTCCATAAAATTGATATAATCATAATCATAGGTTGGACCTGTACCACTTAAAACGAGTTCACCTGTACCAGCATCAAGATTCCAATTTACATTTTCTCCGCATTCGCCGTTATAAGTCGTTTCACTTGCTTTGGTGGTGAGGTTGAGCCAGTCGAGGTTGAGGTCGAGACCGACAAAGCCGCTAAGGGGTGCGGCGGTGAGGAGCATCACCGCGACAAGGAATATAGAAATAATTTTATGTAAACGAGTTTTCATAGAAATCCCTCCTTTTATACAAATATATTATAAATCCTATAAATAAAAATGTCAATAATGCTACATTCGAGGCGAAAAATAATTCCATTATGTATTGAAAATGGATTGACAAAGGCGGGTAAAAACTATATAATAAAGTTTGTTAAAAAATTGCACAAGTGTGTTAAATTATTTTCAGGAGGACGACACAATGGGTTATACTATTGGACAGAAGATTATTAAAAACCATCTTCTTTCAGGTGATATGACTGTCGGCAGTGAAGTGGGTCTCAGAATTGACCAAACTCTTACTCAGGACGCTACCGGCACAATGGCTTACCTTGAATTTGAAGCTATGGGTATTGACAGAGTTAAAACTGAGCTTTCAGTTGCTTACATTGACCACAATACCTTGCAGACAGGCTTTGAAAACGCTGACGACCACCGCTTTATCGGCAGTGTTGCTAAGAAGAGAGGTCTTCGTTTTTCACGCCCCGGCAACGGTATCTGCCATCAGGTTCATCTTGAGCGCTTCGGTATCCCCGGCAAAACTCTCATCGGCTCTGACAGCCATACTCCCACAGGCGGCGGTATCGGTATGCTTGCTATGGGTGCAGGCGGTCTTGATGTTGCAGTTGCAATGGGCGGCGGCGCTTACTACATAACAATGCCCAAGATGGTAAGAGTTAACCTCAAAGGTCAGCTTCAGCCCTGGGTTGCCGCAAAGGATATTATTCTTGAAGTGCTTCGCATTATGTCTGTTAAAGGCGGCGTAGGCAAAATTGTTGAATACGGCGGTGAAGGTGTTAAAACACTTTCCGTTCCCGAAAGAGCAACAATTACAAACATGGGTGCTGAGCTTGGTGCAACAACATCAATCTTCCCCTCAGACGAAATTACCAAGGCTTTCCTTAAAGCTCAGGGCAGAGAAAAAGACTGGGTTGAGCTCAAGGCTGACGAAGATGCAGTTTATGACGAGGTTATTGAAATTGACCTCAACACTCTTGCTCCCCTTGCAGCTATGCCTCACATGCCCGACAACGTTAAGGAAGTTGAAGCAATCGGCAAAATCAAGGTTGACCAGGTTTGCATCGGTTCATGCACAAACTCATCACTTCTTGATATGCTCAAGGTTGCAGCTATCCTCAAGGGCAAAACAGTTCACCCCGATGTGAGCCTTTCAATTGCTCCCGGCTCAAAGCAGGTTCTCAATATGCTTTCACGCTGCGGTGCTCTTGCCGACATCATTGACGCCGGCGCAAGAATTCTTGAATCTGCCTGCGGTCCCTGCATCGGCATGGGTCAGTCACCCAACTCAGAGGGTATCTCTCTGAGAACATTCAACAGAAACTTCGAGGGCCGTTCAGGTACTGCTGACGCAGGCATTTACCTTGTAAGCCCCGAAACAGCTGCCGCATCAGCTCTCACAGGTGTTCTCACCGACCCCAGAGAACTTGGCGAAGCTGCTGAAATTGAAATGCCCGATGAATTCATCATCAACGACAATATGATTACAATGCCCGCTTCAGTTGAAGAAGCAGACAGCGTTGAGGTTCTTTACGGCCCCAACATCAAGCCCTTCCCCACAACAAAGCCTCTTCCCGAAGAGATTTGCGCAAAGGCTGTGCTCAAGGTTGGCGACAACATCACAACCGACCATATTATGCCCGCAGGCGCAAAGATTCTCCCCTACCGTTCAAATATCCCTTACCTTTCAAACTTCTGCTTCAAGCAGTGCGATGAAAAGTTTGCCGAGCATTGTAAGGAAGCCGGCGAAGGTATTATCATCGGCGGCAGCAACTACGGTCAGGGTTCATCACGTGAGCACGCAGCTCTTGTTCCCCTTTACCTCGGCATCAAGGCTGTTATCACAAAGAGCTTTGCAAGAATCCACTGCGCAAACCTTGTTAATGCAGGCATCATTCCCTTCACATTCAAAAACAGTGAGGACTATGACAAAATCAGCGTAAACGACGAGCTTTGCCTCCCCGAAATCAGAGACGTGATTTCAAACGGCAAAACCGCTGTTCTTAAAAACAAGACAACAGGTGAAGAATATGAGCTTGATTATCAGCTTTCAGAGCGTCAGGTTCAGATTATTCTTGCAGGCGGTCTTCTTGACTACACTCGTGAAAATTCATAAAGGAGAATTACAATGACTGAAGCACAGATTAAAAATGCAGTAGAAAAATTTGAAGCTCTTGTAAGAGAACAGAGCGACCGTTCAGACGCTATCAAGGCTCAGGGCGACTTTGTTGATTACGAAAAGCTTGATAAAATCATCATCGGCGTTTGCGGCGGTGACGGCATCGGCCCCATCATTACAAAAGAAAGCGCAAGAGTGCTTGAATATATGCTCGCAGACAAGGTTGCCGAGGGCAAGGTTGAGTTCAAGGTAATTGACGGCCTCACCATCGAAAACCGCGTTGCAGCCAACAAGGCTATCCCCGATGATGTTATGGCTGAGCTCAAGGCCTGCCATGTTATTCTTAAGGGACCCACAACAACTCCTCAGGCAGGCGACCCCTGGCCCAACATCGAAAGCGCAAACGTTGCAATGAGAAAGGCTCTTGACCTTTTTGCAAACCTTCGTCCCGTTAAGGTTCCCGAAGAAGGTATTGACTGGACATTCTTCCGTGAAAACACAGAGGGTGCATATGCAGTTGGTTCAAAGGGTGTTAACGTAACAGACGACCTTGCAGTTGACTTTGTTGTTACAACAACTGAAGGCTGCGAAAGAATTGCAAAATTGGCTTATGACTATGCAAGAAGAAACAAAAAAGAAAGAGTTTCTATCATCACAAAAGCCAACATCATCAAAACAACTGACGGTAAGTTCCTTAACCTTTGCAAAAACATCGGCAAGGATTACCCCGAAATTATCACAGACGAATGGTACATTGACATCACAACAGCTAAGCTTATTGACAAAAAGCGCCGCACAGATTTCAAAGTATTCATTCTTCCCAACCTTTACGGTGATATCATCACAGACGAAGCTGCTGAATTCCAGGGCGGCGTAGGCACAGCCGGCAGCGCAAACATCGGCAAAAAATACGCTATGTTTGAAGCTATCCACGGCTCAGCCCCCAGAATGATGAGAGAAGGCCGCGGTCAGTATGCTGACCCCTGCTCAATGCTCCGCGCTTCTGTTATGCTTCTTTCTCACATCGGTGAGCAGGAGAAGGCTGACCTTCTTGAAAGAGCTCTTGACATTTGCATGTACGAAGAGAAGAAGTTCCAGATTACAGGCCGCGACAACGGATGCACCTGCAGTGATTTTGGTGACTACGTTATGGACACTGTCCGCAAACTTTGCGAATAAGGAAGGTAACTTATGCCAAACAAAGCAGATAACATTTCGATGTCGGTTATTAAAAGACTTCCTCGCTACTACCGCTTTTTGGGCAACCTCAAAAAGAACGGTGTTGTGAGAATTTCTTCAAAAGAGCTGTCATCAAAAATGGGCTTCACAGCGTCGCAGATCCGTCAGGACCTTAACTGCTTCGGCGGATTCGGTCAGCAGGGATACGGCTACAATGTGGAGCAATTATACAACGAAATCGGCACAATTCTTGGCGTAAACAACGGCAACAAAGCAATTATCATTGGCATGGGAAATCTGGGCAAGGCAATTGCTTCACATATGAAGTTTGCTAAAAGCGGTTTCAACATTATCGGACTTTTTGACAGCGACAAAACCCTCGCAGGCGAAGCTGTTAACGGTATGGAAATCCGCCATATGAGCTCATTGGGTGAATTCTGCAATGAAAACTCCCCTACCGTTGCGGTGCTTTGCATTCCCGAGGCTGCAGCCGAAGATATTGTAAGAGAGCTCGTGAGTCTTGGCATTAACAATTTCTGGAATTTCAGCCACTATGATGTAACGGCTAATTTTCCGGGAACTGTGAGCGAAAACGTTCACCTCAACGACAGCCTTATGACTCTTAACTACCAGATGATGAATAACGATTAATTTCAAGCAGTCACTTCGGTGGCTGCTTTTGTTAATTATTTGTCATATTGCAATAAAACACCTGCTGTTTTTCGTCGGTTTTGCAAGTGGGATATATTGAAAACCGAATTTCTTTGTGATATTATAAAATCGGATGAAATCCACAATTAACAATCAGAAGGGGGAATTTTATGATTGAATTTTTTCAGAATAATATCTGGATAATGTGGATGATTGCCGCAGGAGGCTTTCTTGTGATTGAAGCGCTGACCGTCGGTCTTGTTTCAATCTGGTTTGTGCCCGGGGCAATAATCGCCGCCATACTTTCGGTATGGGTCAAAAACTTTTACATTCAGCTTGCAGTTTTTCTGGTGATTTCGGGAATTACAATGTTCCTGAGCAAGAAGTTTTTTAAGAAAACCAAGTCAGAAAAGCTTGCTGAATCCAACGATTTGCTCATTGGCAAAACAGCGCTTGCAAAAACCGATATTTCAGCAACAGACGGAAGAGTTATTGTTGGTGATGTTTATTGGCGGGCTGTGAGCGAAGAAAAAATCAGCGAGGGCGAGTACGTTACTGTTACCGCTGTTAACGGCAACACCCTCACCGTTACCAAAAAATAAAGGAGATATAATATGGAACTTGCAATTATTTTAGGCGTTATTTTTGTTATTCTTCTGGTGCTTGTTGTCACCAACATCAAGATTGTTCCTCAGGCCAAAGCCTATGTTGTTGAGCGTCTGGGCGCTTATCACACAACCTGGGAAACAGGGCTTCACGTTAAAATTCCGATTATTGACCGTGTGGCAAAAATCGTATCACTCAAAGAGGCTGTTGTGGACTTCCCTCCCCAGCCCGTTATCACAAAGGATAACGTTACAATGCAGATTGACACAGTTGTTTTCTTCCGCATTGTTGACCCCAAGCTTTACACCTACGGCGTTGAAAGACCTATGATGGCTATTGAAAACCTCACAGCCACCACTCTTCGTAACATCATCGGTGACATGGAGCTTGATGCAACTCTCACCTCCCGCGACACTATCAACAGCCAGATTACAAATGTGCTCGACGTTGCAACTGATGCATGGGGCATCAAAATCAACCGTGTTGAGCTCAAAAACATCATGCCTCCCAAAGAGATTCAGGATTCAATGGAAAAGCAGATGAAGGCTGAGCGTGAACGCCGCGAAAAGATTTTGCAGGCAGAGGGTGAAAAGAAATCTGCTGTTCTTGTGGCTGAAGGTGAAAAGGAATCTGCTATTCTTCGTGCTGAGGCTGAAAAAGAATCTGCAATTCTCAGAGCTGAAGCTGTTAAGGAAGCTAAAATCAGAGAGGCTGAGGGTGAAGCTGAGGCTATTCTCAAAATACAGAAGGCTACCGCAGACGGTATTGAGATGATTAACAACGCTAAGCCCGGTGACGGAGTGATTAAGCTCAAGGCTCTTGAAGCTTTTGAAGCTGCTGCAGACGGTCAGGCAACAAAGATTATTATCCCGTCAGAAATTCAGTCCCTTGCGGGTCTTCTCGGCTCAATCAAAGAAGTATAAAAGCAATGCCCGTGCAACACGGGCATTTTTAACAGGAGTGATAAAAGTGAAAAAAATTATTGCACTTACCCTGAGCATCTGCATTGTTTTCTCCTGCCTGTCATTGGGTGCCGTTGCGGCAGAAGATAAAAATCTCAGATTCGGTGATGACGGTAAGTTTACAATTCTTCAGATAACCGACCCTCAGGAAGACCATTGCCTTGCAGACGGACTTGTTGAATTTATTGAAAAATCAATAGAAGAAACTGACCCTGATTTTATTGTTATCACGGGTGACCTGGTTGAGGATTCACGCGCAGGAGATATTTCTGACAGCGAGATTTTCAAAGAAGGTGTAACAGTTGACGGTGACTATGCCGCGACCCTTGAAAACACTAAAAAAGCGGTTAAGCAGATATTTGCTCCACTTGAAAAATCAGGTATCCCCTACGCTGTGGCCCAGGGAAACAATGACTATAAAAGTGACGTTACAAACGAAGACTGGCTCAAGATTTATGCCGAATATCCCGGTTGCATAGCCTTTGATATGTCAGATGATGCAGAGGGTAAAATCGACTTTTATCTGCCTGTGCTTTCTTCAAAATCTGATGAAGCTGCATTCGGAATCTGGATGCTTGATAACGGCAGCGGCTTCACTCAGGGTCAGCTTGAATGGTTCACTTCATACAACACGAACGGTGTGCCCTCGGTTGTATTTGAGCACATTCCCGTTGATGATATGGGTAACCTCTATGAGGAATGCAGTATTTTTGACGAAGGCGCCATTATCGACGGTGCAAAAACATACCGCCTCAGAGACGATATTGCCCACGGCTACGCTGAAGGAATCATCAAACCCGGCGCATCAACCGCAGAGTTTGCCGCATGGAAAAATAAAAACGTTGCGGGTGCATTCTTTGGTCATTGGCACACAAGCGGATTCACCGGCGTGTGGGACGGAATAACTCTCGGTATGACTTACGGCTGTCAGTTTTCAAAGTCAGGACCTTACGGTGTGCGCACAATAACCCTTGATGAAGCCAGCGGAACAATTGAAACAGACTTGTATGAATATATTGACGGTGGGTTTACTCTTCAGGTTGATGAGCCTTATACACAGCACAGCAATGCCGTAGAAGAAGCCTTTGCCGGTTTCATAAACTTTTTCACAAACATATTCAACGCGCTTGCATATCTTCTTAAATTCTGATACAAACAGATAAATTTCAGCCGGGTGTTTATGACAACACCCGGCAATTTTTATGTTGCAATTATGCAGTTTTATGATAGAATAAAAGGCAGAGGTGATTTATTATGGAAAAATATGCAAGATTCAGGTATCAGCCGTGCAAGCCTTTGGGCGAAGACGGCCGCTGTGTTACAGCTTCTGTGAAGCACACACAGCTTTCAAGAAAGGCCGCTACAGAAGGTATTGTTCTTCTTAAAAATATCGGCAATGCCCTCCCCCTCAAAAACGGTGAAAGCGTTGCTCTTTTCGGCAAGGCTACAATTGAATACATCAAAGGCGGCGGCGGAAGCGGTGACGTACACACTCCCTACATCCGCAACGTTTTTGACGGCTTCAAGCTCAAAGAAAATGAAGGCAAGGTAAAGGTATATATGCCCCTTGTTGAGTTTTATAAGGAATATGTCAAGCGCGAAAGTGTGAACGTGCTCACACAGGAGCAGATTAACGCCCGTTGGGATATTGTTAACAATATGGAATTCTGCACAGAACGTGACGATATGACATACGACACCTTTGCTGCAATGCACGTTGTGGAAGCAGAGGTACCGGATGAGCTGATTGTTGACGCATCAAAAAATGCTGACACCGCAATCATTACCATCAGCCGTTTTTCTGCAGAGGGTGTTGACCGCAGACCTCAGGGCGGTGACTATTATCTCTCTGACCTTGAAAAAAATCTTATAGACAGAGCCTGTGAGCTTTTTAAAAAGGTTGTTATTGTTATCAACTCAGGCGCCACAATCGACTGCGAATATTTTGCAGAAAATGACAAGGTTCAGGCAGTTGTTTTTGGTTGGCAAGGCGGTATGGAGGGCGGCACAGCTCTTGCAGACATCCTTTGCGGTGACGTTAACCCCTCGGGTAAAATGGCAGACACAATCGCTAAGAGCTACGATTGCTACCCCTGCAAGGATGACTTCTGGGAATGCTTTGACCACGTGGATTATTCAGACGATATTTTTGTTGGCTACCGCTACTTTGAAACAATGGCAAAGGAAAGCGTACGTTATCCTTTCGGTTTCGGTCTTTCATACACCGATTTTGAACTGAGCGGAAAGGTATGTGTTGAATCAGACGGCAAAATTGTGGCAGTTGCAACTGTTAAAAACATAGGTGCTGTTGCAGGTAAAGAGGTTGTTCAGCTTTATTACAGCGCTCCCCAGGGCAAACTTGGCAAGCCGGAGAAAGAGCTTGCAGCTTACAAAAAGACTTCACTCCTCGCCCCCGGTGAAAGTGAAACAGTTGCCCTCACATTCAGCGTGAACGATATGGCAAGCTTTGACGACCTTGGCAAGGTGCAGAAGTCAGCTTACGTGCTCGAAAAAGGCAATTATGAATTTTATCTCGGCACAGACGTAAGAAGTGCAGAGAAGCTCACATTTGAATATGAAGTTAAAGAAGACACCGTTGCACTTCAGCTCAACAGTTGGTGCAAGCCCTTTAAGCTCAAAAAACGCCTTCTTGCCGATGGCAGCTACGAAGCACTCCCCACCGGGGAAGAATGCTACTACTACGGCAAAAACGAGCCCACAGGCGCTGTGAAGCCCGAAAACGAGGTTAAATTTGACCTTGTGGGTGAAAGCATTACAATGGATGAATTTGTGGCTCAGTTCACAACGGATGAGCTTATGGACTTTGTCGGCGGTCACGGACCAACAGGCGTTGCTAACACAGGCTGCTTTGGCGGTCTTGAGCGTTTGGGCGTCCCCCCTGTTCCCACTGCAGACGGTCCTGCAGGTCTTCGTCTTGAGCCCTGCACAGGCATTCCCACCACAGCGTGGCCCTGCGCAACACTCCTTGCCTGCACCTGGAATCCCGAGCTCATTTTTGAAGTTGGTGCCGCAGGCGGTGCAGAAGTGAGAGAAAACAATCTCGGCATCTGGCTCACCCCTGCCCTCAACATTCACAGAGACCCCCTTTGCGGAAGAAA
>JBGVFJ010000064.1:0-14817 GCA_045121005.1 Acutalibacteraceae bacterium
AATAACCATACACCCCGACACAGTTCCATTTTCTTTAAATAAGAAAACAAACCAGCTTGCTGTCAAAAACAGCACCGAAAGAATTGACTCAAGCGGTTTCAGCTCAACTTTCATTTTCATTCTTTTGCGGCAAGCCATAACTGCAAAAGCAACGGAAACAATCACATACATTGCAAGCAGAAAAAGCAGGCAGTATTCATCAAAAACGACCTTATAACCAAATATTCTTAACAAAATCAGGATCACGGGTAAAACAGCATAAAACAAAGCAGGCGCAAAAGCATTTATTGATTTTTTCATTTTGGTTTTCCTTTCGCTTTTTACTATTAGATAAGGAAAATCAATAAACGTTACAAAATTCTGCAAAAAAATTCGGGCAAATTTGCTGTCCGCAGAACTGAGGATTGGAAAAGATACATAAAAAACGGCAGGAGCAAGCCCCTGCCCTATTTTTACATCCCGGTTTCAAAAAACTGCAGGATATACGGCCACACAACTCCTGATGCACTTCCTGTTTGCGACCATATAACTTCCCAATCTTTTTCTACCCATTTACCGTTTTGCTTTTCAAAAGTCAGCACATTGCCCGACTTTTCAGAATAATAATATACTTTGGCACTTTCATCATCACATTCAAGAACTTTAAAACTTTCCACATCGTTGCTTATCATTGAATTACTATGATACGCATATTCAAAATCATCATTATATTTGTCGGATAAAATTTCACATTTAGCAAGAGATATTCCCCATACTAACGAGGCAATAATTACGCAAGCCGATAGAACTACAGCAAACTTTTTCATCATTTTATCCCCTTAAATCAATACCCGTGGTCAACGTGCTCCCACTTTTCGTCTGCATTTCTCACTAAAATCCATTTCCAATTTTCGTAGGTGGAGTTTGGATTCAATGAGCCGTCACCGCCGGAAGAATCTACGTCAAAGGTTGACACAAAGACCATTACGTCTTGCGAATTATTCCTCTCGGCAAATTCCTGATAGCCTGCGTTTTCGTCATCACCAATATATTCAATCTCTTTGAGAGTGCAGCCCTCAAACTCTTTTTCGAAATAGTTAATTGCAATGTTTAATGCATCTGATATTTCATCCTGCGTGTAAAGTTCGGAACTGATTTGGTTAATTTTTACATCCTTGGCATCACCGTTTTTTATGCAGGCAGATAATGCCAACAAACACACCAAAACTAAAAATAATGATATTATCTTTTTCATTGTGTAACCTCCGTAAGTTTATCAAAATCGTATATGTGCACCCACAGTTGGTCGATGAGTGTGCCGTCATCGTTAGCATATTTGCCTTCATTTTCAGACACGGTGACAAGGCGGTTGCCGTCGGTGCCTATTGCGTTGACGTAATAGCGTGCAAGCTTTCCGTTTTCTGTCAGGCTGTCAGTTCTTATAAAATTCACTATTCCGCTCAACTTGCAGGCAACGTAATCATCGGTAACGGCAAGGCTTTCCGCGCCAAGCTGTGCCTTCTGAATTTCTTTGGTTTCAATGTCAATAACCGTCACGCGATTGTCACAGTCTGCTATAATTCTGTTTTCTTTGAGAGCGAGTGCTCTCACGTTTTGAGCAGATGATTTTATTTTTTCAGTTTTTCCGTCAGCGCAGTTATAAACCGTAAATTCTCCGTCAGCGTACCACACAATTTTATCCCCGTCGGCGGCAAGAGAAATGTTCGGGTTTTTGAGCTTTGCAGTTTCCTCGGTGCTTTTGCTGTTGCAATCATAAACATATATCGCGGAGCTTTCTTCGTCCGATTCACTCCAGACAACCTTACCGGTCAACAAAACAGGTGAAGAATTACTGAATCTACCCATTTCTTTTGCATGGCGTATTTCTCCGCTTTGAAGATTCATAACGTATATTGCGCCGTAGTGACCTGTCATAAGACCGCAAACTTCCCACACAAGCCATTTGCCATCGGTCTGCACCGCATCAATGAAGCAGTCATCATACCTCCCGTCATAAGGCAGTTCAAACAGCACTCTTTTGTCGCAGGTTTTCACGTTGTAAGAAACCAGCGTATCCGTGCCGTCAGCCTGATAACGGTCATACACCGACATATAAAGATAATCTCCGCTGATGTCAACACAGCTTGCATTTTTGTAAGGCACAGTCACGGTTGTGACAAATGCACCCTTCGGGAAGTCCCTTATAAGTTCAACTTCCTTTTTAGGGGCATCGGTTGACGTTTCTTCTTCAGCTCCGATTTTATCTGTGCATCCGCTGAGCAAAAGCAAAGCAAGACACAAAACCAAGGCTGTTATTTTACGCATAAGGATACCTCCTATCTTATTTTTCAGTTTAAAATATATCACCCGATTATGCAAGGGGTATTAAGGAAATATAAAGAACTGATAAAATTTTGAGCTTGTACCACCGAAGTGATACAAGCTCATTTTAAAAGAAGCTTTTATATTTGATTATCTGAGCCAGAATTCTCGGCGAATTAAGAATAAGCTTGGGGATATTTCTGTAAAGAATTCCGATTTCGCGGGCATCGTTATAAAAACAGGGGTGCTCTGTGTTGCATTTTTTTATTGCCTGTTCGTATTTCTTTTTATCAGCCGCAAAGGTTTCAACAGTGAAATTTTTATCAGGCATTTCAATGCAGGGTGAAAGCTGACCGTTTTCTTTGAGGAGGAATGAAGATTTCATTGCATCGCAAGGGGGCAACGGCTCCCCTTTTATGTATTTTATATGCTCTCGGTAAATGAGGTAGGCAAGATAATTTTCTTTTTTGGCTTTTTTGAGGAAATATTCAAAAATGCCAAGAACATCTTTTTCATCATAGGTGAGCTGTTCGTCGGGTCTGCCTGCAACACCCAGAACGGAAATATACGGTCTGATAGCAAACATAAAGCCCTTCTGCTTTGAATATTCGTATATATCCATTATATCCTCAAAAGAGGACTGCTTTGTGATGGTGGAGGTTATTGCCCAGTTACCTCTTCTTTGGGTAATATCGGCAATGCTGTCAATTATTTCCGTAACACGGGTCAAATCGTCGGAGCCGCGGAGATAAGCATATTTTTCTTTCTGAAGAGAGTCGATGCTGATTGAAAGGTTACAGCGCCTTCCGGCAAGTTCCACAGCAAGCTCACGGGTGAGAAGAACGCCGTTTGTGATGATTGTGGGCTTGATTGAATTTTTAATAAAAATATCAACAATGTCGATAATATCTTTTCTGATTAAAGGCTCACCGCCCTGAACAAACACATATCTCACGCCGAAATTGCTCAGCGCTTTGGCTGTTTTTTCAATCTCATCAAGTGACATCTGCTCAGAACATTCCTTGCGGACATTACACATAGGGCAACGCTGATTGCACAATTTAGTGGTGTCATAAATTGCGAGAATCGGCTTTTGCAATATTATGTTTTTGACACTTCCCATGATTGAAAACACCGCGGAAAGCTTTGATTTCACTTGGCTTACAGGATTCATACTGTCTCCTTGACTGTTAGTTTGATTTATGTTAAGATTGAAAAAAGGAATTTTCTCTTCTGAGGTGATTTTTTGAACAAGCTTATAAAAGACCGCAACACGGTGAGGTACGCTGTGCTTGCCGTTGCGCTGATATTTTTTGCGGTGAGAGCGGTGCAGATGACGGCAGAAATTTCAACCTTTCTTGCTCATCCTGCAGCTACACTTTATCTCTTGGATTTCAATTTCTATTTAGGCTCCCGCACATTCATCGGCTCAATTCTCACGCTTCTGACTCCCCATATCACAATAGGGCAAATTTTTGCATTGAACATCACCGTTTATGCGCTCAGCATTGTAGCATTCTTTGCTATGGGTGTTTACACCTTCAAAAAGTCGATTAAAGAAAACAACGATTTCCTTTTTTTAACGGCAATACTTTTTATCGTTTCCCCTTACGGTCTGCTTCAGTTTTCAAACTGGGTGGGCACTTATGACATCTATCTGAGTCTGTTTGCGGTTTTGTGTGCAATTCTGTCGGGCAAAAAGGGGTTTCACTGGCTTTGCCCCGTAATTTGTGTTGCGGCAATTTTCACCCATTACGCTTTTGCTTTTTCTTTTTACCCTGCCGTGCTGGCGGTGCAGATTTACAACATAATCACCGCTGACAAAAAGCTTGGCAGAATTTTATCTGCCGCGACAGGATTGGCTGTGTCTTTTGTGAGCGCTGTATATTGCGGATTTTTTGCAAACAGCACAATTAAAATGACACGGGACGAGCTTTACGCTTATATGGCTGAGCGCCTTGGCACCGAGGTTGAAAACAAGGCATACATCGACTCCTATTATTTTCAGGATGATGTTTTCGGTATGCTCGGCGGATTTAAAAACAGCATTGTAAACGAAGAATTCATCAAGAATTTTTCGCTGTTTTTCCTGCCCGTAGCTTTAGGTTTTTTTGCACTTTGGACATATTATATCACAAGAAAAGAAAAGAAGCAAATAATTTCGGGAGCATTTTTTATTCTAACTCTCGGAGTAAGTGTTGCGCTGATTTTTACAATTATTGAAGCTCCCCGCTGGCAGACAGCCGCATTGCTGTCACAGTTTTTGATTTTCTTCACGGTTATCAAAAAGGATGACCCTACGATTCTCGATTGCCTTGCAAAGCTTAACAAAAAGCCCTATATTATCGTTATGTCGGCATTTGTTGTTTTGAGCATGGTTGCATCATTTTTGATTGAGCCGTTCTACGGACCGGGCTTATAACGAAAGGTAGCTTACAATGAATTTGTTTATAACAGGCGCAAGCGGTTTTGTTGGCAGACAGCTTATGAAAGACATTGCCGCCCTCAGCCGATTCCAAAAAGTATATTGCCTTTGCAGAAAAGACATCGACTTGCCTGCGGGCTTTGTGAAAGTGAAAGGAACGCTTGACAGCCTTGAGAATACCCCTCCCGTTGACGCTGACGTGTGTATTCACCTTGCCGCAATCACAAATTCGCAGAATCCCGGCAGTGATGATGTATTCAGAACAAATGCTGACGGCACGGCAAAGGTTATTGATTTCTGCAAAAGAAGCAATATCAAGAAAATCGTTTTTCTCAGCTCCATTAATGTATATCTCGAGAAAAAATATGAATACGCCCTCAGCAAGCTTTCTGCTGAAGAGCATATCAAAAATTCGGGGTTGGAATATTCAATCCTCCGTTGCTCGCTTGTTTACGGCAAAGGGTGTCGGAGCTTTGATACAATTCTCCGCTTTGCCAAAACGCTTCATATTGTGCCTGTTTTCGGTGACGGAAAAGCCATTGAGCATCCGATTTACATTGACGAGGTCAGCCGTGCAATAATTAGCCACACACCATTGACGGGAGAAAATGAGATGTGTGATTTGTTCGGCAAAACAAAGATGACATACAACGAAATGGTGAAGCAACTCACTTCTGCCGTCAAAGCAAAGGCAGTTATTCTTCACCTGCCAAAGAAACCTGTTGTTGCCGTGGCTGAATTCTGCTACCGCAGAAAAATCCCCTTTCCCATTCAGCCCGAGCAGATTTCACATATGTGTGAGGATTTAGGAAGCAAGGACGAAACAGCTGAAGATTTTCACATGGGCGGCTTTGAAGAAAACCTGAAAAAATATTTATAAAGTGCAACAGACCTTCCAAAACGGAAGGTCTGAATTTTTTATTTTTTCTTTTTACCGAAGAAGCCAGTTTTCTTTTCTTCGCCCGTGGGCTGTTTGTTGCCAAGGCTTTCGTTGAATTTATTGAGAAGCTCCTTCTGTTCATCGGTAAGGCTTGTGGGCACATCAACAATGATTCTCACAAGCTGGTCACCGCGGCCTCTGCCGTTGATGTTCTGAATACCCTTTTCACGAAGCTTGAACACATCCATAGGCTGTGTGCCGGGTCGGAGTGAATATTCAACCTTGCCGTCAAGAGTGGGAACAACGATTTTGTCACCCAAAGCTGCCTGAGCGTAAGAAACGTGAACCTCGCACCAGACATTGAAGCCGTCGCGTTCAAAGAAGGGATGGGGGCGTACAAACACGCCAACGTGAAGGTCGCCTGCAGGTCCACCGTTCATACCCTTGTTGCCCTCGCCTCTTACATTGAGCACCTGACGGTCGTCGATACCTGCGGGTATGTTGATTTCAAGCTTGGAGGTTTTGGTGAAACGGCCTCTGCCTGAGCATTTGGGGCAGGGAGTTTCGATAATTTTACCTCTGCCGCCGCATCGTGAACATGCCTTCTGACTCTGAATAACACCAAAAGGTGTTCTCTGCTGAGTTGAAACCTGGCCTGTGCCGTGACAGTCGGGGCAGGTTTTGGGGCTTGTGCCGCTCTTTGCACCGCTGCCGCCGCAATCGGGGCAGGTGTCAATTCGGTTGACGTCGATAGTACGCTTGCAACCCTTTGCCGCCTCTTCAAACGAAATGGTTACATTCGCCTGAATATCTTCACCGCGTCTGGGAGCGTTGGGGTTGGAACGGCGTGAGCCACCTGCCGCACCGCCACCGAAGAAGCTTGAGAAAATATCACCAAGGTCAAAATCCATTCCGCCGCCGAATCCGCCGCCAAAGGGATTTCCTCCCCCTGCGCCGAAGTTGGGGTCAACACCTGCGTGACCGTATTGGTCATAGCGTGCCTTTTTGTCGGCATCACTCAGAACTTCATAAGCTTCATTAGCTTCCTTGAATTTTTCTTCGGCAGTTTTGTCACCGGGGTTAAGGTCGGGATGATACTGCTTAGCCTTTTTTCTGTATGCTTTTTTAATTTCATCCTCACTTGCACCCTTCTGCAAGCCGAGGACTTCGTAATAATCTCTTTTTTCTGCTGCCATAAAACGGCACCTCTCACTTTAATACACCGCTCCGCCGAAAACGACGGAACGGTAAATTAGTTGCATTTAATTATTCGCCTGTTACATCCTTGAAGTCAGCGTCGTAGTAGCCGTTTTCATCAGCACCGCCTGTGGGGGCACCCTGTGAGGGGTCTGCACCCTGGGCTGCCTGAGCTGCCTGATACATTTTTTCGCTGATTTCATAGAACTTTGCCTGAAGCTCATCCTGCTTTGATTTGATGAGGTTGATATCTTCACCCTTGAGAGCTTCTTTAAGAGCATCTACCTTTGCAGTGATTTCAGCCTTGTCAGCCTCGGGGAACTTGTCACCCTCTTCACTGAGCATCTTTTCGCACTGATATACAAGCTGGTCAGCGTTGTTGCGTGCGTCGATTTCTTCGCGGCGCTGTTTATCTTCCTGAGCAAACTGTTCAGCCTCCTGAACAGCCTTTTCAATGTCTTCCTTAGACATATTTGTGGAAGATGTGATTGAAATTGACTGCTCCTTGTTTGTGCCGAGGTCCTTAGCAGAAACGTGAACGATACCGTTAGCGTCGATGTCGAAGGTTACTTCAATCTGAGGAACACCGCGGCGTGCGGGAAGAATGCCGTCAAGATGGAATACGCCGAGAGTTTTGTTATCCTTTGCAAATTCTCTTTCACCCTGAAGAACGTGAACTTCAACTGAGGGCTGGTTGTCAGCAGCAGTTGAGAAAATCTGGCTCTTCTTTACGGGGATTGTTGTATTTCTTTCGATAATCTTTGTGTTGATACCGCCCATTGTTTCAATACCGAGTGAAAGAGGAGTAACGTCAAGGAGAAGAAGACCCTTAACCTCACCGCCGAGAACACCTGCCTGAAGTGCGGCACCGATTGCTACACACTCGTCGGGGTTGATGCCCTTGAAGGGCTCTTTGCCGATGAACTTTTTGATAGCTTCCTGAACAGCAGGAATTCTTGAAGAACCGCCTACCATAAGAACCTTATCAATTTCGCCTGTTGAAAGGCCTGAGTCGCTGATTGCACGGCGAACGGGAGCCATTGTTGCTTCAACAAGGTCTGCTGTAAGCTCATTGAACTTTGCTCTTGTGAGGGTAAGCTCAAGGTGCTTGGGACCTGTTGCATCAACTGTGATATAGGGAAGATTGATATCTGATGAAGTTACGCCTGAAAGCTCGATTTTAGCTTTTTCTGCTGCTTCCTTCAATCTCTGCATTGCCATTTTGTCGCCCTTGAGAGAAACGCCGTTTGACTTCATAAATTCATCAACCATCCAGTCGATAATTCTCTGGTCAAAGTCGTCACCGCCGAGACGGTTGTTACCTGCTGTTGCAAGAACCTCCTGAACGCCGTCGCCCATTTCGATGATTGAAACGTCGAAGGTACCGCCGCCGAGGTCATAAACCATAACCTTCTGGTCGTTTTCTTTGTCAATGCCGTAAGCAAGAGCTGCTGCTGTGGGCTCGTTGATAATTCTCTTAACCTCAAGGCCAGCGATTCTGCCTGCGTCCTTTGTTGCCTGACGCTGTGAGTCTGTGAAGTAAGCGGGAACTGTGATAACAGCCTCTGTTACTGTGTCGCCGAGATATGCTTCTGCATCAGCCTTGAGCTTCTGAAGAATCATTGCAGAAATTTCCTGAGGGGTGAACTTTTTGTCGTCGATTGCTACTTTGTAGTCTGTGCCCATCTGACGCTTGATTGATGAGATTGTTCTGTCGGGGTTTGTGATAGCCTGACGCTTTGCAACCTGACCAACCATTCTTTCGCCTGATTTGCCGAAAGCTACAACTGAGGGAGTTGTTCTTGCACCCTCTGCATTTGCGATAACAACAGGCTCACCGCCTTCGATAACTGCTACACATGAGTTTGTTGTACCTAAGTCAATACCTATTACTTTTGCCATAATTATTTCCTCCTAAAGTATATATGTCAAATTAGTTTGCTACCGCTACCATAGCGGCACGAATAATTTTGTCACCTAATTTATAGCCCTTCATAAGGACATTTGAAATTGAGTTTTCGGGAAGATTTTCATCCTCGGTGTGCATCACTGCGTTGTGCAGATTGGGGTCAAATGCATCGCCCACTTCGCCGAATGCTTCGATACCCAGCTTTTTGAGTGCCTCACCAAACTGCTTGTAGGTGAGCTCAACACCTTTTTTATAATCTTCATAGCTTGTGTCCTCACCGGGAGCAACACAACGCTCGAAGTTATCAATCACAGGAAGCAGGTCGTTGACAACTGAGGATTTGCACTCCGAATAAAGCGATTCCTTTTCACGCTGTGAGCGTTTGCGGAAGTTGTCATATTCAGCGGCCACTCTCAGAAGCTGGTCCTTTGCTTCATTGAGCTCTGCCTGAAGCTTTTCTTCAGCGGTGGGCTCCTTCTTTTCTTCAACCTTGGCTTCGGTTTCTTCGGCTTCGTTTGCCTTTGCCTTTTTTTCTTTAGCCATCTTGGTCATCCTTTCATTCTTCTTTAAAAGTCTGCGTCAGAAGCTCACCGACTAAATCCGTGAGGTATTTAACGCTTGGAATTAAATTAGCGTAGTCAATTCTCGTGGGTCCGATAATGCCGATTGAACCGCGGCGGTTACCGTCAATATTATAATTTGAAACGATAACACTGGACTTCACAAGCTGACGGTAGGGGTTTTCACTACCGATTTTAACGTCAACATCCTTGCTTTCGGAAGCGGAAGAGAGAAGCTTGCTCAAAGGCTCTCCGCGTCGCAGAAATTCGAGAAGCTCGTAAGCGGTGTTGCCGTAGTAATTGTTGTGGTGCAGTATATTGGACTGGCCGCCCAGCATAACCTCGGTGTGAACAGCCTCCTGCGCCAGATCCGAAACAGCCGTCATCAACGGAAGCAGGGTAAAAACATCACCGCCAAGAGAAGCCACAAGACTTTGCATCATCGGGGTGTCAACCTCACAGAGAAGCTTGCCCACAAACGAAGCCTTGACCACGTTGTAAAAGCTTTCGAGAACAGATGCATTCAAATCAAAATCGCTGCGGGCAACCTTGCTTTTGATTACGCCTGTTGAGGTCATAAGAACAATCATTGCTGTTCTCGTTCCCACAGGAACCGCCTCAACGCGCCTGATGTAAGCACCTTCACCCGAAGGGGTTGTGCTCACTGCGGCACAGCCTGTCAGGTCCGCAAGAACCTCCCCTGCCCTTTCAAGGAGCTTTTCGGGGTCGGTCAGCGCCGAACCGAAGCTCGCCTCAATGTGCCTGCGCAGGGATTCGTCAATCTGCCTGTTGACCATAAGGTGATCAACATAATAGCGGTAACCCTCGTTGGTGGGTATTCGGCCGGCAGAGGTGTGGGGCTGCTCAAGAAGACCGAGAGCGGCAAGCTCTGCCATTTCGTTGCGCACCGTAGCAGATGAAACAGACATATCAAGCTCACCAAGCAACGACTTTGAGCCCACAGGCTCACCTGTTCTGATATACAGCTCCACAACGGCGCCGAGAATCTTCTGCTTGCGTTCGCTGAGTTCCATTTCATCACCACCTTTGTCACTGTTAGCACTCTTTGGTTGTGAGTGCTAACTCTGTTAATAATATACATTCTATTTTGCCCGTTGTCAATAGATAAATGTGAATAATTTGTAAAAAATCAAGAAAGGTCAAATTTTTTAATTATTGATTTGACGACAAAGGTCTGCTATAATGTGTTTTGCATTGAAAAGAGGGATACTGTGAACAATATTAAAAATGAACCCAAAATCAAAAATCCTTTACTTCAGGCAGTAAGAGGTCAACTTGAGCAAAGAGCGCAGTGGCTTTATCTTTTGTGTGACGAAGCCGGCAAAAAAGGTCTTGAATGGGAGGATTTTGCTCCCGGTGCAATTAAACGTTGCGGTCTTTTACAAGGCAAGGATTTAATCAAAAAAGGTAAAACCGACAGTCTCAAGGGGCTGAAAAGAACGCTGTTTAACCCCCCTGCCCAACTTGTTTTTGAAATGAAAATCAAAAAAAGTTCAGACGATGAGCTGGTTATTGACTTCGGCTACTGCCCCCTTGTTAAGGGTTGGCAGAAAATGGGCTGCTCTGATGAGGAAATCGCCCGCCTTTGCGACATTGCAATGTGCGGTGACAGAGGAATAGGACAATGCTACGGCGCAACACTTGAGTTACCTCAATGCATTGCAAAAGGTGATAACATTTGCAGGCTGAGGTATAAAAAATAAATTCACGAGGGTAATATGGATACTATCAAAAAAAATCTTACTGACACAGGCAAGCTTGCCGTTTCCTTTTTTAAATGGCTGTTTATTTCTGCTGTCACAGGTCTTGTGGCCGGCGGTGTGGGCATTCTGTTTTCCAAAGGGCTGAGTCTTGTAAACGGTTTTCGCGGTGAACACCCCGAGCTGATTCTGGGCCTTCCCGTTGCAGGCATCATAATTGTAACAATCTATAAACTGGCAAAATTCAACGACAAAGGAACAAACCTTGTTCTTTCTGCCGAAAGGGGCAACGACAGTGTTCCTTTCAGAATGGCACCGCTGATTTTTGTTTCAACGCTTCTGACTCATCTCACAGGCGGTTCAGCAGGCCGTGAGGGTGCAGCGCTCCAGTTGGGAGGCAGTGTTGCTGGCCTTTTGGGAAGCATTTTTAAGCTTGATAAAAATGACAAACGAATTATAATCACCTGCGGTATGAGTGCAGGCTTTGCCGCAGTTTTCGGCACTCCCCTTGCCGCCGCCGTTTTTGCCCTTGAGGTTGCGATAGCCGGCAGCATGCAATATGCGGCTTTTTTGCCGTGTATGGTTTCATCTCTGGTTGCTTCATCCTTTGCAAAATTTGCAGGCTGCCATGCAGAGCATTTTGAAATCACCCAAAGTGTTGATTTTGACATCAGATCTGCATTGATAATTGCTTTGCTGGGCATACTTTGCGCCTTTGTGGGAATGTTTTTTTCAGGCTCACTTCATCTGAGCCACAAATGGATTGAAAAGCTTCTGCCCAATCCTTATATACGCATAGTTGTGGGCTCCGCCGTAATTATTCTGCTTACTATCGTTTTAAAAACAACAGCTTACAGCGGCGCAGGCACAAACCTGATTGAAGCTGCATTTGAGGGTGAGGCACCCAAAATTGCATTTTTACTGAAAATTATTTTCACTTCAATTACCCTCGGCGTCGGCTTCAAGGGCGGTGAAATTGTGCCCACCCTTTGCATCGGAGCCACCTTCGGCTGCCTGTTCGGGTTAATTGCAGGGCTTCCGCCCTCACTTTGCGCAGCGGTGGGTATGGTGAGCGTTTTCTGCGCTGTTACCAACTGCCCTATTGCTTCACTTATGTTGAGCTTTGAATTGTTCGGCTTTGAGAATATGAAATTCCTTTTCATCGGTATTGCTCTGAGCTTTGCGCTTTCGGGCAAAGGCGGACTTTATCACGGACAGGGTATAAAATCAAAATTCAGTCTTATTCAGGAGGATTAATATGAACTTTCGAGATTTGGCACCTACACCCCCTATGGGTTGGAACAGTTGGGATTGCTACGGTGCGGCAGTCAACGAAGAACAGCTTCTTGCCAATGCAGATTATATGGCAGAGCACCTTAAGGATTACGGCTGGGAATATGTTGTTTGTGACATTCAGTGGTCAGAACCAACAGCCAACAGCTTTTATTACAACTACTTTGCACCGCTTTGTATGGATGAATATTCGCGCCTTATTCCTTCTGTTGAAAGATTCCCGTCTTCTGCAAACGGCAAAGGCTTCAAGCCCATTGCCGACTATATTCACTCCCTTGGCCTTAAATTCGGCATTCACATTATGAGAGGTATCCCCAGACAGGCGGCTCATCAGAACACCAAAATCAAATGCGACGGTGTTACCGCAAGAGATATTGCAAACCCCTCTTCAATCTGCGGATGGAACCCGGATATGTACGGTCTTTTCACCGACAAAAAGGGCGCACAGGAATATTACGACTCAATTTTTGAGTTGTATGCTTCCTGGGACGTTGACTACATAAAATGTGACGATATCGCCAACACGGAAATTTTTCCGCACAATCCATATTCCGCACGCAAGGAAATTGAAATGCTGAGAAAAGCTATCGATAATTGCGGCAGAGATATGGTGCTCAGCCTTTCCCCCGGCCCTGCACCCGTCTGGGAGCACGAGCATCTTGCGGCACACGCAAACATGTGGAGAATGACCGGTGACTTCTGGGATGAATGGGAAAAGCTCCACGCTATGTTTGAGCGTTGCTATGCGTGGCAGGAATATGTTCAGCCGGGCGCATGGCCTGACTGTGATATGCTCCCCTTGGGCAGAATTCAGAAAACCGAGGAGCTTCCTCAATACCGCAACCGTTACACACGCTTTACCCATGACGAGCAGATAACAATGATGACCCTCTGGGGCATTTTCCGTTCTCCCCTTATGATGGGCGGTGAAATGCGCGAAAACGATGAATTTACCCTTTCACTTCTTCAGAACAGAGAGCTGATTGATATGCTCAAAAATTCAAGCGGTGCAAGACAGTTCAAGCGTGAAGAAACTGACGGCAAGGGTGAAATAATCTGGACCTCCAATGGTAAAAACTGCAAATACGTTGCCCTTTTCAACACAGATGACAAAGAAAGAGAAATCACCTTTGACATCACAGACATTTCAATCGGCGGCGTTGAATACAGCGTTTGGGATATGTGGAAACACGAGGAACACACCGTAACCGACGGCATTTTTGCAGCAGACGTTAATCCCCACGGCGCAAGACTTTTTAAAATTACCGTAAAATAAGCAAAAGCTCGGAGCAATCAGCTCCGAGCTTTAATTTTTTGGTTGATTGTTGAGGGTAAATTCATCATATATTCAAGGGGCTTGTAGAATATGTTCAGCGAGAGCAAAACTGTTATTGCAAAGCTCAGCGGAATCATCACAAGCAGTGCCCACCAAGGAAGAATCTGTGCAAGAGCCTCCTTAAAATGAAGGTGGTCAAACAGAATATAAAGCAATATGTAATGATACACATAAACCGAAAGAGTTCTTGAGCCAAGCACCCTCAGCGCAGGAACCTTTGTGTGGTTCGGTATCAACGCCATAACGCAGAAGCAGGCTACCGCAGAAACCACATAACACAAAAGCCTGAGAGCAAATGCATATTCAAAATGCTCTTCAACCATATAATAGGAATGCTTACCTGTAAGCAACGGCCTGAGAAATACAATTTCATCCACAAAGCCAAAGCACACTACAGCCAGCACAGCCAACACACCAACAGAAACCGCCTTTACCCAACGCTTGTCGCAGACAAATTTGAGCATCCTCGGGTCAGCGGCATATCCCGCATAGAAAAACGGAAAATACACAATGATTCTTGAAATTGAGAACACATTGCCCACAGCCCTGAAATAACCAACTGCCAGCGAAATAATTATGCTCACTATAAGCACAACGGGAAATTTCACTTTTCTGACGAGATAAGTGATTATAGGAAACGCAAACATCGCAAGCATAAACCAAGGAAGACCGCCGTCAACAAACAGTGTGATTTTAAACTCACCACTTGTCACAAAACCGTACAATGCAAGAATCAATTTCAAAAACAGATAAACAACCATATATCCGAAAATTTTGTCAATTCTGAATTCGTTTACGGTTTTCTTTGAAAACAGACCTGAAACAAAAATGAACAACGGCATATGGAAAGTATAAATAAACATATACAAACTCTGCATTACCTGTGATTCAGCCGCATAATAATCCGCAATATGGCCGAGAACAACGGTAAAAATCAGAACAAATTTTAAAACATCCCACTTCTCAATACGCTTTGCCATAGCTTACTCCTCAATACTCATACTCGCAACCGCGTTAAGGTCAAGGTCGGCAACGTTGCCGTTCAGAAATTCAAAATATCCCTGAGACGCAACCATTGCACCGTTATCACCGCAATATTTAAGCTCAGGAACATATAACTGCCAGCCGTGATTTTCACAGGTTTCCTTCATCCTCTGTCTGAGCACCGAGTTTGCGGAAACACCGCCTGCAAGAA
>JBGVFJ010000065.1:0-99571 GCA_045121005.1 Acutalibacteraceae bacterium
GAAGAAACTTTGAATATTATTCAGAAGACCCGTTGGTAGCCGGCAAATGCGCCGCAGCCGCCACAAGAGGCATTCAGTCACAGAAGGTTGCTGTTTCGATGAAGCACTTTGCCTGCAACAACAAGGAGGCAAACCGCTTTGCAAGTGACTCCCGCCTTTCAGAAAGAGCACTTCGTGAAATTTATCTCAAGGGCTTTGAAATCTGCGTTAAAGAGGGTGACCCGTGGACAGTTATGTCATCATATAACCTCATTAACGGTCAGCACACCTCCGAAAGCTACGAGCTTCTGACCTGCATTCTCCGTGATGAATGGGGCTTCAAGGGTATGGTTACAACTGACTGGGGCGTTAAAAATGACCCTGTTAAAGAGGTTAAGGCGGGCAACGATATGAAGATGCACTGCGGCTACCCCGAAGACCTTAAAGTCGGCCTTGAAAAGGGTGACATCACAAGAGCTGACCTTGAGCTTTGCGTTAAGAGAATTCTTGATATGTTCACCAAATTGGCATAAAAAAAGACCTGTGAGTTTAAAGCTCACAGGTCTTTGTGTATTATTTTGTTTTTGCGGCGTCTCGTGCGCTGACCTTACCTTCGGGCTGAATTTCCCCTGCTTTTTCAAGGGAGATTTTTGTAAGATAAGGACCAACAAGCTCATACACAAGCACAGAGAAAAGAACGATGTTTGCAACAATAGTGCCCTCTTCACCGATAGTCATTGCTTTCATAGCCATACCAAGGGCAACACCCGCCTGGGGGAACAAGGTAATGCCGAGATACTTGACAATATTGGGGTCGCACTTAACCAGCTTTGCACTTGCAGATGCACCGAAATATTTGCCGATGCAACGGAAAACAATATACACAACACCAATTAAAACAATTGTGGCATCCTTGAAAATTGAAAGCTCAAGCTCTGCACCGCTGATAACGAAGAAAAGAACAAACAACGGAGCTGTCCAACGGTCGATTCTGTCCATAAGCTCTTCAGAAAAATCACAAATATTGCAGAAAACAGTGCCCAGCATCATACAAACAAGAAGTGATGAAAAGGCAATATGTACTCTGCCGATTTTAAACTGAAGCATAGAAAGTGCAACGGTGAGAAGAACAAAGGTTACACTCATTGCAAGACGCTTGGAGCGTGAATGGAAGAATCTTTCGAAAAAGCTGAACAGGAAGCCCATAACCGCGCCCAGAGCAATTGAAAGCACAACCTCAAGCACGGGCTCAACCACAACGGAAATAACATCGAGATGTCCGTCCATAAGAGCTTTAGCAACACCGAATGAAACGGCAAAGAGGATAAGACCCACAGCATCGTCAAGAGCAACGATGGGCAAAAGGATTCTTGTAACGGGACCCTCTGCTTTATACTGACGAACAACCATAAGTGTTGCTGCCGGAGCTGTTGCAGAAGCTACCGCACCGAGAATTATCGCTGTGGGGAGCGGCAATTTATCGGGAATAATGAAATGAAGACCGATTAACGCGGCATCAACAACAATTGTGGTAAAAACAGCCTGAATAATGCCGATAACAGTAGCCTGTTTACCGATTTGCTTTAACTGAGAAAGACGGAATTCATTACCGATTGAAAAAGCAATGAAACCAAGGGCAACGTCACAGATTATGCTGTAGGATTCTATGTCTTCCATACTGATAAATCCGAGACCCTTGACACCAAACGCACCCAAAAGATAAGGACCGACGAGAATACCTGCCACCAGATAAGCAGTAACTGCGGGAAGCTTGAGCACCTTGGCAAGACGCGAAAGCATAAGACCTGCAAACAAAGCGATTGACAGGCAAAGTAACATTTGCATAATAACACCTCAATAAATATTTATAAAAACCGAAAGTTATACTACCACTCTGCAACCGATAAGTCAAGGATTTTCGGCAAAAATGGAGCTCAATTATCCTATGCAAAAAAGAGTTTTTTTGTTCAAAATTCCTAAAAGGATCTCTGCAAAAACAGGCTGTCAATTTGGACTCATCGAGTATGCGTGTCTAAATTGCCGCATCCTACACGGTTGACGGTATCAGTTTGTATGGAATGGCGCTTGCCGACATTCCTGCATCGCAGTGCTATAGGTGCGTCGAAAATCGCCGCACCCTACACGGCTGGTGTTAAACCTTGCCGGGCGATGGGAGCAAGACCTTACCCTAAAAGCCTAAAGCGGGAGGCTGATAGCCTCCCCTGTGTATCAATATTGAAATTTTCGGGCGGGCACTTACTTGCTGTTTTTAATTGCAAGTTCATCAATTTTTTGCTGATACTTGTTTACGGTTGCACCAAAAGTTGTATTCCAATCTGTTTTAAGAAGTTCAATTACTTCAAGATAAGTTGAAATTGCTTTTTTATATTTGCGTTCAATTTCATAAATGTGTGCAATGGCTATAAGTGAATCGGTATAGCGCGGTTTGGGTTGGAGCGAAAATGATCTTTCATAACACGATATTGCTTTTTCGTAATTGCAATCGTCTGCTTCGAAATCTGCAACAATTGCCCACGTGTACCAACTGTCATTATATTTGTCAATCATTTTGTTCAACAGCACTTTGAGTTTTTCTTGCTTTCCTTCTCTGCGAAGTATCATTGCATCAAAAACAAATAGAAGTTCTTCTCTTTCGCGCTGTCGGATTTCATCGATACAAACCTTCGCTTCATCTGTTCTCCCGTCTGCAACAAGTGCAGGTATCAAATATCTGTATGCTCTCAAATCGGTCGGAAAAGTTTTAAGATGTTCATAGTAAAACGCTATAAGCTCATGACGGTTGCGGTAGTTCCAATCTGTATGAGGGGAACCATAAGCATCACGAAGAATATTGTTCATACTTTTGCTTTTATCACCAAGCTTTAATGCTCTTTTTGCATACTCAACCGCACGCTGATTTGATGACTTGGCTCTGTGAAAATTAAGCCACGCAAGAAGCTTTATTGCTTTAACATTTTCATTGTCTTCGGCAAGTTGTTTTTCAAGAAAATCGGTGGCGCTTTGAAATTCTGCATCGGTAAGAAATTCCTTTTCAACGAGCATATTTTCAATTCTTTTATATTGTGAGTCTTCAGTAAATTCAAAAAGCTCATCAATGTTCACACCAAAGAATACCGATATTTGCGGAAGTAATGTTATATCAGGCATTGTAGTTTCGTTTTCCCAACGAGAAACCGCCTGATAACTAACACCTAATGCATTTGCAAGAATTTCTTGAGTTATACCCTTGTTTAATCTCAACTGTTTTATTTTTTTACCGAGTTCCATATAAGCACTCCTTATTTTATTTCGGTACCGTATCTGTATTATACAGCTAACAACAAGTCAATGCAATAAACAGCAATTTGAAATAAACTAAACAGAAGTGAGAAAAACCGAGCACCACTTGGGTGCTCGGTTTAGGTTTATTATAAGTTATAATACTTGTCGTATTCTGCGGGGTGAGGAATTGCGGCAAGCTCGCGGCATTCTGCACGCTTTGATTTGATGAAGTTTGCGATAAGCTCTTCGGGGAATACGCCGCCTGCTGTGAGGTAATCGTGGTCTTTTTCAAGAGCATCGAGAGCCTCGGGAAGTGATGTGGGAAGACCCTGAAGCTTTGCCTTTTCTTCTTCGGGAAGATGATAAAGGTTAACGTCGTAGGGACCCCAGCCGTTTTCGTGGGGGTCAATCTGATTTTTGATACCGTCAAGACCTGCCATAAGAATAGCAGCATAGCAGAAATAGGGGTTGCAGGTTGCGTCGGGGTTGCGAAGCTCAAAACGACGCTTGTCGGGAGCTTTTGCATAAGCGGGAATACGGATAACAGCACTACGGTTGGATGTTGCATAACCAACGGTAACGGGTGCTTCGTAGCCGGGAACAAGGCGCTTGAAGGAGTTGGTGCTGGGGTTGGTCAGAGCACAAAGTGAGTGAATGTGCTTAAGAAGACCGCCCATAAACCAATGAGCTTCTTTGCTCAGGTGAGCATAGCCGTTGTCATCAGAGAATACGGGCTCACCATCTTTGAGAAGGAGCATATGAACGTGCATACCGCTGCCTGCCTCACCCCAGATGGGCTTGGGCATAAATGTGGCAGATTTGCCGTATTTGAGGGCGGTGTTGTGAATGATGTATTTAATCATCATTGAAGCGTCTGCCATCTTTGACATTTTGCCGAGCTGAGGCTCAATTTCAAACTGGCCTGATGCGGCAACCTCGGGATGATGATAGTTGATTTCGATGCCTGCGTCTCGCATGTGCATGCACATTTCACTTCTGCACTCATAAGCAACGTCAAAGGGCTTTGCAATGTGATAGTTCTTCTGTTTGGGAACAACAACACCCTTTTCTGATGTTGCGCTGTTCCAGTATGACTGCTGAGCGTCAACAAATGCGCTGATGCTGTCGGGCTGAAGCTCCCAGCCTACCTGGTCGAAAAGATAAAACTCAAATTCAGGAAGAATAAGCATTGTGTCGGCAACACCGCTATCTTTCATATACTGCTCGGCGGCAAGAACAATGTTACGGGGATACTGTGCAAGAGGACGGTTCTCGGGAGAGTCGATGATCATTGCATTACCTGTCATTGACAAAGTAGGAATTGAGCAGAACGGGTCAATTACTGCTGTGTCAGGGTCGGGAATGAACACCATATCACTTTTTTCAACCACAGCGTAGCCATAGTTGGAAGCGTCAAAACCAATGCCGCTTGTCATTGTGTCTTCTGAAAAATTGCATGCAGGGATTGTAACGTGACGGTACTGACCGTTGATATCAACCATTTTGAAGTCAACCATTTCAATGCCGTGTTCTTCAATCATTGCAAGAATGTCTTTTACACTTTTACTCATAAATCAAACCCCTATCGTTTTAATTTGATATAATAATACAACAAGTGCATTAAAATGACAATAGTTTATTGCAAAAAACTTATTATCTATTATGTTGACAACAAAAAGTTAAAGACTTATAATATATTTATAATTTGGAAAATTTGGAGGAATTTTTATGAAGCGCAATTCAAAAATTCTCGCAATTGTTCTTTCGGCAGTGATTTTGTTTCAGTCTTGCCTCATTTCTTCCTTTGCAGCGTTTGACAACAAATCAATGACACAGGAAGAATGGAACGGTGTTTATTCTTCCCTTCGTGACGAAAACACTCTCCCCACCCTTTGTGTGGGCGCTGACGAAACTCAGCTTAACATCTGCTGGCACGCTGACAAAGACTCGGCTCAGCCTAAGGTAAGACTTGCAAAAAATGCTTCAATGGCTGACTATGTTGAATTTACAGGTGAAACCACACCTGCCGAAAACGATGAACAGCTCGTTTGCAGAGTGACAATGACCGGCATTGAAGAAAACACGGTTTATTACTATCAGTGGCTCAGCGAAAATGGCTGGAGCGAGGCTTACAAGTATGAATCAAAGGGCTTTGACAGCTATAAAATGATGCTCATCGGTGACATTCAGATTGGCGGTCAGTCAACCGACAACCCCGAGGAGCAGTCAAGAATCGGTTATGTATGGCAGAGCGTGCTTGACGAAGCACTCACCAAGAACCCCGACATCAGCTTCCTGCTCTCACCCGGCGACAACACCTCAACAGGCAAAGCCGCTGACGAATGGCAGACACTTCTTATGCCCGAATACACAAGAAGCCTGCCTATGGCTCTTGCCATCGGCAACCACGACAAAAAGGGTATGATGTATGAATATTACACCCATATGCCCAACGAATTTTTCGGCAAATATTTCACAGGTCTTGACAGAGATTTCTGGTTCCGCTACGGTGATGCACTTTACCTTGTGTTTGACTCCTGCTCAGGCTCTGCGGCTGACCACAGGGCAATGGCAAAAGAGGCTGTGGAAGCTAACCCCGACGCAAAATGGAGAATCGGCGTTATGCATCAGGGACTTTACGCCCCAGGTATTGCCGCCCTTGAACCTGAAACAGGCATTCTGCTCAACGCTGTGCTGCAGCCTATTTTTGAGATGTATGACCTTGATATTGTTTTCACAGGTCACACCCACATGCAGGGACGTTCAAACTTCATCAGCGACGGTCTTGTTGTGGGCAAAGCCAAAAGCGGTGAAACCTATACCGACCCCAACGGCATAATTTACCTCAACACAAACGCTTGCTGTGACCAGGGCTCAATGGACTATATGAACATTCTCCCCCACACAGCTTACGCCTTTGAAAACGCTGATGTAACCACATACTCCACGGTTGAATTTACCGATGACACAATGGCAGTCAAAACCTTCCGCGGTGACAACAGCGAGCTTCTTGATTCAATCACAATCAAGAAAACAAAAGGCTTCGAAGACAAGCCCGTTTCATTCTTCTTCAGAAATGTGCTTTATAAGCTTGTTGAATTCTTCGGTCTTGTGTATATGAAAATAGACGCTGTTGTTGTTAAAATCAGAGGCGGACATTTTTAATTTTGATTTATTTCAGGCACTTACTTACCCTTTGAAGTGAGTAAGTGCCGATTTTTTATCTTTTTTTGCGTAATTTGAGATATTTTTTCAAAAAAGTATGGAAATATTGTTAAAAAGATGTTATGATAGTACTACCTTTAAACAAATTAACGGAGGTTATTCAAAATGAAAGAAGCAATTATCAAATCAGTTGCTGCTGTTGTTTGTGTAGTAATCGTTTGTGTTACTATGGCATCTGCAGTCGGCACCTACAGCGAAGCTGCTCTCAAGGCCGCTGAAATCACCGCTGAAAGCGCAGCATCATCAGTTGGCGGCAGCGTAAGCAACGACACAGTTGCAACACCTGACGCAGGCGCAGATGACACTGTTGCAACACCCGATGCAGGCGCAGACGACGCTGTTACTCCTGACGCAGGCGCTGACGACACTGCAACACCCGATGCAGATGCAGACGCTCCCGCAGGCAACGATGCTCCCGCATCACTCACAAAGGCTGACGTTATCAAGCTTTTCAACGCTGAAACAGCTAAAGCTGCAAAAGGTTCTTACAAATTGACAAGAACCGGTAAGTTCATCAAGAACATCGACGTTGGTGCTATCACAGGTGCTCTTAACTCAATCATCAAGGGCGTTGACGAAAACTCTGACGTTAACTCAGTTGTTGGCGGTTTCCTCGGCATTAAGAAGGACCCCATTACAGGCACAGTTGCAAACGGTAAGGGTGAAGGCTTTGACGCTAAATACATGATCAAGGCTATGAACCTTACAGAAGCTGACGTTACAAACTTCAGCGTTAACGGAAACAAATACACAATCGAAGTTAAGGATTGCACAAACCCCAACGCAAGCAGCGCTATGGCTCACGCAACTAATGACTACATCACATTTGCAGAAGTTAACCAGAGCATCGCTAACGAAGTTGGTAACGCAGTTAAGGTTGTTGAAGCTGATTCAAAAGCTAACTACAAGAAGATTGTTTTCACAGCAACAATTGTTGACGGCAAAATGACAGCTCTTGAGTATTCATACTCATTCGATGCAACACTTAAGATCAAGCTTGCTATCCCCAGCGCAACAGGCACAGGCGAAGCAGCTATCACAGGCAAATACACAGACATTAAGTATTAATTAATATCTGAACATAATCAAGGCACCGTCACCGACGGTGCCTTTTGTTATACAAAAAAATACCACAGATGACTTTTATCATCTGTGGTAACTTTTTAATCAATCACGCCAAAGTTAAGGTTGAAATCGATATCGCCCTCTATAAGCTTTACGATTACATTTATGATGTTTTTGAAGAAGTCGATAATTGCATCAAAGAAACTCTTTTCTTCTTTATCCAAATCTTCATCCGGTCCTTCAAGAACAGCAAGGCTTTCGTTATTGACATTCACCATATATTGAGGATATTTTTCACTATCTACGGTGAGGTCATAACGCATAATTTCAACTGACGGCTCCTGGAGAGGATAGAAATAATTGTGATGCAAATCCTTGACAAACCAGGTGGTTTCGGGGAAAAGACAGGTTGAAGCGTCAATCTTTTTATCGGGTGAAACATACTTCATATTCTCTGCGGAAACAGATGTAAGATAGTCTTCACTGAGCACTTCGCCGTAATCTGCCGATGTGGCACCGAATGACTGGCGGTAAACGCTTGTGTCACCGTCGCCCTGGGCTGTTGCACCCTCATACAAGGGGAACTCGGGGAAATTGTATTTGACGAAAATGTTGAAGTTGATGCCTGCCTCTTTCATTTCAAGCATTGTGTCAACAGCATTTACCTGAACAGTGTAGTAATATTCATCAGCTTTTGCGATGAAGCCTGCATATTCGGCTCTGATTTCGTCGGTGTTAAACACAAAGTCTCTCGCCTGCTCATAAAGCTCGGGAGTCACCATTGCCCAATAAGAAAGCCAGCCGCCGAAGGTGTTGCGGATAATCAGGGGGAACAAATCACCCTTGAAGTTGTTGATGAAGCTCATAAGAGCATCACCCGTTACACCGAGCATTTTTGCCTGATACACAAGCTCAACAAGGGCTGTTGCCATTGCGGCAGAATTTTCATCACCGACGAGTCCCTCGTCATTGATGTAATAATCAAGGAATGAATTGAATGCCTGATTTTCGATTTTGACCTGACCTGTGAACAGAGCACTCATAAAGTCGATGCCCATAATTGATGATGAATAATAAGAAATGTCGGAAATATGAGCCTTGGCGTGGTCTTTATAAAGTTCAAGATAAGTTGCAATTACATTGGCACCGTAACATCTGCCGATGAGCTGAACCTTATCCTTGCCTGTGAGTTCAAGAACAGTGTCAATGTGTGCCTTGAGCTCATGAGCTGTTTCAATGGGAGAAACGCGCCAATCGTACCAGAAGCGGCAATCCCACACATCATAGCCTGATGTTTTGCCTGCAAGGTGAGCGGTTTCGGTTTTGTTTTTGGCGTAGCTTCCGTTAGTAACTTCACCGTTGGGATCAAGTCTGAGGTCGTCAAAAATCGGTGCCCATGAATCGTTGAACTCCTGAGCATAAGATGAATAATCACCCGTTATCATACCCTTGGCAAGCTCCTCAAAGCAAGGACCGAGGGTTTCTTTGATTATACCTGCAAAATCGGCTTTGAGAGGATAAACCTCCTCCCCCTGCGCATTATAAATCGGATTAGTATGAGCACCGATGATATAAATTGTGGGGTATTCCTCAGGCTCGTTTGCAATGGCTGGAGCCGCACAGGCAACAATGAACAGCAAGCTGAGAAAAACGCATAATAATTTTTTCATAACTTTACCTCCTCTTAAACACTTCTAACATTATAACAGAAATACCGTTAAAATCAATAGTAAATCCGACCTATAGATGTAACTCTGTAAGTCGGATTTTTAGCTATTTATTTGGGTGATGAAGTTTTGTGAGGCACGTTTTCTCTCACTGCGGCAATAAGTTCGGCAGCAGGGAGCACCTGCACACCGTCATCAAGCTGACTTACAAAATATGCAAGGTCATCGGGGCCCACTGTCCACGGATGAACATTGATTACGGAATAACCGTTTATTGAACTGATATCTGCAGAATAGGAGTTGACGATTTCTGCCTGTTCCCTGAGCCATTCGTTATTCACCTGAGAGGCATCGCCTGACGGGTGCCACAACGAGAATCGCACAGATATGAAGGGCTTATCCTCGGCAAAATACACCTTACCGCCTCCGCCTGCATAATAACCGGGGTCAAGCTGAAGAATACCGCCGTCGATGTTGTCATAGCGGGCAAAATTGCGCAATTTGTTGGCATAAACAAGGTCATCAATTGCGTTTTCGGGCATATCGTTGAGAAGTGTTACAACACGAAGACCTGACTCAAGCATTGCTGCCGCAGTGCGGTCAGCAAAGTTACTGACTTCCTTAGGTGACATTTTATTGATTCTTCCGTAACCTGCGCCTGAGGGACCTGTGATGAATGAATCACCGCCATTGTTATCAAGAGCTCTTTTAACCGCAGTGGATGAAAATTCCTTCATTTGAGGGGCAAAGGTCCAGGTGATTGGCGTTTCAATATTATAGCTCTGCCACTGATGGAATTCGCTGTAGCCGTTTGAAATCCACTGAGCGTTGTCACCGTCGCTGTAAACAATTGCAACATAGTGCTTCTGAGGGTCAAGCTCAGGGACTTCCGCTTTTTGAGCCATTGGTGAGGTTTCAATGCGGTTGCAGGTGAGCACACTCACATTTAGGCTGTGGTCGGAAGGAATTACATAGTGACCGAAAGCCGAGGCGCTTTCGGTAAATTTGACCTCATATTGGCACCAACCGAGAATTGCCGACGCCGGCTCAAGGTCCTTGAAAAGGCGGTCACGGAATGTGCGTCCGATATAATCATCATCTTCAATAAAGGTGATAAAAATCTTCTGCTGAACGGCAAGGTCGCGAAGACCCGAACCTGCCGCATAAAGATGAACGAGAGCGTTTTTGCAGAACTCATCCTTATATTTTGAATAAAATTCGCGCTGTTCGGTAAAATCAAGGGTATTGTCGGTGAGGTCTTCTTTCTTTTCAAGGCCGAGGACTTTCACCTTTTCTTCACAAGACTGAGGAACAGCAATCCATCCGAAAACAGTTGCATAGTTAAACGCCATATTTATCTGCTCGGTTGTATCGGCATCAGAGAAAAGGACATAACCGTTATCTTTGATGTGTGAAAGATAGCGGGGAACAAGATTTTCAAGAGACCAGGATTTGCCGTTTTCATCTGTATAAAGAAGCGTACAGCCTGCGGCCTGAAGGTCTTTGAGCTCATTTGCTGACTGACCGCCGTAGTTAAGAAAAATCGAAGCCTCTTCCCTACCCACAAGCCCCTGAAGGCAATGAATGGCGGCTCGCTCATCCTTGGAAAGGCCGTTAACAACAACGATTTCGTCAGCAAGAGGCTTGGGGTCAAACAAACCTGACAAAGAGGAAAGCTCGGCTTCACTCAGCGGGTCGCTGATAACCCCGGGGAAGACGGAAGAAATTCCGTTTGTGATAAACATAATTATTGACAAGAATAGAGCAATAACTGTTTTGATAAAGCTCATAACACCGCCTCCTTATATTATTAAATTCTAAATTTATATCCCAAAAAGTCTGTCGTATCCGTTCGGTAATTTTCGCCTAACTCTTTGCGTACGGTAATCATGCTGAGGGTATCATAACCTAATTTTTGATATAGTTCAATTGCCGCAAGATTTCGCGGAACAACATCAATACAAACTGACGTATAGCCGTCTTTTTCCTTTATTATCCGCTCTGCCTGTGATATTGCGATGCTTCCTGCACCTTTCCCGCGGTACGCTTGCTCAACAAATACATCCTCTATCCAAGCAACGTTTCCGCCTTTATACCATATATGCAGAAAACCTATCGGAAGGTTGTTTTCACTGATTATATAAAGTTCATGTTCATTACTCGTCCACAGTGCGAGATTTTCCTTGGCTTGCTTGTGTTCAGGTACTCCGTCTTTTTCATTCAATAACAGGTGAAAACTAAAAAACTCAATAATATATCCAATAACAACCGACTCATAATTGTTATTATATTTCACTAACTGTATCATCGGCTCCCCCCATTCAGAATGCCCACCAAAATATACCATGCCTATTATAGCACGCACTTTTTACCTTTTCAAGAAAAACAAAATTTGACTTGCATTTTGACTTGCATTTTTCAACTTTAAGTTGGAAAAGCAAGTACAGGCTTACAAAGGCAAAAAGAAAAAAGTCTCAAAACCGCGTGATTTCAAGACTTTTTTTGGCAAGTTGCACCGATTTAGATGTTGGCAAATAGAAATTAAGCAAGTGCCTGTTTTATGATCTCGAGTATTTTTCCAAATGTACTTTCTTTCTCTAAATAATGATAGCTGCTATCACAATTCAACTCATCATTGTGATAAATCCAACCTTTTGTAGAATAAAAAACATGCTTACTTCCGTTGTATGCAATTTCAATTTTGAAGTCATTGTCAAATAGTTTCGAAAAATATTCAAGCGATACCAAACAAGCTCCAACAGGTAAAACCGCGTTAACAAACTCTGTATATTCTCGTCTTCTCTTTTCGTGACGCTTTCGAAACATATCACTTTCTCCTTTTTATACCCTTGATAAATATATTTTATCATATACCTATGACTTTTTCCATACAATACTTAATAATTTTTAGTTCAAGTCTTCCCCGAAAGCCGTTTTGGGCTTAGGATATCTATGAAATTCAACTATGAAAATTTGCATAGAAAAAGTCCGAAACCGTTGTGGTTTCGGACTTTTCTGCACCGATTTAGATGTTGACTAATTATACAATAAAAACAAAGAAATTGCGGTAAGCATACCTCCGCCAAAAATACATATGAAAGTTAAAAGGTGACCTAAGTATTGGTGAATCCAAGCGGCAACAATATTGAATAAACCTATTCCGATAATAAACGCTCCCGCTTGTCCAAGTAAAAGTGTCCATTCATTTGGCGCCGGTTTTATAGCAAGAGTATATACGAGATATATAACCATCGGGAGCAGCAATGCTACTATTCCTATTCCGCACAGAATTCTATATCCTATCGGATGTAAATATTTGAAGCTCACATCAGAAGCTGCAGAAAAATATTCCCACTTGTTTTTTGGTGCTTTTCTTTGGAATTTTGGTTTTACTTTTTTAAATCCGGAAAAATATTCTTTCCCGTATCTTTTTTGAAATGATTGGATTTCTTGATTAAAAGAATAAATGTTGCGCTTGCCCAAACAAATTTCCGGCATATTATGAACAGTATCCGCAAAATCAAAAATCTTTTTTTCGTTATTCTCGTTAATAATTTCAAGAAGTGTGTCGATACAGTATAAAATTAAATACTTATCTTCTACTTTTGTTTTCTTTGCAATTTTAGCACGGATTTTTTTAATATCTCCTATGGTTTCATTAAGCAAAACTTCATTGTAACAATTCTCGGAAAATATATGACGAATTTTAATAAAATCCTGTTGCAACCTTTCAAAAATTGAATTACTCATCGAAATTCACCTCTTATTTTCATTATACTGCTAAAAAATAAAAAATCAAGGCAAGACCTTGCAAAATACTTCTTCACTATTCACTGTTACTTCTTACTTCAAAAAAATTCCCTTGCAGAGATTAGTGAAAAGTGAAAAGGTAAAAAAATATCCTCGGAACAAGTCCGAGGAATTTTTTTGGCATATACTACACATTTTGATACAATGCAACGCTAATTGCCCGAGCGTTGCAGTTTTAGGTGGTTTTTTTACCATTGCTTCACGATTCAAGTCCCCCTCGGCTACGAACTTTCAACATTCCCTTAAAATCACTCCAAAAATAAGGGAATCCTATACCTTTTAAGGGCAAATACGGTTATCAGAAGATAATCTTTCAAACAGGGACTTGACTTTTCAGCGTTTTAGAGTCATTACATACACTACCATAAATTCCAGGAGGTATTGTATGACAAAGGAACAATCGACGGCAGAAATGCGTTATAGGCTCGGCAAATATGTTTTGCAGGTGTTATTGGATGCAGAACTCATCACTACCGAGGAAGCAATAAAAACAAAAGCGGTTCTGCTTGAAAAGTACGATCCGTTTACACGCTGTTTGGAGGAGGTGGACTCGTGGCAGAACGAATTGTAAAGCAGGTTCGCCCACGCTCCAAAGTCCCGTCTCTTCCAAAGGAGATAAGGGAAAAACGTGTGGCTGCCTATGCCCGTGTGTCTACCGATTCCGATGAGCAGATGGGCAGCGTTGAGGCGCAGAAGGATTATTTTGAAAAGCTCATCCGTGAGAAGCCGGGATGGGTGCTTGTTGGCGTGTATGCCGATGAGGGCATTTCCGGTACATCACTCAATCACAGAGAGGCGTTTGCCCGTATGATCGACGATGCGATGAACGGCAAAATCGATCTTATCGTTACAAAATCCCTCTCCCGTTTTGCCAGGAATACCGTGGACGCGCTCAATATTATCCGCAAACTCAAATTAAAGGATGTGGGTGTGTATTTTGAGAAGGAGGATATTTCTACCCTGGACAGCAAGGGCGAGTTCCTTTTGACTCTGATGTCCAGCTTGGCGGAAGAAGAGTCCCGCTCCATTTCCGAAAATGTAAGGTGGGGTCAGCGTAAACGCTTTGCAGACGGTAGGTATCATATGCCTTATAAACAGTTTCTCGGGTATAAGAAGGGTGCTAATGGCGAACCGGAACTTGTGGAGGATGAAGCAAAAATCATTCGAATTATATACCGACTCTGCTTGGAAGGTTACACCCCAAGCTCGATTGCAAAGCAACTGACCGAAGCGAAAATACTTACCCCTTCCGGAATGGATGTGTGGCAACGGCACACGATCGAAAGCATCCTGCAGAATGAAAAATATTACGGCGCAGCGTTGCTTCAAAAGAAATTCTGCGTTGATTACCGCACAAAAAAGATGCGTAAAAATGAAGGTGAATTGCCGATGTATTACGTTGAAAACGGACACGAAGGCATTGTAACAAAAGAGATTTTTGATGCGGTGCAGGAAAAACTCTCTGTGCCGGAAGAAAATATCGGTGCGATTTATCGGCGTAATCTAAATCACGATCTTTCCGGAAAACTGTTCTGTGGTGATTGCGGTTCGTTTTACAGCCCCATACCAATTCACTCGACCACATATAATGACCTTGTTTGGAAGTGCAGCAACCATCACCTGAAAGGTTACCCATGCAAGACACCATATTTGTACGAAGAAATGTTATACCCAATATTCCACGAAATCATCGTATCGGTGTTGGGAAAGAACCCTGGTGTTATACGGGATTGTGTTTCGGTAATAAAAAGCCTGCGTAACAGCAAAAACAGCATCACACAAAACGATGTTTTTGATGCCGTCACAGCTTATGACATAAACAGCAAAGCCGAAACCCGTATATGGCGTACAATTATTGATAAGGTTATCGTTCACAAAGGGCACCTGCTTCAATTCCATATGATTGACGGGAGTAAAATGGAGTACCGGATGATGGTAACCTCTCCGAGAATGAATAAGCCTACAAGATGCGCCGAAGAGGATATCTACAACGATTATATCAGCGGTTACAGAACGGACTTCCTTGCACAGAAATACGGATTCAAACTAACAACCATCCGACGGATTATAAAAGATTACAGCAAATGAGCAAGACCGCACAGATATCCCGTGCGGTTCTGCTTATTGGTTTAAGTCTTAATCTTCAAAATTCAACCCCGTGAGCGTTTCAAGCATAAATCTCCCGCCAAGCCGAAACCCGTAGGCAAATATCTCACGCTCGATAATGCCGTACATTTCATTGACACAATCATCGTATTTCGCCAGGGTTTCTTTCTGTTCTTCAGTGAGCGTTGCGGAAAGGTTGTCCCGGTTCTTTCCCATAAGGTTCAGAAGATTTTTGATTTCCCGATTGCCTTCGGTGCTCTGCTCCTGGGGATTGACGTTCCCATACCAAAACTCCTCAAGTAACGTCCTCATAACCATCCTCCTTCCGCACATAACAAAACGACCGCATCTCCGAGATCATTCCCGGTGATACGGTCGTTTCTTTTGATTTTTGATGTCTTTTTATACGTGGCATAATGCTGCACCTCCTTGTAGCACAACACTATACCGTCATATTCCCGAAAAGTCCAGTTGTTTTTCTAACAATCAATCAAAAACTTTGCTGTAAACTGATGGTTACATTTTCAGCAGTTTGTAAAGTATCTGTTTACATTTTGTCAAGGATGCAAAGTGCCGGGTGGGAGTTTGCATTGTTCCCTTGCAATGTTGATTGGGAGAATGGTTTGCAATTAGCCGGCGTTTGAAGCGGAGACTTTATCATTAATGGCATTAATTAAAACGATATCTCTACAACCATTCAAATGCAGTTCGTTGAGTATCTTTACTACTTTGTTGTATTCCTCTTCGGTGAAAAACAATATAACCTTTATTGCTCTGTCTGTACAATTGGCTTGCTTATATATTTCGACTTGATTTTCGAGGTTCTTTTTCAACTTGCTGTTCGATGCAAGTTTAAACTCAACAAGTGTAGAATCCTTTGAGCCTTTTGACACTTTGAAGTCAACAGGTCCTCTTCCGTTATTGACCTCTCTATTTACATCAAAATCTGACGCATACCATACAAGTCTATACATAATTTGAAGATCGCTTTCTTTGCGTATGGGTTTATCATTAAGATAAAAAATTCGATACCCATCCATATCTTCAATGACTTTTTTCAAAAACATTACACGTTGATATGCTTCATCGTGAGAATTCGCTTGAGTAGTATAAAAATCAGTGTTGCCACGTAGAAGACTAACCAGCTCCTTAAGCTGCAGATTAAATAACTGTTTTACCTCTTGAACAACCTGCTTGCTTATTGATGTTGCCTCTTCTTCGTTTTCTTCTTTGAATCTAATATAATGGTCTATTAACTCGGGATGTGACTCGATAAGGGATGTTGCGGCACGTTCCTTTTCGGTTTTCGACATTTCCTTTTTCTTTTTCGGTAATACATCCATTAGATACTGATTTAATGCAAATCTCAGAGAAGCATCGTCTACAGAAGGAGCGATATCGGGCAAACTGCGAATCATATCGCTTTTATTGATAAATGTATCATCTCGTGTCAATAAGTCTCTGGGAGTTAAAAGCACATAATCACCATTATAGCAAGGAAGATAATATTCTCTTGTAACCCAAGAAGAGGTATCAAAATTAAAAGCAACTTTTGCCACCGAAAACTTGCAGCACTGTTCGGTAACAAGATATGTTTTTGCGAAATTTTCGGTGTACTCGAGAATGTACTTTTTCGCAAAATTCGCTGTAAAATCGCTAATTTTATCCCTTCCTACCAAAGGACTAATGAGACATAGCTTTTCCAAATGCGAGCTTTTTGTAATAGTTTCTTTGCCAAAATCTTTGTAGATATTTTGCAAACCTCTGTGTAGATTGTTTGCAAAATCATTACCTAAACCTCTGCCGGAATTACCGTCTAAACTGAAGCCGAGCCAGTTTTGCTTAATTTCTGAAAATCTATACCACGCAGTTAACATACCTGCTGGAGGAGAGGGATATTTTTCTGCTTGCTCTTGCAAAAACAGCAAGTACCGTATTATGTTTTGGTGGATTTTTTGATACTCCTCTTTTTCGCTATTAAATAGTAAAAACGGGTCGATGAAAAGCGGCATATCATTTATTAGTGAAATGTTTACCGCCCCATAAGTTTCTATTATATCTTCGTCTACTTCAAAGAAATCCGAAAAATATATATTTAAGTCACCCATTTAATACTCCTTTTTGAGATTGATTTTTCGCTTATCATTGTTGTTAGAAATGTCAAACCTCTTCTTGATTCTTTTTCATGCATTCTCGTATTTCGTCGCGGGAGCGAAATGTTTCAGGATAAATATCATTCATTTCTTTAATAACCCACGGGAAAATAACGTCAGCTTTATCGTCGTATTGATAATCCGCACACTCAGTAATATCTGTTCCTTGATAATTCCATGTTTCCGTTGGATCAAAATATAGAATAAATCCCAAAGGGTATGCGGTAATTTCCGCGAGTGCCATTGACTCCAAACGAGGCAACTCACCACGCAGAACAACGGTTAAACCGGAGTGCTTCATAACGGTGCTGTTAGTGAAATATAGACACAGTTTATATTTCGATTTGTCTAACCCTACAGCCTCTTTATTTAATACGAACTCCCGTATTTCTTGCATACGCGGGTCATCCGGTCTTGTGATAGAGCAAAACATTGAAAGCACCTGTTTTATAAATCTTAATGGGTACACATCCTTAAATCCTATACCATTAGGATCGTCAGGAGTTCTATTCATTATAGCTGTATGTACTGTGTGTGCAAAAACAACATACGAATCACCATACCAACTTCCGGTGTCATTATTACAGCTTTTACAAAGACTATATTTTCCCATGCCTTGCTGCTGATTATCATAGTGCATACCCGAAGTATCCCATGGCATATGAGATGCATCATTAAGAATTTCTTCTTTAAATATTTCAGTTCCAAGAACCGGTCTTGCCGGAGTTGAATTGAAGGCTCCTCTTGGAGGAATATGTTCGAAGGTTAATTCGCAATCACGCCCACAAAGAGCACATTTTCCATAGTGCTTTGCCATTGCTTTTCCTCATGTTCAATCGACGATTGCTTTCATAATATTTTCCGCTATTCTTCTTATTACCGGTACAACTACGCTATTACCGCATTGCTTATATGCACTTGCCATAGGAATTTTGAGAAAACGATAGTCCTTTGGAAAACCTTGCAAGGCCAAACACTCATACGGTGTTATTTTGCGGATGCCATAGTCATCCAAAATAATCGGCACTCTATCAGGGTAAGTCCCCATATTTGCTGTAAGCGTTGGACACACATAGTGTGCCTTGTGGGAAACCCCGGAATCATAAATCTTATACAGCGCCTTTTTGTCAGTTACAATCCGCTTTAGATCCGCATAATAAACACTGGACTCGTTGTAATAATAAGAATTATCGTGTTTAACACTGCGAATCAAAATGTCATTCAACTGAACAACCGGTTTGATTTTATCCGGGAATTCAAATTTCTCGCACCTTGCATAGTCAAGAAACGCCACTATAAAGATTCTCTTTCGGTGTTGTGGAACATTGCCGTACTCAAAAGAATCCATAACACGATACTTGAAAGCATATCCAAAAGGAACAAGTGCATTATAGATAGTCAAAAATGTTTTTCCATCATCATGTTGCAACAAATTGGATACGTTCTCGAGGAATATTACCTTTGGGCGCTTCGCTTCAACAACACGAGCAATCTCAAAGAACAGATTTCCACGCGGATCGTTAAAACCTTTTTGCTTTCCGGCTATGGAAAACGGCTGACAAGGGAAGCCTGCAGCTAAAACATCAAAGTCTGGTATTTCTGATGTATCTATTTGTCGAATATCTTTTTCTACTAAATGTTTATCACCAAAATTAGCACGATATGTAGTTGCAGCATCTTTGTCAAATTCATTAGCCCAAACGACATCAAACCCAGCCTGCATAAAGCCGAGGTCGATGCCACCTATTCCGCTGAACAAACTACATACTTTCATAATCAAATAACCTCTAAGCGTTTCAGCCTGTAATATATAGCGGGTGAATTTTAAAGCTCCAAACTTTGAATATCAATTGATTTGCGGCTCAAATAATAATTAAATAGCTCATCTGCTGGAATAAGGCGGATTTGAATATCAACTAAATCACTTAACCCAGCAAGCATATTCATCCTTGCGTATCCAGGTTTAACTATCTCTACATTTTCTGTTGGCATCAAAAAGCAATTTTTCACAACTGAAATGCGGTGGTCCTCTAAAAATTGTTTGTATGCCAATTGATACATATATTGTTTTACAACATCACCAACACCGGGGTTACCCTTCAGTTTGCGTCCCTTTTCAAGTTGAAGTAAATAATACTTTGCATCGAAAATAATAAACCAATCTTGACCGTCATATTCGTTAATAGTAATCAGGTCGGGAATGAGGGTATCTTTAGCCTCGTGTACAAAATCCTCTCCACACCACTTGGGTTTTTCAACCAAATCAATCAATTTGGTGGTTTTGACATATCCTTTTGCCAAAGGAACTTTCATTTTAAGTTTTCCTATTGGCATATCTAACTTGTTACCAAACACTGCAGCACAGGCTTTTTCCCAAACAGCATGGAATGCTGTAGTACCGAACATACTGATTCCTTGGTTTTCTTCCAGCATTTTTCTGTCTTGTGAAATGTATGTATACAGAGTTTTTAGCAAGATTTGTCGATGCGTATTAAATTGAACACTTAGCTCTTTCATTATACGCTCAAGAATGTAATCCTTTTCTCCAAAATCATCTAAGGTTTCTTCGCTCAAGCAGATTGTTTCCATACCAAACAAATCATCCAATTCGGCATCTTGGAGCTGTTTTGAACACTCGGTGAGAACACACTCATGCAAACGCTTGAAATAATCTGTTTCATCTTCTGCAGATCTATGTGTGAAGAATTCGGTATAGTATGGCCTACCATTTTCGATAATAGCAAAGCCATCATCAATTGTTCTGTTCCACAGAATATCGCCTTCACCATTAACCTCAATAATATCCTCAATGTTGTTGTAAACACCATACTCGTAGTAATCATTTAGGAGATAGAGGATAACCGCAAGAATATTGAAACTGCGGTTATCTCCATCGCCGTTAAAAAGGTTAATGATTTGCTCTTCGGAATGACTATAGCGTTCTAAAACCTTTACGATTTGCTTCATTCTTTCAAGGGGTTCATTTTCAGAAAGAATATATTTTGGATAAACCATTATTACTCGATCACCGATAGTTATAACACCTACATAAGTAAATACATAGTAACAATCGTCATTTCCGGCTGTTTCATCTGTTACCTGAATATCTTCGTCAACAAGGTCTGTTAGTTCTCTCTGCTCTGCAGTGTTAGCAACCGATTTCAACACACCATAAGATTTGAGGTTTTTGATGAATTTTTCTACGCCGGCATCGTCAAAAGAGAAAAGTGTACGGAGTTGATTTTTTGTATATCGCTGTTGCTCTCGAACAAAGCGAGAACGAATTCTCTTCTCCATCTTTTACTCATCCCTTCTGCGAATTATAATAAACTTCTACAAAATCCTCTCCGAAAATTTGAATGCCAATTTCGTCAAAGCTATCACAAACGGCAGAATACTTTGTTGTATCCTCGCATCCAGAGAACAACTTGTGCTTATATTGCTTTGCGGCATCTTCGTACAGATACATAATGACTTTACTCTTAAATACCTCAATAAATCGAGCAGGATCTACAAGAGTATCGTCGGTTTCACTAACAGTTTTAAGCACATTTTTTGAAATAAAAAATGGTCCCATCAACTTATCTTCGTTAACCTTGTACTCTTTTGCAAGTTTTTCGTTAATAGCTCTTCTAAGGACATTCCATTCGATTGCCTGAATGACAGTGCTTCCCACAGAAAGGATGCCCTTGATTTTATCTTGCCCCTCATTAATTCCCAGATATTCAAAGTGCCAACGACGCTTAAATGCTGTATCCATCGGAAATACACCTTGGTCAGCACTGTTCATGGTTGCCCATATAAACATATTGTTGGGGATTTTAATCTTTTGACATTGAGAAATATCGCACTTAAGTTCTTTGGCTAAATGTTTTCTGATGTCTTCAGAAGTTTGAATTTCGTACTCACTTACACCATCGTCATCGCGATCGAGAAGCTGGAATACATCACCAAAAACAGATGCGACTTTAGCTCTGTTGATCTCTTCAATGATGAGAATGTGAGGCTGAGGCGATGCAGAACGAGCACTCTTCATAGCATCGACAAATACACGCATAAATGGACCAGGTACAAATTCATAGCGAATTCCTACACCATCGGAAACAGGTTTATACGTTCCCACAAATTGAGAATAAGTATAATCCGGATGGAAAGTTACACGCTCATAAGTTCCAGAGGTGTCTTTAAGGAAAGTTTCGCAATCGCGTTTCAAGTTGAAACTCTTGCCTGTTCCGGGAGCGCCGAATACAATACGATTTCTTTCGTAATCAGCTGATATATCTGTTTTATATTGTAAAGGCATATTTACCTCCTGCATTGCTGTCAAGAATTCTAAATACTTCTTGACAGCACTCTTTTGAGTGTTATTCTTTTTGTCGGAATTTTCCAACACAGTTATACATTCCTGTACTTCAGCAATACTGTTAGTAAAGAAGACACTATGCTCCTGGTGTGACGGAAGAGATGTGTTCGCAATATTGCTTACATACTGATTAATAGAATTTGCTGTATAAGGTTGTCCTGCATCGGAATCTCCTTCAGGCTTTACTTGAGATTCCATCCAAGAACGGAATTTACGCTTGTTGCGCTCTTCGGGATTATCAAACGACAGCTCTTCTACCGACTCAATGATTTCTTCGCTTCCGTAGAAGTATCTATCATACAAGAACATTACATTTTCAATATCAGTAAGTTGATAACAGGATGTCAATTTACCCTCGGCTTTTACAGGCAATTGTTCGCCAGATGCGAAATTGCGATGCCAAGTACCTGGTTTCATGTTGGCCATAGCTGAAGTGGGATCGTAGAAATACTCGCCAATATTGTCAATAAAAGCAAGTAGACTTTGGCCATCCATAGCAACAGCAACAGTACTCGAATCGGTTTTATAAAAACGAATAAGTTCTCCAGCTTTTCTGGACGCTATGTTATCCTGATATCCGAATTTTTCTTTTAAAGCATCCGCAATTGCGCCTTTATCCAAACCTTCTCCGGCGACATAATCATCGAGAGGACCAATATCTCTCCAACCGATGCCGAAAACAGATTTTTGGCTCCATTCAGACGCGTAATTTTGTTCGTCATCAGAAGTGCCAATTCTTACAAACTGAAGAATCTCGCTACCAAAGCGTTCCACTAATACATCCTTGAATTCGCTATAATACCATCCGGCATAGTTTTCTATCATTGCCAGCTGGCCGCTTCGAGCAAAATATTTTTCGCTCGGTTTAATCTTCAATGCATACAGAACATGACGCTGCCAATCGGAGGAGTGGTACGAACTTAACTTGTCGGGACATACCATTGAGAGGTATTTGTGGAACCATCCCCAATTGCAGTATGGTTCACCAACCTTTTCCCAGAGTTCGTCATCTAATCTCTCATAATCTTCAATAGTATCGAGCGTTGCATTTTTAACTATATTGGCTGCCGTTACCAAAGCATCGCGGATTTTGCATCCCAGCTCTAATGCTTCATCTTCAGTAAGCACCTGAGATTTTTGTGGACTACCAGTTGTCCATTCACCGGTTTTTTGTTTTTGGAATAGACCAAACTTATATGCCGATCCGCCAGAGATGCTACCAAAATGATTGCGACATTCTTTATTCATTTCAAGCCAACAGCAAAGAGACTCTAAATTATCGCCAAGAGTATAGAAAATATAATTTAAAATATCTTCATCAGGCAATGCGGCGAGAGTGTCCGGAGAGAACTTGGCGTTGAATTCAGAAAGAACCGACTCAATGTCGTCTTTTTTTGAAGGGATATCAAATCCGGTTTCAGAAACAAAAGAACGAAGATATTGTGCGGCTCTTTCATATTCGTTACCACTCATAACAGGTGTAGAAGGTACCGAACCCAGGTTAGCATCAATATGTTGCAGTAATTCGTAACCTTTTTTAGTGAGTACGAGATTGTTCATATTGTCTATTTTCTGTGTAGTCATTATTAACAATCCAAGGTTTTCAAGTTCTGCACGAGACATATAGGAAAGATTAGGCGAATAAACATCATCGGTAATTTGCTTATCTCTTCCACTGTAGCCATAAATATCGTGGATGCGTTTTCTATATTCGTAACGCTTTTGCTCATCTGGAACATCCGCTTTGAATTTATCTATAGAGTCCCTGAATAACATTACTTGCCCATAAACATACGCTTCTCGCAACGTGCAAAGAAGGAGATTGAGGTACATGGTAAAGTTCTCAAGTGAAGACAAAGACCTAAACTTCTCAAAGACTACATCACGCGGAGACATGCCCGAATCGACAAACTCGGCAAAACTATCAGTAAACTTATATTTTGCACCATCTTCTTCAGGAGTGTCAATTTCAACCAAAAACCCGAACTCACGCATAACTCTCAAATTTTGAGATCTTGTGTTGGTATCCACATCACCTATAACGATAGTTAAACGCTCGTCATTAATCGTTCTATATTCATTTTCAATATAAAACGTTTTAAATTTTGAGATGCAATTCTCTACGTCTTTGGTGAAACTTTTACCAGGCCTCAATGAACCTTCTGACTTATCTTCGATTAATTTGAAGTGATTCGCTTTATAAAACGCTTCTATGTTTTTAAACATTATTTCTTCACCTCGTTATCTTTGAAATGACGCAACAAGCACTTTGCTATTGTTTCTGCCAAGAGTGGGGGCACAGCGTTGCCGACTTGTTTTTGTTGATCGTTACGAGGACCAGTGAAAATATAGCTATCCGGGAAACTTTGCAAACGAGCCACTTCTCTGGTTGAAGGAATTCTTTTTTCCTCGTAATGGAAGTAAGTTCTATGTCCAGTATCAATGCAAAGTGCAGGTTTGTTTCTGTCCATCTTTCTTAATAAAGCGTGATAATTTCTACCGCCACGAAGATGTTCAGGAACATCCATTATGCTTCCGCCCTCAGGAACAAGAGCGATTGTAGCTTTTGTGTCCTCAGAATGCTTGGAAAGTATGTGGTTGTGAAGTACTGTCATACCATCTCGAATATACTCTTGATATGGCGTCTTGGGAGGATGACAATACATCGTATTATCTTCTCCGTTGTCTAAAGATGGCAAATCGCCAATTGCATCTAAAACACTTATAGGATCTGTTTTTTGTGTTGGAAACTCAAAATCTTTTTTGCAGTATCCGTCTTTAACACCTATAAAAAAAACTCTTTTTCTAATCTGAGGGACTCCGTATTCTGATGCATCAACGGTCTGAAACACAGTACGATAACCTAATTCTTTAGCACGTTTGATGATATCGTCTTTTACAATGCCTTTTCCAAAATTAAGAATACCGGTAACATTTTCTATTACAAAAAAGATGGGATTTACCGCTTTTAACACTCTGAAATATTCGCGATAAAGCTTGTTTCTATGGTCGTCAATTATTCTTTGACCTGCAGTGCTAAACCCCTGACAAGGAGGACCGCCAATAATACCATGAATCTCACCTAATGACGAGATAAAAGTATCATCTATTTTAGTGATGTCAAGAACTTCGGCAACAGCATCTTTTCTGTTATGATTATAAGTGTTTACTGCGTGAGGGTCGATATCAATGGCTTTTACAACCGTAAATCCGGCGCGTTCAAAGCCCAGGCTCAACCCACCAGCACCACAAAAAAGATCCAATATTTTATTATTCTTTTTCATCTAATACCTCCATAATTGCAAACGCTAATGCTTTAGCAAGAAGAGGGGGTACGGCGTTACCCACTTGTCTAAATTGTTGTCCTTTGTTGCCCAAGAAAATAAAGGAATCCGGGAAACTTTGAATTCTTGCCGATTCGCGTATTGTAGGAACTCTGTTAAAAGTAGGGTGAAAATAAACATTATGTCCTGTATCAATCGTAACCGAAGGTGCATCGTGCCGTAATCTACGCAAATAATTTGTGTATCTGTTGTCGCGCTTCGATTTGAACAAATCCTCTGGTACACATCTCCAGTTGCCGCCTTGGGGCACAAAAGTCATCATATGCTGAACATTAGCTGCAGGATAATAAATCATATGGTTGTGTAGTTGTTTATCAGATGCTTGCATATTTTTCTGATATTCAGATAATGGTTTCCCTAAAGTGTAAACTGTTCCTTGCTCGAATGTTTTCGCAGTTTCTTCTATTGCTTCGATATCAGATATTGCATCATAAACCGTGGTGATTTCGCAATGATATTTATTTAAAGAATCAAAATCAAACTCGCCATATTCTTTTCTCAAAGCTACAAAGAATGCTCGGTACCTTGATTGGGGTACGCCAAAATCTGACGCACACAATATTTCATATTTAACCGTATAACCCAATTCCGTCAAAAAATTGGTTATATGTTGAGGAACATATCCGTTTTTTGAGGTTAGTATTTGCTTTACATTTTCAATCAATATGGCCTTTGGCTTTAATTCTTCAACAAAACGAAGATATTGTAGAAATAATTTATTTCTGGGATCGTTATCTCTATCCTTATCCCAATAATTTAAACGTGAAAAGCCTTGGCAAGGAGGACCTCCAACCAAAATGTCGATATCTTTAAAACCTGTATCTTTTACAGAAATATTATTGATATCGCCACAAAAGACAGATGCGTTCGGAAAATTCTTTTTAAAGGTGTCACATGCAGCTTGATCAAAATCAATTGCTCCAACAATTTCGACTCTGCCAGTATCGAAAAAACCTTTAGATATACCTCCGCAACCGGAGAACAAATCAACAGCTCTATATTTTCTCATTGCTTATCTTGCCTTTCTTCGGTTACGATTTCCATTATGTCATCAAATCCGCAATTAAGTGCAGTACAAATTTTTCTTAATGTCTCTGTGGTGACATTTTCATCACGACTTAACTTGTTCATAGTGTAATGTGTCAACCCTGCAGCGGATTGCAGGTCTTTTTTCATCATATCTCTGTCGAGTAAGAGATGCCAAAGTTTTTTATAAGTGATAGCCATTGCTTCAACCTCCACACAGTATGTGTTTTTGATATAAAACGACAGAATAATTATAGCATGTAATCGAAAAAATTACAATAATAAGTTTGAAATTTCAAACTTTTCTTTTATTTATTAAGTGTTAATTTTGATTTTACGGCAATTATCAACTTGACTTTTCTCCTCTTTAGAGTGATATATGGTACACCGAAAATTAAGGAGGAGAGTTATGTATAACATCAGCAAAGAAACATTGGAACGTTTGCGAAAGGAGTATCCTGCCGGGGCAAGGGTTGAGCTTGTGCATATGAATGATCCGTACAATACCAGGTTATCTCCGGGTGCGAGAGGGATGGTCGTTTCCGTGGACGATATTGGAACTATTCACGTCCGATGGGATTGCGGTTCATCCCTCGGTGTGGTTTATGGTGAAGATAGTTGCCGAGTCATAAAAGAATAACTCATAATGATTTTATCACACACCGTCCGTCAGCGGTTGTTATAAATTTGGAAAAAGCTGTTATGATTTCAAAAATCCCCTTTACACTTCTCAACGAAGCGGTAAAGGGGATCTCCTATATAGTTCTACTTTATTTTACGAATTCAATATATCTTCCAGCAGGGGCTCAATACCTTTATCTTTCAATTCACTTACAAGCCGTTGGGCTGCAAATCTATTCACATCATTTGCGACGTATCTGAGAATTGTTGCAGCTGTTTCTTTTACCACGAAAGTATAATTGCCATCTAACACTCTAAATGCAAAACCGGCAAACGGATCATATACAGCGAAAGAGCGACCACACACAATTTTATAATTACTTTCTATACTTTGGATGATATGTTGAGCGTGTATATCGTCGCATTCCATAAATCGCAGCAAAGTGTTAAAGAAACCTTTCTTTTCCTCCAAAAGTAAATCTGCTACTTTTTCACTAGATAATTCATAAATATAGGTTTCGACACTATCATCGAATATGCCTTTTTGCATTTTATCAAAAACAGCTTCTTCGTTTTTCTCATCCTGATGAAACTTTATACTCTTTTCAAAGTAATTTGAAAGTTGAGAAGCATCAGCGTATCGATATGCGGCATCGCTGTTGGTTGCTTTTTCGGCAACGCTACGGAATATGTGATGAGAATTCATAGGATTTCCTGTCATAACAAAGTTGATAATACGTCCAAGTGAGTAAACATCGCTACGCTTATCACCATCTCGCAATAACATAAACTGTTCTGGGGCACAGTAGGAGTATTGTCCAACCGCATTTGTATGCAATGTTTGGTGTGACGTAAACACATTAAGGTCTTTGCCAAGACCAAAGTCTGCAATTTTGAGCATACCGCTGATAATAAAAATATTATTCGGACTTAAATCTCTATGGATAATATCACGTTTGTGTACTACCGTCATTATATAAAGGATTTGGCGTATACAGTTAATTCGTATCTCATCTGAAAGTGCGTTGCCTTGAACGTATTTCTCTAATGTCTGTTCTGCAAGTTCCATAGTGTAAGAACATGACGATTCATCAAAAGTATATACCGTAATGATTCCATGCGCATCTTGAAGGGATTTGGTTATTTGATATTCACGTTTGAATCGGCTACGAATCCCTCTATCTGTCAAAAAATCATCTTTTAGTTTCTTCAATACATGTCCTGTGGATTTTTGGCGATAGACATTTGCAAAACCGCCGCTACCAATCAAAATCAAATCTTGATTTTCTGCGCACAAATGATATTTTCCGTTTGTATGAGTAATCAAATACAAATCCTTTTGTACAACCCTATTTAATTCTTCAAATGTATTATAAGAATGTTCGGCGGCATCGACTTGTGAAAATCCTTTGTCTTGCATAATATATTCTTTGCTAAGAATCAAGTTTAAAAAGGTGTCAAATCTTCCGCTATTTATAAGATCTGCTAACTTATCGTATGTATAAGCCCACCTTGAAGGAAAGCCTTGTCGGTAAACATCGCTATACCCGAAATGCTGGTTAAAGAAACTAACTAATTTGGGTCCGGATTTATATGAGTAATAACCTTCAATATCACCGCAGAATATTTTCGATATTATTTGTAAAGTATCTTCCGAAATCATATTTTCACCTGCATTTTATTTGCATTCCTTTAATTTCTTTAAGTATGCCGTTCTGGATTTGCGGCGATTGCGTTCTTTTTTGCATTCGGGATCATCACAGTATTTTTGACGATTTCCGTTTTTGAAGAAGATCTTACCGCAACTTTCGCAAATGCCGAGTGGAGTCTTGCCACCATCCTTTTTGGTTGGCACTTCAGGTTGAGTAGCAACAAACCTTGCCAAAGCATAATAGGCTGCGTCAAACACACTTGTAAATCTGGGAAGGATCTTCATCTCTCCAACATCATCGAGAGTTAATTCCAATGGGAACTTCGGCAATTCCGATAAGAAGTTATCCAATCTGTAAAGGAGCTGCATTTCGGTTAAGGATGCTATATCCGCATATTCCTGAACACGCTTGTTTTTAGGCAACGCTCTGGAGGACTCAAGGTCGTTTTTCACGTTATAAAAGTGAAGCAAAATTTCTGTATCTTCATATAAACGTTTTAGGTCTGCTGTAATTCTCTCAAGTTTAAATTCGCAGCCGTTCAGAACGTTCACCAACACATCCCAACGATCTTTATCTTGAAGTTGGGCGTAATCGTATTCCGGGATATTTATAGCCTGCGTGCAATACGGGAAGGAGTTTTCTTTGCACCATGCAATTATGTGATGACAGGCCTCCCACTCGTCGGTATTTTCAATTTTAAGATAAAGATTGCAAAGGGATAAAAGCAACTTTTGCCCATCCAATCCATATCCTTCTTGCCACTCGGGAAGTTGTCCCTCTTCCAAAAGAGCACATATAATAGTTTCTCCGCCGCGATGATCCACCTCATATTTGGTGAACTTCGCGGTGATTTTTTTATTCTCGTTTAGACTCCCCAAATCAAATATTGAAAGACGATCCATATTGCACCTCTATTCTTACCGATAGACTTCACTCTATACCCATCGTTTGACCGTTAGAAAATTGCTTATGGTAATATTATAGCGTATAATTAAAGCAAATACAAGAGCAAATTACAAAATGCTTTGTATGCGTTCCTTGACAACTGAATCCCACCCACGCAGATATACTGCCGGCATCGTGCCACGATGGTAATACCGGAGCGCAGGTCGGCAGCCGAACTACCAAAGGAGAGACGACTTAGTTCTGCGATGTAGGTGGACAAAATCCAATACTAAAGGAAGGAGTTAAATCAGTATGGAAAAATCAACAATGAGCGTTCAGGAGTTATCCGCTCACATGGGCATCAGCCTCCCAAAGGCATATGAGCTTGTGAAAGAACCGGGATTTCCAACGCTCCGTATCGGCACTCGCATCTTGATTCCGGTTGAAGGTTTTAAGGCTTGGCTCCGAACAAAATCCGAAAGCGGTGATGAATAATGAATGAAAGTATCACCGTGTATTATGCCGACGTGTGCGGCAACCCGCAAAATTGTCAGTATCCCCATAAGGGAACGGCATCCGCTCCCGAAGAACTGAAACGCTGTATGGCTTGGGATCACGTATTCATCCGCTTTAACGGAAGCTACCGAAACAGTAAAAACTTTGAAGAAGCCGTTACCGCTGTTTTTGATTGCGATAACGATTTTACGGAAGATGCTGCGAGGTGGATCTCCCCGGAGGATATCGCACGGCTGTTTCCCGATGTTTCGTGTGTGGTCAGTACCAGCCGACACCATATGAAACAGAAAGGAAGCAAATCACCACGCCCCAGATTTCACATTATCTTCGCAATCGAACCTATTACAGATCCTGCGGAATACACCGCTTTTATGAAGTTGGTACAGCAGATGTATCCCTTTTTCGATGATAACGCTTTGGATGCTGCCAGGTTCTTCTTCGGCAATCCCGACAACGAGGTGACTTTCTTTGAAGGTAACACTACCTTAACCGCATTTATTGAAGAAGAGGTTGCGGAAAGGGCGTTTGCCGAGCTGGGTGAAACTATTACCGAAGGCAGCCGTAATAACACAATGTCCCTTTTCGCAGGTAAGTTACTTAAACGGCTCGGAGATACGGATGAGGCTCATACGAAATTTCTTGAACGAGCCGAATCTTGCACCCCGCCTTTGGAGGATGGTGAGCTTGAAACTATATGGCAGAGTGCCAGGAAGTTTTATAAAAAGGTATGCTCTCAACCGGGATACGTCGCTCCCGAGGAGTATAACGCTCCCTCACCGATAAAGTGGGAAATACCGATACCTTTTGAAAAAGCCAATCTGCCGACTTTCCCGACGGAATCTTTACCGAAGGTTGTCCGTGACTATGTTACGGCAGTAGCGGAAAGCACACAGACTCCCGTGGATATGAGTGCCTCGGCGGCACTTGCCATTCTTGCACTGTGCGAACAAGGCAAATTCCGTATTCGTGGTAAAGCGGATTGGACAGAACCGCTGAATCTGTTTGTGGTTGTGGTAGCGGAGCCTTCGGAAAGAAAGAGTGCCGTTATCAGTTTGATGACCCGTCCCGTGAATGCCTTTGAAGCGGATTACAACCGACAAAACGCAGCCGAACTTGAAACAAGCAAAATGAATAAGCGAATCTTGGAACGTCGGCAACGAGCCTTGGAGGATAAAGCCGCCAAAGGAAAAGTCGAGGACGGCGAACTGGAACAGTTGGCACAACAGCTTGCCTCATATAAAGAAAGGACACCCCTTCGATTATATGTGGATGACGTTACCACGGAGAAGCTGACCGCTGTTTTGGCAGACGGTGGCGGTAAGGCAGCCATCGTATCAGCCGAGGGCGGTATCTTTGATATGCTCTCGGGTATTTACAGCAAAAATGTCAATATCGACGTTATGCTCAAAGGTCATTCCGGTGACAGTATCCGTGTGGACCGTATCGGCAGAAACAGCGAAAGTATTATGAATCCCGCACTGACGGTTCTGCTTACGGTGCAGCCGAATGTGCTGTCGGGGATGATGCAAAACGGCACATTCCGCGGCAGAGGCCTTACAGCAAGATTTCTCTATTGTATGCCGAAATCCATAGTCGGTAATCGCAGATACAGAACCGAACCTATCCCTACCGATGTAGCAAGACAGTACGATCTGCTTGTTCAAAATCTCTTGGAAGAAGAACAAGGTGAATTTCCCGAGGAGATTACCTTAACCCCGGAAGCGGATGAAATGCTTGAAGCCTTCTCTTATGAGATAGAAAGCAAGCTGAAGACCGAATATGCGGATATGGCAGATTGGGCGGGCAAACTTGTGGGTGCAGTTCTTCGCATCGCAGGTGTTTTATGCCGTTCTTCGGTTTATCGCAATAACGGATTTCTGGAATCTGCCGAACCCTTGATGGTGGATGAGACCACAATGCAAAATGCTATCTCAATCGGCAGATATTATACCGAACACTCTGCGGCGGCATTCTCCCTTATGGGAGCGGATGCCTTGGTGAAACAAAGTGAGTATATGCTGGATGCCATTTGCAAAAGCGGTCTTACAGAATTTACCCGCCGTGACATTATGCGACTCTGCCGCAGTTTCAAAACAGCCGATGAAGTACAACCGGTACTGAACCACTTGACCGAATACGGATACATTGCCCCCAAAACAAGCGATGTCCAATCCGGCAAAGGCAGACCTACGGGTCAAGCCTATCTTGTCAATCCTTATCTTTGTGAAAAGGCATCGTAAACGAGTTTTGTCCTTTATGTCCCTTTGTCCCCAAAGGTATGGGAATAAAGAAAAATATAGAAAAAGTAATCGTTAAACTACAGCTTTCTATATACGGATGTTTACCCACACTCCCACGCATACGGACAGCGTGACAAAAAGGACATAAATATTGGAAGGAGAAAAGGATATGGCAGACATTGATGAAAAGCGGTACACCACAGTAAAGGTCATATCGCTGAAAGAAGGTAGTGTCACCGTAGCATACGGCAATTATCCCGCCGATCCAAGGTGGCATTTACTATATGAAAACCAAAGCAAAACATTCGACAACTTCAGCCGAATTTTCGAGTATTGCAACGCCCGTTTCAAGAACCCCTTCGGCGGGGTCTTATAGTGCGTTGTTCTGATATATGTGACAAAAAAGGACAAAAGGAAAAAACAACGGAAGGAGGTGTAAGTATGTATAAAACCAAAAAGGATTATGCCCAGGATAAACTCTGCCGTGAAATCGGCAACGGGTGTCGTATTCTTCGCGTTGATGGAGAGCGATGCATTTATCGCGACTTCGGTAATGGATTTAATGTGGAAGTCAGCGGAACACACACCACAAGCAAGCGTAGAAAAGCTGTCATCTTTTTGTGGTACGGGAGTGCGTTCACGGTTACGTGTATAAAGGAAGTGCCATTCGCGGAAATCGGTAATGTGATAAGCAGACTCTACGATTACACTTGTGAGCTTTGCCGCACCGGTGCCGCCACGGAAAAGAACCTCGGCGAACTCAGGTACGAACGTCCGCAGGTTTGATGCAGATACCTTCGGGAGCTATTCCCTTTAAAACTTATGCGAATTTTTGCACACGACCCCTGGGCCGTTGCCCGGAGTTATAGTCGTAGAGATTTAGCCCCCCTGGGGGGTATCGAAATCCCCACAGCTTTTTACTTATGCAACGGGCGTGGGGCGTCACGTAAAAAATCGCAAAATCAAACGGGGTATTAACCCCAACATCAACTAATCAAAAATAATGGAGGAATTAACCATATGAAAACAGCAAGAACCTATGAAGAACTTAAATCCCGTCTGGACGAATTGTCCGGCAATACTGTTGAAAAGCAGACAAATAATACTGCCGAAGCCAAGAAAAAGGCCAAGGCATACAATACCGCTTTCTGGGAAACCATGCACACCGGTATGCCCCAAAATACACTAAAGGAAGGTAGTGACGGCTCGGGCGGCTACCTTGTTCCCGATACTTATGACGATAGGCTTGTGCAGGCATTAAAGCAAAAGAACGTCCTTCGTCAAATCGCCACCGTCATTCCCACAACGCAGAAACTGACCATTCCCGTTTCTTTAGGCGGTGAAAACGCAAGCTGGATGCCGGAAAACGAGCCATACACGTTTTGTGAAGCAGAATTCGGTGAAATCGAGATCGATGCGTATAAGCTCGGCAGCTCTATTCTCGTTTCTGATGAGCTGCTTGAGGACTGTGGCGTTGACCTTAAAAAATATATCGAGGAAGCCTTTGCTCACCGAATCGGCAATGCCGAGGAATCTGCCTTTATCCGAGGAGACGGAAACGGAAAGCCTCTCGGTATTATTCACCAGGCTTCTATTGGTAAGGTCACGGATGAGAAAGGCAAAATCAGTGCAGATGACTTGGTCGATATGGAGTTTTCTTTGGCAGAGCCTTATCGCAAAAATGCGGTGTGGGTTATGTCCAACGATGCATATTGCAGACTTGGACAGCTGCGCCATTATCGTGGTAATCCTATCTGGAGTAACGGACTTGAAGAGGAAATGCCTATGAAACTGTTCGGCTATCCCGTCTATATTTGTAACCATATGGATGACGTCACCCCCGGTAGCATTCCGGTAATGTTCGGTGACTTCAGTTACTACTGGATCGGTGACCGAGGCAAGAGAGTCATTAAACGCCTGGTAGAGCGTTACGCTGATCACGGGCAGGTTGCATTTATCACCACCGAGCGCGTTGATGCAAAACTCGTTCTTCCCGAAGCAATAAAGATGCTTAAGGTCAAGAGTGACAAGGAATAAGGTTGTGTGGGAGGGCGGCTTTCGGGTCGCTCTCCCTTACTCTTGTAGTCATAGGAAGGAGATATGCCATGACACTACAAAACAAAATTGCCATTAACAATATGCGGCTTGAGGGGCATAGCCCTTCTGTGATTGCCGCCACTTTAGGTTTATCTGCCGGGACCGTCCGTGCTCACATTCACAGATACCCGGAGATACCGAACACCAAGCTTTGCAAGAGCTGCGGTAAGCCCGTACTTCAAACAGAAAAACGCAGGGAGAAAAAGTTCTGTTCGGATGCTTGCCGAATGCTGTGGTGGAACTCCCACCGGGACTTGGTGAACCGCAAAGCCTATTACAATCTTACCTGCGAATACTGCGGAAAGGAGTTTGAGAGCTATGGCAACAAAAACCGAAAATACTGCAGCCGTGCCTGCTACGTTGCGTCAAGACAAGCAGGATAAATACGCAGCCGAAAATATAATGCTGTACCGAACCTCCCTGGCTCTGCTCAAAAGCCTTGCGGAAGACGGCACATTTACCGAAAAAGAGTATTGTAAGATATCGACAATGCTGTCCCGTAAATACGGTTTATCTTCGGGTAGTATATTTGCGGAATCTGCTTGATATATCCGCCAGTTAGAGCGAATATGTAGTGACCTTAATTGATACAAAGGAGGTAAATGTATTGGAAAGGATCGTTACACAGACTCGTTTTGCAAAAACGGAATTGCCGAGAGCAAAACGGGTGGCGGCATACGCCAGAGTATCTTCCGGTAAGGATGCGATGCTCCACTCACTTTCCGCCCAGGTGAGTTATTACAGCAAATTGATACAGACCCACGGCGGATGGGAGTATGCAGGCGTATACGCCGATGAAGCTCTGACCGGGACAAAGGACAACCGAGAAAACTTTCAAAGGCTTCTTGCGGATTGCCGAAACGGAAAGGTGGATATGATTTTAACCAAGTCCGTTTCGCGCTTCGCAAGAAATACGCTGACCTTACTCGAAACCGTAAGGGAACTAAAGGACCTGGGTGTAGATGTTTACTTTGAAGAGCAAAATATACATTCGGCAACCTCGGATGGTGAGTTGATGCTTACAATCCTCGCAAGCTATGCTCAAGAGGAAAGCCTCTCCGCCAGCGAGAATCAAAAGTGGAGGGTACGGCAACAGTTTCAAAACGGAAAACCCTGGCGCGGTTTTATGATGGGATACCGATACGATGGTGAGAAATACGTCATCATTCCCGAGGAGGCAGAGGTGGTTCGTTCTATATTTCGTGACTACCTTGACGGCAAAGGTGTCGCCGCCATTATGAAACGGCTCAACGAAGAAGGGATCCTCACGCAGCAAGGTTGCACCTGGCATCAAAGCGCCGTGAGCAGAATCCTTCGCAACTACGCCTATACAGGCAACCTTCTACTTCAAACTAAATTCCGTGAAAATCACCTCACCAAACGCACACTGGTAAATCACGGAGAACTTCCGCAGTACCACGCAGAGAACACCCACGAGCCGATCATTGATATCGGCACCTATAACTTGGTACAACTGGAGATGGCAAGGCGGGCGGAGCGTTTTGCAAAGCCACAAACGAAAACAGAATACCCTTTTACGGGACTTATCACCTGCGCCGGGTGCGGAAAGCACTACCGCAGAAAGGTAACGAAAACGGGCCCCGTATGGATATGTGCCACCTACAATACCCTCGGCAAAAAAGTCTGCCCGTCAAAAGCCATCCCCGAACCGACTTTGATGGCACTTGCCGCCGAGATTGATGATTTCAGTAAAATAACGGCAATTACAGCCGACAAAGATAACACCTTGATATTCTCCCTTATAAACGGAGAAGCAATCGTTAAACGATGGAAAGACCGCTCACGCTCGGAAAGTTGGACTCCCGAGATGAGGGCAGCGGTCGGTAAAAAAACAAAAGAAAGGAGTAAGCAAAATGGCAACAGCTAAAAATGTAACCGTAATACCCGCCACACGAAACTTGCACACGGGTATCCCCACCACCTCAAAGGCAAAACGCAAGGTCGCAGGTTACGCCCGTGTATCCACCGACAGCGATGAACAGTTCACAAGCTATGAGGCGCAGGTGGATTATTACACCAATTACATCAAAAGCCGTCCCGAGTGGGAGTTTGTTGAAGTCTATACCGATGAAGGCATCTCCGCACTCAACACCAAAAAGCGTGATGGCTTTAACCGAATGATAGCAGACGCCCTTGGTGGCAAAATTGACCTCATCGTAACCAAAAGTGTAAGTCGCTTTGCCCGTAACACTGTGGACAGCCTCACCACCGTCCGCAAGCTGAAGGACAAGGGTGTTGAGGTGTATTTTGAAAAGGAAAATATATGGACGATGGACTCCAAGGGCGAGTTGCTTATCACGATCATGTCATCCCTTGCCCAGGAGGAGAGCCGTTCCATTTCCGAGAACGTAACCTGGGGGCAACGCAAACGATTTGCTGACGGCAAGGTCAATATGCCGTACAAACAGTTTCTCGGATACAGAAAAGGCGCAGACGGTCTGCCCGAGATCGTTCCCGAAGAAGCAGAAATCGTCCGCACCATTTACCGAATGTTTGTGGAAGGTATGTCCGCAGGCTCTATCGCAAAACACTTGACCGAAAACGGTGTTCCTACGCCATCCGGGAAAGCGGTATGGCAAAGACATACGATCGAGAGCATCCTTCAAAACGAGAAATACAAAGGCTCGGCACTTTTGCAGAAGAAATACACCGTGGATTTTCTGCAGAAAAAGATGAAGGTCAACGAGGGTGAAGTTCCGCAGTATTATGTGGAACACAGCCATCCCGCCATCATCGCACCGGAAGAATGGGAACGGGTTCAGTTGGAACTGAAACGCAGAAAGGACAGCGGCAGACGCACCTTTTCCACCAGTCCCTTTGCCGGGAAACTCATCTGCGGAGATTGCGGTGAGATCTTCGGCTCAAAGGTATGGCACTCAAACAGCAAATACCGCCGAACCATATGGCAATGTAATGCAAAATTCAAGGGTGACACCATATGCACCACACCGCATTTATATGAGGATGACATCAAGGAGCTGTTCGTAGTAGCGCTAAGCAAGTTGCTTGCGGATCGTGAGGCGCTTCTTGAGGACGGCAGGCTCATCCGTCATGAGCTGTTGGATACCGCTGCGATCGATACAGAATGCGAGGAACTCCTCCAAGAGATGGATGTGGTCGCAGGCCTTATCCAAAAGTGCATCAACGAAAATGCCGTAAAAGCTATCGACCAAGATGAATATATCAGCCGATATAACTCCTTGGTGGAACGCCACGAAAAGGCTCAAAACCGCTATGACACTTTGCAGAAAAAGCGTGAACGCAGGCTCATCCAGGCGGATGTTATGAGCGGATTCCTTTTCGCCATCACCGAACTTGACAACCTCCAACTTCAATTCAACCCGCCCCTCTGGCATACCACCGTCGACCACGTAACCGTGTACGCAGATGAGCGTTTGGTGTTTCATTTCAAAAATGGCAGCGAGGTTGAGGTTCAAATCTGACTTGAGTATGTTATAATTTCATAACTATCACTTAGGAGGATGAATATGAAGAAAAACAAGGATATTTATATGGAACCGGAAGTGTATCGGCACAACAACTGCATCGTTAAGGTATACCGCCCGATTCTAACCGAAGAAGAACGTGCAAGACGGATGGAGGAAATCAAAAAAGCTGCGGTTGCCCTTATTATAGCGACAGAAAAAGCAAAGCAAAATAAGAATCGGTTGTTTAACGAATAGCGGTAGTTTAACGATAGGTCGGTATGAATATTGGGTTGAGTCCCGGGGTGGGACTATAAAAACAATCAAAAAAGCGTTGCAGGATGGGTGGAATACTCCCAAAATGCAACGCTTGTTTTTATAAGTGCTTATTCTGCCTATGTTTTTTGCGGTAAAATAACGATACCGCTGTCGACACGATTGTATCAACAGCGGTATCTGTTTTGGTTGCGGAGGTAGGATTTGAACCTACGGCCTCCGGGTTATGAGCCCGACGAGCTACCAAGCTGCTCTACTCCGCGATATTCAGTTGCGCTCACAAGGAACTTTTATATTATACACATTAAGTATATGTTTGTCAACACTTTTTTATACTTTTTTTAATTTTATTTTTATTTTGCATAAATCGGAAGCTGTTTTTTCGTCATAAAACACAAAGTTCTGAAAAAAATTTAAAAATTAAAAATGAGCTTTGTATATGAAAAAACGAGAAAAACGGAGAAAAATCGAGCATTGAAATTGTAAATTAAAATTTCAGAAAAAAGTTGTTGACATTGTCCCCTGCTTGTGGTAGTATATTCGGGCAGTTAAAAATTATACGGAGGTTTGATTTATGTCAACTTACATGCCTAAAGCTGGCGAGATTGCTCGCAAATGGTATGTGCTCGACGCAGCAGGCAAGCCCATGGGCCGTGTTGCTGCTCAGGCCGCAGTTCTTCTCCGCGGTAAGCACAAGCCTACATTCGCTCCTCATGTTGATTGCGGTGATCACGTTATCATCATCAACGCTGAGAAAGCAGTTCTCACAGGTAACAAACTCAACCAGAAAATGTATTATCATCACACCGGCTACATCGGCAACATGAAAGAGGTTAAGTACAGCACTCTTATGCGTACAAAGCCCGCATTTGCTATGCAGCTTGCTGTTAAGGGTATGATCCCCGACACAGTTATCGGTCGTGACGCTCTTTCAAGACTTCGCGTTTATGCAGGTGCTGACCACAAGCATGCTGCTCAGAAGCCCGAAGCTTGGGAATTATAATGAAGGGAGGCTATTATAATGTACGATTCTAATCCTTATTTTTACGGTACAGGCCGCAGAAAGAAATCTGTAGCAAGAGTACGTGTTTACGCAGGTACAGGTAAAATCATCATCAACGACAGAGAAATCGACGATTACTTCGGTCTTGATACACTTAAGCTCATCGTTCGTCAGCCTCTCGAGCTCACAGGCACAACTGAGAAGTTCGACATCGTTTGCCGTGTAGCAGGCGGTGGCGTTTCAGGCCAGGCCGGTGCTATCCGTCACGGTATTTCAAGAGCTCTTCTTCAGTATGACGATGCTCTTCGTTCAGCACTCAAGAAGGCAGGCTTCCTCACTCGTGACCCCAGAATGAAGGAAAGAAAGAAATACGGTCTCAAAGGCGCACGTCGTGCTCCCCAGTTCTCAAAGAGATAAAGTTTTCTCAAATCACAAGGTCTTGGAGATTTTCTCCGAGACCTTTTTTCTTCGCTTGTGAAAGCATCTGAAAACACTTGATAAATCAATATTTTCTATAAATAAAACTGTTCTGAAATTTTCTTTTTGTGAAAGCGACTGAATACACATAAATGCATGTCACAATGTACCATTATGTGGACCAAAAAAGAAGCCGGAACAAATCCGGCTTTTAAAATAGTTTTTATTATCATTTTAATTTGTTCAGTTCTTTCAAGGATAAGTGAAATCGTAATAAATAACTTAATATTTAATTAGTTATAGCAATACGGCTTGGTAATTATACTTGCTGTCGTGATGCTTTTGATGCATTACAGAAAGTCGTTAAAAATTAATTTAGATTTATATGTTGAAAATATATAATGATTGTGCTATAATATACAAAATTTAATACTGAAATAAAGAGATACGGTTTTGAAAAGTTGTAAGCTGAGTAGATTTAATAGGGAAATCAGGTTCGAATCCTGAACAACCGCCATTACTGTGTAGGAATTGAAAATCAGATTAATGTCTGCATTTCTGCGGTTATAATCTGCTTTGATATCTGTTCCTTAAGTCAGAACACCTGCCGTGTCTTTTTAGGTTCAACACAACTTTGGTGAGAAGAGTGCAACCGATTTATCGTAGTATGGTAGATTTTGGATTGCGTTCTTTTTTATTTTGTGCAGTCCGAAGTTATTGTTGTCGTACCGCGTTAATCTGTTGTACTCTTTTGACCTTTTTGGTTGAAAGGGTATTTTTTATTTTGTAAAGGAGGTTTGACAAGTGACATCAGAAGAGAAAAAGTGCTGGGCGGCAGAACTTTTGAAAAGGAAAGCTGAGGAACTCGGAAGATTGCCCAAAAAGGATGATTTTGATGAACCCACACGGTCACGAATCAAAGCCTACCTCGGACCGTGGCCAAGGGCATTGGAAGCTGCCGGATTAAAAGAAGCAAAACCTGTTTCCCAAAAATCCAAAAAGAGAAAAAGGGCAACTATCAGGTCTAAAAACCAAACTGTTTCTGCAAGACAAAAGTTGGAGAAACACAGAGCCGAACCGAAAGAACAGGATACTTTCGGTTAAAACAAAATGAAAAATATCAAAAAGGAGAATCAATGATGAAAAAAAGAATTTTAAGCGTTATTCTTTCCATCGCAATGCTGCTAACAGCAACACCCCTTATGTCTGTTGCGTCAGAAAGCGAATATGTTTATATGTCTGTAAGCTATGATGACAAATATACCGATGACAAAAACGGCAATCCCATAGCTTATATTCCCGTATCCCTCGAAACACTTCAATCTGTTGATTTGAACGAATACAATCTTTCTGAATATCTTTATGACGAAGACGGTGACGGCAATTATGACATTACAGCATTACAGCTTATCATCTATGCTCACGAAGAGCTTTATGGCGGTGATTGGAGCGAGGTAACTTTCACAGGTAGTCCCGGAAGTTCATATTTCGCAGGAGGTCTTTTCGGCAGAGATGAAAACCTCAACTATTATCTGAACGGTCAGTATCCTCTTGCAAGCGGAGGATGGGGTGCAACCTCTGACCAGATTGTTCTTGAAGCAGGCGACTTTATTGACCTTGCAGGCTTTACAAGCTGGGATTTCTATCAGGACTCGGCTTACGGTTTTCATTATTTTGCTGATGCAAACGGTGATGTAACACATTCTTACACCACAGAAACAGCCAAAGCTTGCGACATCAAGCTTATTAAAGGCACAAAGGATTATGAATACAATTCCGTTTTCTTTGAAATACCTGATTATGAAGTACATTACGGTAAAGCACTCTATAATGAAACAGGAAGTGTAACAACAGATGACAGCGGATGTGCATCTATCACTTTCCCATCTGCAGGAAAATGGTATCTTTGGGTTGACGGAGGTTATGGTAACGAATATCCCGATTCTATAGTTTCTGCTCCCGGCTATGCAGAGGTAACAGTTACATCGGCGGATGCTCCCCGTGAGCCTCAGGATGTAAGCGCTGTGCTTAATGCTACAATGGCACAGCTTGCTGATACAGTACAAGAACCTGCTTTCGGTACAAACGCAGGTGAATGGACAGTGTTGAGTCTGGCACGCGGTGAATATTTTGAAAAGAACAGCACTTATTTTAATGATTACTACAACCGTATTGTTTCAACAGTAAATGAAACAGCTTCATCGGTTAATATGAACGGTGCACTCCACAAAAACAAATCAACTGAAAATTCCCGTCTGATTGTTGCTCTTTCATCTATCGGTAAGGATGCAACTGCTGTTGGTGATTGGAATCTTGTTGAAGCATACAGCCTGAACGGTTTTGATTGGGTTAAAAAGCAGGGTCTTAACGGTACGATATGGGCACTTATCGCGTTGGATTCGGGCAACTATGAAACAAGCGATGAAACCATCCGTCAGCAGTGTATTGATTCCATCCTCTCACTTCAGCATGATGATGGCGGTTGGGCATTACAGGCAAACAAGACTTACGCATCTGACCCTGATGTTACGGGTATGGCGCTTCAGGCTTTGTATCCCTATCGCAATCAGACAGCTGTAGCTGAAGCTTGTGAAAAAGCATTTGATTGTCTTTCTGAAATCCAGCACGAAAACGGCACATTTGCATCAGGCGGAAGTGAATGCTCTGAAAGCTGTGCATGGGTAATCGTTGCCTGCACAACATGGGGCATCAATCCTGATACCGACAGCCGTTTTGTAAAGAACGAAAAATCTGTTGTTGACGGACTTCTTCTCCATTATCTTGAAGATAAGGCGCAGTTTGAACATATTGCAGACGCAGGTGCAAACGGTATGGCTACTGACCAATCCTGCTACGCTCTTGTTGCCTACAAGCGTTTTATAAATAACAAAACAAATCTTTTTGATATGTCTGATGTTGCATTTGATGAAAATGTTGAAATCGTTCCCGGTAAGATGACAGCAACTCTCGGTCTTCCTGCTGAAATATCCGATGAGGTCGGCAAAACTTTCAACGCAACAATCAGCATCGACCAGTGGGATAACAACGCAGGCTACAAGCTTATTGATTTTATTATGAATGTTCCCGAAGGTCTTACAGTTACGGCAGTTACAGCCGAAAGCCGTCTTTCGGGCGGAACGGTAAATTACAACGTTGAAGAAAGCACAGGCAAACTCCGTGCAGTTTACTTTGACGCTAACAACCATAGCGATATCACAGTAAGCGGAACCACCTTCCCGGCACTTCTTTTCACAATTACTTTCCGTGTCGATTCCGTAACTGCAGGCAACAAGCTTGGCTTTAACATCAGCGGAATGTCCGTTAAACTCAATTCAGATTCTGCGGATGAAAACTCTATGATTATTGTTGACATTACGGATGCAAGCGGTACGGTAAATGTTGTAACAGGTGTTTCTTATAGCGCAATGTGTCTCTATGTTGGTGATAATGTTGACCTTATCCCCTCGGAGAAAATGGCCGTTGCAGTAGCAGTTGTCGGTGCAAAGGCAGGAGCAAAGCTCAGCTACAACGACGGCATCAACGGTTATGAATTCAAGTACAGCACAGAAATTTCTGATAAAACAGGTATTTCAACTTACGTTGCACTTGTTGATTCTTCAATTGATATGGCGAATTTTGTTGATAAGCAGAATTTTGTTCTCTCTGATGACAACGCTGATGAAATCACATTCGGTGATGCAAACGGCGACGGAGTAATCAATGCACAGGATGCACTCGGTGCAGTTGATTCCTGGCTTCGTAAAACAGATGCACCGTCAGATGACAAGATTCTCGCCCTCAATGTGAACAGTGACAGCAGAATCAATACATTTGATGCTCTCGGCATCGTTGAAGCGTTTGTAGACGGCAGTGAATACATTGTTGTTACAAAGGCAGCAACTATTACAGCTAATAACTAACTGATTATTAAGGGGTGGGACTGACACTCCCACCCCTCTTGGGAGAATGAATATGAGCAAAAGTAAATTGGAACCGAAAACAAAAAAGAGAATAAAAATTGGTATCTCAATCGGCGTTTTACTGCTTTTGTTGATACTGATTCTCCTTTTTTCATTCTGCGGTGAAAACCCGTTCGGCAAACCTACACTTACAATAGAAACTCCGCAGAAAATCAGCCTTTCCGAAACAGATGAAATCACCCTCGATGTGACAATATCATCATTCGGTGAAGCTAAATATCCGGCTGCAAGTATGAGCATTGTATTTGACCCGTCAAAGCTTGAGTTTATAGGTATAGAAGAAGGTAACGTTTTTATCCGTAATGACGGCGAAGAGATTGAACAAAGACTGCCGGACTGGAGCTGTAACCCGACACAATGCAACAAAACGGGTAAAATCAACATTATGTACCTTGACACAACAGGCGGAAAGAATGCGTTTGACAAAGACTTGCTTGCAAAGGACGACAATGTTGTGCTTCGCCTGAAATTCCGTCTCAGAGGAAGTCTTCGCAAAGGCGATGTATGTGACCTTGTTTTCGAAGATGCTGTTTTTGCGGCATCAGACGAAACACAAAGTCTGGCAATGACAACCGGTACACTTAATGTCAGAAACGGTAAAATTGTTATAGGAGATTAAAATGAAAAGAATAATATGTTTAATATTAGCCTTCGTGCTTCTTATGACAACTACAGCCTGCAGTGGTAATTTCACACAGGTTAACCTTAATGAACCCATAGCTATTCCGGAAAACGGGATTGTTGAGAAAAGTGTTTTAGATAAAATCAGAAACGAGAACGCTATCGCCACATTCACAGGTTCATCAAATGATATTAAATACGAATGGACAGTTTTCGGCAGTGATATCAATGAGACAAAGGATGTAAATTTATCCGTTGTCCTGAACAAATCAGATAAGGGCATAAAGGTCAATTTTACCGAAACGAAGGATTTGGGCTTTCCTGCCCTGCTTTCTATTCATATCAACGAAAAATGGTCAGCAGACAGTGCAACTGCTTTTAACGGTGGCAAGGGTGTTTATTCTGTTTCTGTAACAGGCAGTAAAACAAGTATTCTGAATATATCTGTAAACAAGATTGTTCCTGAAATTGAAATTCTGCCTGATAAAACAAATTATACAGAAGACACTACTGCAGAAAATACAAATCCGACAGAAAATAATTCTGTTTCAGGCGGAAAAGACAATTATCTTTCAGGTGTGCAGAGCTCTGGTGACAGAGTTTATTCTGACGGTACAGCAACAGAAAAAGATAAATATGAAACAGACCCCGTACCCGAAGGAAAACCTATGCCCGTTGAGCCTGAAAATCAGGAAATCAACAACAAAAAGAAATACACCTGCACCTTTTCCATTGAATGCTCAACAATCCTGAATAACCTTTCTGACCTTGACCCTGATAAACGTCATCTGGTACCTTCAGACGGTGTTATTTTACCGCCTACAAAGGTGACATTCTATGAAGGTGAATCAGTCTATGATGTGCTTCAGCGTGTTTGTAAGGAAAACAACATACATATGGAATCCTCATGGACTCCTGTTTATAACAGTGCCTATATTGAAGGCATAAACAATCTTTATGAATTTGACTGCGGTGAGCTTTCAGGCTGGATGTACCGCGTTAACGGATGGTATCCAAATTACGGTTGCTCCCGTTATCAGCTTGCAGACGGCGAGGTTGTAGAATGGCGTTATACATGCGACCTCGGTAACGATGTCGGTCGTGAAGGAACTTGGTAAAATTTATGAGAGATTCATTTTCAGAATATCATCCCTTTATAAACCTAATATATTTTGCATTTACGATAAGCTTTTCTCTTGTGCTGACGCACCCATTGGCACAGGGGATTTCTCTCGTGTGTGCAATTATTTATGCAGTAAGTATAAACGGGAGGAAAAGCGTGATATTTCTCTTGAAATACTGTCTGCCGATGGTGCTTCTGACTGCATTTATCAACCCTGCGTTCAATCACGAGGGCTCAACAACTCTGCTGTATTTCCCGAATGGCAATCCTCTTACGCTTGAAAGTATTTTATACGGATTTTCTGCAGGTGTGATGATAATTACAACGCTGATGTGGTTTTCGTCGTTCAACTCAGTGATGACAACGGACAAGTTTATCTATCTTTTCGGCAAGGTTATTCCCGCTTTGTCACTTGTGCTGAGTATGTCTTTAAGATTTGTTCCTAAATTCAAATCGCAGATGCAGACGGTCACCGAAGCACAAAGAAGCATCGGCAGAGATGTGTCGAACGGAAGTCTGTTACAGAGAACAAAGACGGCAATTCACATCTTTTCAATTATGATAACCTGGTCACTCGAAAATGCCATTGAAACAGCTGACAGTATGAAAAGCCGCGGATACGGATTAAAAGGCAGAACTGCATTTTCAATTTATCGCTTTGATGAAAGAGATAAATATACACTTGCATGGCTTTCTTTCTGTGGATTGTTTCTTGTTGCAGGAACTATACTTAATGCTTTCGGGTTCAGATATTTCCCGGATATTCGTTATGCTGCATTTGATATGACAACAATACCTTTCTACTGTGCGTACTCTGCACTTTGCATTACACCCGTGATATTAAACTTAAAGGAGGAGAGAAAATGGAAAACTTCAGTTTCAGGAATGTAAGCTTCGCATATCCCGAGCAGGAAAACAAAGCTCTCCGTAATATCTCCTTTGAGGTAAATCAGGGTGAATTTCTGATTCTTTGCGGTCCGTCAGGCTGCGGCAAATCAACACTTCTGCGTCACCTCAAAACCTGCCTTACACCTCACGGTGTAGTTAACGGTGAAATTCTGTTTAACGGCAAACCGCTTAATGAGGTTAACGAAAGAACACAGGCACAGGAAATCGGCTTTGTGCTTCAGTCTCCCGAAAATCAGGTGGTAACCGATAAGGTATGGCACGAGCTTGCTTTCGGACTTGAAAGCCTTGGGCTTGATACGCCAACTATCCGCCGCCGTGTGGCAGAGGTTGCAGCATTCTTCGGTATTGAAAATTGGTTCTATAAGAATGTAACCGAGCTTTCAGGCGGTCAGAAACAGCTTCTCAGCCTTGCTTCGGTTATGTGTATGAATCCGAAAATACTTGTTCTCGATGAACCTACGGCACAGCTTGACCCTATTGCCGCTTCTGATTTCCTTGCTCTTCTCGGGAAAATCAACCGTGAGCTCGGTATAACGGTTATTCTTACCGAGCACAGACTTGAAGAAGCTTTTCCCTTTGCAACAAGAGTTATTGTTATGGAGAAAGGTGAAATTATCTGTGATGATTCTCCCGAAAAAGTTGGACTTCATCTTCGTCAAAAGGATAACGGAATGTTCCTTGCTATGCCTACAGCAATGAGAGTGTGGGCAGGTGTTGAAACGAAGCTTGACTGTCCGATTACCGTACGTGACGGTAGTGAGTTCCTGACTGAAAGAAGCAAAGAAAAAGCACTTCTTCCCCTTGAAAGGGAAAAAGTGCATACATATACTGATGAAATAACTCTTGAGTGTAATGAAATATGGTTCAGATACGAAAAAGACCTGCCTGATGTTATAAAAGGCTTTTCTCTCACTCTGCACAAGGGTGAATTTTATGCAATTCTCGGCGGTAACGGTGCAGGTAAAACAACAACGTTGAAAGTAATTTCGGGACTTCGCAAGGCTTACCGAGGTAATGTAAAAGCGAACGGTAAGGTTGGAATGTTACCACAGAATCCGCAAGCGCTTTTTGTAAAAAGAACAGTGCGTGAGGATTTATATGAGGCTCTCAGTAATGTAAAAATCTCAAAGAAAGAAAAGGATGAGCAGGTTTCCCGTGTAGTTGGTCTTTGCTCGCTGACCGATTTTCTTGACCGACATCCATATGATATTTCAGGCGGTGAACAGCAAAGAACCGCACTTGCAAAGGTTCTTCTTACCGCACCCGATATACTTCTTCTCGATGAGCCGACAAAAGGCTTTGATGCAGAATTCAAGGTAGTATTTGCGGATATTATCGGTAAACTAACAAATCAGGGCGTAACCGTGCTTATGGTCAGCCATGATGTGACCTTCTGTGCAGAGTATGCACACAGATGCGGTATGTTTTTTGACGGTAATATTGTTGCAGAGGGCACTCCCCGTGAGTTTTTCTCAGGCAATAGCTTCTACACAACATCTGCAAACCGTATGGTAAGGCACCTCATTCCCGATGCGGTAACGGTTGATGAAATCATTGCTTGCTGTGGCGGAGAAATCAAGAAAAAAGAAAGTACGGATGAAATAACACCTTTGCCTGAGCCTGCCCCGAGAAGTGTAAATTTCAAGCCTGAACCACTTAAACTATGGCGTAAAATTCTTGCTGCAGCATCAGGGCTTGTTTCATTGGCTGTATTTTTCTATGCAACGGGAATTACCGATTTATCAGCACTTATAAATTCTTCGGGAATAAGTGAAGCGGGTAAAAATCAATTATGGCTTTACGGGATTTTGTTTGTTGCTCTTACCGTGTTTATGATTGCAATCGGAAGACGGAGCGAACCACCGCTTATAGTGCAGACGCCGAAAGAAAAACGGAATTTAAGCAAGCGGACAATTGTGGCATCTGTTGCTATATTGCTCTTTATTCCTCTGACCATATTTGCAGGAATTTTCTATCTCGACAACCGACAGTATAACATTGTCGCACTGCTTGTGCTTTTAGAGTGTATGTTGCCGTTTATTCTCGTATTTGAGGGCAGAAAGCCTAAGGCAAGAGAGCTTGTGACAATTGCCGTGCTTTGTGCAATCGGAATAGCAGGCAGAAGTCTCTTTTTTATGCTACCTCAGTTCAAGCCTGTTCTTGCACTCACAATAATCGCAGGTGTGGCTTTCGGCGGAGAAGCAGGATTCCTTGTAGGCGCCGTTACAATGCTTCTTTCAAATATGCTGTTCTCTCAAGGACCGTGGACACCGTGGCAGATGTTTGCAATGGGTATTATAGGTTTTCTTGCGGGTGTTCTTTTCAAAAAAGGATTGCTTCGCAGAACACGGGCATCACTTGCCGTTTTCGGTGCGTTTGCCGCTGTTGTTATTTACGGCGGAATAATGAACCCTGCATCAATGCTTATGTATTCGTCACAGACAATAACAGTTAAAGCCTTGATGGCATATTATATTTCAGGTCTTCCCATGGACTTGGTACACGGCTTCGGAACAGTTATATTCATTATGCTCGCTGCCGAACCAATGCTTGAAAAAATGGACCGTATCAAGGTAAAATATGGGTTTTTAACTGATTGTTAAATCCTTTGGTTTGAAAAGCCATTTTTCGTATCAGACACAAGCACCCTTTCTTTTGTATTCACATACTTTCACTTGAATAATTACTATCGCGCAGTGATTGATGAGACGGTAAAAAATCTAATAACTTTTGTGATTTTAGAGCTTAAAATTGCGTTAATCGGTACAAATTAGACCACAAGTGGACCAAGGAAGCCTTGAAAGCCTTATATATAAACGAACCGCACTTTTCAAAGAGATATTTATTTCTTACAATTCACAGCACTCACTTCGGTGGGTGCTGTTTTTCTTTCATTTTTTCAGATGCGGAAAGGATTGACTTGCTGGGGTTTTGGATTTATAATATAAAAAATACTTTCAGGAGATGATTTTTTGGCTACCTTCGGCACAATTTATGTTATTTTTAAAAAAGTGATTTCTTTAATTTCGGCAATCGTTCTTATGGTGGTTGCGGCTGACGAAAAGAATTTGCCCTCCCCTGACGCTGAAATTGTTGACAAATATCAATATGTTCTTCTGGACTATCAGATGAGCTCACAGGGTGTTACAAATGACGGTGAATATTTTTATTTCAGCGGCAATAAAAACCTCAGCAAGGCAAGCATGGAAACAGGAGAAATCTGCCGTGTTACTTCAAATGCCATTCCCAAAGAGCTTCAGGACAAGGGCTGCAACCACATCGGAGGATTAAGCTATTATAACGGCAAGATTTATGCCGCTGTTGAAGACGGACCTGAATATCTTAATTCATTTATCGTTTTGTATGATGCCGAAACATTGGAATACACCGGCACTTATTACGAACTCCCTCACGAGCTTCACATTGAAGGCGTGCCGTGGTGCGCAGTTGACGTTGAACGAAATTATCTTTACACCGCTGAATGGAGCAACGCTACTGTTCTGAATGTGTTTGACCTTGATACTCTTGAGCTTGTTAAAACCGTTCCCCTTTCTGAGCCCATTGACAGAATTCAGGGCGCTGAAATGTTTGGCGGAAAGTTATATATGTCCTGCGATGAATTGAATGATATGAAGAGAATTTTTTCTCTTGACGTTGAAACAGGCAAGGTTGAAGTTGTTTTTGCCAGAAACATCGGTGAAGGCTTCGAGGCCGAGGGTATGACTGTTTATGCCGATGACGACGGTAAGCCCGTTTTCTGTGTACTTGACAGAGGAGAAAGAAGAATCAGCACAAGCCTGACATTATACAAGCTTAAATAATAAAAATTAAGACGGTTGAGTTAATCAACCGTCTGTTCTTTTTTTATTAACTTTTTACTCATTGGGATTGCAACAAAAATTGCGCAAACCGCTGAAATGAGCTTACCTATGGTTACACTGAGAATATAATCGTCATTAAACGCCATTGTGAATGCGATATGGTCGGTGAAAGCAAAGGCGGCGGAAACCGCAAATGCAGAGTTGATTACAACTCCCCTTCTGTCCATATCCTTCATATCTTCAAAGGTTGTGGCGCTTGTGGCAAGGGTGGAAACGAGACCCTTGACCGAAGCGTCGTTGATGCCAAGCCTCTGACCCGCTTTGTTGAGGGGCTTGTTGAAAAGTTTTGCAAGAATATAAAGCAAAGGCAATGCACCCGTCATTACACAAGCGGCATTAAGCACAAGGCTCATAGCGTTTTCGATGGAATCAACATAAGGAAGGGGTTTGTATCCCGTGAGGAAAGTAAGAATCCCAACCACGAGACCCACGGTGATAATTGCTTTCATTATGTAGCCGAGGACACTGAAAATCCTGACACATACATTGGGAATGAGAAGCAAGCCCACTGCAATAATTGCCGAAAAAATAACCAACGGAATCATATTGATAATCAGCGTTTTAAAGGGAAGTTTGAGAATCAAGCCCGATACAATGCAACCAACGGGGATTGTTACAATTCCGCAGAGAAGACCCAGCAACGTATCGTGATGCTGTTCTTTTTTAACAACGCTCATTGCAAAGGGAATTGTAAATGAAATTGTGCAACCCATCATAGAAGCCACCACAAGGCCGTTGAAATAACCCAGAGCTTCGTTGTTGGTCAGCTGAGCCGAAAGAGATGCACCGCCCTGGTCGTTGGCAAAAATTGAGCCTGTGATGATTGAGGGGTCAATGAAATCGGGAAGAATAGCTATCACCGGCTCAAGGTAGTGAGCTATCAGGGGTGACATAATTATCATACCCACCATTGAAATTGCCAAGGGCCCCAGCATATATATTCCCTTTTCAAATTCCTTGCCCAGACCCAGCTTGCTGCCGAAAATCCTGTCCAGCGCGGCAACAATGGCAAAGGCAACCATTACGTAAGAAAGTACATTCATTTAATCACCCGAATCACTGCATACGCTCCTGCTTAACCTTGTGGTCAACGATGTGGCGCTTTGCAAGCTCGGCAGTTACTTCATCAAGAGTGATACCGGCATCAATCATAAGCACGGTTACATGATAAAGAAGGTCGGCAATTTCATAGATTGTTTCTTCCTTATCGTGAGCTTTGGCAGCGATGATAACCTCTGTGCATTCCTCGCCGACCTTTTTGAGAATTTTATCTGTTCCCTTTTCAAAGAGGTATGTTGTGTAGGAGCCCTCTTTCTTTTCAAGCTTTCTGCCGAGGAGCATTTTGTAAAGCCCCTCATAAGAAAATGCCTCATCGTCCTTTTCTTCAATCACGTTGAAGAAGCAGCTTTCACTGCCTGTGTGGCAAGCGGGACCGTCCTTGATAACATCAACCAAAAGAGTGTCGCAGTCACAGTCTGTTCTGATTGACATAATGTGCTGACGGTTGCCTGATGTTTCACCCTTGCGCCACAATTCCTGACGGCTGCGGGAATAGAAGCAGGTCATACCCTCTTCAAGGCTGATTTTAAGGCTTTCCTCGTTCATATAAGCGAGCATAAGCACCTTTTTGGTGTAGTGGTCCTGCACAATTGCAGGGATGAGTCCGTTTGCATCATATTTAAGTTCAACCATAATTACACTCTCATTTCTATATTGTTTTCGTTAAGATACTGTTTCAAATCCTTGATATAAACTTCTTTAAAATGGAAAATTGAAGCGGCAAGACCTGCATCTGCAACCCCTGCGTTGAAAAGCTCAAGAAAATCTTCCTTTTTGCCTGCGCCGCCGCTTGCAATCACAGGCACGGAAACTCTTGACTGAATTTCGTGAAGCATTTCAATATCGAAGCCGTTTTTAACGCCATCGGTGTCAATGCTGTTAACAACAAGCTCACCTGCACCACGGTTCACACCGTCAACCGCCCACTGAACGGCATCGATGCCTGTGTCAATTCTTCCGCCCTTTGAAAAGAGGTGGAATTTGCCGTCAACACGCTTGATGTCCATTGAAAGCACGACACATTGGTCACCGTATTTCTGAGCCCCGCGCTCAATGAGGGTCGGGTCCTTGATTGCACCGCTGTTGACAGAAACCTTATCGGCACCGCAGCCCAGCACTCTTTCAAAATCTTCAAGAGTGTTGATACCGCCGCCTACCGTGAGGGGAATAAAAATTTCACTTGCAACCTCTTTGAGGGCGTCGGTAAAAAGTCCTCTGCCTTCAAAGGAAGCGGTTATATCATAAAAAACAAGCTCGTCTGCGCCGCTTTCATTGTAAAAGCGGGCAAGCTCAACGGGTGATGCAACATCCTGAATTCCTTCAAAATTGACACCCTTTACTACCCTACCGTTGCGCACGTCAAGGCAAGGGATAATTCTGCGAGTAATCATTTGTTACCTCCTGCCAAGGCAAGCACTCTTTCAAGAGAGAGTTTGCCCGAATAAATTGCCTTGCCCACAATTGCGGCATAGGTGTTCATCGAAGCCAGCTGAGTGATTTCGTCTTCAAAGGTGATTCCGCCGGAAGCAACAATGTCGAGACCCTCGATTTTGGCAAGCTCCTTGTAAATTTCAAGGTTAGTGCCGGTGAGATTTCCGTCTTTGGAAATGTCGGTGTAAATCACGGTTTTGACACCTGTTTCACGGAGCTTTTTGCAAAATTCAACCGAGTCAACATCGGTGACCTCAAGCCAACCGCTGACGGCTACCCTGCCGTCCTTAGCGTCAACACCGACAGCAACCGCATCACCGTAGAGGCGGACTGCTTCCTCAACAAAGGGGTAATTTTTGACAGCGGCTGTGCCGATGATTGTGCGGTCAACCCCCAAATCAAGGTAAGCCTTGAGGCGGTCAATATTGCGGATTCCTCCGCCAACCTCGATAAAAAGCTCGTCGTATTTACAAAGTGCCTTAATTACTTCAAAGTTGGCTGTTGTACCGTCCTTGGCACCGTCAAGGTCAACAACGTGAAGATTGCGGGCACCCTTTGAGATGAACTCTTCAGCTATTTTTTCGGGTGAATCGCTGTAAACAGTCATTCTGTCATAATCGCCCTCGGTAAGGCGCACAACCTTACCTGAGCGGATATCTATTGCAGGAAAAATTTCCATAACTATCTCCTTATAATTCAGCAAATGCTTTCAAAAGTGCAAGACCCTTTTCACCGCTTTTTTCGGGGTGGAACTGTGCACCGTAAACGTTGCCGTTTTTAACAACCGCAGGCACACTCACACCGTATTCAGCGTCGGCAATTACACCTGCATCACAGTTTTTGCCGTAAAAAGAGTGGACAAAATACATATAGTCGCCTTGCTCAACGTATTTGAAAATGGGGTCATCTGCTGATCTGATGTTAAGCTTGTTCCAGCCCATATGAGGGATTTTGAGGCTTTGATCAACATCACCCTCAAAGGGGCAGATTTCACCTTTGATGAAGCCGAGACCCTCGTGCTCGCCGTATTCAAAGCTTTTTTCAAAAAGCATCTGCATGCCGAGGCAGATACCAAAAATGCATTTACCCTGAGCAGCGCATTCTCTGATTAAATCAAAAAGACCTGTGTCGCGGAGCTTTTTAACGGCATCACCGAAAGCGCCTACACCGGGAAGAATTATTTTATCGGCTGAACGGATTTCATCGGCATCACCTGTGATTTTGCAATCAAGACCGAGAAAATTCAATGAGCTCTTTAACGAAAAGAGGTTTCCGCAGCCGTAGTCAACTATTGCTATCATTATAAGACTCCTTTGCTGGAGGGAATTTCACCGCCGAGTGATGGGTCAACGCTGACGGCGGTTTTCATTGTGCGGGCAAATGATTTGAAGATGCCCTCAATGATATGGTGAGTGTTTTTGCCGTCGAGAAGCTTGATGTGAAGAGTGACATTGCAGTTTCTGATAAATGCCCAGAAGAACTCCTCAACAAGCTCTGTGTCCATATCCCCTACCTTCTGGCAAGGCATTGCGGCATCAAAATTGAGATAGGCTCTGCCGCTGATGTCAACAGCTGTGAGCACAAGAGTTTCATCCATAGGAAGAATCATACTGCCGTAACGGGTAATTCCGCGCTTGTCACCGAGAGCTTCACTGATTGCCTGACCCAGAACAATTCCCACATCCTCAACAGTGTGGTGAAAGTCAACCTCTGTGTCACCCTTACAGGTAACGTCAAGATCAATTCTTGAATGCTTTGAAAAAAGCTCAAGCATATGGTTTAAAAATCCGCAGTCTGTGTTGATATTGCACTTGCCTGTGCCGTCAAGGTCGAGACGAAGTGAAATATCAGTTTCTCTTGTTTTGCGGTGAATTTCTGAAACTCTCATATTAAAACTCCTTGGCTATGAGTGAAACGGCACTGACAAATTCTTCCATTTGCCAATCGTCACCAACGGTGATTCTCACATATTCACTGATTCTGGGTTTGTTGAAATAACGGATTAAGATGCCCTTTTCTTTAAGCTTTAAATAAAGCTGTTCGGCAGGGATTTTGTTATGCTTTGCAAAAATGAAGTTTGACTGTGAGTCAAGACATTCAAAGCCGCACTCCTTGAGCATAAGCTTTGTTTTTTCACGGATTGCAACGGTTTTTCGGTTGCATTCACGGTAATATTCATCGTCCTCAATTGCGGCGGCACCTGCTGTGACACCAAGAGTGTTGATGTTGTAGGGATTGAAGGAATACTTGATTTTTTCAAGGTCTTCAATCAGCTCCTCACTTGCAAGAGCAAAACCAAGACGCAAGCCTGCCAAAGAGCGGCTTTTGGAAAAGGTCTGGGTAACGATGAGATTGTTATATTTTTTGAGAAGTCCGACACATGTTTCTGAGCAGAAGTCAACATAAGCTTCATCAATAATTACCACATTGTCGGGGTTGGAGGCTACGATTTTTTCAACCTCATCAACATTTAAAACAAGACCTGTGGGGGCATTGGGATTTGCGATGATAATGTTTTTGTTGATACCGATATAATCGTTGATATCAACGGTAAAATCATCCCTGAGGGGCTTCTGAATGAGATTCACCTTGAACAAATCGCAGTAAACGGGATAGAAGCTGTATGTAATATCGGGGCAGCAAAGCTCACCGCCGCTTCCGCAGAAAGCCATAATAGAAAAGGCTATAACATCATCGGAACCGTTGCCGCAGAAAACATTTTCACGCTTCAGACCAAAGTGGTTTGCAACAGCATCCTTGAGTGCCTTGAGCTCGGGGTCAGAATACAGCTTGAGGTTGTCAATCACTTCACCGCTGAGAACCTCTTTAACCTTTGGTGAGGGCGGATATGGTGATTCATTGGTGTTGAGCTTGATGTATTTTTTGTCATTAAGCTGTTCACCGGGAGTATAGGGAACAAGAGAAGAATAACATTCTCTCATAAATCTGCTCATTGCAATTTTTCCTTTCTTTTGCTGACTGCTCTGCCGTGAGCCTGAAGACCCTCTTTTTCTGCAAAGCGGACAACATCATCGGCAACATCAACCAATGCTTCGGCTGAATAATAAATGAATGATGACTTTTTGATGAAATCATCAACGCTCAAGGGTGAGCTGAAACGGGCTGTGCCTGAGGTGGGAAGTGTGTGGTTGGGTCCGGCAAGATAGTCTCCCAAGGATTCGGGAACATTTTTGCCAAGGAAAATTGAGCCTGCGTGCTTGATTGAATTGAGAAGCAGGAAAGGCTCGTCAACGCACACCTCAAGATGCTCAGGAGCAATCATATTGCTGATTTCAACAGCCTGCTGAAGATTATCCACAATAATGATTTTGCCGTTGGTGTCGATTGATGCTCTTGCAATTTCAGCTCTGGGAAGCTCGGGAATCTGCTTTTCAAGCTCGTCACTTACCTTCTGAGCAAGGTCCTCGCTGTCGGTAATAAGAACAGCGGAGGCAAGCTTGTCGTGTTCAGCCTGTGAAAGCAAATCTGCCGCAACAAGCTCGGGGTCACAGTTACCCTGAGCAATTACAAGAATTTCACTGGGTCCTGCAATCATATCGATATCCACAATGCCGTAGAGCATTCTTTTGGCTGTGGCAACAAAGACATTGCCGGGACCTACGACTTTATCTACCTTAGGAACAGATTCGGTTCCGTAGGCAAGAGCGGCAACAGCCTGGGCACCGCCTGTTTTAAAAATTCGGTCAACACCTGCGATTCTTGCAGCAGCAAGAATGGGAGCAGGAACATTGCCGTCTTTATCGGGAGGAGTTACCATAACAATTTCTTCAACGCCTGCAATTTTGGCAGGAACTGCGTTCATAAGCACAGATGAGGGATATCTTGCCGTGCCGCCGGGGACATAAAGACCAACCTTGTCAATAGGTGTAATCTTCTGACCGAGAATAACACCGTCTTTATCGTTGATGATAAAATTGTTTCTCACCTGATGTGAGTGGAAGTGGTGGATGTTATCTCTTGCTTTTTCAAGAGTTTTAATATAATCCTTATCGGCTGTTTCAAAAGCCTCGTCAATTTCTTCTTTGGTTACTTCGAGGGCTGTGATGTTTGCGCCGTCAAACTTTGCGCCGTATTCAACAAGAGCCTTGTCACCGTTTGACTTAACATTTTCGATAATATCGGAAACGATGTCTTCAACGCCGCTTTTGGTTTTGATGTCGCGGGTGAGAATATCTTCGGGCTTGGCATTGGCCGCAGAAATTATTTTAATCATATTTTGCCCTCCTTAACAAGCTGTTCACGAAGCTTGGATGTAATATCGTTAATCACATCGCCCTTAAAGCGGTATGATGATTTGTTGGCAATAAGTCTTGCACTGATGGGGAGAAACTTTTCGCGTACGCTGAGATTATTTTCTTTGAGAGTTGTGCCTGTTTCAACAATGTCAACAATTACATCGGAAAGGCCGAGCAACGGAGCAATTTCGATTGAGCCGTTGAGCTTGATGATATCGATTTCACGGTTGAATGAAGAATAATATCTTTTGGCAATGTTGGGGAATTTGGTGGCAACTCTGATGGGTCGGTTGGGGTCTTCAACATAATCATTCTTAGCAGCAACACACATGTGGCAAGCACCAAGGCGAAGGTCAAGAAGCTCATACAAATCGAAGTTGCCTTCATCAAGAATATCCTTGCCCACAATGCCGATATCTGCGGCACCGCGTGCAACGTAAATTGCAACGTCGGAGGGCTTAACAAGAAGATAACGCACGTTATTTTCTTCACTTTCAAACACAAGCTTACGGTTGTCGGCATAAATCTCACTGCAATCATAGCCGATTGAAGCAAGGCGCTCGTAAACCTTGTCACCTAATCTGCCCTTCGGCAAAGCTATATTGAGCATTATTTAACCTCCTTACCGTCAAATGTATATGTTTTGCCCGATTTGAAATTTTCGGGAATTTCTTTTTCAACTCTGACTGAGTAGCCTTGAGAAACAAAGTCCTCAACAGCCTTCATAAGAGCAATGTCAGACTTTTCACTCTTGTTGAGAATGAGAATGTCACAGTCTGTTTCCCCTGCAACAGGATAATGCAGATTGAGGTTATCAAGATAAACCGCAAAACCTACCGCACCGATGCCCTTGCGGATTTTGGAAGCAAGGTTGTCGTAACGCCCGCCGGCAAGAACCGGAGTGGGAGAAGCCTTGACATAGCCTGAGAAAATTATTCCGTTGTAATATGACGAGGGATTTACAACTGACAAATCAAGCTGAACCTTGTTGCCCAGAGAAACTGCACAAAGAGTGTTATAAACCTCTTCAAGCTCGTCACAGGCGCTGTCGGTGGCGTCGTTCATTGAGATATAACGCAGGCCTTGAATAACCTCGTCAAAGCTGCCGTTCAATGAAGTGAGAGCTGTGAAATATTCAACATATTTTTCTTCAATTGCATACTGCTCACACACAGCCTTAAGGTCGTGAGCGTTTTTGTTGCGCTGGCAGAAAACAATCTGCTCCTTGGCAGAAGCAGGAAGCTTCATTTCGTCAAGCACGGCGCTGATAAATGCCATATGAGAAAGGCAAAGTACACAATCAGCGTCAATCTTCTCCAGGCTTTTGAGAGCAAGGGTAACAATTTCACCGATTGAATAAGAATCGATGTTTCCCATAAGCTCAACGCCGGACTGTTTGATTTCTTTATAGTCGTTGGTTTCCTGGGAAATTCGGTAAACGTTTTCGTTGTAATAAGTTTTGGTGCAGGTGTTTTTGTCAATCCTTGCATTTTTAACGATTGAGAGAGTTATATCGGGCTTGAGAGCCATAAGGCGCCCGTCAGAGTTATTGAAGGCAATAACCCCCTCACCTGAAAGGAAATCACGGTTGTCACTGTAAAAGCTGTATTCCTCAAATTTTGCCATACAGAATTTGCGGTAGCCGTACTGTTCATATAACTTTGAAAGCTCGTAAACGAGCCTGTCTTCAGTTGGCATTGAGCCGAAAAAATCAAACATTCTGAGAGTCCTCCGTCCTATTACGGGATTTTATGTTGCTATTATACACTGCTTCAACGCTTTAGTCAATTAGCATATTACTACAATAAAATCGTATGTAGGCATTATTTCTGTTCATTATACCAAAAAAGTGCCGAAAAGTAAACGAAAAACAGCAGAAAAATAGTTGATTTTTTGCATTATAATGATTAGTTGTTTGGTTAAAATGACAAGAAAAATAATTCGTAATTTGAAATGCGGAATTCGTAATATTGGCTGTGTTTTCAAGTTAGCTCGTAGGGGCGGCCATTGGCCGTCCGTTTTTACGCTTTATATTACGGACGCGCAATGCGCGCCCCTACGACATTGAATCAGCAACATCTTACGGTCAACTCCTGAATTGACCCTACAAAAAAGCCGACTGATTTCAAAAATCAGTCGGCTATCTTAATCTGACTTTCTACCCTCTTATTAATCCTTACGGACAATGCCTCTTCAGCTTATAAATTGTGTGTGATAGATGTCTGGATTAAGACATTTATAATAATATCACGATATCAATTTGATGTCAATATGAATTCTTTTGTTTTCGATTCGAAATGATATTATAGTGACATCAAATTCGGGAGGTTATTCCTATGGCAGGCAACTATTATCCGCCCTTTTCTTTGAGAGTTTCAGAAGATTTGCTTGATAAAGTCAAATATATTGCAGAGAATAACAAGCGTTCGGCCAATAAAGAAATTGAATTTGCTTTAGAACAGTATGTAAAAACTTTTGAATCAGAAAACGGCAAAATAAATATCGAATAATTAAGTTCCTGCTTGATGCGGGAACTTTTTATTTTATATTGAAATATCAGGAATAAAAGCATATAATATTTGTGAATCGGAGGTAATGTTATGAAAAAAACGAGACTTAAACAATATGCTTCACTTATTGCAAACGTGGGCGCAAGAGTTCAAAAAGGTCAGGAGGTTATGATTTTTGCTGAGCTTGACCAGCCCGAGTTTGTGAAAATGGTGGTTGAAGAATGTTATAAAGCGGGCGCAAAGCGTGTTGATGTGGAATGGAGCTATCAGCCCCTGACAAAGCTTCACGTAAGGCACCGTTCACTCAAAACTCTGGGCACCGTGCTCGATTGGGAGGTTGAAAAGCTCAAGCGCAGGGTTGAGGTGTTGCCCGTTATGATTTATCTTCTTTCGGAAGATCCCGACGGTCTTAACGGCATCAATCAGAAAAAATATTCAAAATCTTCTCAGGAACGCTACAAAATTATCAAGCCATTCAGAGACAAAATGGAAAACAAATATCAGTGGTGCATTGCCGCTGTGCCCGGTGTGACATGGGCAAAAAAGGTGTTCCCTAACTGCCGCAAAAACGAGGCGGTTGAAAAGCTGTGGGAGGCAATTCTTCTCACCTCACGCTGCGGTGACGACCCCGTTGAGCAGTGGAACCAGCACAACGCCGACCTCAAAAGCAGATGCGATTATCTCAATTCTCTTAACATCGAGTCACTTCACTACACTTCATCAAACGGAACAGATTTTACCGTTGGTCTTATTGAAGGCTCACAGTTCCTCGGCGGCGGAGAATACACCCTTTCGGGCAATTACTACAACCCCAACATCCCCAGTGAAGAAGTGTTTATTTCACCCAAAAAAGGCGAAGCCGAAGGTGTTGTTTATTCCACCATGCCTCTCTCCTACCGCGGTGAATTGATTGAGAATTTTTATATCCGCTTTGAAAACGGCAAGGCTGTGGAGGCAAAGGCAGAGAAAAACGAAGAGCTTCTCAACGAACTTATCAATATGGACGAGGGCTCGGCATACCTTGGCGAATGCGCCCTTGTGCCTTATGATTCCCCTATCAGAAACAGCGGAATTCTGTTTTATAACACTCTTTTTGATGAGAATGCCGCCTGCCACCTTGCATTGGGTGAAGGCTTTTCATCAAGCATTGTGGGCAACGAAGAAATGACTCTTGAAGAATGCAGAGAAAAGGGCATCAACAAGTCAATCGTTCACGAAGACTTTATGATTGGCTCCGCTGACCTTGATATCACAGCGAAAACACGCGACGGAAAAACCGTGCAGATTTTCAAAAACGGAAACTGGGCGTTTTAAATTTAATTAAAAGCAGGGTTTACGCCCTGCTTTTTTTCTGCCGTTTGAGGCTTAAATTCTGCCGTTGGGTCAGATACTGATGCTTTTTTAAAATCAGACTGATATAATCCGAATATAAGCAAAAGGAGGATTGTTATGCCAGCTATTAAAACGGTTAATCTTACAAAGAAATACAAAGATGTGGTTGCCGTGGACCGACTTAATCTGCAGATTGAAAAGGGCGAGTTGTTTGCCCTTCTGGGGATTAACGGTGCAGGGAAAACCACGGTGATAAAAATACTTTCCTGCCTCGCGACGCCCACAGAGGGTGAAGCTTTTGTGGGAGGAAGTAGCATAAAAGATGAAATGAATGTAAAGAGAATTATCGGTGTTTCACCACAGGAAACAGCAGTTGCGCCAAACCTGACGGTTAAAGAAAATCTTGAGCTTATGTGCGGAATCCATAGCCTCGGAAAAGAAAAAAGCAAAACAAAAATTGACGAGCTTTCAGCTCAGCTTAACCTTGACAGCGTTATGAAAAGAAAGGCAGGCAAGCTTTCGGGCGGATGGCAACGGAGAGTGAGCATCGCTATGGCTCTAATCAGCGAGCCTGAAATTCTCTTTCTTGACGAGCCCACATTGGGGCTTGACGTGATTGCACGAAGCGAGCTGTGGGACACAATCCGCTCTTTAAAAGGCAAGGTTACAATTGTTCTCACCACTCACTATATGGAAGAAGCAGAAGAGCTTTCTGAGCGCATCGGCATTATGAAAGACGGCAGGATGTTGATTGTTGGAACGGCACAGGAACTTATGAAAAAAGCTTCTGCCGACACTTTTGAAAAGGCTTTTATCGCCATTGTAAAGGGGGCGGAAATATGAAAATGCTCACATTTGCCAAAAGATGCGGAAAAGAAATTCTCCGCGACCCGTTAAACCTTTGCTTCGGATTGGGCTTCCCCGTGGTGCTGTTGATTTTGCTGAGTATTATTCAGTCAAACGTACCTGTGAGCCTGTTTGAAATCGGACATCTTTCACCGGGAATCTCGGTGTTTGGCCTTTCTTTTATGACGCTTTTTTCCGCAACGCTGATTGCCAAGGACAGAGAAAGTTCATTTTTGCAAAGGCTTTACACCACACCTTTGAAGCCCGTTGATTTTATTCTGGGTTATATACTCCCCTTTGTTCCCATCGCTGTGGCACAAAGTGTTGTATGCTTCGGGGTTGCGGTTATTCTCGGTTTGCCCGTTACGGTGAATATTCTGTATGCGGTGATTGGAATAATCCCGATTTCCGTTTTCTATATTTCGTTGGGGTTGTTATGCGGAAGTGTGCTAAGTTCAAAGCAGGCAGGTGGCATCTGCGGCGCGTTACTGACCAATTTATCCGCCTGGCTTTCGGGAATTTGGTTTGACATTGAGCTTGCAGGCAAAGGATTTGGCAAGTTTGCGGATTCGCTCCCGTTTGTGCACGCAGTTGAGCTTGAAAGAGCAATAATCAGCGGTAATTTTGTAGAGATTCTGCCCCATTTTTATGTTGTTGCAGGATATGCGACAGTTACAACAATCGAAGCAATTTTATTGTTTTTGAGGCAGATGAAAAGGCAGTAAAAAAGACAGGGTACGCACCCTGTCTTTTATTATTCATCATATCCTACAAGCTCCTGGCGGGTTTTGAAGTAATAGCCGTTTCTTTCAAGAAGCTTGGGAGCTTTTAATATTTTGCCCATTCCCCTGATTACGCAGGTCTGCGGGTCGTTGGCAATTCTTGTTTTGATGCCCGTTCTGAATTCAACAAAGCGGTCAATACCTGTGAGCAATGCACTTCCGCCTGTTATGGTGATGCCTGTTTTTGAAACGTCGGCAGTGAGCTCCGGCGGGGTGTTTTCAAGCACCTGACGGATTGCTTCAACAATCTGGTCAAGCTGTTCGTTGAAGCAGAGGAAAACATCCGCAGATGTAATTTCCGCCGACGAGGGCATATTTGTTACCGCATCCTTACCTACGGCTCGCACGGCAAGCTCGGCTTCAAGGAAGTTGGTACAGCCGATGTCTTTTTTGATAATTTCCGCAGTGGGAGTGCCGATGATAAGATTTTTTTCGCGCCTTGCGAAAGAAATTATGGCATCGTTAAAGCTGTTACCTGCAATTTTTACTGACTTTGACGAGCAGACCATACCTCTTGCAATAACTGCTATGTCGGTTGTGCCTGCGCCCATGTCCACAACCATCGTGCCGTGGTAGCTGTTGACATCAACCCCCGCACCGATTGCGGCGGCAAGAGGCTCCTCAACAAGGCAAGCCTTTGATGCACCTGCAGCCGTTGCCATTTCAAGCACGGAGCGTTTATCAACAGAGTTCATATCGCAGGGAATGCTGATAAGCACATTGGGCTTTAAAATTTTATTGCTGCACACCTTCTGCACAAAGTAGCCGATGATGTTCTGCACAATCTGAAAATCAGCTATGCTACCCTCTTTCACGGGGCAGATTATATCAATCCAGTCGTGGGTTTTGCCCATCATTTCATAAGCTTTTTTGCCAAGGGCACTTATTCTTTCATTTTCGGCATCGTAAGCCACAACGCTTGGCTCGTTGGCAATTATACCCTTGCCCTGAACGAAAACCGACAGATAGCCTGTTCCCAGATCAAAGCATATATTGGTTCCTATCATCAGTCTCGTCCTTTCTTTTTTAACTTAGTTACTGCCGCCGAAAGACAACAGATTTTATCCGCGCCTGCAAGAAAAAGCATTTTTCCGCATTCGCTGAGGGTTGAACCTGTGGTTTCAATATCGTCTATCAGAAGTATTTTCATACCGCTCAGTTCAACACCCTGAGTCACCTCAAAAACGCCTAACACATTTCCGAAGCGCTCAATGGGAGAAGTGCCAGACTGCTTTTCTGTGCGGTAGATTTTTCGGAGAACTCCGTCTTTGAACGGGATTCCCGTTTTTTGCGAAAGATTTTCAGCAAGAAGACGGCTTTGGTTATATCCCCTGAGCTTCAGATCATCGGGATAAAGAGGAACACAAGTGATAAAATCGAAGCTGTCTTCCTCATAGCGTTCACGAAAAGTGCTGAACATATATTCACTCAGAGGCTGAGCAAACTCTGTTCTGCCCCTGAATTTAAAATTATGGATACACTTTTTGACACCGTTCTCAAAATAAAACGGAGCTGCAGCCTTGTCATAATAAAGAGTGGCTGATGAGCAGGTGCATTCGCTCCTTGCTCTACCGCATTTTGAGCAGATTCTGCCATGAACATAAGGCAATGCATCACGACATCTGTCACAGGTAAAAAGCTCATTTTCAAAGCTTTCACCGCCGCAGAACATGCACCGATGAGGCCAGATTACGGCTTTTATTGATTTGATTAAATCTGTCATTATTCTTCACCCTCACACAAAAAGTGTTTAAGCGCGGAATAACGCCTTGTTCGGGTGTTGTTATTGACCATTTCTTCAATCTGAGCCTCACTGCCCACCATAATCATCAGCTTTTTGGCTCGGGTTACGGCGGTATAAAGCAAATTGCGGTAGCAAAGCTGAGGCACAACACCCATCACGGGGATAACTACCGCCGGGAATTCGTTGCCCTGGCTTTTGTGCACAGTCATAGCATAAGCGTGTTCAAGCTCACCGAGGCTTTCAAGGCTGTAGACCGCCTCTTTGTCATCATACCACACAGCAAGGCAGGCATTGACCTTGTCAATTTTTCTGATAATGCCGATGTCACCGTTAAAAATTCCCGTACCTTCCTCGGCATCCTTTGTCCAGATAATGTTATAGTTATTTTTAATCTGCATCACCTTGTCTCCCTCACGGAAAATGCGGGACCCTGAGGTGATTTCATTTTTATTTTTATCGGCAGGATTGATTAAATTCTGCAGAATTTTGTTGAGATTAACTGAGCCCGTTTCACCCTTGCGGGATGGGCAAAGCACCTGAATGTCATTGAGAGATGAAAAGCCGTAAGCCTTGGGCAGACGATTGACACACAAATCCGCAACCGTTCCGGCGGTTTCATAAGCAGAAGCGCGCTTCATAAAGAAAAAGTCGTTGTCTTTATCGTACAATTCAGGCATCTGACCCGACACGATTTTGTGAGCGTTGGTGATAATTCGGCTTTCCATCGCCTGACGGAAAACCTCCTTGAGAGCAACCACGGGCATAACGCCTGAGTCAATCAGATCGTGAAGAACATTGCCTGCACCAACGGCGGGAAGCTGGTCGGAGTCACCAACCATAATCAGCCTGCAGCCCAAGGGAAGCGCATCAAGAAGCGAAGCAAAAAGAGAAATATCCACCATTGAAAGCTCGTCCACAATAACCGCACCTGCAGAAATGGAGTTTCGGGCATTGCGGGCAAAATAAGGTCTGTCGTGCTTGTCCCACTCCACCTCAAGAAGGCGGTGGATTGTTTTGGCTTCCTTGCCCGTGATTTCACTCATACGCTTGGCGGCTCTGCCTGTGGGGGCAGCAAGAGCAACATCAACACCGTCCATTTCAAACAGCTTCAGAATGCCGTTGAGGGTAGTGGTTTTGCCTGTGCCGGGACCGCCGGTGAGAATGAGCATACCCTTGTTCACAGCGGTCATAATAGCCTGACGCTGCTTTTCCTCATAGGAGATGTTCTCCTGCTTTTCTATTTTCTGAATATCCGCCTCAACCGTTGGTCTGCCCGCAGGGGGGAATTTGTTCATTATTGAAATCCGCCTTGCGGCAAGCTTTTCGGCAGCATATATATGGGGTAAAAACAAAAACTCCTTGCCGTCGATTGTTTCACTCATAAGCTTTCCGCTTTCAAGAAGTGAATCAACGGCAATATCAATTGTGTCTTCATTTGTTTCAAGAAGCCCTGAGCTGGGGGCAAGAAGCTTTGCCCTGGGCACGCAGGTGTGACCGTTGTTGAGATTGTGGCGCACAACGTGAACAATGCCTGCGGCAATTCTGAAATCATTGTCCGGAGGCTGAGGCAAAGAAGCGGCAATAGCATCCGCACGTTCAAAACCGATGCCTATCCCCTCGCCGCAGAGAATATAGGGATTAACACAAATCAAGTCAACTGCATTTGCGCCGAAAATCCTGAAAGCTTCAAGACATTCGTTGGGAGTCATACCGAAGCGTTCAAGGCTGATCATAACCTGCCTTACAGCAAACTGTTCATTGAAAATTTTCGATATATCCTGTGCCTTTTTAAGGGAAATTCCTTTTATTTCAGCAAGCCGTTCCGGCTGATTTTCAAGCACATCAAAGGCTGAATCGCCGAAACGGTCAATAATTTTGCGCGCTGTTGCAGGGCCGATACCCTTGACGGCGCCTGCGCTGAGATAACGGAGCAAATCAGCCGAGGTTGACGGCATACTCCGCTCACATAACTTTGCTTTGAACTGCCTGCCAAAGGTGGAATGATAACTCCACTCGCCGCGAAGGCGCAGACTTTCACCCTCAGTTACCTCGGGCAGAACACCCACAACGGTGAAATATTCTTCATCTGTGTAAAAATCAATAACGGTAAAACCGTTTTCTTCGTTGCGGTATGTAATTTCATCAACAACGCCGCTGATTTCTACAAGTTGTTCGTCCATCATTTTTCCTTTCCGATAATCGTGCAAAGCAAATCATCGGGAGCGCAAAGCTCCATATTATCAAAATCATTCATTATGTTTTTACACAAGGTTTTCTGCTTTTGGGTCATACCGTTGTCAACAATCACAATTCTGTTTTGGCGGCAATCCCCTGTTAATGCAAAGCGGAGATGAAGGCTGTATAGCAAAGCGCTCACATCGTCATCACCCATACCCGAAGAAATTACCACAACGCAGTGGGACAGGGTATCAATTTTAAAAATCCGTAAAATTATAAAGCACGAAGTTGCAACCACTCCGATAAAAATGAAAGCAGCCGCTATTCCGTACCATAAACCTTCAAGCATATTATCACCTCGTTATATTATATGCACAAGGTGATTAAATGTGTGGGCAGGTCTGTAAGCCGTGTTCTGTCATTTAAGGCAATTATCTGTCTTGGCCTTGCGTTGCCACAAGGCTCACGCCACCCGTTGAAACGCGCCGAGCAAGCGATAGTTTCGGTCGGTGTTGCTTCGGATAGGGTTTACAGGGTCTGCGCGGTTCCCCGCCGACCGGTGAGCTCTTACCTCGCCTTTCCACCCTTACCTCACAGGGCGGTTGCCCCATGTGGCGGTATATCTCTGTTGCACTGTCCCTAAGGTTACCCTCGGCGGCCGTTAGCCGTTATCCTGCTCTGTGAAGCACGGACTTTCCTCACACCTGAATAGGTGCGCAACTGCCCAACCTACCCACGATATATATTTTAGTTTAAAACGCAAAAACTGTCAACCGTTTGGGGAAAAATAAAGAGAGAAGTTTTACGCCGACCACTCGTAAGGAAGTTTTTGTTTCTCGTTGAAAATCCCCTGTATTTTTGCCAAAAGCCTCGCAAGGCGACAGCCTTGCTGTGTTTTATGGCTTCAATACAGGAAAATTTCTCATCTTACGAAACTGCGAAACACTTTAAAATATGAATTTTGGATACAAGAAAAGGCAAACCCACCCGATAATGCTGGCGCATATCGGGTGGGTTTAACGAATTATTGTGCTAAAAGTTCATATTTTAAAGAAAAACTGCCTTATGAGCGGGCGACGTAAGCTTCTCTCTTGGCTTTTATTCCCATCTGAGCTCGGCTATTGAAACAGATCCCTTATTGGGATTAGGTTTATCAAGCCAACCGCAGGTTGTGATATAAAACTTTCCGTTTTCCTGCAAAATTTCAGGTGCGTGAGCCTGCAAAACAGTAACGGGCTGTGCGCCCTCACAATTACCGTTATAAACACCAAAGCTCAGTGGATTTTCTGAACAGAATACAAGGGTATCGTTATAAGTTTCATCAGAACAGTCGGTATAAGTTACAAACAGATAGTAAAGTCCGTCTTTTTTAATAACAAAAGGAGATTCCATTGCACCCCAGCCGGGATTTATCGGTGCATCTTCACCGGAAGTGAGCGCAAAGCCTTCAAAATTCCACTCCAATAAATCCTCGGAAGAAAAGCAGGAAATTGCACCCTTTTTGTTATGAATTCCTGAAACATACATCAGATATCGGTTATCATCAGTTTTCAACACAAAATGGTCTCTGTGCGCAGCCATAAGCGGTTCATTGTTCAACACCACCTTGTGGCCAAACCACTCATTCATATCAAAAGAAACTGCAAGAGATGTTGGTGAAGGCCCGTAAAACATATAATAATTTTCGTCCTTTTCAATTACACAAGGGGCCCAGGCAAGCGTACCTTTGTCGATCACACGCCCGACTTCTTCAAAAGAATTACTCAAATTCTCGCCTTTACCGTGAACAAAATACCGTTCTTCATAGGAATGACCGTTCATACTTGTTATACCGTATAAATGCCATTTGCCGTCAGAACCTTTTACTATGGTGTGATCATTGACATAATTACCGTTTGTCTGCGGTTTAAAAAGGACTTTCCAATCTCCGTAAATGTATGGAATCTTCATTTTATCCTCCGTTTGTGCCGTTTTACCAACGGTTTTTCGACATATTTGCAGCCACTACAGTTTTATCTTTCTTTTCGGTAGGGAACAACCCGTGTGTTGTTCCGTTAAGCAGTAAGAGTGAGTCACAGTTTCCCACCCAAAAAGACAATCCCTCAGGGTCTTCGACCCAGCTCCCTTTACACAAGGGAGCCTGAGAGGTGCGTCGAAAATCGCCGCACCCTACAACAGCAGGAGCAAGTCCCCTGCCCTACTTGGCTAATCAATCTTTTCAACTTTTACTATTGTATCTGTCTGTTCTTCATAATAAATCCTGTATCTAGCGTTCTTTTCAAAATCAGCATTATAGACTTTCTTTTTAGAAATAACATCAAGATAAAACAGAGGTTTAATTTCTTCTCCGTTTGAAAAGCAATATTCCATTCTTAATAAGTACGGGCTTTCACGATGCTCTTCCACAAACGAACCTTCATAAACAGAAATTTCTGCATTACTAATGTTATAAGCGTAATATCCAAGTGTACAAACACACAAAATGCAACTAACTATGCCTATAATCAAATCCTTTTTATTTTTCTTTTGTGAATTCCAGAAACGACTGCATATCAAGAATATCAGACCAACTACGCCGAAAGCTGAACCGGTAACAATCATCTGATAGTATAAGCCACTTAAATCGTACATTTCACCCTCCCGAGGCTTACCATCTGTTTTCTACATATTCGCAGAAGGTGAAAAGGTCTTTGATTTCCAGCTTTGTACCGTCGTCGAGAGTGACATCGCCGTGCCAGTTGCCGAAAATCTGGTGGCAGTTCATTCTGCCGATTTTGAAGTCAACATCGGAATGGTTATCAAGAGTGGGGGTCATTGTCATATTGAAGCGTCCGTCCTCAGAAATGAACTTCCATTCCTCAAGGAATCTGTCTTTGGGGAATTTTTCAACGTCAACGGCACCGATTTTGTGCACCTTGCCGTCGTAAAAAATGCAGGTTTCGGTGGCATTGCTTTCATTACCGATTGCCCAGGTGATTTCAAAACCAAAGAGGTGCTCTTTGCCGTTTTCGTCGGTTATGTACTGATTGCCGCTGCCCCAATACCATACCATTTTGTGAACGGTGTTTACTCTGCCCCAGTCCATTGTGCAGAAGCCTGCGGGCTTTGAAAATTCATAGGTATAGTCACCCCAAACAAACTTACCCTCACAGGGCATACACATCTGCTTGGTGGTCATAAAGTATTTTGTGGGGTCTTCATCAAAGGGGAAAACCGTGGTGATGTTTTCAAGCCCCTCGGGAATATCCATCTGAACGGTAACTTCAACAGGCTTACCCTTGTATGAGCCTTTATACCAAAGAGTTCTTTCATTTTCTTTGGTGTTAAAATCAAACTCGGTTTTGCCGATTTTATCTTTATATCTGTTGGGAACATCGCCCTTTGCAGGGGGAACATGCTTGTTGGCACCGAGGAAATAAGCGATTGAATCCACCACTACCTCCCCTGTTTTGAGGTTGACAAGCTTTGCGCCCACGTAGCCGCCCATATTGATATTTGCGAAGCTGACAAGAATTTGAAATTCACCGTCGCAGATGTTATAAAAATCCCATTCCTTGCGGCTCATTATGCCTGTCTTGACATAATCGCGGTTATAGGTGAAAACATTTTTTCTTGCCCAACCCTTGGCAAGGAGTGTGCCGTCGGGAGCAAGCAATGGTGTTTCTTCTGTGTATTCAAACTGCTTTGATTTTTCCTTCCAATCCTTAAAAGGAACATAGGTACGGGGAAGCTCTCTGCTCATAAAATTACCTCCAAAAAATAAAAGTGGTACAAGCTGATTGTACCACTAAATTCTTTTATTGACAATAGTTTTGCCGTTTTTTCATTTTGCGCCAGTTCAAAAAGCCGTAAATATCATTAACAAAGAACACAGCAAAGCAGATTATAACAGAAAGGTAGCTGATATCCTCCAGCGTTGCCATTATCCACAAAACAATGAGAACAAGGTCATTGAGAGCATAAGCAAGAGCAAAATACTGGCTGCGCCTGAAGGTGAGATATGCCGCAGCAAAGCTTGTGGTGACGGACAAGGTGCTGGCGATGAGATTTGCCGTGCCGAAATATCTGAGCGCAAAATAAAACACAACCGTCACAACGGCTGTCAGAAGAAGCATGAACGGCACTTCCTTTTTGGTGACGGTGTTTATCTCCACCTCAGACTTTTTGCCTTTATACGGATTTCTGAGCCACGACACAAGGGAGAACGCTGACATCGGCAAGGTCATACCCATATAGGTTGCGACCTCACCGTAATAAGCAAAGGTAAAGGATATGTAGCCATAAATGAGGCTGAAGATTATCATCAGCACATTGCCTATCGGATTACCCTTGGCAAAGAAAATAAGCGATGTTACACCTATGAGTGATGCAGCAAGAGTGAGATAGCTTGACCTGTCAAAGGCAAAAAAGGATGCAATAATAATCACCATTGAAGAAGCCCACAGAGCAATGTCTTTTTTTGAAAAGTAGTTGAGCATATTATTCTTCTACAATGACAGGTGTTGTCTGCTCTCTGCCGCAAGGAAGGATTACGGGAGTAGCCAGAGAATAAACGTCGGTGCACATTCCTTCAAGGGAATAAACCTCCTTGGCTCTGTCATCAAGTTCGTCCACATCGGAAGCCTTGGTGATGATGGGAAGTGTTGCGGTTTCTTTGGCTTTTTTGAGAATTTCCTTGCCCTTTTCATTCATTGCAAGAACCTTGATATACGGAGGCAAGCCCTCACTCTGCTCCTTGGTGAAGCCAAGGAAGGAGGCAAGCACGATTCTTCTGATTCGTGCGTGGGAATAGCGTCTTGTTTTGGCAAGGGAGAAAAGCTCTTCAAGGCTTTTTGCTTTGAGGGCGGCGTCGTGAATTCTGTTTTCTATGCCTTCACTCACATCGGGAGATTCGGCAATATCCTCTACTCTGAGCTGACGCATGCAGCAAAGGATACTGAACTCAAGCTTTGAGTAAGGGGTAGGGCCCGTCTGAGCCTCAACCTCCTGCTTGAAGATTTCGACCACATTCTGGGGAACATATCTGTACCAGGCATCACCCTCAAGCATCATATTGCGGATATCTGATGCGCTTGCGAAGTTTTCGCTTCTCATAATGCTGTCGTGAGCCACACCCTTGCGGGCAACGGTTACCATTTCGGCTCTCGGCTCTGACTCGTTGTTTGCTATAATATATTCAATACCGAGGGTGTTGTTGGGCTCGTTGAGAATTGAAAAGAAATCGTCACCGTGATATGTTCTCACGGCCTCAGCCCTTGCGCCGGCATAGCTCATACCGATTTCAAGATTTTTCTTCATTCTTTCAATTACAAAGGGATCACTGATGGCCTCTGCGGTTTCGGTGAGCTTTTCGATATCTCCGCATTCACTGCCGAAGCTGATTGCATCAACACAGCCCAGACCCTTGAGCACGCCAACAGCACCCTGAGCGAAGCTCTGAGCCCTTGCAATGCTCCACAAGGTGGGAAGTTCAACCACAAGGTCAACCCCGTTTTCAAGGGCAGCCTTTGCTCTTGCCCACTTGGAAAGAATTGCGGTTTCACCTCGCTGAACGAAGTTGCCGCTCATTACGGCAACAACTGCATCGGCACCTGTTACTTCCTTGGTTTTTTCAATGTGATATTTATGCCCGTTATGAAAGGGATTATATTCTGCAACAATTCCTGCTATTTTCATTTTTACCTCCAAAAAGTTCAAAAACCTATTGAAAAATATATTCTATGAATATATAATATAACAGTTAGGGACAATATACAAGTCAAATTTGATTATTTTTAGGAGGAATTGTAATGAAAATTCTTGTTATTAATGCAGGCAGCTCTTCTCTTAAATATCAGCTTATTGATATGGAGAACGAAACCGTACTTGCAAAAGGTAACTGCGAGCAGATTGGTCTCAAGAGCACATTCACTCACAAGGTTCCCGCTGATGAAAGCAAAAACATCAAAAGCCTTCCTTGTGAAATGCCCGACCACGCTTCAGCTATTCAGATTGTTATCAACGCTCTCACAAGCGAAGAAAACGGCGTAATCGCATCTATGGATGAAATCGATGCAGTTGGTCACCGCGTTGTTCACGGCGCTGAATATTTCAGCACTTCTGTTCTTGTTAATGAAGAGGTTGAAAAAGCTATTGAAGCTTGCTTCGAATGGGGTCCCCTTCACAACCCCGCAAACCTCACAGGTATCAAGGCTTGCCAGGCAATTATGAAAGACGTTCCTCAGGTTGCAGTGTTTGACACAGGCTTCCACCAGACAATGCCCGATTATGCATATATGTATGCTCTCCCCTATGAATATTACGAAAACTACGGTATCCGCCGTTACGGCTTCCACGGCACATCACACCGTTTTGTAAGCGCAAAGGCAACAGAGCTTCTCGGCAACCCCGAGCACAGCAAGGTTGTTACCTGCCACCTCGGCAACGGCTCATCAATTTCTGCTGTTGTTGACGGCAAGTGCTTTGACACAACAATGGGTGTTACTCCCCTTGAAGGCATCATGATGGGCACACGCTGCGGTTCAATCGACCCCGCTATTGTTCCCATTATCATGAAAAAAGAAGGCCTCACAGCTGACCAGATGGACGCTGTTATGAACAAAAAATCCGGTATGCTCGGCGTTTGCGGCACAAGCGACAACAGAGAAATTGAAGCAAGAGCAAAAGACGGCGACGAAAGAGCAAAGCTTGTTGAATCAATGCTCTGCCACCAGCTCACAAAATACATCGGCGGCTATGCTGCTGCTATGGGCGGCCTTGACGCTGTTGTTTTCACAGGCGGTATCGGTGAAAACAATCCTCAGTACAGAGACCGTGTTTGCGACAAGCTTGCATTTATGGGCGTTAAGATTAACTATGATGTTAACAACGAGCTCAAGAGAGGCAAGGAAGGCGAAATTTCAACACCCGACTCAGCAGTCAAGGTTTTCGTTGTTTGCACAGACGAGGAGCTTATGATTGCAAGAGACACAAAAGCTATTGTTGAAGCTCTTTAATTCCTGAATGAAATAATAACCAGAGGACGGAAAAAATCCGTCCTCTTTTTTCGACAATTTTGGGGATTCGTCTGTTGACCCACGAACTTTTAAGTGGTAAAATATCAAACATAGGTGGTGTTTTAAAATGAAAAAAATTATCAGCATTATTTTAACCGTGTTGCTTCTGGCAGCTCCATTCACAATGAACATTTCTGCCGAGGAAGCAACCACAAAAACAGAAGCTTTAATCAAACAGATTGAAGAAACACAGACAGTCAACATCAAGGTAAGCGACAGCGTTGTTGCAAACGATTTTGTTAAAATCACCGATTTTAATGTAATGTTTAAAATCAAGGATACTGACAATGTGCTTTCAGACCTCAAGTTTGCCGCAACAGCAAAGGTAGCAGGCCTTAAGGCAAGAGCAATTTTCGGTGAAGAAAACCTTGTGTATGCTCCCGGACTTCGTTGCTATGTTGACCTCAACGAGTTTATGGAAATTGAAACCTTTGACTTTAAGCTCATTGCAACAGGTCTTGACGTGCTTCTGGGCTATCTTTCAAGCAAAACCTTTGAAGCACTTCCTCTCACTTCTGCTGAAATGAGAAATGTTAACGGCTACGGTGAGGTATATGTTGAGCGCTTCGGAGGAGTTTCTGAATTTTATTACGACGGTGATTTGCTCGTAGGCTTCAGATTCCTTGACCTCGACAATGACAATTCTATTGTTACGGTTGATATAAAGGATATTCTTCCCACATTCATTGAGGGTATCTCTTCAGGTGTTGACAGTTCCCTTTTTGAAAAGCCCACAGGATTCTATATCAACCTCACTCCCATTATCAAGTTCCTTTACGACATTTCAATGAGCCTCAGATAAGAAAAAAACAAGCGAAGAGATTGCAACAATCTCTTCGCTTTAATTTTATCTTCTTAACAGATTCAGTTTTGCAACCACACCGTTGGGCTGTTCTTCACCGTAGAGCATTCCCTGATAGCAATGGCTGTATTCAAGAGGTTCAACAAGATAATTTGAAAGAATATTACCGCACATATTGAACTTGGGAAACTCGGGAATATAGTTATAAACCGCTTCGGGAATAATCTTTTCAAAGGCCTGTGGCGTTGGCTGAGTTTTTTCGGCAATAACGCTCACATCTCTGAGCACACCTGCAGTGAGGGTGCGGTAATTGACAGCACCTTTGAGCATATTAAACTCACCCGTGCACACAACCGGCACATAATATTTGGATGCAACATTCATAAGCATCGGAATGCTCTGAGCTTTGACGAGAGGATTTTTGTCAAATGCGGTGTTGAGCATCATAAAGCGGGTACCGCACTCCTTGCGCTCAAAGGCTGCCCAGGAGCATGATGAATAGTTGGTTGCAGTTTCAAATTTTGAAAGCTTTTCGGGAGTTTCGGAATACCAGAAGCTTCCGCTTTCAAGGAGTGTAAGCTCAAAGTGGTTGTAGAAAATGGGGTTGTGAACATTGCCCTCAACATAGGAATAAAGTTCACCGATATGAGCCTGGGCAAAAGCGGCAAGACCCTCCCCTGCCTGCTGAATTCCCACACAGTCCGGCAGAGTGTCGAGAACGGTTTCTGCCATAATCTGAGCCTGCATCTGCCATTCAAGAGGATTCTCACTCGGTGTTGTTATTTTATAAGATAAAACTGAGATTTCCTGCATTTGTTTTCTCCTTAGATAAGATATTATGATTATATCATAAATAATTCTTATGCACAACCAAAAAAGTGTTATTATTTAACAAAAAAGTATTGAATTCAACTTATTAAAGTGTTAAAATTAAAAAGGTTATATACCAATTTCCCTATTGGAGGTAGATTAAATGAGTTTTCCTGTTGCTGTTCAGCTGTATTCAGTAAGAGACAATATGGCTGAAGATTTTGAAGGCACAATCAAAAAAGTTAAGGAAATGGGCTATGACGGCGTTGAGTTTGCAGGTCTTTTCGGCAATGCACCCGAAAAGGTTAAGGCTATCTGCGAAGAAAACGGCCTTGTTCCCGTTTCTGCACACGTAAGCTTTGAAGAGCTTGCCGCTGACCCCGAAAAAGTTATCGGTGATTATGCAACCATCGGTGTTAAATACATAGCTATCCCCTATGCTGTTGAAGAACGCCGCCCCGGAGCAGAGCTTTTTGAAGACACTGTTGAAGGCATCCGCAAATTTGCAGGTATTGCAAAAAAATACGGCATCACAATGCTTTATCATAACCACGATTTTGAATTCAAAAAGGTTGACGGTGTTTATGGTCTTGACCTTCTTTATTCCACCCTTTCAGCAGACGAGCTTCAGACAGAGCTTGACACCTGCTGGGTAAACGTTGGCGGTGAAAACCCCGCTGACTACGTGGTTAAATATTCAGGCAGAGCTCCTGTTGTTCACCTTAAGGACTTTGTTATGAGCGGAAAAGATAAACCTGCAAAGATGTATGCACTCATCGGCATTGATGACGGCGCACAGGCAGACGAGGATGAAGGCGAGGATTTTGCATTCAGACCCGTTGGCTACGGTGTTCAGGACTTCCCTGCTATTTTTGAAGCCTGCAAAAAAGCCGGCACAAATTGGGTTGTTGTTGAGCAGGACAGCCCCTCAATGGGCAAAACTCCTCTTGAAAGCATCAAGATGAGCATTGACTATATTAAAACTATCAACAAATAATCGGAGGAATATAAAATGTCAGACGCAGTTCTCAATCAGTTTACACAGACCGTTGAAGAAGAAAAGAAAGTTAGCGATAAAAAATTCAGAATCGGTATTATCGGCACAGGCTGGATTGCTGAAGCTCATATTGAAAGCTATCTTCAGATGGAAGATTGCGAAATCGTTGCAGCAGCAGACCTTATCCCCGGCAGAGCTGAAAAGTTTATGGAGAGATACGGAGTTACAGGTGTTAACTTCTACCCCAGCCACAAGGAAATGCTCGACAGCGAAGAACTTGACGCAGTAAGCGTTTGTACCTACAACAAAACACACGCTGAATGTACAATTTACGCTCTTAACAAGGGTGTTAACGTTCTTCTTGAAAAGCCTATGTGCGTTACCACAGAAGAAGCTGTTGAAATTATGAAAGCTGAAAAAGCAAGCGGAAAGCTTCTTTCAATCGGCTTCCAGCCCCGCGGCGACGAAAACATGAAGATGATTAAAAAGATTGTTCAGTCAGGCGAGCTTGGTGACATCTACTACATTCAGACAGGCGGCGGACGCAGACGCGGTATCCCCAACAGCACATTCATTGAAGAAAAAACTGCCGGTATCGGCGCCATGGGTGACATCGGCTGTTACTCACTTGATATGGTACTCAACGCTATAGGCTATCCCAAGCCCCTTACAGTAAGCGGTTACACATCAGCCTTCTTCGGGCCTAACCCCATGTATAACAACCCCGCTGACGCCGCAAGATTCAATGTTGAAGACTTTGCAGCAGCTTTTGTTCGCCTTGAAGGCGGCATTATCCTTGACTTCCGTATTGCATGGGCAATGCACGCCGACACTCCCGGTGACACAATCATCTTCGGCACAAAGGGTGCTCTCCGCATTCCTTCAACAGAATGCTGGAATGGTTCAACAGGCGGCCCGATGACAATCTATCACGACGTTGCAGGCGAAAGAGTTGAAACAATTATCCCTGAAATCGAAGCTCCCGCTAATGACAAGGGTCTCTTCTACAAGAAGGTTCGCTCCTTCCTCGATGCCATTGCAGAGGGCGGCGAAGCTCCTGTTCCGTCAAAAGAAATTCTTTACAACCAGGCAATTATCGACCATATTGTTAAGTCATCAAAGCTTGGCAAAGAAATCGAAGTTGTTATTCCCGAAATCTGATCCGAACATAAAGAAAGAGGAGAGTTTCAAACTCTCCTCTTATTTTTTATATTTCCTCCTGCTGAGCTTCAAGCTCTGCGAGGGCTTTCATTTCCTCCAACTCAGCCTGATTGGGCTTGGGTGGGGGAAATTTCTTTTTCATTTTTTTGCAGTAAGCAAGTGTGCCGAGAAGGCAGATTCCCTGAATAAGAATCCAGCGGATATAGTCTGCATAATTGACAAATTCCGTTCCGCCAAGACCTACGATAACAACGTTATAGGTAAAGAAATTAAACAGGAACGTTGTGAGCACGCAAGGCCAGATTGTTCCGCAAACCAGTCGGAGATAACCCTGACGGAATGCAAAAAGGAACTGAGCCACAACAAAAAGCAAGAACAGAACAACAGTCTTGCCTTTGTCTTCGCTGAGCATCAGCGACCTTACGGGGCCGACGAAGAAGAACATTGTGTAAAACAAAGCCTGAACTGCATTGCAGACATAGAAGCCTGTCTTTTTGCGAAGAACGCCGAAAGCGAAGCCTCTGAAGAAAACCTCGAGGAACAACGCTCTGAAGGCACAAATCAATGCACCCATAATTGTCCAGGTGACGAGTATTGTGTTGTCAGACTTAGAGAGAATCAAATCAACATGCTGATTGAAGCAAATCAGGTCAAAATAAGACTCCTCTGCCCCACCGAGGGTGCAGATAAGATATTCGGGAACAATGATGATTGCCAACGAACCAAGCCAAATAAGTGCGGGAAGAATAACCTCCCAGAACGAGTGGTTAATTACACCCTGAATACCGAAATCGCTGAGTGACCAGCAATGCTTACGGTTGAAAAGTAAAATGAGCAGAATGCCTGCCGCATAAGAAATGAAAGAAAGCGTGGGGCGACCGATGTCGCTCAAAAAGAATTCATACACTTTCACGAACATAAGACCAATGAAAATACTGACCATATTTCGCAATTCCGTGCGTTGTTGCTCTTCCATACGTACTCCTTTCTTTACAATACGGCAGCCCTGAATTGACAAGGCTGCCGTTTGCAATTAGAAATTAAAGGTTAAACCAAGCATCAGTACCGCTTGAGGCATCGAATCCCCAAAAGTCGTTTCCGTTACCGGTAAAGTCATGTTCAAGATCGCCTTCGCTGTCTGAAGTGCCGCTTAATACATCTTCATCTGCAAGGAAGGATTCAGTATAGAATTTTTTGAAAGTAATTTCAGGTTTTATATATTCCATATTATCCTCCTTTTAGATTGATTTTAATGTTTTGGCACTGTTAACGAGGCTGTTAATACCATCTGTGAATGATGAAACATCACTGTAAACAGTTTTGTTGTTGCCGCTGGCATCTCTGTATATGATGTAAGAGCGTGCATAGAGCCTGTCGCAGCCCTTGTAAGGTGTTTTAGCATCTGACTCAAGACCGCCGATTGAAAGTGTGTAAACACCTGAACGGCTTGTGCTGCTTGCTGTTGAAGCATAAACACCGGTTGTGCCGAGAACGAAGCTTTCTGCATCTTCGATAATTGTTTCATCGTCAGTGAACAAAATACCATGCTGAATAACGGTGTATGCTGAATCAACACTTCTTTCTGCATAGAAGGAAATCCATCTGTGTTCTTCGTTGTATTCAGCCTTGGTGATACGGGTTGTAACCTTGTCAACTGATTCGGTTGCTCCGTAAACGGCTACAAGGCTTGTGTTAGCGTGAGCCTTGAAGCTGAATGACTGATAGTAGCTTACGATAGTGTCTGTGGGGTTGCCCTTTTCATCTGCAACAGCCCAATAGCTGAATGCCTGGCTATCTGATGTTGCTGCAGCAGTTACCTTAACCGTTGAATACTGGGAATAGCTTGTTGTTTTTGAGCTACCGTTAACCCAGACAGTAATATTGTAATTATCAGGTCCGACATCGTATGTTGAATAAACATGTACATCCTCTGTACTGCTCAGAACTGAAGTATCATCAAGGTTTACTGACCAGCCTTTGAACTGATAGCCGATAACTACCTGAGGTTTAACAATTGAGGGCTTGGAACCAATCTGAGCCTCAACTACACCGAGAAGCTGGTTATTGAAGCCATAGTAGTAGAACTTATGGGTTTCTGCAGTGTTCTTTTCCCACTGAGCTGTATAGTGCTTATCGCCTGTTGTTCCTTTGCTGATTGTAACAGTCTTCCACAATTCATTATTGTCATCAAGCCAGCCTGTGAAGGTGTAGCCCTGTCTTACAGGAATAGGCAATGAGAATGTAGGTGTGTCGATTGTGAAATATGCGGGAACAGTTGCTGAACCAAATGAAGCATCTTCCCCAAGAACGAGTGTGAGATAATACCTCTCGACTCTCCAGTTAGCTGTGTAAACACGGTTACCTGTTGAGCCTGTTGCAATAACAACATCCTTTGTAACGCCTGAAAGCTCTGTTCCTGTCCAGCCGTAGAAGATGTAACCTGTTTTTGTGGGGTTCTGCAGCTTGAATGTTTCTGTCTCAGCAGTGTAAGTTTCGCGGTTTGTTCCGGCAACTGTACCACCGTTAAGGTTGTAGGTAATGGTGAATTCCTGAGTGTTCCACTTTGCTGCAAGGTCAATGTTACCCATGCTACCATGAGGAATTTCAACTGACATAACATCGTTTGCGACAATTGTGATTGCGGCAAGCTCTGTTTCAGATTTTTCACCTGTTACAACAACTGAGCAGAAGCAATTTTCGGTTGCTGTGTATGTGCCGGTTTCAAGACCAAGGAATGTGTCGTCAGCTTTATAAACAGCAAGTGCAACGCCGTCAGGAATGATGTAGGTTTCACCGCTTGCGAGTGAAACAGGCATTGACCAATAACCTGAGCCACTTACATACGCACCGGTTGAATCAATTGTGCCGTTCATCCAGATGAAGTTGTTCAATGTCTTGGTCCAGCCGCCGAAGGTGTAACCGGGACGACCGGGGTTAAGAATTGAGATATCTGCTGATTCAACAGTGTAGACTGAGGGGTTAACACCTGATACACGGCCTGAGTTGAGGTCGTAATTGAGTGAATACTCAATAGCCTCCCACTCTGCTGTGTAAACTCTGTTACCTACTGAACCTTTTTCAATTACAACATCAGTTGCAACACCTTTAATACCTGTACCTGACCAGCCTTTGAAGATGTATCCAATCTTGGAAGGATTCGGAATTACAACTTCCTCGGTTGCAGTGTAGGTTGTGGGGGCATCTGTGAAGAATGCGCCATCAACGCCAAGATATTTGATTGAATAACTATTGATTGAATAGTTAGCAGTGTAGCTTCTGTTGCCTGTTGAGCCCTTTTCAACTACAACTGTCATTGCTGTGCCGTCAATACCTGTACCCGACCAGCCGGTGAAGGTATAACCGGGAAGTGTGGGGTTGTTGAGGGCAAATGTGGGTGTGGTATAAGAGTACTCACCCGGGTTACCAACATCAACAGAGCCGTCGCCGTAGTCGTAAGAAATTTTATAAACTGTTTCTTTCCAAACTGCGGTGTATGATCTTACGCCTGTTGAGCCCTTAAGAACTGTTACAGAAGGCTGAACACCGTCAAGAGCTGTACCCGTCCAACCTTCGAAGGTGTAACCTGTTCTAACCGGGTTATTGAGGGTGAACTGATCTTCAACAGTGTAGCTCGTTTTGTTGGTAGCTGTACCGCCATTCAATGTATAGCTGATTCTGTAGCTTGTTATTTTCCAGTTGGCAGTAAACTCAAGAGCACCGCCGTCTGATGTGTTGATTTCAACAACAACTTCCGGATCAGTACCATTGCTGCCGGTCCAACCTACAAAACGATAACCGCTTCTTGTGGGAGCGTTAAGTGAAAGATAACCTGAGTTTGTTTTGTAGCTTGTGGGGTTATTTGAAGCAATCAATTCACTTTCAGTAAGGCCATGATAGGTGATTATATTTTCACTCTCGGACCAGTGAGCAGTGTAAGTTCTGTCACCTGAAGAACCAGAAGGAATCACAATATCGGTTGCTGTTCCGCTGATTCCGGTTCCTACCCAACCAACAAATGTGAAGCCTGCTCTTACAGGATTCGGTACAATAATTTCGTCCTTATATTCGTAAGTTAAGGGAGGAACAAAATCGGTCCACTCACCACCTTCAAGGTTGAAAGTAAGGTTGTAAACACCCTTTTGCCAAACAGCCTTATAAGACTTATCGCCTGTGGAGTTTGAGGGAATAACCATAGTCTGTACCGGTGTTGTATCTTCACTGAGAAGATCCACCCAACCTAAGAAAATGTAGCCTTCCTTTTCGGGGTTATGAAGTGTGATATTTGCAGTGTTAAATGTGTACTTAACAGGGTTTTTGATAGTTTCTGAACCGCCGTCAAGGTCATAAGAAATTGAGTATTCAACAACCTTCCAGTTAGCAGTATAAGTTCTGTTACCTGATGAACCTGTGGGAATTGTAACTTCTGTTGCAAAACCAGAACCTGTAATGCCTGTACCTGACCAAGCTACGAATTCATAACCTGTTCTTGTGGGAGCTCTGAGGGTGAATGTGGGTGAGTTAACCGTATACTTTGTCGGGTTGCCATCCGCCTCACCGCCATTGAGAACATAAGTGATATGATACTCTTCAAGAGTCCAGTTTGCTTTATAAGACCTTGTACCGATTGAACCCTTATAAACAGTAACTGTCTGTGTGGGTGTTGCTACGTTTGTTCCTGTCCAACCCTGGAAAACATAACCTGATCTTACAGGATTGTTAAGGGTGAATGTTGAGGTCTCAATTGTGTAGGTTGTGGGGTTAGCAACAGCAACCTGAGCACCTGAATGAAGAGTGTAGCTAATGGTGTAGCTTACGGGGGTCCATACTGCGGTATAAATTCTGTTGCCTGTTGAGCCCTTGGAAATTGTTACGTATTTGGTTACATCGTTAAGGTCTGTTCCTGTCCATCCTTCAAAGGTGTAACCTGTTCTGCTGGGATGTTCAAGAGTGAAGCTCGGAGTATCAACAGTGTAAACATTCGGGTTGTCTGCGCTGTTTATACCGCCTGTAAGGTTATAAGAAATGTTGTAATTAGAAACAACCCATGTAGCTTCATAAGCTCTGTTGCCCGATGAGCCCTTGTGGATGGTAACAGTTGCTGTTGCACTTTCAAGGTCAGTACCGGTCCAACCTGCAAAAGCAGCACCTGCTTTTGTCGGCTGAGCAAGGGTGAATGTTTCTGTTTCATAAGTGTAAGTGTTGGGGTTTGTCGGCGCATTAACACCGCCGTTCATTGTGTAGGAGATATTATATGTGTTGGGGGTCCATGTTGCAGTATATTCTCTGTTACCTGATGATCCCTTGGGAATTACAACTTCAAAGGATGCACCGCTGATACCTGTTCCGGACCAACCGCCGAAGGTGTAACCCTCCCTGGTGGGGTTATTGAGGGTGAAAGTCTCTGTTGAATAGTAGTAGTTTTCACGGTTATTTTCAGAAACCACACCACCGCCGAGATTGTATTTGATTGAATACATTGTCTCTGCCCAGAGAGCCTTATAGTCGCGTGAACCGCTTGAACCCTGCTTGATGATAATCGAGGGGTATCTTACGCCATCGCATTCCCATGCAAGGAATGTGTAACCGTCCTTAACGGGATTCTGAATAAGAATTTCACCGCTGTCAACATTGAATGTTGTGGGGTTGGGATTGTAGCCCGGTATAAGATTTCCGTTATCATCGTACTTCTTGTAATAACCTCCATCAAGGTCATAAGTGAGGTTATAGGTTTCAACATTCCAGCTTGCAACAAGCTTCATGTTACCTGTGCTGCCTTTTGGAATGATAACTGTTTGCTGCTTACCTGTTGAAGCAAGAGGATCGTTATCATTAACAACAGAGATACTTATTGATTCGCGGAAAGCTGCCTCAGTAAATACTTCAGAAACAACGAAGTAAACGAAGTATCTGTCTTTGGTGAGACCGTTTACGCTTGACGGAAGCTTAAGAGTTTCTGCAGTGTCAACATCAACCTTGGTTACAAATTTTCTGTCAGAATCGAAGAAATAAGCGTCGATATACTGAGAATAACCGTTTGAATTGATTGTATAAGTGTGGCCTGTTCTTACAAGAATGGGGCTTGAAAGATAATGCTCAGTACAAATTTTGTAATCACCCTGTGCATCAAGCTCACCGGGCTTCCAGGTGAAGTTCTGGATTGTCTGAGTCCATCCTGCAAATGAATAACCTGCTCTGACGGGTGGGTTAATTGTATGAGTGTCGGTATTCATTGTGTAAGAAAGGATATGAGATGCATCAGATGCGCCGCCTGCATAATCATAAGTGATTGTGTATGTAGCATAGTTCCAGGTTGCCTCATATCCACGGTGACCCGTTGAGCCCTTCTGAATGGTTACATTTTTAGATGTACCTGAAATACCTGTACCCGTCCAACCTGCGAAGATGTAGCCTTCCTTAACCGGATTGATAAGGGTAAAGGTTTCGGTTTCTGCAGAATATGTTACCGGGTTTGCAGATTTGCTGCTCTCATACTTACCACCGTCAAGGTTGTAAGAAACGGTATAGTCAGTCGCACTCCACATTGCAGTGAAAATGATTGTACCGGTGTCTGTGGGATTGATACCGATATCTGTACCGGTTTCGGTTTTGTTTTCGTTAACAATAAGCTTGTTCCAACCGAGGAAGGTATAACCTGCTCTTGTGGGATTGGTGAGTGTAAAGCTGTCACCTGTCTGATATTTGTCGGGGTTTTTACCAACAACTTTACCACCGTTAAGGTTATAGATGATTTCGCCTTCTATACCGCTCCAAACAGCAACAAGCTCAAAGTTGCCGTAAGTACCGGCAGGACGGGAAAGATTCTTTTCGATACCATCGAAAGAGTAGCTCTGCCAGCCCTGGAAATCATAACCGTCTTTAACAGGGTCGCTTACAGTGAAGCCCTCTTCAATTGTGTAGGTTGAGGGATGGCTTGCATTTGTTTCAAAATCACCGCCGTTAGTGTTATAGGTAATTGAATAGTTAACAATATGCCAATTAGCTGTTAAAGAAAGGTTTTCGGCACGAGTGCCTGCAGAAATTGTGATTGTGTTAACATTAGTATATCCGCTACCGCTCCAGCCTGCGAATTCATAACCCGCTCTTGTGGGAGGCAAAATGGTAACATCATCATTTATTGTGTAGCTTGTGGGGTTGTTTGCAATAGTGGGTTCGCTTGCTGTGCCTTCAGCATAGTTCAGGTCATAACTGATTTCATAAACAACAGCTTTCCAGTTGGCTTTATACTCTCTGTTACCTGTTGAACCCTTGGGGATTGTTACGTCCTTGGTGTAGGATGTATTGCTGAGATCTGTACCCAACCAACCAACAAATTCATAACCTGTTTTGGTAGGATTATTGAGTTTAATCGGATCAGATTCAACAGTATATGATGTGGGGTTATAGCTTGTTTCTTTACCACCGTCAAGATTATAGCTAATGGTGTAAGTTATAGGTGTCCACCTTGCCCAAAGCTCGTGGTCATCCGGAATCTTAACGATTGTTTCAGCTGTTACAAGAGCATTTTCGGGGAAATCGGGCCCCGGATTTGCATACCACTCATAAGTATAACCTGTGCGATGTGCTGCCGGAATAGTTCCGTAAGGCATATCGTAATAAACAGCAACGGATGACTGGTCTACTGTTGCATCAGCGGCATTGGGGGTAAGCTTAACATTGTAAGCTATATTTGACCACTGAGCCTCAAGAGTGCCGTTTGCCGCAAAGTCCCATGTGAACTGACCGCCGGAGGTGTAGGTTTCACCGCCGTTGACCTTCCAACCGATGAAGTTGTAGCCTTCTCTTTCGGGAACTAAGGTTGTGATTGTGTATGTATTATCATACTCAGCAGTAAGCTCTTCGTTTGCGGGTTTCTTGCCGTCCGCAAACTCACCGCCGTTTAAATCGTAAGTTACAGAGTATGTGCGGGGTTCCCACTTGGCGATGAACTGACCGTTTTCAAGGTAATTATACTCAATAGTCTCACCTGATGAACGAACCGTATATGTTGGATCAAGATCCAAATACCAACCGGCAAAAGTGTAACCGGCTCTTTGGGGTGAGTTTGTTGTGATTGTGTAATCCTGACGATAACGAGCAAAACCGCCGGAACCACCGGTAGGTTCAAAACCTAACACTCCTGTATTATATGTTACTTTATATGAAACAGGATTGTAATAAAAGATCCACTCGTAATTGTCTTCAGCAGCAGTTATCGATTCATAAACTGCATCACCTGTCTTCTTTACTACACCATCAACTTTGCGCTCATATTTTCCGGCGTAACTGTAACCATCGATTTTAATTGAGTTTGCAACAAGAGTATTGCTGAAAGTGTAAGAATATGGCTCCTCTGACTGAATCTCACCTGATTGATTATCTTCAAGCCAATAGTGTTTAACCACAGCAGTACCGTTTTTAAGCTGTGCATTGTTTACAGTACTATTGAGATTATTATTTGCTTCTGTAATATCTTCCGGAGTTGCAGCAGGATTACCGAGAACCTTAAAAGCTGCGATAATTGCCTGTCTGTATGTATTATACTCTTCTTCAGAACTGAACCAGTCAGACTGATAAGAATTAGAAATGACTTTGTTCAAGCTCTCACGAAGAGGTCCTTTGTTAGTTCTGATAACAGTAATGTAAATAGTAACCTTTGAAGTTGCAGCTGAATCATATTTAGACAGCGAAATATCGGTGATTTCTTTAGTACCAACCGCTTCACCGTGAACAATATATTTTGTCTCATCTTCATCCGACATAGCATAATTAAGAGCAGTGGCTGAAGAGCTATTATCTGAAAAATAAACACGCTTACCAGTATTTTTATTCAAAGCCGTTCCGCTCATTGATGCAAGAACATTGCTTGTATCACCAAAATATACCAGATATCTCGCAGCTTTTTCACCGCTACTTACACGATCCGCTTCACTAGCGTTATTGATATCGTAACCAATTTGAAGCATTGGAACCTGATTGAAATTGGTTATACGGCTCTTGTCAGCGTAGATGTATCCGTTATCACCTGACTCAGCTGATGCTGTCCCTGAACTACCGCTCGTTTTATTAGGTGTTCCCCATGTAAAGCCACTACCCGAAACATAAGGGTCATTATCTCCTCCGTTAAGACTATTGTAATACGGTGCATATTTATAACCTTTAGTCTGAGAAGAGTCAATTTTATGAAGACCATAAGCAAAAACAGTAGAGGTGCTATAGAATGCACTGTTATATGGACCTTTAATTTCCATTCTTGCACCAGCTGAAAGAGTTGAAGAAGCTCCTGTGGGGGTAGGATAAACATAAGAATATGCATAACTGTAGCAAGTCTCACCATCATAGGTATATTTTGCCTGCCACCTGATAAGTACAAAGCTGTTTCCTGAGATTGATTCATCAAGAGAGCCTGCCTTGATATGAGTCGCAAGTCGACTACCTGTAGCTTTATTTGTTTCAAGAGTGTAGCTACCAATGTTTGAACCACCCTCCTGGAAACTTGCAGACACTTCAATATTAGATGCACCTTCACGGTGGAAATAAATATTACCTGTGGTTTTGCTTGCATCCGTACTCAATGCACCATCATCTTTGTTTTCTCTGTCAACATAATATAAAAATGTCTTGTTATCGGAAGGATTAAGATAGATTGTTTCCGGTACATAGAAAAATGTGAAATTAACATTTTTATCTTTTGAAAGGGTAACTTCTATAACTTTTTTTGTTTTTGAGTCAACTTCAGCCTGAGTTACCGTGAACTTTTCTTCTTTGGTTATATAACCTGCACGTGACGCAACATACTTATATTCACCTGCAGAGAGAACATAAATATTCTCCGTATACTTATCTTCTATAAGTTCACCGCTAACATCATTATAAACAGCAAGAGTTGTGTCCTTTGAAGGAAGAACAAACTGAACATATGACTGCTTGTTTTCGCTCTTTGAAAGGAGGATGGGCTGAAGGTATGTGATACCGCCCTTGCCTGTCATATAGATACGGATATAGCTGTTAATCTGTGTTTCATAAGCGTTAAGGTCGAAGGTTATTACTGTTTCATCAGCCTTCTCGGAAAGAGTCTTGGTTGCGATGATGTTACCGTCAGCAACAAGACGAACCTTAGATGAGTTTGTAACCTTAAGAGTAACCTGATCTGTTTTTTCGTCTATATTAAAGTATCTGAGTGCAGGGTATGCGCCTGATGCAACGAAACCGTCACCAAGCTCGTAGGAGTTTTTGGAGTTTACCGAGCAAGCATAGAACTCGCCGTTGGTCATACTTCTTGTGATATCACCTGTGTAACCAACCCAAGGGTCGAGACCATTTCTCTGGTCATAGTGCGCATCATAGTATGTTTTATCTTCCTCTGACCAGGCTGTGCCGTCATTTACAAGGAAGTACTGAGCGTTTTTGTTAACGTCAGACTCTTCATGGGAGTCGTCTTCGCAGAAGCCGTACATATTGATGCCCTGAGGAGCAAGAACCATAAGACTCTTGTCATAAACATAGAAACGGTCGTTACGGGTACGGTTATCGGAGGTGTTAACAAGCTCGATACCGATAACACCTTTTTTAACTTTCTGTCCTGTAACATTGGTAGTGTTCCAATTTTCATTTTCAGGTGTGTATACACCCCTATAAGTACTCTCAGGAGCACCCTCTCTGTTAGGGCAATAGTCTATGAAAATCTGTGTAAAACGCTGAATCCAGTCGTCATTATAAACACCGGGGTCACCGTTACCGTCGGTCCATTCACCAACGTGGTTGATACGTGAGTAAGCACCGCTATTATAAGACTCTGCAACAGTAGTATCCGGCCATGAGGGCGAACGATTTGCACCGTGACCAAATGATACATTATAGGTATTGACATGGCACTTGTTACTTGAAGCTTCGTTAACCTCGTTACCAAGTGGCAGGTTGAACATACCTTTGCCGGCTGTTACAAGGTCTGCAGGTCTGCCGTGGCTTTCTTCACCCTTGATAATAAGATAATAATCTGATTCAGTGATTTCATCGATATTACCGTGAACGAAAGACTGGTATGCATAAAGGGCGCACCTGTCCTGATTCTCTGTCCAACCGCAGGACCAACCGTTTTCATAACGGGCGCCTGTGTTTTTGCCGCTTTTTTCATCGTTGATTTTAACGCCGTTAACGGTACCGTGGTCGGTAAGGCAGAGAACCTCGTAGCCTTTCATATAATGATCCCAGATAGTGTCATTAAGCTCAATATCTGCGTCGCTTCGTACGGTATGGGCATGAGTAGATGCCTTAAACGCATGAAGATTGGGATTCTTTTCGTACCAAACGATGTTCTCATAAGGGTTATCTACAACTGTGAAGTCGTACTCACCCAACACGTCGGATGGTTCTGCATACGCAGTGAGACCAACTGCTCCGACGCTGCCGAGCATAACAACCGCTACGAGCATCGAGAGGATTTTTACGAATGTTTTCATTAAAAATCATTCCTCCTATACCTATAAAACTCCAATTATAGTTGTAATAATTATATACCCTTATATGCAAAAAAGCAAGAGAAAAAGTGCATTTTTTTAACGAAATTTAAACAAAAAATCCCCACTTTTAAAGTGAGGATTTTGGTTGATATTCTGATGTGAAATTACTTTCTCATTTTAGCAAGGTCACGGTAATTTATGAGCTTGATTCCGAGAGAATCAATGTGCTGTTTTGTCTTGGGATCGGAGAAAAGCTTGTATTCCCAAACTCTTCTTTCCCAAGCGCCTGCGATACCCTTGAGCTCTTCTGTTTCATAAGCAGGGTGAATGTAGGTTTCGGTTACGCCGGGCTCAAATGTGCGGTAAAGCTCATAGATATATTCGCGATAGTTTTCGTAGCTTTCACGCTGGGGGCCTGCCCAGTCACCGGGAAGAAGGAAATCGGGCATTGCAACGCCGAGAGCCTGTCCCATCTGAGCAAAGCCGCCGATGAACTGCTGAACCATTTCTTTGTCGATATGGATGGCAAGCATATCATTATTGAACTGAGCATCTGTGAACTGCATGGGGAAACGGAAAGGAAGACCGTATTTAGCGGCAGTTTCGATAGCAAGCTTTGCCATCTCTACCCTGCCGGTTTCAATGCCGTAAAGTGAGCCCATGTGGTTATCAAGATGAGAGGGATTGAGTCCGAGGTTTTTGAGATGCTCAACCTGAGCGGTGATTTCTGCTGCAGTTTCTTCAAGATCGGCTGCCTTTTCAAATTCATCGCTTTCGTGGTGCATAAAGCCCTCACTGTCAAGAAGGCTCTTGCCGCCTGTGAGAGGACGCCAGCGGTACTGACCCCATTCACTTGTGGTGGTGAGGTGAACGCCTACTGCGAACTCCGGATTTGCTTTTGCAAAATTAACAGCTTCATACGCCCAGGCACAGGGAGCCATAATTGTGGCAGAGGTGATGCCGCCTGATTTGAACAAATCGGCAACGGCAAGGTTGGCAGAGTGGCACATACCAAAGTCATCTGCATTTATGATTAAATACTTATCCATAGAAAACACTCCTTTTTAAATGTACTTTAATTATATTGTAAATGTTGGTTGCGGTCAATATTTTATATTTTAGAAAATTCAGAGAAAAAACTGTTCACTTTGCCAAAATATTCCTCAACCATTTCGTCTGTGCAACCGTGAAGCTGATGTTCAAGCTCGTTGAAGGTAACAAGCTCACAGGGTACATTGCTTGCCTTAAGAGCGGAATACATATCCTGTGCGATTGTGTAGCCCACCATATAATCCATTGTTCCGTGAAGCAGAAGCGTAGGCGGTGTGCCGGGCGTGATGTGATATCTTGGTGAAAGCTCTTTCATTTCATCAACGTTTTCTGCCCAGTTGTTGCGGGTGATTCTGTGGCCGAGAATGTTGGAAAGGCCTCGCAGAATGAAACCCTGAGCCGGACCTGCCAACGGAGTTGAAAGGTCTGACGGTGCAGATTCCCCTATTACAAATGTTACGGGAAGCGCACAAGACGAAAGCTTTTCGTAAGCATAGCTCATTGCAATGTGGGCGCCTGCGGAAAAACCGCGGAGAATGCATCGGTTGAAATCACATCCGAACTGCTTTGCATAGTCAACAATAAAATTAGTTGCAAGCTCCACATCCTCCGTCATTTCGGGAAGAAGTGCGGGAGTCATACGGTAATTCATATTAACTGTGGGCACATTCAGGCGCTTTGCAAATTCCTCGGTTTCGCGGGAATATTCGGATTTATCACCCATTGACCAGCTTCCGCCGTGTAGTGAAATGAGAACAATGTCGTAGTTTTCATCACTTTCGGGCAGATAGAAGTCGAGAATTTGTGCTTCATCATCACCGTAGCTTATGTTTTCAATCAGTTTCATTTTTTCAGTTCCTTAAATATAATTTTTATGTTATCAGCCGAATACTCAACCTCTTTTGAAAAAAGATGAGCAATGTCGGCAATTGTTGCTTCATCGGAATAAGCGTTGATTACAACACAAGCAAGCACACAAAGACGCACCTTTGAAAGAATATCAGAATCAAAAACTCCTCTGAGAAAATAGCGGTAAATATAATACCACGCAATATTCTGCAATTGGTACACATTGTGTGAAAATTCTTTTTCTTCGGGGATTGCGGAAATCAATTCTTTCCAGCGTTGAGTGAGAATATCAAGCTTTCTGAGTTTGTTGACACATTCTTCCGTTGTGGGTAAAGCAGGATTGTTCTCCCCTGCCAATTCAAGAATTTTCAGAAGGCGGTTTTCAAAAGCCGTTGAATCATCGTCGATAACTGCAAAAATCTTTTTGCGCAAGGACACAAGCTCAAAATACCGCTCGGGATCAATGTCATTGGGCAACGGCAGTTCACTGTTGAATTCAAAAAGTAGCTCCCTTTCCTGCGTATCGTTCACAATCAGCCTTGCGGCTTCGGGGCAAGCAAGACCGAGACCTGTTTCACAGGTACCGCCGTAATCCTCCACAAAGCGAGGAAACATTGTGCAGGTGTGGCACAGAGCCTTTTCACCCAAGGCAGAATAAATATCACAAAGATTATAATTGTTGAGAAATGGGCATCTGCCGTTATTTAGCGAAAAGATGATATCACCGTCAGAATCGATTTTCATTTCTCGTCGGAGTCGGTCACCGATTTCATCCTGAACGGTTTTGTAATAATCGGCTGAATCGGAGTCAACAACAATCTCCCATCCTGCACAGCAGGTATCTTCGCACTGTGAAGCAATACATTTGAATTCTTTATAATATTTCGGATAAACGAGTTTCATTTCTTTCACCGAGAGAAAATTATACACTCTTACAATAATAAAGTCAAATTATGACTTAACTTTGCTTTTTAAATATTCCTTTGTCTTTTTGTTTGAAGCAAGGTGCTTTTTATACATAGCAAATATAAGAACTTGTACCAATAACATAGCACTTGCTATAATCCATATACCTTTCACCGCTGATATAACAGCAAGCAAAATTAAAACAAACTCAGGCAGAAAAAGCGGTGTAATCAGATTAAAATAATACTCCTTGATTTTTGCATTAAGCTCTGTTTCTGATAATTCAAGTTCCCCGTCGATTGTTTTTCCGTTTAAAATCATTGAACAGGACACAAAATCAAGATAGGGGTTTCCAATAATTATTGTATTATCTGCAGTCATGTCAGAAAGCTTGAATTTTGTTGGGAGTTTAACACTCTTTCGCATTGACAACGCTTCGTCCGACAGGTCAAATAAACCAAGGACAGCACCGACAACAAAATTGACAATAACATTCCAAAAGCTTTGTTTGATTTCAAAAATCTTTATTGAGTCTGTATCATCTGAAACATTAACTTTCACTTCTTGCTTCGGAGTCAGATTTGTCGCTTGTCCGTTTATTTCTACAGTCAAATTTGATTTGCTTTGATTGATAATTGAAAGTTCCGTATTTATCCCCCATTTCACAATAAAGCGGTGCCGTTTCCGACACCGCTTTGATTATATATGTATTAGTCTTCTTCGTCAACCTTTGCTTCTGCAATAACTTTTTCTGCAACGGGAGCAGGTGCATCTTCGTATCTTGCAAATTCAAGGAAGTAGTAGCCTCTGCCTGCTGTTACCGAACGGAGAACTGTGGCAAAATCGCCCATTTCTGCCATGGGAACTTCAGCAACGAGCTCCTGCATCTTGCGCTCTTCTGCAGGACCCATACCGAGAACGCGACCGCGGCGCTTTGTAACGTCACCCATAATATCACCGAGATGATCTTCGGGCATATATGCCTTGAGAGTGCCTACGGGTTCAAGGATAACAGGGCTTGCCTGAGGAATACCGCTCTTGAATGCCAATGAAGCGGCAGTTTTGAATGCCATTTCAGAGGAGTCAACAGGATGGTAAGAACCGTCATAAAGAACAGCCTTGAGACCAACCATGGGATAGCCTGCCATAACACCCTTCTTCATACAATCGCGAAGACCCTTTTCAACTGCGGGGAAGAAGTTCTTGGGAACTGAACCGCCGACAACCTCTGACTCAAAGATAAGGTCATCACCGTCATGGGGTTCAAAACGAATCCAAACGTCACCGAACTGACCGTGACCGCCGGACTGCTTCTTATGGCGACCCTGAACCTGAACTGTTTTACGGATAGCTTCTCTGTAAGCAACTCTGGGAACTGTCAAATCAACCTCAACGCCGAACTTTGTCTTAAGCTTGGAAGCGATGATGTCAAGATGCTGTTCACCCATACCGTAAAGAACCTGTTCACGGGTTTCTTTATTGATTTCAAATCTGATTGTGGGGTCTTCTTCAACAAGACGGTGAATACCTGCAACAACCTTTTCTTCCTCACCCTTTTTGCGAACCTTAACTGCCATAGCAAGGTTGGGTGTGGGGAAGTCTACGCCGTCGAGCTCAACAACATTTTTGGGGTCACACATTGTGTCGCCTGTTTTGAAGCCGGAAAGCTTTGTAACAACACCGATGTCACCTGCGGGGATGCAGGTCGCATCCTCCTGCTTGCCGCCGCGTACGGTGATGATTTTACCCATTCTTTCGGTTTCGCCTGTGCGAACGTTATAAGCAGCAGAGTCAGCCTTAATCTTACCTCTTACTACCTTCATAAATGACATTTTACCAACGAAGGGGTCGGCAACGGTCTTGAAGCAGATAGCTGCAAGAGGTCCGTTTTCGTCACATTCAACATCACCCTCACCTGCTTTTTCGCCTGCGATGGGAGCTGAGAAAGCAATTTCATCAAGGAGCATATCAACAGCGTCACCTGTGTAGCCGGCGCAAGCATAAACGGGATATACGTTACCTTCGCTAACGCCCTTGTTGAGTGCGCCTGCGATTTCTTTGCGGGTGAAGGTTTCGCCCTCAAAGAATTTATCCATCAAATCTTCATCAGAAGTTGCAACTGTTTCTGTGAGGATGTCGAGCATCTCAGAAATTCTTGCATCCTCGGGCATGGGAACCTCTGTGGGCTTGCCGTCTTTATATTCATAAGCTTTTCTTGCGGCGAGGTTAACATAGCTCTTAACCTTACCGTCAACAACATAAGGAACAACAACGGGGCAAACAGAGCTCTTGTGTTCTTCTTTGATTGCCTCAAAAGTTTTGTAGAAGTCAGCGTTTTCACCGTCACAACGTGTAACGGCAAACATTCTTGCGATGCCTCTCTTCTTGGCAGCTTTGTATGCCTTTTCTGCGCCTACATCATAGCCTGAGCCTGCAGATGTAACGATGAGTGCACATTCAGCGGCACGGATACCTTCACTCATACCGCCTGCGAAGTCGAAAAGACCGGGAGTGTCGATTATATTAATTTTGCAATCTTTCCACTCGATGGGAGCAACTGCACTTGAAACTGAAGTTTTACGACGCTTTTCTTCTGCGTCAAAGTCGAGAACTGTGTTACCGTCGGCAACTCTGCCCATACGGTCTGTGAGACCTGCCCAATAAAGCATAGCCTCTGCAAGAGTTGTTTTACCTCTTGAGCCGTGTCCTGCGATTACGATATTGCGGATGTCATTAGCATTATAAGTTTTCAATGATGTTTCCTCCTTCGCCGCGGTGAAGCGGCTTTACCTACCGTCGGAAACCCGACGATAGACTCATTATAGCACCAGAAAACATCATTTTCAAGCATTTTACATAAAAATAATTAAATTTCTTGAAAATTTCTATTAACTTTTTCGTCAAAATAACAAATTTAAGCCAACACTTGCAATTATCACCCATTGTTTGCTATAATATTGAGGTGTGAAAGGAGGTATTGTATGGAAAAAGACAATCCAAAGCCGATTTTAAAATTTGAGCCGGGTTCACGGCAACCATTCATACTCTACCTTATATCAATAACAATCATATCTGCAATTGTTGTTATTGTTTGTTTGTTTTCAAGCGGAATGTCGTTTTCTTCTCAGAAGACTGCCACCCCGGGTGACATCAACCTTGACGGCAAAATTGACACAGCAGACGCTGACCTTTTATCACAGCACTTCACGGGTCAGCTCAAGCTTTCCGAGAAGCAGATAAAGGCTGCCGACGTTGACGGTAACGGTGAAATCAATTCAAAAGATACCATGCTTCTGATGCAGCACATCGGTGTTAATTCAATTGAAAAAGAAGAAGCCACTTCACAAAGCACCGAGCCCCCTGTTGAAGAAGAGCCTTCCACCGAGCCTGCGGACATCACTGAGGAGCAAAGCAGCACCGAGCCGACACAAAAGGAAGAGCCCGAAGTCAACGCAGACTTTGTGAGCTCGGGCAAGGGCGAAAACGCCGCATTTTTAACCTCAGAAAGCGGAACCTATTATATTGCGCGAATCGGAAACTCGTGGCAAGGCGCTGACGGCAAATATATGTATCAGATTGACTTCACTGTGAAAAACAATTCACAAAAAACAGTATACAACACCTCAGCCAAGGTAAACCTCAGCGACAGTGTTAATGTTGAAAAGAACTGGGATTGTTCGGCAAAGAACGAGACAGGCGTTATTACCGTAACCACAAAAAATGAAGGCAGACTCCTCCCCGGCGGAACCTTCACCTGCGGATTTGTTGTTTCTTGTTCAAACCCAATAACCGTTGAATCTGTTACAAAATAAAGAACATAAAACAAGACCCTCTCGATTGAGAGGGTCTTAATTTTATGCCAATGTAACTTTATAAGCTTTAATTGTGGGCGGGTCAACATCTTCTGCTTCACCGTTGAAAGCAATAATCAAAGCCTGACCGTATTCAATTTCACTTCTGGGAACTTCGTTGCCTTCACTGTCATAAACAATAACCTTGCCGTCAAACTCAACCAAAGTTCCGTCTTCTGAATAAAAATCGAAAACACTTTCAAGAGCTGAGTTGAACTGAACATAGAAATCGCCTTTTCCGTCGGGAGAATTCTTTACGCTGTAGAAAGCCTGAATTGTTCCCATTTCACCGGTTTCAACCATTTCATCAACCTGCTGGGGTGTGTAGGAAGGAGCACCTGAACAAGCAGCAAGGGATGCAACAATTACAAAAGCGAGAAGAACTACCAAAATTCTTTTCATAAGTTTACCTCTTATTTCCATGCAAGCTTAACTGTGTTGCCGCTTACGGAATATGTGCCGGGAGTAACGCCGTCACCCTGTGAGAAAGAATATGCGCGGTAGCCTGCGCTTGTGTCATTGGCGTTCATAGCGTCAACGTTGTTATAGATTCTGGAAACAGCCTTAAGACCTGTAACGAAAGCTGCGGTCATTTCTTCATCCTTGAGAGTGATAGATGTTGTAACCTTGAGGTCGTCAGTGTATTTGGAGCCAACAAGAACACCGCCTGTTACGCCAAGCTGACCGAAAACAAAGCCTGTCTGCCACCAGCTTGTCTGCTGAGCTCTTGAGAAGAGGATTTTATCGTTCTGATAAAGAGTGAGGCTGATGGGAAGTCTTTCACTGTCTGAAACTGCCTTGTAGTGTTTAACGACTGTTTCATTTGTAGCATCTTTCAATGAACGGTTGTAAACACCGATTTCGGCGCCGAGAAGAACCATACCGTACTGACCCTTCCAGAACTGAACCATCCATTCTTTGTTGTTGTAGGGGAAGTAAACGTTGATTGTGTCGTAGCTGATAGCAATCAACTGTGAAGTTTTGTCATAAAGCTCGTTGTAGCCGTAGTCTCTCTGCCATGCGTTGCCGGAAGCGAAGAAGCACTTGTCTTTGGTGCTGTATGCAAAGCCGAGAACACCCTTGTCACCTTCTGTGGTGATGTTGCCCTCTTCGTCAATGTAGAAGTTGAGATAGTTAAGAATTTTGCCTGTTAAAACAATTTCTTTCCAGAACTGTTCGTAGGTGTATTCCTTACCGTCAAACATAAAGGTATCTTCACCTTTTGTTGTGGAGGTGGTAGTGGGTTTTGTAGTTGTTGTTTTCTGGCTGTTGTTTTTATTGCCGGATGAGCCTTTGTTGCTGTTGGGTCTGTATGTATAATTGGGGATTGTTGCGCTCTGGCCGTTGTCTTTGATTTCATAAGCTACGCCGCCGAGAAGATACCATTCATACTCACAGTCATAGCAGATGTAATGCTCGTCATATTCCTCGCCCTCGCGCCATGCATCATCGGTGTTGGATGAGCCGCATTTGGGGCAAACGATGCCCTGATTAGGGTCAACATATTCAAGTGCCTGATTGCTTCCTGTGGGCTCGGTTGTGGTGGTTTTGCCTTCATCGGATGAACCGATCTGACAGCCTGTGAGAGCAAGGCTCAACACAAAAACCAATGCACACAGAAGTGCAGTTATTCTTTTGGCAGAAATGCCTGTATTATTCATAAACATTTACCATCCTTTACTCAAGATTAGATACGGGATGATTATACCACAAAGGTTTCTTTTTTTCAATACTTAAAAAGAAATATGACAATTACCACAAAATGCCTTATAATTTCATTGACATATTGTAAAATGAATTGTATAATTGTTGAGGTGCAGTTTGTCCGCAAAAGTGTTTTAGGACAACTGCTAAAGAAAAATATTTTTGAGGTAATTTTATGGAGTTTGATATTTCAACCATATTATCCCGTTTCCCTTTTGAGGGAGAGCTTAAAGAAGTTCAGCCTATCAACGAAGGTCTTATCAACACCACCCTCGTTGCTGACTTCGGCAAAAACAAATATGTTGTTCAGAAAATCAACACTAATGTGTTCAAAAATCCCGATAACCTTATGGATAATATCATTTCGGTTACAGAATATCTTAAAAAAGCTCTTGAAGCAGAAGGCAAAAATGCTGACAGACAGACATTGAGATTTTTGAAAACAACTGACGGAAAGCCGTTTTATATTGATGAAAACGGTGGTTGCTGGAGAAGCTATGTTTATCTTGACAACAGCTACACCATTTCTTCCGGCTGCTCACTTGATGAAATTTATGAAGCAGCAAGAGCTTTCGGAAATTTCCAGTATCTTCTCGGTGATTTCCCGGGAAATGAGCTTTTTGAAACGATTCCCGCTTTTCACCACACTCCTTCTCGTTACAACAATCTTCTCAAGGCTATTGAAGAGAACAAGGCGGGCAGAGTTGACGAGGTTAAAGAAGAAATTCAGTTTTTTATTGACCGCAAGGACAACACCTGCGTTGTAACCGATTTGCTTGAAAAGGGTGAAATTCCCGTAAGAGTTACACATAACGACACAAAAATCAACAACGTTCTTTTTGACGGCGACTCCAAAAAGGCAATCTGCGTTATTGACCTTGACACAATTATGCCCGGCTCATCACTTTATGACTTTGGTGACGGTATCAGAACAAGCGCTACCTTCGGAGCAGAAGACGACGAGAACACTATCGGTCTCAACGTTGATGCTTTTGAGGCTTATGTTAAAGGCTTCCTTGACGGAACTGACGGCAAGCTCCTCCCAAAAGAAATTGAGCTTCTCCCCTTCTCCGTAATTCTTCTCACTCAGGAGGTTGCAATGCGCTTCCTCACTGACTACCTTGACGGTGACGTTTACTTCAAAACAAGCTTTGACAAGCACAATCTTGCAAGAACAAGAGCTCAGATTAAGCTTATCAAGGACGTTGAAGCAAAAATGCCTCAGCTTGTTGAAATAACAAAAGCTGCCGGCAGGAGGTCATAAGTTGAAATTCCGAAAAGGTTCGGTTATTGCCGTTTCGATTGCATGTGCGACGGTAATCGCTTTGGCAGCAGGTATTCCTGCCGTGAGCAAATTGCACAGCAACAAACTCATTGAGCAATACACCCGTAACAATCTTGAATTATATGCCCCTCTCAATGTTATAACCGACTGTGCTGAAATTGACGGCAATACACACACTCTTGCAGGCATCAAAGAAGCCGCACGTCTTGGCGCTGACACCGTTACGGTTGATTTGTGTTTCAAATCCGACGGCACTCCGGTTGTTACGGACGATTACTCCGACATCAACGAAAACACCTTGAAGGCTGAAGAGATTTTTGAGCTGATGTGCTCTGAAAGCTACGCTAAGCTCAATATCAACTTCCGTTTACGTCAGTTAAGCTCTCTGAGTGAATTCAACCGCCTTGTGGGTGAATACGGCGTAGCCAAGCGTGTTATGATATCGGGTATCGACAGCAAACGATATTCTTTAATTTCAGGTGCAGACACACCTGTTAAGGTTTATTTTAATTTTGAGCCGGACGGTGATTCAGGCACAGACATTGAAGCTGTTGATAAGCTTATAAGTGATTATCACCTTGGCGGAATTATGATTAAGGCAAGTGATGCTTCACCTGAGCTGATTGAGGCACTTTCCGTAAAAGGAGTGCCGTATATCGTTACAGATATTGAAGAGGAAATTGAAATGTATCATTCATTGAGCTGCGGTGCGTATGCCATTGAAACTGACTCACCACAGCTTCTCAAGGAAATCCACAATTTCTGGAAAGAGCTTAGCAGAAGCCGACTTGATGCTTCGATGCTTGATGAACTTAATAAATAATAGCAAAAGGACTGTTTCAAACGAAACAGTCCTTAATTTTTATTCAAAATTCTTTTTAATTTCTGCTAACTGAGTTTTGAAAGAGTTGAGCATCTCTTCAAGGGTTTCGCACTCTTTTGAAAATGCGGCTGCCTTTGAGAGCATTTCATCAACCTTGGCATCGGCATCCTTCACCTTGGTGAGGGTTTCCTTGCGGATGTTGCCTGCCATAAGGTTTGCGCTTTCAACATATCTTTCTGCATAAGCCATAGACTCACGCATCAGCTTGTCGGCTGTGTTGTCAAAATCAGAAGCCTTATTTTCATACTGCTGAAGCTTCTGCTTAAGCTCTGCGGACTCCCCCAGCTTTGCTCTAAGTGATATAATTTCAGCCTCCGCCTGAGCAAGCTGTGAATTTTTGCTTTCAAGCTCTGCTTTGAGCTTTTCAACAGTTGATTCGGATTCTTTCAAGGCTTCGCTGAGTTTTTCCTGCTCTTCGCTTGTATCCTGAGCCTGAGCAAGGTCGCTGTCTTTTGCTTCAAGTTCAGCTTCAAGTTTTTCAATTTTTGCTTCTGCATCTCTCAAAGCAACACGAAGCTTCTGCTGCTCATTGTTGGTGGTGGCAACACTGCTGATGTATTCCATAACATCTTCACGGTTGAAACCGCCGAAAGCAGCTTTTCTAAAGGTTATTTCTCCGTTCATATACAAAACTCCGACAAATTATTCTGCCAAATCAGAAGTACAGCAGGGGCACTTTGTTGCCTTGATGCTGATTTCGGACTGACAATAGGGGCAAACTTTTGTTGTGGGCTCTGCAGGAGCTTCTTCTTCTTTTTTGCTTGTTTTTTCGCTGATAGCGTTGATGCCTTTAACAAGGCAGAAGATAACGAAAGCCATAATGAAGAAGTTGATAACTGCGCTGATGAAGTTGCCGTATGTGAGAACTGCGGCGCCTGCTGCCTGAGCTTCTTCAAGAGTTGCATATTCACCGCCGTCAAGAGCAACAAACTTTGTT
>JBGVFJ010000066.1:0-24510 GCA_045121005.1 Acutalibacteraceae bacterium
CTGCAAGCTCCAGTGGGATGTTGATTGCGATGTGGAATATCATATGATGGACTTCCTCAAAGCCTTTTACGGTGAAGAAGCAGCTCCTTACATCAAGAAAATAATCGATGTGCAGACCGCCGGAATGAAAGCCACGGCACATGCCTTTGACTTTGACTGGCATTATCAGGCAGGCTATTTCTCACCCTTTAACATCGCAAAGCTTGATGTCCTCTGGAAAAAGGCTCTTAAAGCCGATGTAACCGATGAACAGCGCTTCAACATTGAGGTTGATAATCTCAGCTGGGAATATTTCAAATCCAATCAGTTTCTTGGTGAATATTTCTTCCTCAATCCTTTCCGACTCAAAGCCAATGAAGACCTTTATGACGCTTTTGAGGCTCACGGAATGGATAGAGTTTCCTCTTTCGGAATAATTCCCGAAAAGAGCGAAATTGACTTTATGCTCAGACCCTTTAACTGGGGTTAAAACAAACGGCAGACGAAAATGTCTGCCGTTTTTCGTTGTTCACCCTTGCATTTTTAACGGGAATGTTATATTCTATTAACAGTTGATTTTCGGAGGAATGTTTATGACAAGCTCAACCACATCAAAGCCTATCATTTTCAACAAAAACGGTAAGCTCAAAATTATGCACATAACCGACACACACCTCAGTGACAAAAACATTGACAATTCCGTGTGGCTTATGGCAGAAGCCTGTGACCGTGAAAAGCCTGATGTTGTAATCATCACAGGTGATAATGTGGCCAATAACCACGGCACACCCAAGACAAAGGAATATATCGACAAGCTTATGGGCACCTTTGACAAAAGAAACATCCCTGCTGCCGTAACCTTCGGAAATCACGATTCCGAATCAGGTGAATTAACAAGAGAAGACCTTATGGCTTATTACAACACCCATTCAAGCTCAATCAGTGTTGATGACGGTGAACTTCTTTCGGGTTGCGGAACATATAATATTCCCGTTATGTCCTCAGACGGCAAAAGCCTCAGCTTCAACCTCTGGGTGTTTGACTCCAACGATTATGACAAAGAGGGTCACTACGGCTGTGTTCTTGCCGACCAGGTTGAATGGTACAAACAGCGCTCCGATGAGCTGAAAGCTCTCAACGGCGGAAACAAGGTTTATTCTCTTGCTTTTCAGCATATGATTGTTGCCGATGTTTATGATGCGTTGAAAAAGAGCGACAAAAAGCGCTTTTTCTCCTACAGCCATATGTATAATAAAGACGATTATTATATGTTTGACCCCGACAGACAGAATTTCGGCACTCTTACCGAAACTCCCTGCAGCGGCTATGAAAACTACGGTCAGTTTGAGGCTATGGTTGAAAAAGGGGATGTGCTCGGTATTTTTACAGGTCACGACCACACCAACGCCTTCGGCGTAAAATACAAGGGTGTTGACATCTGTAACTCTTTGAGCACACGCTACAACGGTGACGCCTTTTCATCACAGTACGGCTACAGAATTCTTGAGGTTGACGAAAAAGACACCTCTGTTTACACAAGCCGCGTTGTTCATTGGTACGATATGTTCACCTTTAAGCAGGCAAGAGCATTAAAATCAAAGGGTGATACCTTTGCTGCCGATTTGGTGTTCGATGTCAGATGGAGAGGAATCTTGATGAAATCCTCCCACCGCTTCGGCAGATTCTGGATTCATAAATTAACCGGAAGAAAAGTTTCGTATAAAGATTAAAAGCCACAAACGAGAATACAAAATTTTATGATTTATATGCCGATTTCCATAATATTTGAGGTGATACATTATGGTTAGCCCGCCAAGAAGCCACAGAATGATGTTGGGCGGTTGGAAACCACCGTTGCCTAATCTTAAATCTAACTTCAATCCGGTCGGTTTAATTCTGCTTATTCTTCTGTTTTTAATAATGTTCGGTGTTTTTGTTGGTGTCACGGGAAATAAAAAAACTCCTGTTACAGCAGAACAAATAGAATCAATAATGATTTCTCAAGGCTATGAACCTGAAGATGTTACACAACAGTACCATAAGCAAGATTCTGAATCAAAAAAACACCTTCAAAAATGCGTATATTTTGAAAATAGTGATATTCACTTTGAATTTTTTGAATTGAACAGTAATAGTATGGCTCAAAAAATTTATTCCCAATTTCATCGCAAAATTGTAGATAATTATAATGCTTCTCACATAATTGAGACAGAAAATAAAAAAGCAAATTATGTTATTTACACATTGGATAATGGGAAAAGATATAATGTAGCAATTTATGTTGGACATACCGCTGTGTATGCATATTGTAATTCAGAAAATAAAAACGAAATAAACAAAATTCTTGATGCGATTGATTATCTTGAATCTTAAATGATGTAGTTCATAAATTTAAAGTTGTGTATAACGAAATAATTTAATGTATGTATTTTTACCCTGCAAGCGTTATGAACTTGCAGGGCGTTTTCTTTTGTCTTGTAAAACGGGTTGCCGAGGTCGTCAACCCTTACGAAAAGCCCGAATCAACCGTGTAGGGTGCGGCGATTTCCGACGCACCTGTCCGGCTCCCTTGTGTAAAGGGAGCTGGGTCGCAGACCCTGAGGGATTGTCTTTTCAGGCTGGCAACAGAGAATCGGCCTTTACTGTTTTGCGGAACAACACACGGGTTGTTCCCTACCTAAAAGAAAAATAAAACTTTAGTTGTCGATGCCCACATCATTCCCTGCAAAACATACCGCAACACTGCACCCACGGAATGTCGTCAAGCACCGCTACCCACAATCTGCAATCGAAAACATAATTACGAATTTTCAATCATTATTGACATTGGTTTATCAAACTGCTACAATAATTATGTTAATCTTTTATATTGAATCGGAGGGTAAACGATGAAACAATATGACGTAATTGTTATCGGTGCCGGTAACGGTGGTCTTGCCGCCGCAGCAACCTGCGCCAAAGCGGGTCTTTCAACCCTTTTGCTTGAAAGGCACAACATCCCCGGCGGCTCAGCTTCTTCTTTTGTCCGCGGAAGATTTGAGTTTGAACCGTCACTTCACGAGCTTGCAGGCATAGATACACACAAAGAAATGTTTGAGCGCTTCGGTACTGAGGTTGACTGGTACACTCACGATTCAACCTTCCGCCTTGTTGTTCCCGCCAAAGAAGGGGATGAAGGCGCTTTTGTGAATGAAAACGGTGTTCTCGTAACTATGGATGCCCGTATGCCCGTAGGCTTCCAGAATTTTGCCAGAAAGCTCGAAGAGATCGTTCCCGGCTCTTATGACAGCTGTATGGCTGCTTTTGATTTGTCAGAGCGTATGTTCAAGATTTTTGACAATATGGAAAATCCGTCAAAGCTTATCGGAAGCGTTAAGGATTTGCCCGACATTATGCGAATGGTTTCTCACACAATGAACGAGGGCCTTGATGCTCTCGGTATGCCCAAAAAGGCTCAGGATATTTTCAACACTTATTGGTGTTATCTTGGTTCACCCGGTTCCCAGCTTGATTTTCTTTATTACCTTGCTATGCTTCACAGCTATGTTCAGAAGGGTACAGGTGTGCCCAAGCTCAGAAGCCACGAAATGAGCCTTGCCATTGATGAGTCTATCCGTAAAAACGGTGGTGACATCTGGTACAATTCAGAGGTTACAAAGGTAATTATGAACGACGGCAAGCCTGCCGCAGTTGTAATCAACGGCGAAAAAACTGTTTACGGCAAATACTTCATCTGCAACTCTTCACCCAACTCTGTATGGGCAGATTTGTTTGAGAAAAAAGATGTTCCGGAAAAGCAGCTCAAAATGCTCAACGCCAGAAAGATTGCCTGCACACTCACAACAGTTTACCTCGGCATGAACAAAACCAAAGAGGAGCTTGGTATTACCGACTATTCAGTGTTCATTGCTCCTGATACAAATTCCGACAAGCAGTATGAGGTTGCTCAGAATTATTTCAGCAATTATTGCATAATCAACTGCCTTAACGAGATTATTCCCGACTGTACTCCCGAGGGCACAAGTCAGCTTTTCTTAACGTCAATGACTTTCGGCGATGTTATGAAAGATATTAAACCTGAGGACTATAAAAAGTTCAAAACAAAGGTTGCGGAGGATATGATTGAAACCTGTGAAAAGGCTCTCAATATTTCCATTAAGCCCTATATTGAGGAAATTGAAATTGCTCTTCCTCCAACATTTGCCCGTTATCTCAACACACCCTGGGGCACTCCTTATGGCTATATGCTTGAAAAGTGGGATAGCATGATTCCCAGAACAGTTCAGTATATGAAAGACCAGCCGTTTGAAAACTTCTTCTTCTGCGGTGCAACTCAGGAGCGCGGTGACGGCTACGGCTGCGCATACTACACAGGTGAAAAAGCAGGCGGAATTGTTGTTAAAAAAGTAAAGGAGGGCAAATAATATGGCAACCCTTAAATCATTAAAGGCTAAAAAGTTTTTATCTATGCTCTCTGCCCGTCAGGAAAGATTTGATTCGGCAAAGGCTGAACTTCCCGAAATTGGTGACAATGCAATGGCACTTGCCAAAGCTCTTCACCCGAAGCGTCAGTATCTTAAAATTGCAGAGGTTGTTGAGCGCTCAGAGGATTGCAGAAGCTATACTCTCGTTCCCGACCCCGACAGAGGAACAACTGCTCTTGCTTATTTCGGCGCAGGTAAGTACCTTACCGTGTTTGAAACAATTGAAGATATGCCTGTAACAAGAGCATATTCAATTTCATCTTCTCCCAAAGACTCCCTTGAGGGTAAATATGTTCTCACAATCAAATTGGTTGACGGCGGTCTTATGTCAAAGTTTATTTTTGATACCTGGACCGTAGGTAAAGAGGTTGAAGTTTCAGCTCCCTCAGGCAACTTTGAATATCAGCCCCTCCGCGATGCCAAAAAGGTTATCTGCCTTGCAGGCGGCAGCGGTATCACACCTTTTATTTCAATGGCAAACGCCATTGCTGACGGTGATGAGGATTTTGAGCTGACACTCCTTTACGGCAGCAGAGATGCAAAAAACATCCTCTTCAAAGAGGAGCTTGACGCTCTTTGCGAAAAGTGCGATAAAATCAAGGTTGTTCACGTTCTCAGCGCACAGAAGGGCAGATGTCCCAAGGAAATGGAAAAGGGCTTCATTACAGCAGAGCTTATCGAAAAATACGCTCCCGCTGATGAAAAGTATTCTGTTTTCCTTTGCGGACCTCAGCAGATGTATGCTTTCGTAGACAAAGAACTTGAAAAGCTCAATCTTGAAAGAAAATATATCCGCCACGAAATGTTCGGTGAGTTCCATAATCCCGAAACACAGCAGGATTATCCTGCAGGTGTTCCCGAAAATGTAAAAATTACGGTAACAATCCAGGATAAGACTTATATCGTAAGAGGCAAATCAGGCGATTCAGTTATGCAGACCCTTGAAAAGAACGGTGTTGCAGTGCCTGCCCGTTGCCGAAGCGGTGAATGCGGTTTCTGCCATTCGCACCTGATTTCAGGTAAGGTTTACGTTCCTGCAAACCTTGAATACCGCCGCCTTGCAGACTACAAGTTCGGTTGTATTCATCCTTGCTGTTCTTTCCCCTTGACCGATCTTGAAATCAACGTTCCCGTTGCAAAATAAAACTAATATGAGCCGTGAGGAAGTAATAATATGAGTGAAGCGAATAATTACAAGGTGTCGATTATTGTTCCTATATACAACAGAGAAGATTATCTTGACAGATGTATTTCTTCAATGATAAATCAGACGTTTCAGAATATTGAAATCATTCTTGTCAATGACGGCTCAACTGACCGAAGTGCTGAAATTTGTGACAGTTATGCGCAGAAAGACAGCAGGATCATTGTTATTCACAAGCCTAATGGGGGAGTGAGCTCTGCGAGAAATGCCGGTCTTGAAATTATGACAGGTGATTATCTTTGTTTTTGTGATAGTGACGATTTTTTTGCACCTGAAATGGTGGAAAAAACACTGAAGCAGATTCTTGCAGAAAAAGCAGATATGTGCACCTTCAACAGTTATTTTAACGATAGGCCTTCTGAGAATAAGTTTTCTCCGAAAAATATTGAAATCGAGAGCTTCGATTGTGCTAAATTTTTTGCAGAATATATTCACAAAGGCCAGGCTCCGTATAATGTGTGGTCATCAATTTATAAAGCTTCTTTGATAAAAGAAAAGAAGATAAGGTTTTGTGATTTCAAAAGAGTTTTTTCGGAAGATTCTTTGTTTAATCTGATGTTCTGGTCTGTGTGTAAAAGATATACACATTTGGATGATAGCTTATACTATTACTACCGTCACGAAAATTCTCTTATGACAAGCTCAATTCCCGGTGATTACATTAAACGCCACGTGGCTTTTGTTGAAGACTATGAGGCTTTTGTTAAAAAGAGCAAATGCAAAGCGAAGCTCGGTTCCGCAACGGCCTGTCTTATGTGGGATTTTATCCGAATTGCCTGCGCAAGGTCAAAAAAACAGCTCAATACAGTTGTTAAAGATTTTCAAAGCGTTGCTGACAATAAGCTGTTTAAACGCAAATGTCTTGATATGGCTCTTGGAAGAGCAGGCTCGGTTTACTGCAAAAATCATAAAATAACAGGAAAAAATGCCTTGCATATCAGATACATTGCATTTCTTATGCTCTTTAACAAATTTGAACAAGCGGCAACCCAATATTTCTTATAAATCAAAAGCAGACGGCTTCGTTGAAGCTGTCTGCTTTGCTTTTATACCAATTTATCAACATCTTCAAGCTTTAATCTTTTGGATGCTACATATGTCTGGTAGCTTCCGTCGGGAAGCTTGTTGCCGAAGCAACCATAGGTGGATGTCACAATCATACCGTCATCAAAAACAACATTTCCGCAGTAGCCGGTATCGGCATTTGCCGAAAGGGCCATCTCTTTCTGGTTTTTGAGGAAAGTGTGGGCAAGCTTGATTCTGTATTGACCTTCTCTTCCGTTTTTCAGGTCATCATAAGTTCCGACCCAGGCAACCCAGCCTTCGCTGAACCAGTTTTTCATCTTTTCCTGAGAGAAGTTTTTGATTTTATCCTTTCCTCTTTCAATGGAGCGGAATGTGATGAAAAGGCGCCCGTCGGGGGAGTAGTCAGCCTTGTGTCGTTCTCCGTTGAGTGAGGATGGAACAAACCTTGGCGCAGACCAAGTCTTGCCCTCGTCACGGGAGAATGAAATCAAAGAATTATATCTCTTATTGTTGCTTCGTGCAATCAGGCAAAGCTCGTCACCCTTGCCGCAATCGGAACGGACAACCTCAACCTCGCACATATGAGCTTTTTTCTCGATGCTCCGATGCTCCTTGAAATATGGCTCGGGGATGCTCCATACCGGCTTTCCGTTTTCAAAAGAAAGAATGGTTTTGTAATTCACAAACTTGCTGTCGTGGAAAAATGCCATCCATTTGTCTGCGAATTTGCCGTTTTCTTTAAGGCGTGTAAGTGAAGCCATTGAAACAATGGGAAGCACAGTAACCTTGTCTTTTTTTGAAAAACAAAGCTCAAATTCGCTCCAGCTTTTGCCTTCGTCATCTGAAAGGGAAAAGTTGAATCCGCCGATTGAACCCTTGCCGTCGCGCCAGTCAGGGTTTCCTGAAATGAGCAGGATTTTGTCGGGCGTTCCGTCGGAAAATTCAAGCCTGTAAACAGTGGGTGTCTCTCTTGAGGTTTCCCATGATTTGGGTTGATTTTCGATTTCACCGGTGTATGTAACTCCGCCGTCGAAGCTGAGTCTGCTTCTGATTGCACCTTTGCCGTGGCCTGATGGGTACACGTCAAGAATACTACCGTCTTTGAGAAGCACAGCATCGGGGTGACCTATATAATCAAGACCGTCATCAACTGTTGAAAGCTCGTAGAGATATTTCAATTCATCGGGTGTGTTTTCGGGCATAATGTCAAGTCGCACCAAGGGAATCGAATAATCTCCTGCGCCGTTGCTGAAATAATATTTGTCAGATAATTTTTTGAACATATCTGCTTTCACTCTTTCTTATAAAGATTCTGCAACCTTCTTCATTGCATCCCAGCCCTCTTTGCTTAAGGGGAGGAAGGGCTTGCGGCAGGGACCCATATCAATGCCGAGGTGTGTAAGAACAGCCTTTTCGCACTGGAAAACACCGTATTTAATCATTTCTGCAATAATTACGTTTGCTTCGTTCTGAATTTCCTGAGCCTTTTTGATGTTACCGTTGTTGAACTCATCATAAATTCTGAGGAACTTGTCACCCATAAAGTTATATGTGCTGCCGATTGCACCATCAGCACCCATTGAAAGGCCACCGAGGCACATTTCGTCAAAGCCGTTGAAAACGGTTACGCCGTCAATTTTTTCTTTGAACTGCTGAAGAGTGTAAAGATCAGCGGATGTGTGCTTTATTCCGCAGAAACGCTTGTCCTTGAACATTTCAGCGGCATAGTCAGCAGTGAAGGTGAAACCGTTTCCGCCGGGGAAGTTGTAAACAACCATAGGAATGTTTACACTGTCAACAATGTCGGTGTAATACTGTTTGATAGCGGCTGCAGGGAATGAATAGTAGAAGGGGGCAACTGCAGAAACTGCGTCGTAGCCGAGGCTCTCTGCCGTTTTTGCCATATCGATGGCAGCGTCAGTTGAAATAGCACCGCAATGTGCAATCATAGGCACCTTGTCGCCTGCTGCTTCTTTAACAATTCTGAAAACTTCCTTGCGCTCTTCGTTAGTCATAACCATGCTTTCGCCTGTGCTGCCGCCAACATAGAAGCCATTGATACCTTTTTCAAGGTTAAACTCAACAAGCTTTTTAAGAGCTGATTCGTTGATTGTGTAATCTTCCTTGAAGGGGGTGAGAAGTGCTGTGAAAATACCTTTCATATCTGATTCTCCTTATAACTTTGATGCAAGATATGCTGCGCCCAGCTTGTTGGCGTCGTTACCCATCTGAGCTTTGACAACCTTCACCTTTCGGAAGCTGTTCATAAGCTGAGCCTGAAGTCTTGCATTGATTTCTTGTGTAATATATTCTTCGTTCATAATTCCGCCGCCTGCTACAATCAGTGCGGGGTTAAAGATGTAAATAAGGCTTTTGAGTCCTGTTACAATTTCGTCAATCCACAGGTCGACAACTGACTTGATTTCGGGCTCGTCAAAGCGTTCGAAAATCTCTCTGCCGTTAAGGTCAAGGCCGAGCTTTTCTTTAACGCTATTCACAAGCGCGGTGGTGGATGCATAAGTTTCATAACAGCCTTCGCCGCCGCAGGTGCATTTTCTTCCGCCTTGGTGAGTCACGATGTGACCAAACTCACCCGCAGAAAAAGAGTTGCCAGTAAACAGCTTGCCGTCAAGATAAATCGCACCGCCGATGCCCGTTCCGTAAGTCAGGCAGATAAACGAACTTTCACCTTTGCCGGCGCCGAAAATCGCTTCGCCCAGAGCCGCAGAGTTAACGTCATTTTCCACAGCGGTGGGGATGCCTGTTTCTTTTTCAACAAGCTCCTTGATTTTAACACCTGTGTAGCCGGGGATTGTTTCGGTGGCAAAAACAATTTCACCTTTTACGCTGTCAACCTGACCTGCGGTGGAAATTCCGACACTGTCAATATTATCACAGCTTTTAACGATTTCAATCACACGCTCAATAATTCTTTTTCCGCCTTCGTGGGCATTGGTGGGGATAGACTTCTTTTCGGTGAGATTAAAATTTTCGTCGCAAAAGGCATATTTGATTTCTGTTCCGCCGATGTCAAAAGCAAGAAATCTCATCTGCTTTCCTCCAACGCTTTAACAAAACGCTTTGTGATGTCCATAGGTCTTGTGATGGCTGTGCCCACAACTGCGGCGTGCGCTCCGCTTTCAAAGGCTTTAACTAATTCGTCTGGTGCCCAGATACCGCCTTCGGCAATAACTGTTGCGCCAAGCTCCTCCTTGTAACGCTTCATAAGTGTAAAGTCGGGGAGGGAGGTGCCCTTGGTGTATGGGGTGTAACCGCTCATTGTTGTGCCCAGCAAATCAAATCCAAGCTCAAGGGCAAGCTTGCCCTCTTCAAAGCAGGATGTGTCTGCCATAAAGAGCTGGTCGGGGTATTTTGCGCGAACTTTTTTGAAAAATTCGCTCAATGAAACACCGCCCGGTCTTGTTCTGTTGGTGGCATCAAGAGCAATAATTTCACACCCGATTTCAACGAGGGCATCAACCTCTTTCATAGTGGGGGTGATGTAAACATCGCTGTCGGGATATTCCTCTTTGATAATGCCGATAATCGGGAGGCTGACCCTTTCTCTGATGGCAAGAATGTCAACAACAGTATTTGCTCTTATTCCCACAGCACCGCCGAGGAATGCGGCATAAGCCATTTTGCTCATTATGTAGCTGTCATACAATGGCTCTGTTGACAATGCCTGGCAGGAAACAATAAGTCCGCCTTCGATTTGTTTTAATACTTGTTCATTATTGAAGTTTTTCATAGCAAAAAAATTATATCATATCAAAAATCTTAATTCAACATTTATTGCTATTTTATGTAAAATATGTTACAGTTAATTTACTAAAATTAAGGAGAATTGCTTATGTTTATTATTCGCAAGCTTATGACTATCCTTACGTATCCTCTTTTAATCCTCACAATTCTCACAAGCCCTGTTGCCCAAAGCACCGAAACAGCCGAGCTTGTGTCTCAGGATGTTTTCGTTTTTGAAAAAGCTCTTCTTATGGGGCAGGGTATTACTACCGACGGGGAGTATTACTACACAAGCGGTTCTCTTGCCGCAATCAATTTCACAATTCTCGGTAAATTCACCTTTGATGATAGGGAGCTTGTGCAGAGCCACATCAACCCTCTGCCCAAGGAATGCTCACGCAGGGGCAACAATCACATCGGCGGCATCAGCTATTACAACGGCAAAATTTATGCTCCCGTTGAAGGCGGTGACGAGGTTTATGCCTGCATCGTTGTGTTTGACTGTGAAACCCTTGAACCCACAGGCGAGGTTTATGACCTGCCTAACGAAATTTATGACGACGGTGTGCCCTGGTGTGCAGTTGACCCCGAAACAGGTTATCTCTATGCTTCCAAATGGTCACACGCCAAAACCGTTTATGCTTATGATGTCAACGATTCTATGAAGCTCGTTAAAGAAATTCCCATCACAGGTCTTGGTGAAATTGACCGTATTCAGGGCGGTGAATTCTATAACGGTACCCTCTATCTTTCCAATGATGTTCATGACAACGGCAACTATAAAAATATCCTCTCATTCAATGTAGAAACAGGAGAAGCTGCCGTTAAGTTTATCCGTGATGTAGGCGGTGAAAATATCGAAGCCGAGGGAATGACCTTCTGGCCCACCGAAGACGGTGCAATTATGCACGTGCTTGATTATAACAAGATTTTAGGTGTATTCGTTCACCGTTATAAGGTTGAATTCTGATGAAAAAACGCTATTTCGTTCTTGATGTTCTCAGAGGCTTTGCTCTTGTGAATATGATTTTGTACCACGCTATGTGGGATATGGTCAATTTGTTTCACGCCCATATCCCGTGGTTCAAATCAGATGTTTCTCACATATGGCAGCAATGTATCTGCTGGAGCTTTATTCTCCTTTCGGGCTTTTGCTGGAGCTTTGGCAAAAAGAAGCTGAAAAACGCTCTTGTAACCCTGGGGGCTTCTGTAATCATCACTGTTGTTACAGCCGTGTTTATGAAAAACAGCATCATTCTTTTTGGAGTCCTCAGCCTTCTGGGGTCGTCAATGCTTCTTATGATTCCTCTTGACAAGCTTCTCAAAAAGCTTAATCCCTTTGTGGGGTTAGCGGTATTTTTTGTTCTTTTTATTGCAACCAAAAACATTTCCGACGGATTTGTGGGTGTTGGTGAAAAGGTGCTTTTTGATGTGCCTCGGGAACTTTATGCAAATTACCTCACTGCATATCTCGGCTTTCCTTTCGCAGGATTTTATTCTTCCGATTACTTCCCGCTGATTCCCTGGCTGTTTCTTTTTGTGTGCGGATATTTTCTTCATCATATCTTCAACCGATTGAAGCTGATGAAGTGTTTGTCCTCTTTTAGATGCAGCCCCCTTGAATTTTTGGGCAGACACTCCCTGATAATCTATATGGTGCATCAGCCTGTTGTGTATGTTGTCTTGTTTTTGATATTTACTTTTGTCTAAAACATAGAAAATCAAAAAGCCGATTTACTTTATCAATTTTTGTATGCTATAATCTTCCTGTCTTAGTTTGTAAGGCAGGAGGTTTTGTTTTATGAAAATTACGTTTATGGGTGCAGGAAGCACCGTTTTTGCAAGAAATGTTATCGGTGACTGTATGTGCACCGAAGCTCTTCGTGACAGCGTTTTTGCTCTTTATGATATTGATGCAACACGCCTTGAAGAAAGCCGCACAATCCTTGAAGCAATGAGAGAAACCAAGGGCGGCTACGGTAAGATTGAATGTTACCTCGGCGTTGAGCAGAGAAAGGATGCCCTCAGAGGGGCAAACTTTGTTGTTGATGCTATTCAGGTTGGTCTTTATGACCCCTGTACAATCATAGATTTTGAAGTGCCAAAGAAATACGGCCTTCGTCAGACAATCGGTGATACCCTCGGCATCGGCGGAATTATGCGAGCTCTTCGTACGATTCCCGTGCTCAAAGATTTTGCCGACGATATGGCTGAGGTTTGCCCCGATGCACTTTTCCTCAATTACACTAATCCCATGGCAATGCTTTCAGGCTATATGCAGAGATATACTCCCGTTAAGACCGTAGGTCTTTGCCACAGCGTTCAGTCCTGCTCACATGACCTTTTGTGTGACCTCGGTATGGAAGACAAGCTTGAGGGCAGAAAAGAGCTTATTGCAGGTATCAACCATATGGGTTGGCTCCTTGAAATCAAGGATAAAAACGGCGTTGACCTTTATCCTGAAATCAAGTCAAGAGTTGATTCTTACCTTGCAGATCCCGAAAAGAAAAACAAGGTCAGAATGGATTATATCAAGCATTTCGGTTATTACTGCACCGAGTCAAGTGAGCATAATGCGGAATATAATATGTTCTATATCAAGAGCAAATATCCCGAGCTTATCGACCGCTATAACATTCCTCTTGATGAATATCCCCGCCGCTGTGTAAATCAGATTGAAGGTTGGAAAAAAGAATATCAGGAAATGCTCGAAAACGGCGTGAAAGAGCACAACCGTTCCAATGAATATGCTTCTCATATTATGGAATCAATCGTTACCGGTAATCCCTACAAAATCGGCGGTAACGTGCTCAACACAGGTCACCTCATCACAAACCTTCCCGAGGATGCCTGTGTAGAGGTGCCTTGCCTTGTTGACGGCTACGGTGTTCATCCCTGCCACGTAGGTGCTCTTCCCGTGCAGTGCGCCGCAATGAATATGACAAACGTCAATGTTCAGCTTCTCACAATCGAGGCTGCCGCAACACTCAAAAAAGACCATATCTATCAGGCGGCAATGCTTGACCCCCACACGGGCAGCGAGCTTGATATCGACACAATCAAGAAAATGGTTGACGACCTCATCGAAGCCCACGGCGACTTCCTCCCCAAATATCATTAAAATCAACCGCCTTGCTCACGCGAGGCGGTTTTTCTTGACAAAACAAAGATGAGATACTAAAATTAAATCGGTGATAAAATGAAAGCTTTTATTAAAAAATACATTCCCGAAGAATACCGCTTTTACATAATTTTGTATCTCGTTTTCCTTGCGGTGCATTTTGTTTTACCTCTTAACTGGGGTGATGACAAAATCTTCATCTCAAAGTCTGCTGATGCAGGTCTTTTTGAGTTTCTGCAGGGGAGCGCGCGACCTTTTACCGACGGGCTGACATACATATTCTCTCGTTTTCACTTTTTGTGGAAATTTTTAAATCCTGTGGTGCTGACTGTTCTTGTTTGGGTGATTCCCAAAATCCTGCCGTCACCAAGCATTCACAAAGCTCTGCCTTTGTTGGCGGTTTACCCCACAATGTGTATGGTTGATGCAGGCTTTGTTGCCACAACGGTGAATTACCTCTGGCCGATTACCTTTGGTATAATCAGTCTTCTTCCGCTTAAAAATCTCATTTACGGCAAAAAGACAAGCATTGCCTTTTGTGTTGCAATTGTTCCGCTGATGCTTTATGCCACCAATATGCAGCAGATGAGTGTTGTGATGCTGGTTGCCCTCGCGGCAGGCAATATTTTCTTTTTGTTCAAGCGCAAAATTAAACCATATCTTCTTTTGCAGAATCTGGTTGTCGCAGGTATGACCGTATATTCATATTACCTCAACACCGTTGGTGAAAACAACCGTATGGTGCGTGAAACAGGCAGATACTTCCCGGAGTTTTTATCCCTCAATATCTTTGAAAAGCTGGAGCTTGGATTTTCTTCCACTTTTTACGGTCTCACTTCACAGATTTATTTCCCTTTGGCAATGTCTCTCGGTTTTATGATTTTTCTTTGTGTTCGCTCGTTTAAAGAGGGTACAAAGCTTCGTGCTTTGTCTTTGTTGCCACCTGTTTTTAGCATGGTGCTCTGCTTTGCTTCACCCTATATTTTTGGTGAACTGAAAAACTACAAAATGCAAAAGGCGGTCTATTCCTTTGAGCCTGTTGCAGATGTTTTGTTTGTCATAATCGGCGTTTGTGTAATCGTTTCGATTATGAGCCTTGTCAAATCTGCCGGCAACAGAATCTATTGCCTTTGTGTGTTGGCTCTCGGGCTCGGAAGCCGCGTGATGATGGGATTTTCACCCACGGTATGGGCTTCGGGTTGCCGCACTTTTGCAATAATGCTCATTTCCTTTGTTCTCATAATTCTTGTTATTGTTGAGGAGAAAAACAAAAATGAAACCTCAGTTTATATGCCATCCTGATTTCTGCAATCTCGTTCCTGTTAATGTCTTTCATAAGGAGCACAGCGGAGAAAAACTCAAAAATTCTCCCGAAAATCTGCTCAACAGACATATTCTTTTCAGAAAGAATTTCACCCTCGATGCCGGGGGCAAAGCGGTGCTCAGAATCACTGCCGACGATTATTACAAGCTTTATATCAACGGCAAATCTGTTACTCAGGGGCCTGCGCCTTGCTACCCTCACGCGTATTATTATAACGAAATTGATGTTACCGATTATCTTGTTAAGGGTGAAAACACCGTCGCGGTGCATTGCTGTTATCAGGGGTTGATTAACCGCGTATGGGTGTCGGGTGACAACCGTCAGATGCTGTGGCTCGACCTTGACGTTGACGGCAAAACAGCCCTTGTCAGCGATGATAGCTGGCTTTGCCGCGACCACACGGCATACACCGCCTTGCACACCGTGGGCTATGACACCGCCTTTTGCGAGCGTTATGACAGCCGGGATGAAAATGTGAATTTTTATGCTCCTGATTTTGACGATTCTCGTTGGGGCACTTGCTCTGTTTTTAAAAACGCAGATTATACCCTTGTCCGTCAACCCACAAAGCAGCTTGCAATTTATGAAGTTCAGCCCAAGGAAATCAAAAAAATCGAAGGCGGAATGTTTGTTGATTTTGGTCTTGAAGCCGTGGGTTATCTGTGTCTCAAAGCAAAAGGTGACCGCGGTGATAAGGTGATTATCCGTGCAGGGGAGGAGCTGAATCCCGACGGCACCGTGCGTTACGATATGCGCTGCAACTGCCTTTATGAGGACGAATGGATTTTGTCAGGCGGTGAGGATGAATACAATCAGTTTGATTACAAGGCCTTCCGCTATGCCGAAATTCTCTTGCCCGAAGCGGTGGAAATAACCGACGTTGCTTTTTCTGTAAGACATTATCCTTTCGTAGATAAGTATTCTTATCACACAGAAAATGACGATTTAAAAAAGGTTATTGAGCTTTGCAAAAACACAATAAAATACGGCACTCAGGAGTGCTATATGGATTGTCCCACAAGGGAAAAGGGTCAGTATCTCGGCGATTTGTCTGTCAGTGCAAGGGCGCAGGTTGCCGTGACCGGGGACACAGCAATGATGAAAAAAGCCATAACGGATTTCCTTGATTCATCCTTTATCTGCCCCGGAATTATGGCTGTTTCAACCTCATCCTTTATGCAGGAAATTGCCGATTATTCTCTTCAGCTACCCGCTCAGGTGTGCTGGGTTTACAGTGTTGACAATGACCTTGATTTTGTCCGCTTTGCCGAGCCGTATCTTACTGATATGCTGAAACATTTTAAAAAATATATGAACGATGAATATCTTCTTGACGGTGTCCGCGACAAATGGAATCTTGTGGATTGGCCCGACAATCTCCGCGACGGCTACGATTTTCCCCTGACCAAGCCAATCGGCAAAGGACTTCACAACGTCATCAACGCCTTCTGGTGCGGCTTTTTGCAGTCGATGGATGAAGTGTATTCTATTCTTGAAATGCCTCTCACGGAACTCACAAAAAAGGCAGAGGAGAGCTATGTGAAACACTTCTATAACCCCGAAACCAAGCTTTTCTGCGATACACCTGCTTTTTCTCATTCTGCAATCCATTCCAATATTCTGCCCTTGCTTTTTAACCTGGGCATCAATGAAGAAAACAAAAAGGCAATCATAAGCCTTATGAAGAAAAAACGCCTCAATTCAATGGGTGTTTATATGGCGTATTTTGCGCTTGCCGCGTTAAAAAAGCATGGCGAAATGCCGTTGGCGGAGGAGCTGGCAACTGACCCGGAATGCTGGCTCAATATGCTGGAGGAGGGCGCAACCACCACCTTTGAAGCCTGGGGCAAGGATCAGAAGAAAAACACAAGCCTTTTCCATCCTTGGGCAACAGCCCCGCTGATTGTCTTTTCTGACAATGTGCGACCGTATTAAAAGATAAAAATTAAGACCGTAGGATTTAACTCCTACGGTCTTTTGTTGTTATGTCTTAGAATGTGTCTGTCTTGATTACATAGTAAAGAATCTTGGGAAGATTGATTACTGTTTTAACAAGCCAGTTTGTAATTGCATAAACAGCAAGATTGCCGAATGAGGGGATAACGCCGAGATAATATTCAAACTCGGAAATTGAGTTGTCACCTTCAAATGTGATTTCGTTTTCACCCTGCTCTTTGGTAAGTGTCATTTCGTCAATGAGCTTGAGCTCCTGTGTTTCGTCGTTAAGAACATAAGCTTCAAACTTGAGTTCGCCGCCGTCAACAGTGATTGTTGAGAACACACCGCCGATTCTTTCGGGGTCAGTCTGATCCCAATCTTCGCCGTCCCAGTAGTTGCCGTAGCCGTTCTTCTGGATTGTGAGTGCATCGATGAATTCTTTTTCCATATAAACACCGGGCATAAATTCACGAACCTCGTATCTCTTTGTGCCTGCTGTGCCTGCAAGGATGTATCTTACGCCCTCACCGTCTTCTGCAACTTCATTTGCAACAAGGGGCTTTGTGCGAATGTACTGGTGGTCGTGACCTGACATAACAATGTCAACATTGCATTCTTCAACAACTTTGGTAAGTGACTCTGTAAGGTAAAGTGCATCGGGCCATTTGCCGTCTTTACCGAGAGAGTAGGGTGATTTGTGCATAAGCACGATTTTCCAGTCAGCGTCAGTTGAGTTCATATCGTTTCTGAGCCAGTCAAGCTGAGCGTTTGATATAACAAGCAAATCGTTTGTGTTGAGAACTGCAAAATGAACATTGCCGTAATCGAATGAATAGTTGAAGCCGTTAAGGTTCTGAACACTTTCGCTTGTGTCAACGTTGAACATGTTGTTGAACCAGTCCCAAACGCCGAGACCGTCGTGGTTACCTGCAACGGGAACGTGAGTCATAGCGTTATGATTTTTCTGGAAGAATTTGAAGTAGCCGTCCCATTCTTCGTTGGTGCTGTCGTTGGTGTAGTCACCGAGAGCGGTGAAGAAATCTGCATCGGGCATCTTTTTCATTGCGGCGTCAAGAACCCAAGAAGCTTTTTCAAAGTTTTCTTCAGAGCTTGCCTGAACGTCTGCGATGGTGATGAACTTAACCTTGTCGTCACCGTCGTCAGTTGTGAATGTGCCGACGTCGCTCCATTCGCTACCGTTGCCTACAACGTAAGTGTAAGTTGTACCTGCTTCAAGGCCGGAAACGGTAACCTTGTGCATATAGTGACCTTCCCAGGCTTCGCACTTAACGTTTGAAAGGGTGAGTGATGCTGTTACATCAACAGCGTTTTTGAAAATCTTAATCTGTGTTTCTGTTTCTGCTTCTGTGTACCAGGTGAAGCCTCTCTGAGTGGCTGTGTCACCGTTGATAACACAAGAAACTCTTTCAACCTCGGTGCTGCCTGTTGCAAAAGCTGAAACCATACCCATTGAAAGGAGAAGGCTCAGGCAAAGAACAACACTGAGAACTTTTCTGAACATTTTATTCATTGAACTTTACCTCCGTTTATAAAGATACATAATTATAGCATTTTTGTCTGTTTTTTGCAAGTTTTGTGATATTTGCATTTTGCACAAAATGAAAGTCAAAGTTTTGTTGAAATATCTCAAAGTTTTTTGCAGCAGGTTATTGACATTTTTGATATATAAGTATATAATTGTGGTAAAAATGGGAACAGAAAGGGAGTGAGTGTGGAATGGAAATTACAAAGAAGCCTGAGCTTTTTGTAGGTAAGGCATGCACAAGAACATTGGATGACAAAAGCCGTATATCTTTGCCGGCCCGTTTTCGCGCTCAGCTTGAACGTTCTCAAAAAGAGTATGACTCGGTTTATGTTTTCTGCGCTCCCCACCGCAAGGAGCTTTGCATCTACACCTATGACGGTTGGCTTGAGTTTGCTCAGCCCAAGATTGATGCAGTGGAAAATCCCAAAGACCGCATCGCTTTTTCAAACAGAATTTATTCTCTCCTTGATGAGCAGACCGTTGACTCTCAGGGCAGACTTAAGCTTGATAAGGATTTTCTCAAAGCTATCGGAGTTGACAAAACCGTTCAGCTCTCCGGTAACGGACGAAATCTTCTTATCACAGCCGCCAAGGAAGAAACCGATCCCTTTGACATTGATGAAAAGACTGCAGACTTCATCGACAGCCTGTATTTCTGATGCGGAGGATAGTTTATGGAATTTAAACATATCACCGTTTTGCGTGAGCAGACTGTTGAAGCTCTCAACATCAAGCCTGACGGAGTTTATTTTGATTGCACGGCAGGGGGCGGCGGTCACAGTGCTCTTGCCCTTGAAGCTATCAAGGGTGGCAGAATGGTATGCATCGACCAGGACCCGTCAGCAATTGAAACTCTTACCAACCGTTTCAGTGGTGACAGCAGGGTAACAATCGTTCACGATAATTTTGTTAATATAAATGAAATAATGACTGCATTAGGCTTTGAAGAAAACGGAGCCGACGGTATTATGGCAGACCTTGGTGTAAGTTCACATCAGCTTGACACGGGGGACAGGGGTTTTTCTTTTCATAAGGACGCTCCTCTCGATATGAGAATGAGTCAGCAGGGCGTTTCTGCTGCTGATCTGGTAAACTCTCTTTCTCAGCAGGAATTGCAGAGAATACTTTTTACTTACGGTGACGAAAAGTTTGCTCCTCAGATTTCGAGAAACATCGTTAAGGCAAGAGAAATTAAGCCTATTGAAACAACCTTTGAGCTTGCCGATATCATAAGAGACTCCGTTCCTGCAAAGTTCCGCCGTGACGGTCATCCGGCGCGCAAAAGCTTTCAGGCACTGAGGATTCAGGTCAACGGAGAAATAGACAAGCTTGAAACGGCCCTTGATTATATGTTTGAACGCCTCAATGTGGGCGGCAGGCTTGCAATAATCACTTTCCACTCTCATGAAGACAGAGTGGTAAAGAACAAATTCAAAAAATTCTGCGAAGGATGTATCTGTCCTCCCGAATTTCCCGTTTGTGTGTGCGGCAGAAAGCCCAAGGGCAAAATTCCCTTCAAGCCCGTTACACCGTCAAAATATGAAATTGAAGAAAACCCGCGCGCAAGAAGTGCAAAACTCAGGGTTATAGAAAAAATCAACTTGTGATAAAGAAAGGATGGCACGCATGGCAACCAACAACTTAGCTTACGATTTCGATTTGTTTGACAATACAATAAACAGAAAAAGTGCGGCGGCTCCCAAAGTGGATGCTCCCGTAAAGCCTCATGTTGTGCCCAAGAAGCCCCGCAGCCGTAAGGCTTTGAAGGAGGAAGCAAAGTATTCACGCCGTCAGGCTGTTAAAATTGCTCTTGTTTCAATGCTTCTTCTCGTGTTTCTCGGCTCATCGGTTTATTGCCGAGCTGTTGTTATGGACCTGGATGCCAAGAAGCAGGAGCTTCAGGTAACCATGCAGGAGGCACAGAGTGAAAATGTAAGGCTCAGAAGCGCTGTGGACTCAATGTATTCCATAGTCAACATTTCTGCTTATGCTGAGAAAACCCTCGGTATGATAAAGAAAGACGGCTATCAGATTAACTATTATGAAGTTAACTGAATGCCGTGCAAAAATGAATAAAGATAATGATAAAAATCATATTATAAAAGGGCGGATTTTTCATCCGCCCTTGCGGTGATTTTTAAACACTGCAATTTTTTTGAAAAAACGCCAAAGGGGGAGTTGCTGTGGCAGGCAAAAAAGCAAAAAAAGTAACAAGAAAAGAAACCTTAATCAGAAGCGTAGTTGTTCTGGGTTTTATTATTCTTCTGTTTCTTGCGAACATAGCCTCTTTGTTTTATGTGCAGATAGTAAACGGTGATACATACAAGGCCTACGCCGAAACAAATCAGCTTGAAGACAACGCCATACCTGCCCAGAGAGGCGTAATTTACGACTGCAATATGAATATTCTTGCTGAAAGTGCATCGGTGTGGAAGGTGTATGTAAACCCCAGCAACTTCACTACAGACCGCAGTCAGATTCCCGAGCATGTTCTCAATCAGGGTCTTGACGATGTGTGCAAAAGGCTTGGCGAAATTTTTGAAATGGATTCAGCCGAGCTCAGAGAAAAGTTTGTCAGCCAATCAAGCTACAGATATGTTCTTGTTAAAGCCAAGGTAGAAAAGGCTCAGCGTGACCAGGTTAGTGCATTTATGAATGAGTGCATTGCCTACAAGGATTCAGAGGGAAACAAAAGGCTTGTGTATTACAGCTTTTTTGTGGGTATTGAAACTGACACAAAACGCTATTACCCCGCAGGCAATCTTGCTTCCACTCTGATTGGCTTCACCGGTGACGGCGATGTCGGCCGTTACGGCCTTGAATATGAATATGACGAAATTCTCACAGGTACCGAGGGCCGTCAGATTTATTCAAACAGCGCAATGAATATAAATTCCTCCGTTGATTTTGAAACAGTCTATGATGCCGAAAAGGGTTCAAGCCTTGTGCTCACCATTGATGAAACAATTCAGCGTTATCTTGAAGATGCACTTGACCAGTGCTATATCGACACCAAATGTGACACTTGTTACGGTATTATCATGGATGTTGATACAGGCGCAATCCTCGCTATGTCAACAAAAAACGACTATGACCCCAACAACCCTAGCGCAATTTACAACCAGTCGGTAAAGGCTCAGATTGATGAAATCGTTGATGAAAAAGAAAAGTCAGATGCTGTTTCGATAGCTAGGCAGAATCAATGGAGCAATAACGCGGTTGCTGATGTTTATGAGCCGGGCTCTGTTTTTAAAATCTTTACTCTTGCCGCAGGCATTGAAGAAAATGAAGTTATGAACGGCTACAACTGCACAAGCGGTATAAAAATTATTGACACCCCTTACAGCTGCTTCAACGGCAAGGCCCACGGAATTGAAACTCCTGAACTTGCTCTTGCAAACTCTTGTAACACGTATTTCATCACAATGGGTCAGAATCTTGGTGTTTCAAGCTTCTGCAAATATTTTGAAGCCTTCGGCTTTACCGAAAAAACAGATATAGATCTTCCCGGTGAAGGTCGCCCGATTTATTTTGAAGAGGAAGATATGAGCAAGGTAAACCTTGCCAGCTGCTCCTTCGGTCAGTCCTTCGGCGTTACCGGAATTCAGATGATTACCGCAGTCAATGCCATTGCAAACGGCGGCAAACTTATGCAGCCCTATGTTGTCAGCAAGGTGCTTGATAACAACGGCAATGTTGTGGAAGAAAGTCAGCCCACAGTGCGCCGTCAGGTTATTTCAGAGTCCACCTGCCGCAAGGTGCTTGATGCAATGGTGCAGACCGTTGAAACAGGAACGGCAAAAAATGCTTATGTTGCAGGCTACAATGTAGCCGGCAAAACCGGTACCTCCGACACTCTTACCGCTGTTGACGAAGAGGTTGTTGCTTCGTTTGCCGGCATTGCGCCTGCCGATAAACCCGAAATTTCAATAATAATCGTTATTGATAATCCCAAAAGGGAACCCAACACAGGCGGCGCTGTTGCAGCTCCTGTTGCAGCAGAGGTTATTGAAAACGCCTTGACTTATCTTAATGTTAAAAGAAATTATAACGAAAAAGAAGCAGGCAAACTCAACGTTGAGGTTGCAAACTTTGTGGGTACGGACATCAAAACAGCCCGCAAAAATGCAACAGATGCAGGCTTCACCGTTAAGGTGGCGGGTGAGGGCAATACAGTTGTTTCTCAGTGCCCAGCTTACGGACAGTACATTCCTCAGGACGGTGTAATTATTCTCTACACCGAAAAGGACTCACAGCCCGTCCGCGCCAAGGTTCCCGATTTTACGGGAATGAGCATTTCTGCTGTTATGGGTTCGGCAACACAAGCGGGTGTAAATATAAAAGTTTCGGGCAATGCATTGTCCTCCTCCGGACTGATTGCATACCGACAGAATATAGAAAAAGACACAGAGGTTGCCTACGGAAGTACGGTAACGGTATATTTCAAATCAGGCACCGTTATTGCAGACGGCTGATATTAATCACGAAGAGGTGATTCGATGCAAACACTTTTATTAACAGAAATTGCAAATGGAATCGGCGCTCAGGCTGTTGGTGAAGCTCAACTCAGCGGCATCACAATTGACAGCAGGGCGGTGAATTCCGGAGATTTATACATTGCCATCAAGGGTGAAAATTTTGACGGTCACGATTTTTCCGAAGGTGCAGTCAAAAACGGAGCGGCGGCAGTTATGTGCCACAAAGAGATTGACGTTGACTGCCCCAAAATCATTGTTGAAGACACCCAGGAGGCATTCCTACGCTTTGCTTCGTGGTACAGAGAAAAATTCACCTTCCCGGTGATTGCTCTCACAGGCAGCGTAGGCAAAACCACCACCAAGGAAATGATTTGCGCCGCTTTTTCAAGTGAGCTCAACACTCTCAAAACAGAGGGCAATCTCAACAATCAGATTGGTGTGCCCAGGACCCTTATGCGACTTGATGACAGTTTCGAAGCAGCAGTTGTTGAAATGGGTATGGATAACAAAGGCCAGATTTCGGCACTGAGCAGATGCACAAAGCCTACCGCTGCAGTTATCACGAACATCGGTGTGTCGCACATGGAAAACCTCGGCTCCCGTGAGGGTATTCTTGCTGCCAAGCTTGAAATTCTTGAAGGCCTCAAGGACGGAGCTCCGGTGTTCCTCAACGGTGACGACCCGTACCTTATGAGTGCCAGCATAGAAAACAGACCTGTTATTTACTACGGAATCAACAACTCCGTTTGTAAATATAAAGCGGAAAACATCGTTCCCGAGGGAACAGCAACTGTTTTTGATATCCGTTGTGATGAAAATGTATATCAGGTAAAAATCCCGACTATCGGAAAGCACAATGTGTATAATGCAGTTGCCGCCTTTGCCGTGGCTGTTGAAACGGGGATAGCTCCCGAAAATGCAATCAGAGGGCTTCTTAATTATGAACCCTCAGGAATGCGTCAGCGTATCAATCAGAAGAGCGGGGTAACCTTTATTGAGGATTGCTACAATGCAAGCCCCGATTCCGTAAGAGCAGCGCTTAATACGCTTTCTTCTTTCAAAACAGGACGCAGAATTGCTGTTCTCGGTGATATGCTTGAGTTGGGAACAGTCAGCGATGATGCACACCGTGATTCAGGTATGATTGCCTTTAAAAAAGGCATTGACGCGGTGTTCACCTACGGTGAAAAGTCAATTCTCACCTCAATGAAAGCTCAGGAAATGGGCGTCAGAGAAACAGCGCATTTCACCTGTCAGGAAGCGTTGGCTGAAAGAATCAGCGCCTACATCAAAGCTGATGATGTGGTTTTGTTCAAAGCAAGCCGCGGAATGAAGCTTGAAAACGTAATTGAAATGGTTTATAAAAATCTTAAATAAAGGGGTATAAAAATGAGTGGTATTTTTTTAATGATTATAGCTGCAGTTGTTGCTTTTGCAGGAACCGCTGTGCTCGGCAAATTTATGATTCCCTGGCTTCACAAGCTCAAATTCGGTCAGACAATTCTTGATATCGGCCCCTCCTGGCACAAAAATAAGCAGGGCACACCCACAATGGGCGGTGTAATGCTTATGGCGGCAGTTTTATTTTCACTTATAATAGGTCTTTTATATTCGGTTATAATAAAAGGGGCTTTTATAGGCGAGTTTGCCGACTCCAAAAGAACCG
>JBGVFJ010000067.1:0-5169 GCA_045121005.1 Acutalibacteraceae bacterium
CTTTCCCGAGCATAACATCAGATTCATAGCTGTCAATGACTTAGTTGACAGTAATGAAGGTGATAATGAAATTGCACCATTCAAAAATATTATGAATGAGATGTATGCCCGTGATATAAGTCGCAAGGTCAGAAGTTCACACAGAATTCGTGGTAATCTTGGCGAGCCGTTATCTCAACCGCCTTATGGGTATATGAAAGACCCGAATAACAAAAAGAAATGGATTGTCGATACCGAAGCTGCAGATGTTGTTAAAAATATCTTTGCAATGTGTATTGAGGGTAAAGGCAATGAAACTATTGCCCGTATCTTACAGGAAAACAAAGTAATGATACCGATGGCATATTGGCAGAGTAAAGGTCTTAACAAGGGCGGTAAGAAAACGCAGCCTGACCCGTATAAATGGTGCAAGACAACAGTACAAAAGATTCTTGCACAGCAGGAATACTGCGGTGATGTTATCAATTTCAAAACCTATTCCAAGAACTTCAAGAACAAGAAAAGACTTCAGAATCCCGAAGAAAACTGGAAGATATTCAAGAATGTTCACGAGCCGATAATTGACAGAAACACCTTTGAAACTGTTCAGAAGATGAAAGCAAAAGGTAAACGCAGAGCACCTAATCCCGAACATGCTGAAAAGAATATGTTCTGCGGATTGTTATACTGTGCCGATTGCGGAAGTCCTTTATGGTTCAATGTCAATCACCCTAATACTGACATTAAGTATTTCATGTGTTCCAACTACAAAGGTCGCAGAGGCACTTGTGAGGGCACACATTATGTGAGGGCAGATTCCTTGGAGCAGATAGTAATGCTTGAGCTCAGAAGTCTTGCGAGTTTTCTCATTGAGGATGAAGAAGCTTTCGCAGATATTCTTGAAGCAAAGACCAATAAAAGCATACTCAATCAGCAGAAGTTTCTTGAAAGCAGTATTGATAAATCTGTTGCAAGAACAAAAGAAATTGCCGTAATGTATGAAAAACTCTTTGAGAAGCACATCAACGGTATTGTTAATGAAGAAAGCTTTATGCAGTTATCTCAGAAATATGAAACAGAACGAGATGAGCTGAAGCTGAAAATCAGGCAGTACCAAGAAGAACTGTCTGAAATCGAAAATCTTCGAACAAGTAAAGAGCAGTTCACATTAGCGGTTCGTAAGTTTATGCAGATGGAAACTCTGACACCTGCACTCCTGAATGAACTGATTGAGAAAATCGAAGTCCATTCTATTGAGGGCAAGGGAAAGAACAAAACACAGAGAATTGTTATTCACTACCGCTTTATCGGGGTTATTGAAAATCCTGTTAAAGAGGAAAATATGGTCCTTGAAGCAAGACAAGGTGTTGCCGTTGAGTATTTAACGGCATAACAAAAAAGAGCAGGTCAAAGCCTGCTCGATACATAACAATTATATATTATTTAACTATGAGGAAATGTAAAAAAAAGAAAAGTGAGTATTCACTTGTGTAATGAATACTCACTATGGTCCGAGTGGCGAGACTTGAACTCACGGCCTCTTGACCCCCAGTCAAGCGCGCTACCAGCTGCGCCACACCCGGAACGCGTTATATAATAACACAACCAATTCAAAAAAGCAAGCCTTTTTTTGAAATTATTTTAAAAATTTTTCAAAGGGGTTAAATCAAGACTTTTTTGTTCTTTTGCGAAATTATAAAACTCATTGAGCATCAGCTTCACTCCGCCCTCGGAGTTGCTTTCTGCATTAAGCGGCATAACAGGGTCGTGAACACTGAGCCTGAGCAAAATCCAGCCGTCACCGTGCTCTTTGTCGGCAGAAATTCTGATTCCGTCACGATTATCGTCGGCAATCTTCCATCCCTTTTTGTTGTCGAAATATTCCACCAGATTTTCAATCACCTCGTTACCGTAGGTTTTGAAATCATTGCAGGTGATGTTAAAGCGCATCTCTTTTGCCTCCTTGGGCTGAGCAAGGGTGCCAAGCACATTTTTAATGGCATCTGCGCCGTTTTTGGCAAGGTAAATGATTATCTTTGTCACAAGGTATGCGCCGTCATCAAGATAATAATTCTCTTTGAACGCGGCGTGACCCGATGTTTCAATGGCAAGGGGGCAGAATTTGCCCTGATTGTTAAGCTCAATCTGCTTGTTGATAACATTGCGGTATCCCCTCTTATAGCGGTAATGCTCACCGCCGAGAGACTTTATGAACTGAGGTATTCCGTCAGAGGTTACAGAATCCGTCACGATTACGCCTCCCTGTGTGCCCTCAAGGGCAATAGCTGAGGCAAGGGCAACAAGGTTGTTGCGGTTGATTTCTTCACCGGTTTTATCAACACAGCCTGCGCGGTCAACATCAGTGTCAAAGATCACACCAAGATCCGCACCTGCTTTAACAGTTGCAGCTATGACACTTTCCATAGCTCCGGCATTTTCGGGGTTGGGAATGTGATTGGGAAACATTCCGTCGGGCTCAAGGAACTGACTGCCGGTAACATCTGCACCAAGAGGAGCAAGAACATTGTTTGCATAAAAGCCGCCCACACCGTTACCTGCATCAACAATAATTTTGTAGCCTGCAAGAGGCTTATCGTAATCCGTTGCATTTACGCCTTTTTTAATCATCTCGCAAAGCTGTCGGGCATAAGTACTCATATAATCAACAGCTTTTATTTTGCATTCGTTCAAAGCAAGATTTTCGTTGCTTTCAGCTTCTGCAATTGTGAGAATCATGGAAATATCGCTGCCCTCAAGTCCACCGTCGGGGGTGAAGAATTTGAGTCCGTTTCTTTCCCACGGGTGGTGGCTTGCGGTAATCTGCACTGAGCCGTCACAGTTTAAATCAAGCACAGCCATAAACATTGCAGGTGTGGAAGCAAGAGAGCAATCATAAACACTCACACCTTTTGAAGAAAAGGCACGAAGAAGAGCTGACTTGATTCGGGGAGCAGACACACGGGAATCGTGACCGACGCAGACAGAAAGCCCGTCAGCCGTTTTGCCTGTTTTTTTGCAAAGAAAGCTCACAAATCCAAGTGCAATTTTTTCTACTCTTTCGTCGCTTAAAAACAAAGGCTCATTTTCAAATCCGTCAGCGGCAAAGCCACGGATATCTGTTCCGCTTTTTAATGAAGAATAACTCATTCAGATCCTCCGCTCACATATTCATCAGACACTCTGAGAAGGAATTTATACATCGGCGCAAAGGCCTTGTATTCCTCCTGAAGTTGAGTGATAATTTCGTCGGTTTCAAGGGTTTTGAAATCAATTCTGTGCTTTATGAAGCACATATTTTTTACATTGTAATAAGGCAAAACGCCCGGTGACGGGTTGCCGCCCTTTGGTTTTTTGTAGCTTTCACAATGAAACTGTGCGCCTGTTTTGCGGATAGATTTTATCGCTTCAAGAAATTCCTGCTCATATTTCACAAGATGCTGACGGTAAATTTCCATCATTGCAGGGGTTGTTTCATAATTACCTATGCCGTAAGAAAAGCTGTCCTGACTGACCTCAAACCACATACACGGGTGAAACTGCCATTCACGCTTGGGGCGCTGAAACATAACCCACAGATTGTCGCGGTAGAGGTTTTTGTTTTTGGAAAATCTTGTATCACGGCGCACCCTTGACACCATTCTCACAGGGTCAAGATTCATCATTTCGTCAATTTCATACATCAGCGGTGAAAGCTCCCCTGCAATCTGCCTGAGAGGAACGGTGACACCTGCTTTGATTTTTTCCTTGTGCTCTTCATAAAAGGGCTTGCTGTTTTCAAATTTATTCTGAGCCAGAAGCCACATTGCTTCGGGCGTAATTCCGTTGTAAGACATCAGATCAATCCTTTTTTAATCAGTTCGTTAACTGCGAGCATAATGCTCATTTTTGCGCTGTAAAAGCTGATTCCGCCCTGCATCCAAGCGGCGTAGGGAGCGCGCAGAGGGCCATCGGCAGAAAGCTCGATTGTAGACCCTGAGGTGAACGCACCTGAGGACATAATAACAGGGTCGTCATAGCCCGGCATATCCCAGGGCTCGGGAAGAACGAATGAATCTATGGGAGTTCCCTTCTGAAGCCCCTGACAGAATGCAACAAGGTTGTCGGCGGTGTTGAGCTTCACTGTCTGCACAATGTCGCAACGCTTGTCACCGCTTGAGGGGGTTGTTTCAAAGCCGAACTGTTCAAGAAGCGCGGCGGCAAAGACCATTGATTTGAGTGCCTCCGTTACAACTCTGGGAGCTGAGAAAATACCAAGGAACAAATCTCTGTTCTGGTCAAGGGTTGCACCAACCTCCTTGCCGATACCGGGGGTTGTGAGGCGGTAGGAGCATTTTTCAACCAAATCAGCTCTGCCTGCTATGTAACCGCCTGTTTTGGCAATTCCTCCGCCTGCGTTTTTAATAAGCGAGCCGGCAATCAAATCTGCACCCATTTCAATGGGTTCAAACTCCTGAACAAACTCACCGTAGCAGTTATCAACCATTACAATTGCATCTGAATGGGCCTTAACCGCATCAACAATTTCTTTGATTTCTTCGCAGGAAAGGCTTGGGCGCATATCGTAGCCGCGAGAACGCTGGATATAAACCATTGTGATGCTCTCATCAAGAGCTTCAATAATGGCAGGAATATCGGGCTTCTGGTTTTTCAGGTCAACCTGCTTATATTTTACACCGAAATCGGCAAGTGAGCCATCACCCTTACCGCCGATTCCGATAACGGAATGAATGGTGTCATAAGGTGTACCCGTTACGCAGAGCATTGTGTCTCCCATTCGAAGTACACCGAAAAGTGCAACCGCAAGAGTGTGAGTACCGCAGGTGAAATTGTGACGCACAAGGGCATCCTCAGCACCCACGATGTCGGCAAAAACGCTGTCGAGCACCTCACGGCCGCGGTCGCCGTAGCCGTATCCCGTTGTGCCTGTGAACATTGTTTCACTTACCTGATTTTTAATAAAAGCAGAGAGTACTTTCTGCTGATTATATTCGCTTATTTCTTCAAGCTCCTTGAATTTGTCGGCAACCTTTTCCATTGCAAGGTCTGCCGCTTTTTGTATTCGTTCATCTATTTCAAAAAAAGTTTTTTTCATATTTCCTCCTGATTCTGCAAATCAATTCTCTTTCTTATCAAACCAAGCAGCAGGATTATTTTCAATATATTCCCACTTTGTGTTGTAATCATCTTCGT
>JBGVFJ010000068.1:0-20858 GCA_045121005.1 Acutalibacteraceae bacterium
TTGAATCAATTGAAGAAGGCACAGGGGCAATGTATGACAGTGAGGCGAAAGAATATTTGGTGAATCAACGATATTCAGTGATCGACATTGTTAATGAGGAAATGGTTTTTGAGGACGACACATCGGATGCACTTCTTAAGGATATTATTGAAGAGTCTGGCCCAAGTTTCAGAGATATAAAACATAGTGATTATGATCCCTATGGTGATATTTATGAAGAAAACTTTGTTATAAAAAATGATTTGTACGGTATTTACGATACGAATATGTATTCAACATGGGAACGATTCAAATTTACAGTAAAACACTATAATAGGTTTTTTGATGTTGATGGTGTTATGGTGGGAATAGATGAAAGGAAGGCTTTGTTGGACAATTTGCGTCATTTCATCATGGAGTATGAGGAATGTATTCCTTGTAATTCTATTTTTTATCGAGCAAGACAAGATTCTTCTCTAAATTTTGATACGATAAGTATAGATAAGGAATTATCCCCTCCGCCTCCTAATTGTGCTCAAACAAACCGCATGAGTCCAGCTGGAATATCGTACTTATACTTGGCTTCTTCTAGGGAAACTGCTTACAAGGAGTGTGGGTATAAAAGCGGAAATATTATAATGGCTAAGTATTTTTCAAACGCAGAATTACAAATTGTAGATTTCTCAAAAACTGTTTACATTGGACAAGCTAGTATTTTCAGTAACGATTACGATCATGATTCAAGATGGTATAATGACTTTTTAAAGAAGTTCGCAATTGAAATAAGCAAACCGGTAGATAAGAAAAAAACAGATCTTACTTATGAATATACGGCTACGCAACTAATAGCAGAATACATTCGTGCATTAGGGTTTGATGGAATCTGTTTTAATAGCAGCACAGGATTGGGTAAAAGTTATTGCTTTTTCTATGGACCAGATTTGAAATATTGCAAAAGAGAATATGGGATATTCGATGAGGAAATGGACTGGTATTGTACATTACCTTCGTTTCTTGATGCATTTCATATTAATGAAATAGCATTATGTTCATTATCCACAAACGGGAAAATAAATGAAGAAAAATCACGTTTTAACAGATGATTCCCGCTAGAGAAATATGTAGGTTTATAGACAACAGATAATGCACGCAACACACAATGGATAATTTGACCTTTTCGAAATTGATATGTGGAAAAACAGTTAACAAGTGGAGGAAAAAGTATGAGTAACCAAAAGCCGAAAAATTTAAATAACTATCTAAATAAGGTAGTTGAACATAAAACTCTTAGCGGTATTATTGCGATTCTGATGTTTGTATTACCGTTGATTGTAGTACATTTTCTTTTTAAATGGAACAGCAATATAGAATGGATACAGGCAGAATGGGATGCGGGAGATGTAATTTCGTATATAGCCGGCTTTGAAGCCTTTATCGGTACCACCTTTTTGAGTTTCCTTGCATTATGGCAAAATCAACAACATAAACAAGAAAATGATAGTAAAGATAAAATGTTGTTAGATGTAGAAAACGAAAAAATCCGATTATCCAACTTGCCGCAGTTCCTTATTCAAACTGCAGATTATAAAAAAGCCGTAGATCCAAATGCAAGAGTATCAGCGCCGGGTCAGGACGTTGTAGTTCTTGATTATCTAAAAACTCACGGTTTCTTTGTTAACTCTTCAGGTATATATTGGATTCCGTATGATAAGATTCCTGGAATTGAAAGGAACCAATTAAACAAGCTTATTTCCGTTGTTAATTGTGGCAATAATACTGCACATCAAGTCAAACTTTCGATAAACATAAACGGAAAAGAATACCCAGATGAAAAAGCATTGTCTGTAAAAAAAGATGATGAACTGTATTTATATATTGGAATTGATAATGGCACTTCCATGCAAGACGATTTAATACTGACGCTAAGGTATTTTGACTGTTTTCAAAATGTATACGAGCAAAAATTCCTGTTAAAGAATGAGCCTGAATGCATATATTTCAAATCATACTCAGATGTCAAATTGATAAGCAAAAACAAAAGTATGGAGTTTACAATTCAAAAATAAAAACAAAGAAGATAGTCGACAAAAGAGACAATCGTTGATGGTGAAAATACGACAATAAAAATCTTTATGCTTTTTAACAATAGACCAGATGTCAAAATAGGTAGCGAACACAAGTAGTGGCTTATTGATTTGGTAAAAGGCGTAGTTCCTGCAGTTGGAATAATTGTTTTGGGTACTCTTGCTATTTTAAGTGCGAATATAACGAGCTAAGATATTCATATCATAAAAAACACAATGAAAACATCCTTGTAATTGGAATGTGCTCCAAATACAAGGATGTTATGTTCTTAGTTAAATATCAACTCATAACGAATAAGTTCTCTTACTCTTGCCTCAATATTCTGCATACGGCACACCCATTCCAACTGATTTTCTTCTTTCAGTTGCTCGGTTATACCTTCTGCGTTTTTCATCTGGTCAACAAGAGTGTCAAACATATCTCTTGCCTGAGTTTCGACTTCAGCACAGTGCTGATAGAGTTTGCCTTGGGTAAGCAGTGTTGTAAATAACACCTTTTTATTTTTTAGCAAATAATCCTTATGTAACATTCCCCATTTACCAAGCCTGACACTTGCTTCTTCGGGCGGTAAGATAAAGTTAGGAATGTTGAAATCTCCAACTTGTCTATATTGAATATTTGTATTGCTTTTCATAGGACATTCATCCTTTCGTATTCTTAACAAATGTATCGTATATAAATTTTGCACCAAGTCTAAAGCCTGATATAAAGCTGTCAGCGTTACTTGTTATTGAAAACTCAATATATGCACTTATATAGTTTTGAAACAGCTCTTTATCCTCACCAGCGAGTCTTGCTGTGAGTTGTTCTTCTTTCTCGGCAAGATTGCTCAATTTCTTCTTGAGCTTGGGTGTTAATTCTGAATTGACATCTTGCGGCTCAATGTTGCCGTAATAAAAATCTTCAATGATATTTGACATTATGTATTCCTCCATATGTTTCTCTATTAAGCAACAGCAGGAGTGCAGAATACTATGTTTGAAGCCGGTTTTGCTTATGTTTTGAGTCAATCCCTTATGAACACTCGCACCAAGATAACCGAGCATCTTATGATGCTCGGTTATTTTTTTGTTTTGGAGCGGGGCTTGAACCCCAAGGGGGTGAGGAGCGTTAAGAAAACAATTCGGTGAATTGTTTTTAGTTCCGAAGTCTGAGGCGGGTACTGTTGCAAAGCAACGGTCGCCGAGGACGCAGGATTTGCGAAGCAAAGCCGTGTCCCGTCTCTCGCACCAAGGCTCAGGTTCTTAAGGGACTTGAGCTTTTTTTAATTCTTACTAAAATTATTATCAATAAATCCGGGCATCTTTTGATGCTCGGATATTTTTATAAACATATTGAAATTTCGCAAACTGTTGTGATATACTAATTATGCCAAACAAAACCAAATAAATGAAACGGGAATGGTATTTTCTTTTATAGGGATACTGTTTATTATCGTATGTCGTTTTTGAATTTTGCAAAAATGCAAATTCCACAGACGATATGCGAATTTTGACATTCCCATTTATCTGGTTTTGTTTGGCGACAATCGGAGTTTGCGTTTTATGTGCGCCCGCTTCGGTTGGCGCACTTTTTTATTTTGCGGAGATAAAAAGTGCTTTATCACTCGGTGCGGTGTTCATAAATTATTCCGCCAAATTTTTGAAAGGGATGATGAGCATGAAAAAATTTGTAGCATTGATTTTGGCTGCAATAATGAGTTTGTCGTTTGTTGCCTGCGGTGACCGGAATCTGTATGAAGTTGGTAATACGGTTTCTACTGATAGCGCGCAATTGACTTTGGAGTCTTGTGAATTTGCCGACACCTATAATGGCATAGGAATGGGAGAAGGTAAAGTTTTTGCTGTTCTCACTTTTTCAGTGAAGAATATAGGAAAAACCAAATTGGGTTTTATTAAAACAATCAATGATAAGAAAGATTCTTTAATGTTCTCTGCGATGCCTTGCATTGATTACAATGACGGATACTTATTCTCATATGATGATATGTTAGGACAGCTTGATTTGTGTTCAACAGATAAGGTTTTGAGTGACTTAGAGCCTCTAAGTGACAGCATAACTGTTGAGGTTGCAATTGCTGTTCCCTCTGAGGTAGAGGAAAGCGAAGACAAACCTTTGAATGTTAAAATGGCAGTGCCTACCGCCAAAGGCACAGAAGTTTTTACTTATAAAATCCGCTGAAAATTAAAAGTTTCTTGAATTATAACAATTTCTTATGAACACCAAAAAAGCAGAACCAACCGCGAGGCTGATTCTGCTTTTGTTTTATCTTATATTAAAGAATAATCTCTCTGCCTTTTTCTGCCGATTCATAAATTGCGCAAAGAATTTTAATCATATCCACGCCCTGAGACGGCTTGAACACCGGCTCTGCGCCTTGGGTGATAACATCGATGAAGTTGCGGATGTTTCCCTTGTGTCCGTTTGAGTCCATCTTGCCCTTTGGAACAATGTCAAGAAGCTGACCGTCGTCTTCTGTGAAAAACTCAACCTCGTTGTCATCCCATTTAAGGCCGGCTTTTGTTCCTCTGAGCTCAACAAAACGGTTTTCTTCTTTGATGTTTGATGCCCAGCTGAATTCAATCTGAAGAACTGCACCGTTGTCAAAACGAATCATACCCATTGCAAGGTCTTCAACGTCAAATGTACCCTCTGATTTTGCATCACCGAACTTTGAGTTTTCGGAATCGCTTGTGTCATTGTCGGCAAATTTGGTGAATGTGTTTGCGCTGACTGCAACAGGGGTGGGGTTGCCCATAAGCCACACTGCAAGGTCAATCATATGAACGCCAAGGTCGATAAGGGGACCGCCGCCGGACTGAGCCTTTGTTGTGAACCAACCGCCCTTGCCGGGGATGCCTCTGCGTCTCTGCCAACCGCAGCGTCCGCAGTAGATTTCACCCATTTTGCCGTTTTCAACAAACTTCTTGGCATACTGTGATGCGGTTGCAAAACGGTTGTTTCTGATAACCATAAGCACCTTGCCTGCCTCCTCGGCGGCGTTTTTCATTTTGAGCACTTCTGTCACATCAACTGCATCAGGCTTTTCGCAAAGAACATGCTTACCTGCCTTGAATGCATCAACAGCAATGATTGAGTGAAGATAGTTGGGTGTGCAGATGTCAACAGCGTCAATGCTCTCATCCTTGAGAAGCTCTTTGTAGTCAGTGTAAACTGCTGCATTGGGATAATATTTATCTCGCAGGGCGATTGCTCTCTCTTCAATAATATCACAGAAAGCAACAACCTCAACGCGGTCATCTTCATAATAGTTGGGAACGTGGTTGCCGCGGCAGATTCCGCCGTTGCCGATAAGTGCAATTTTAAGTTTGGACATTTTAAATTCCTCCGTGCAATAAAATAAGGCAAATCAATCACCTGAGTTCATTATATCAAATAGCAACAAAAAGTAAATAGACTATTTGAAAGTTTTTCCTGTATTGAAATTTTCTTAAAGAGGTGATATACTTCTTTTAATATTAAAAATCGGGAGACGGTTATGGAAGTCAGATTGATAAAACCTGAAGAAGCTGTGGATTATCTCAAAATATCCGCCGCCTCGTTTATCTGGAAATTTAATAAGGATGAAGACAAGGAAGTTGAAATTCCTGTTCTCGGTGCTTTTGACGGTGGAAAGCTTGTTGCCGGGGTTGAGCTGTTTGATTTTAAGTGCAATTACTGCGGCAATCTCATAAATACCCTTGTTCTCAGCGGTGTGTGCACTTTGCCCGAAGCAAGGGGAAAGGGCGCCGTCAGAGCCATTTTTGACGAGGTTGGCAAAACCGCTGTTGAAAACGATATTGTTGCAGGTTTTCTTTCACCGTTCTCAATTGAATATTATGAAAAGTTCGGCTTTGCAAACCTCAACAGAGTTTTCACAGTTAAGGTTCCTTTCAGCAATCTCACTCACATTCCTCACTGTAACGGTGTTGAGCTTTTCACAGGTGAGCAGCTTGAGGAGTTGTGCGAGCTTCATAACAAATGTGTTTTTCTTGAAAATCTGATGACCCTCAGGGAGGATGCCAAGCATTTCTGCTCCACGCCCCTTGAAGAAGCTGATTATACCTACATCCACCGCAACCCCTCAGGTGAAGCCGACGGATATGTCCGTTTCAGCGTTAAGCGACCCGAGGAGCTGATTGTTGAAGAGCTGTTTGTGCTCAATCCTGAAGCTCTCTATGGTATTGTGGGATTTTTGCGCAATTACGACGGTATTGTGAAAACCCTCGTTGTCAAAAAGCAGTATCAGGGCTCATCCTTTGCTTGCCTTGCCGACAGAATTGACGGCGTCAAATGCAACAGTGAAGGTGGTTATGCCGGCAGAATATATAACCTCAAAAAACTTCTCGAGAATAATGTTTATCCCGAAAAATACGGTAAATTCAGCATATTAAGCCATGATGCTTATGAGCAGAACAAAGGCATCTTTGATGTTGAATATCAAAACGGAAAAGCAACCGTTACCCGCAGAGCCGACGGTGATTACGACATCGCTCTCACCGCTCCTGCCGCCGCAAGGCTTCTTCTTGCAGGTGAGGGGCACACGGCGCAGACTGCCGTTTATATTAACGGTGTTGAACTCAAAAACAATGCAGACGATTTCTTCAGAGCTTTTCCGCATCGTGCAACACGGTTTACGGATAGCTTCTGGTCCATATAAGAAAGGAAGTTTTCTATGAAAAAATTTGTTCAGGTGGGTTGCGGAATCCGCGGAATAGAGGGTTATGCCGAGCCGATACTCAAAGATTTTAAAGAGCATATCGAGCTTTGCGGTGTTTATGACATCAACCCCAAGCGCGCCGCTCTTGTGAGCTTCTACGGTGAAACGGAAGTTCCTGTTTATGATGATTTTGATGAAATGCTCCGTGTTACAAAGCCCGACACGGTTATTGTTACCACCAAGGACTGTATGCACGATTTTTATGTTATCAAAGCCCTTGAAGCAGGCTGTGACGTAATTGTTGAAAAGCCTATGACAACCACCTTTGAAAAGGCAAACGCTATTAGAGCGGCGGAAATTAAATCAGGCAAAACAGTAACAGTTGTTTTTAATCTCAGATATCTTCCTTTTTTTGCAAGGGTTAAGGAGGTTCTTAAAAGCGGTATTATCGGTGAAGTGCTCAGCGTTCATTTTGAATGGATGCTTGACACTGAGCATGGAGCCGATTATTTCAGACGCTGGCACCGCAAGAGAGAAAATTCGGGCTCGCTCCTTGTTCATAAATCCACCCACCATTTTGATTTGGTCAACTGGTTTCTTGAGGATGACCCCGTTGCTGTTAATGCTTTCGGTTCAAGAAAGTTTTACGGACCCACCCGTGAACAGCGTTCACAGCGTTGCTTAACTTGTGAATATAAAAAGAAATGTGAGTATTATCTTGACATAAATCAGCCGCCTATGGATAAGCTCTACCTTGAATGTGAGGATGTTGACGGCTACTACCGTGACAGCTGCATTTTCTCTGATGAGATTGACATCGAAGATACCGTCAGCCTTAACGTGCTTTATAAGAGGGGAGCGGTAATGAGCTACTCTCTTACGGCGCATTCACCTTATGAGGGGCTCCGAATTGCCTTCAACGGCACCGACGGACGCCTGGAATTTGTTAAAATGGACGGCAGATACACCGAGCTTGGTCAGGGTGTGAATAATGTAATCACAATTTTCAACCGTCTTGGTGAAAAAATCACAATCAATGCGCCCCAGGATTTGCCCGGCGGACACGGCGGCTCAGACGAAAAAATCAGAGAAAATCTCTTCATCGGCTGCACAAGCGACCCATTGGGTCAGATGGCAGATACCCGCGCAGGTATGATGTCCATCGGTATCGGTATGGCGGCAAATATTTCAATGAAAGAAAACCGCCGCGTTTACCTCAGTGAATTTTACGATGAATTGAAAGAATAAAGTATACAAAACTCTCCTGTTCACAAAGAGCAGGAGAGTTTGTTTATTATTTTTATATTGCATTTTACCGAGAAGTTGTTTATAATAAATATGCTACACAAACTGAATAGTTAGAATTAGTGGTATCATTTTCTTTTTTATAGGGATAATTATACCCTTAATTAGTCATACATATTTTAAGAGTAGTAGGTAAAACCGCAAACTCCACTAAATATGTATGACGGTTTAATATACCCTAATTCTGATTTAGTTTGTGTAGCGACAATCGGAGTTTGCGTTTTTCGGTGCGTTCAACTTCGGTTGGCGCACTTTTTTATTTTGTGAGGTAAAAGGTGTGAGTAATGCTAAGGAGGTTAATTTTTCTCACAGCAAGTTTTTTAATTTTGTTTAAGAAAAGAGGAATTGATATGAATTCTGAAGCTATTTCAATGATTTTAGTATTCGTCGGTGTTTTGCTTTTTGTAATCGGATTTATTGCGTTGATAATTAAGGCAATCAGAAAAAAGAAAAAGTTGCCTGCGCTTTTGGTAATGCTTGTTTCTGTTGTAATGATTATTTCCAGCATATTCGTCTTTGCTGGTGAAGAAATCAGCAATCTTGTTCCTGAAAGCTCGGAGTCAATTATGGAAGAAGCAAAAGATTATGCAGAGACATTGGTGATTGCTGAATATAATCCTGTAACCCACTCTAACATCAAGAGTGTCGATGTAAAATTTACAAGTGATGATGTTGATGGCAATGAATACACACTTTACGGCAAGGTTACTGTTATGGACCAGTACAATGATAGTTATAGGGGTAATTTTTCTGTTGTTCTTTCATATAATGAAGCATCAGATAGCTTTACTAAAAAATCAGTTGACATAGAAACTCCAACAAAAAAATAAAGTTGCATAATTTAGAGTTCTCGCTGAAACAGCTCGGCGGGAACTTTTCTTTTATACACCATTGCATAAAGCGCCCAAATAAAACACCGCAGTTGATACTGAGTATCAACTGCGGTATTGTGTTAAATCTTAACCTTGTCGGCTTCTGCATCCATCTGCTCTGCAACTGCCTTGCGGCGTTCTGCAAGCTCTGCATACATTCTGTCGCGCATATTGTTATCAATGGGATAAAACAGCTTGGGAATAATACCAAGGCTGCTTGTGATGATGGGAATGCCTGTGCCGAGAGCGAAGAGCCACCATTTTGCCTTGTCGCTCTGAGTGCCGATTTTTTTGCCCTGAACATATCCGATTCTGGAAAGCACAAGGTTTGTGACCGAGCTCATAATAATGCCCTGAATTTTGGTAACAAGGCTTTTGGCAACGCCGGTCATTGCTTCAACGCGGTAACCGTTTTTCCATTCGCAATAGTCCATTGCTTCGTTACGGAGCTCTTCGGGAATGGTGTGTCGCACACCGTAAACAAACATTTCAACAAATTCCTCAATCATCATCGTCGGAATCATAAATTTACGGCTCATAAAGTTTTTGTTGATTGAACCGACTCCGAAAACAACCAACCAACAAATATCTGTCCATAGGTCCTCAACAACCCAAAGGGTTTTGGAGGTGAACCTTCTTCTCAGGGGGGCTACCCATAAGTAGCTGAGGTTGAGAATTGGGTAGGCGGGGATGCCGACGATGGTTTGCAATGATGCACTGCCTAAAACGTCGATGTAATAGTCCGAACGGCTCTGACCTATGCTGAAGCCTCCGAAGAAATCGGAAAGCGTAATAATCAGCAACGGCTTATTATTGAGTATGGCCTTGAAGCCTTGCATAATGCTGGGCTTTTCAACGCTCTGCATAACACGTTCTTTAGAAACCATATAGAACCAGAAAGTCATCAGCGATGACATAATGGCAGTTGCGGCACCCATTCCGATGAAAAGGTTTTGCAACTTCCACTTGACTGTTTTGGAATTTATAAGGTCAATGAGTACGCCCATTATCCATTCGGGAAGTTGCTCACCCAAAAATCTTGAAAACAGGTTGGCCTGAGAAATAAGCCTTACCCTTTCTTCCGGGTTTGGTGTTATGGTGGACAGCAAGCCTGTTTTGGAAATAGTCATAAAGGTGTTTGCCGTTTCGTTAATAATGTTGAAAGCAAAGTAATAAATAAGCTTCGGTAAAAAGTCCGGCGCTGAGTTGGGGAAGAAAACGGGGGTGAGCCAAAACAGCATACCGAAAATGGTGAGGGGGATTTTCATCCAGATAAGATACGGTCTGAATTTGCCCCATCGTGTTCGCGTTCTGTCAACAATGGCACTGATAAAGGTGTCGTTGATAATGTCCCAGGCACCAGTGAACAATGTAACAATGGCGTTGATTTTAAAATCGATACCAACAACGTCCCAGATAAATCTGTTCTGATATTTGCCGATTGAAAAGCTGTCGGCGAAGTCCTGAGCTATGTACGCGATTGTTTCTTTGGAGCCTACATACCGCCGTCCTCGGTTAATAGGTCGGTTTGCTCTCTCTTCTTTATCCATAACATACCTCCTTGCTTATTTTATGATTTAATTTTACTTGAAAACATGATTTTCGTCAAGTGATTTAGATGAATAACATAATGTGTAAAAAAATCTGTTAACTTTTAATAATTGTATTGACATTTAATGTCAGTTTGATATAATGCAGGCGAACAATGAGTTCATAAATTTTGGTTCAAGAGGTGAGCCGATTTGAATGTAACAGTCAACAAACCTATTCCCGATAAATTTGCAGATGAGGTACAGAAGCTTTTTGCAAACGAAGCTTGCCTTTTTGCGGTTGTCGGGGATTTGAATTTGAAGGGCAGATATGCTGAATCTGTAGCTGTTTTCACTGCCGACAGGCTTGTAGCATTTGATGAATGCTGTGAAAATTCAAGTGAAACAGTGCTTTATTCCGACATTGAAAAAGCCGAGGTCAAGCGTTTTTACGGCAATGCTGTTTTTAAGGTGAAGCTTAAAAACGGCAAAAAGAAAATGCTGCTCAGGTTTTCTTATGCATCGGCAGAGGTTGCGGATGCGGCGGCAGTTTTTATTAACGCTGTCAACGACGGCTGTGAGTTGGAGCAAGAGCTTGAAACGGTCAAATCCGTTTATCACAAGCAGCGCTGTTTTTGCCCCAAGTGCGGCAGAAAGCTGCCTAATCCCGAAGCTGAATGTATCAACTGTGCAGGTAAGGGCAAGCTTGTGTCAAAATTCGGTAAGTATGTGATTCCCGAAAAGTTTTCCTTGCTTGTTTGTATGATTCTTTCCGTTGCGGTAACCGCACTTTCTCTGGTTCCGCCGTACATCACCAAAATTATGGTTGACGATGTTATTCCGGGCAAGGATGCTGCCATGCTCGTCAAGGTGCTTGCGGCTTTGCTTGGTGTTTACATTCTTCAGTATGTAATCACAGGTATCCGTGCCTACAAGCTTAGGCTTGCGGGTGACAGAATTACCCTCAATCTCAAAAAGGATATTTACGAAAAAGCCCAGTATCTTTCTTTGAGCTTTTATGACAAGATTTCCACAGGCTCGGTTATTAACCGAGTAAACTCCGACGCCAATGTTATTCAGTCATTCATTATGAAGGTGACTCAGGAGGCCATTGTTCAGGGCTTCACTCTTGTGGGCCTGATTGTGATTATGTTCGGTATGAGCTGGAAGCTTGCGCTGTTTTCTCTCATTCCCGTTCCCATTGTTGCCGTTGCAGGCAGACTGTTCGGCAAGGTCATCGGCCCCAAATATATGAGATTGTGGCGAAGAAGTGCATCAATTTCCACCGTTCTTGCCAACTCAATTCCCGGTGTAAGGGTTATCAAAGCCTTCACAAATGAAAAAGAAACAATCAAAAAGTTCGGACGCTACTGCGATGAATGGTATAAGGAAGACAGAAAGGTTGCCGTGCCTGCGGCAGTGTTCCCGTCTGTTATCACTTTCCTTGTAACCTGCGGCTCAATTGTTGTGTGGTTCCTGGGCGGTCAGATGGTTATCGGCGGCAGTGAAGAAATTTCACTCGGTCTTCTTGTGTCATTTGTTTCCTATGCAAGTATGTTCTATGCACCCATCAATTTCTTTGCAAATATGAGTGACACATATCAGAACACTCTTGCTTCTGCAGAAAAAATTCTTGATATTATTGATGCCGAGCCTGAACATAACTTCGGTGAGGGCAACGTTCCCGAAAGAATCAAGGGCAAAATCGAATTCAGAAATGTCAACTTCGCCTTTGACCGATCTAAAAAGGTGCTTTCGAACATCAATCTCACCATTGAACCCGGTGATATTGTGGGTATCGTGGGCACAACAGGTTCGGGTAAGTCAACTCTTATCAATCTTCTGATGAGGTATTATGACGACTACGACGGAGAAATTCTGATTGATGGTGAAAACATCAAGAACATTGATATGGAATATTACCGAGATTCAATCGGCTATGTTCAGCAGGAGCCTTTAATGTTCCGCGACACAATCTTTAACAACATTGCTTTTGGTAGCGGAAGAGTCCATGTTGAGCAGGTTATCCACGCCGCAGAGGTTGCAAATGCTCACGGATTTATTTCAAAGCTTCCCGATGCATACGATACAATGCTTGGTGAAAGAGGAGTGGGTCTTTCGGGCGGTGAAAGGCAGCGAGTTTCAATTGCAAGAGCGGTGCTCAAAAACCCGAGCATTCTTGTTTTTGACGAAGCAACCGCCGCCGTTGACTCCGAAACAGAGCATCTTATTCAGGGTGCTATCGAGCGTCTTATCAGCGGAAGAACAACGCTTATGATTGCTCACCGACTTTCAACCCTGCGCAAGGCAAACAAAATTGTGGTTGTTGATAAGGGTGAAATCATTGAGTGCGGCACTCCTGAGGAGCTTCTCAAAATGAAGGGCAAGTATTATAAGCTTGTTGAAATTCAGTCAATGGGTGAACAGCTTCAGAAGCGCAAGGCAGAAGAAAATTTTGAGTGAGGTGAATAATTGTGCCGAGATATATAGAAGGTCCTGAAATCAGAATTACGGAAAACGACAAGGTGTTTGTTGATGTGGAGTTTTATACCGGTGAAAAATTCACCGAGCTTGAACTTCACCGAATGTTTCCCATAACAGGTCTTGATAAATACATTTCCTTGCTTGATTCAAACGGCAACGAAGTTGCGGTTATCCGTAACATTAACGACCTTAAGCCCGAATCAAAGGCAGTGGTTGAAAGGTGCCTGACGGAGTATTATATGATGCCGAGAATCACCCGATTCATCAGGATGAGCGAAAAGTTCAAAATCTGGATGTGGACTGCGGAAACCGACAAGGGCATCTGCACCTTTGAAATCCGCAATCATCTCACGGCAATCAAGCCGCTGTATGACGGCAGAGTTTTAATCAAAGATGCCAATGACAACCGCTATGAAATTCCCGATGTAAGTAAACTTGATAAAAAGAGCATAAAGATGATTATGCCCAAACTTTAATTGAATGGAGAAGAATAATGAAGCTTTTAATTGCTATTGTTAATAATGATGACAGCGCTGTTGTTTCTTCAGCGCTCACAAGAGAGGGCTTTACCGTGACCAAGCTTTCCACCACAGGCGGATTTCTGATGGTAGGCAACACAACCTTCCTCATCGGCGCAGATGACGATAAGGTTGCAAAAGCCAAGGAAATTATCAAAGAGCGTTCACAAAAAAGAACAGTTACAACCACAACCGCAACAGGCTACGGTACAGGTCTTCGCGAGGATGATTTTGCAAGCGAAGTGCCAATCGGCGGTGCAATTGTTTTCACCGTTAATGTGGAAGATGTAGACAGATATTGATATCTGCGGATAAGGATTTAATAAACATATTTTGAAAAAGTGTCGACAATTTTGTTGACACTTTTTGCTTATTGTGGTAAACTTACCGGGTGATTTTATTAGGAGGGTAATAAAAATGAAAAAAGTTTCAACAGTAATTCTTTCTTTGTTGCTTGCTTTGATTACCGTTGTATCCGTTGCTCCGATTAACGCTTTTGCTCAGGAGCAGCCGTATCAGGCTCAGAGTGAGGGCCACGCTCTTGTGATGCAGAGTGACCACCTTTCTGTTGCTAAAAGAAAAAAGATTCATATGACCGCTACCGTAACCAACGTTGAGGTTCAGCCTGAAATAGTATGGTCTTCTTCTGATGAAAACGTTGCCACCGTTGACTCGGAGGGTACGGTTAAGGGTGTTAATGTGGGCAGAGCTGTGATTATTGCTAAAGCAGAGGTTGACGGCGAAACCCTCACAGGTGAATTTGCAATCAACGTTACCAAAAACGATTCACTTCTCAAAAATCTTCTTGAAAGCAATCAGGTGCTCAGCTATCAGTACAGTTATGTTGACGATTTCTACTACACTAACGACAAAGAAGCTTGGCAGCACAATTTTGGCTTCGGTAAGATATATGACTTTGTTTCACCTTACCTTCTTCTTGAATATGACTACATCCGTGTTTTCTTCACCTATGAAGATAAGGACTGGATGCTTCAGATGTGGAAGGGTCAGTACGGTCTTGTTTTCTACGGCGGTGAAATCGGTATTTATAACAAGCCCCATTCAGATGACGGCATTGATGCGTGGACAATGTTTAGTTGCCCCGGAAAGTCTGACTGGCTCAAAATGGAAATGACACTCTGGCACGAAGATATCAAAGGCAACTGGAATCGTGAATTTACCAGAGCTTATGATTATTACTGGTGGTGCACAGGCTTCAAAAACGGTCACCTCAGGCAGGAAGAGCCTGCTGACGAGCTTCGTCTCACCGGCAGAATCACCTTCAAAAGCGCAGAAATGGCAGCCCTTGTAGCAGACGGACTTGCAGAATGCGGACTTTCAATGAGCGCAACAAAGGATGAAATGGGAGTTGATGCTTTCTTTGTTGACGGTGCCGACATTCATTTCAGCTGGCAGAATATTTCTGAGGCAGAAAGCACAATGCTCATCAAGGTTGCCGCAGGTATTGTAGGCTCACTTCTTGTGCTTCCCGTTGCACCGTTCCTTCTTCCCTTTGTGGGCGCATTTGCGGTGATTGTTCTTCTCACATCAGTTATTCTTTAATATAAAGGCAGGCTATCCTGCCTTTTTTCTTTTATCTGTTGAAATATGTGCATTTAATGTAATATAATCAAAAGGAAGTTTAAAATAAGGAGATTAAGTATGAAAAAATCTTTTTTTAACCATATTATCCACGGCGGAGATTATAACCCCGACCAGTGGATTGATACCCCCGAAATCTGGGATGAGGATATGCGCCTGATGAACCTTGCACACGTCAACAGCGCAACCGTTGGCATTTTTTCATGGGCTATGCTTGAGCCTGAGGAGGGTGTGTATAACTTCGATTTTCTCGACAGAATTCTCGACAAGCTCCACGAAAACGGCAAGGATGTAATTCTTGCAACTCCCTCAGGCGCAAGACCTGTGTGGCTGAGTCAGAAATATCCCGAGGTACTCCGTGTTGAAGAAACAGGTGTGCGCAACGAATACGGTGTGCGCCACAACCATTGCCTCACTTCTCCCGTTTACAGAGAAAAGGTGCGCAACATCAACCGCCGCCTTGCCGAAAGATACAAAAACCACCCTGCGGTCAAAATGTGGCATATTTCCAATGAATATTGCGGTGAATGCCATTGTGACCTTTGCCAGGAGGCTTTCCGTAACTGGCTTAAGGTTGAATATCACAACAGCCTTGATGAACTCAACTTCAAGTGGTGGAACGGCTTCTGGAGCCATCAGGTAACCGATTGGTCCCAAATCAATTCACCCAAATTCCGCGGTGAAAACCATGTTTCTGCAATGAAGCTTGCGTGGAGAAGATTTGTCAGCGACAGCCACATTTCATTTTTTGAAAACGAAATTGCACCTCTTCGTGAAATTACTCCCGATATTCCCGTAACCACTAACTTTATGAAGCTTTATGACGGTATTGACTATCAGGCTTTTGCCAAAAAGCTTGACCTTGTTTCCTGGGATAATTATCCTGCCTGGGATAAAGGCAATAACCTGCAGGAGGCTTGCGATACGGCTTTTGTTCACGATGCTTTCCGCACTATGGGCGGAGGCAGGCCTTTCTTTATGATGGAAAGCACACCGTCACTTGTAAACTGGCACAATGTCAACAAGCTTCCCCGACCCGGCAGGCAGGAGCTTTCATCAATTCAGGCGGTTGCCCACGGAGCCGACAGCGTGCAGTATTTCCAGTGGCGCAAAAGCCGCGGCGGCCACGAAAAATATCACGGTGCGGTGGTTGACCATTGCGGCCACGAAAACACCCGTGTTTTCAAAGAGGTTTCTCACCTTGGCGAGGTCCTGGAAAAACTCAGCGATGTTGTGGGAGGCGAAAGCAACAGTCAGGTTGCCGTTGTTGCCGACTGGCAGAACAGCTGGGCTGTTAAGTACTTCTGCGGCTATAACAACGACCACCGCGATTATTTTGAAGAATGTATCAAATGGTATAAGCCCTTCAGAGATAAGGGCATCAGCGTTGATGTTATTGCAATGGACGACGATTTTTCAAAATATAAGCTTGTAATAGCACCTTTCCTTTATATGCTCAAAGGCGGAACAATCGAAAGAATTGAATCTTACGTCAAAAACGGCGGCAACTTTGTAACAACATACCTTTCCTGCCTTGCGGATAAGGATGACCTTTGTTATCTCGGCGGTTTTCCTGCAAATCAGTTAAAAGATGTGTTTGGTGTATGGTGTGAAGAAACCGATGCTCTTCCCGAGGGAATGAAAAATTCCGTAGCATATAACGGCAAGAGCTATGGTGTTGTAAAAGTATGCGATTTGCTCCATTCAAAGGGAGCAGAAATTCTTGGCGAATATGAAACCGATTTTTATGCGGGAAGACCTGCTGTAACAGAAAACAACTTTGGCAACGGCAAAGCATATTATGTTGCTTTCAGAAACGACGGCAATTTTGCCGACGATTTTGCCGAGAAGCTGATTGCCGACGCAAGTATTACTCCCGACACAGCTATTGAAGCAGGGGAGGGTGTAACCGTGAGAAAGCGCGGTGAACTCATCTTTGCAATGAATTTTGCCGACGGTGAAAGTGAAATCACCCTTGATAAAGAATATACTGATGTCGTATCAGGTCAAACCATCAGCGGTAAGGTAACTCTTCCCGTCTGCGGATACATTATTCTTAAATAAAGCTTTGTGTCACACTTTCTTCGGGAAGTGTGACTTTTTGTTTGACTTTTACGCTTTAATGGGGTATATTTGAAATAAGAAAAATATTGAGGTGGTTTTGTATGGCAATTTTGAGAATTTTTGTTTCTGTTATCGTTGTTTTTGAAACAATGTTTGCAGGTCTTTTTAACGGAATTTTATTAAAGCCCGTTGAAATGCCTGAGGTTGAAACAGGGGAATATACTCAGTATGTCGACCCGTTTATCGGCACGGGCGGAATTCCCTGGGCTTGCGCTATGCTCAGTCCTGCAGCTTGCACACCGTTCGGATTTGTCAGATTAGGTCCCGATACTTCTTTTATGGGCGGTGCAGGCATCATCAACCTTAACCGTTCAGGCTATTACTATGAACAGCGCCATATCCTTGGGTTCAGCCATTCCCGTCTTTCAGGCACAGGTGTTATGGATTACGGTATGTTCAGGGTAACTCCGGCTATCGGCAAAAAGGACGCCAAAGCTTTGCCTTATTCTCACAATAATGAAACTGCCGTTCCGGGCTATTATGCCGTATATCTGCAGACACTTGACTGTCTTGCAGAAATGACAGCCACAGCCCACACAGGTATTCACCGCTACACCTTCAATGATTCCGAGGATTCACGCCTTTACATTGATGCAGGCAGCATCATCCCCACCCGCTGGACCTCTGATGCTTTTGTCAGCTACGATGAAACCACAGGTATGATTACCGGCGGATGCGTTCTCCACGGCTCATTCTCCGACAGATATGACGGACTTCCCGTTTATTTTGCCGCCACAGCCGATGAAGCAATTGTTTCTTATGAAATTACGAATGAAGAAGACAAAACAGGCATCGACCTCAACTTTGGCTCAATAGAGGATGATACTGTTGAGCTCAAGCTTGCAGTAAGCTGTGTCAGCGTTGAAAATGCAAAGCTTAATCTTGAAGCAGAGGCAAGTGATTTTGACTTTGATTCTGCAAGAGAAGCCGCGCTCAATGAATGGGACGAGCGCCTTTCTTCAATCAGCATTGATGCAGACGATGAAGTTAAAACAATTTTTTACACAGCCCTTTATCACGGCATGATTATGCCTTCTGATTTCACCGACGTCAACGGTGAATATCTCGGTTTTGACAAGCAGGTGCACACTGCTGAAGGATACACCTACAGAACAGATATGTCTATCTGGGACACCTGCCGCACAACCCATTCACTTTATACTCTCATTGCTCCCGATGTGCAGTCAGACTGCCTCAAGAGCCTTGTTGAAATGGCAAAGCAGGGCGGACACAACTCTATTCCCCGCTGGCCCATGGGTGCAGGTTATACAGGCTCAATGCAGGGCAGCCCTGCCAATATTGTAATCACCGAGGGCTATCTCAAGGGTTACACCGATTTTGATGCTGAATATGCCCTTGAGTGTATGGTTCTTGCCTCTGAAACAAATGTCCAAAGAGATGAACGCGACTGGGTTGATGCATATAATCAGTACGGCTACGTTCCCAACGATATTTCAAACGGTGACGAATCTGTTTCCAAAACAATTGAATATTCATGGGAAGATGCCGCAATTTCAGACCTTGCCGAAGCATTGGGCAAAACAGAAATTGCACAGGAATATTACGAAAAATCAATGAACTACAAAAATGTGTTCAACCCCGAAACACAGTATTTCCAGGCAAAAAATTCCGACGGTGAATTCATCTGGAACTTTAGCCCGTATATCACTTCCTTCTACGATGCAGTGCTTCCCGTCAAGTTTGCCGAGCCCTATTGTGAAGGCAGCGCAAGACAGTGGCGCTGGAGCGTTCTTCACGATATCGACGGAATGATTGACCTTTTTGAAAGCAAGGAATACTTTATTAAAGAGCTTGACCGCTTTATGAAAGATGCCTCTCTCAATATGGGTGGCATTGACCCGGGCAGCGGCTTCTGGGTAGGCAATCAGCACGACATTCACACACCATATCTTTTTGCCAATGCAGGCAGAGCAGACCTCACTCAGAAATGGGTACGCTGGACTCTCGCTAACCGCTTCGGAACAGGTGTCAACGGACTTGACGGTAACGACGACGGCGGTACACTCAGCGCATGGTATGTATTCTCTGCAATCGGTTTCTATCCTCTTGCAGGCACAACCAATTATTGGCTCGGCTCACCCAACGTTAACAGTGCAGAGGTTGCTCTCGGCAACGGCAACACCCTTAAGGTAACGGCTAACAATCAGGGCAAAAAGAACGTTTATGTTAAGAGCGTGACTCTCAACGGCGTTGAACTTGAGGGCTGCTACGTTACTCACGACCAGCTTATGGCAGGCGGAGAGCTTGTGTTTGAAATGTCAGCAAAAGCTTAATTGGAGGTAAATTATGGCTTACATAAAAGCATTTATATCTCTTGTTGAAATTCTCCTTGTGTGCGCGGGGATTATCCCTGTTAACACAAACATTGACTACGGCGGCAACGACTATGTTGCCCCCGAAATCAGCAACCCGATGTACATCGTGGAAAACGGCAAAACAGATTTTGTTATCGCAACTGCCGAAAATCCTGATTCCTGCATTCTCACTGCCGCTGATGAGCTGCAGACTTATCTCAAAAAAATCAGCGGCGCCGAGCTTTCGGTCGTGACTGAAGCTGAGCTGGCGGACGGAGACAAAGCAATTCTTCTTGGTGACACCGTGATTTCTCACGATGTTGAAAAAATTGATGCCGATGCAATCGGTGAAGACGGTTTTACCCTCTGTGCCGACGGCAACCGACTTTTTATCGTCGGTGAAGACAGCAGGGGAACCCTCTACGGTGTATATACTCTTCTTGAAGAATATTTCGGTGTCCGTTGGTTCACTCCCACTCTTGAAGTTGTTCCCGAAAGTGAAGATGTGGTTGTTGACAAAAACCTCAACCGCACTGTTGAACCTTCGTTCGTAATCCGCAGAAACGACACGGCAGGCACAAATAACGCCCACCGTGCCCGAACCAAAATGAATGTTTCATTCTGGAACGAAGCGGAAGATTACGGCGGCGCACTGAACTACGTTTTGTGGGACGTTACTCTTGATGTGCTTGTTCCCGACTCTCTTTTCAGTGAGCATCCCGAATATTTTGCAATGAATCCCGACGGAAGCCGCACAACCGACCATGTCTGCCTTTCTCACCCCGATGTTTTGCCCATAGCTATTGAAAATGCGCGCAAAGCAATGCGTGAGTGTGACCGTGAAACAGCCGACCACATCCACATCGGGCAGAAGGATAATTCAAACTATTGCCATTGTCCCGATTGTGAAGCTTCTTATGCAAAATACGGCAGTGTAAGCGCTCCCACAATCATATTTACCAACAGCTTTGCCGATGCTCTTGATGAAGAGTTTCTGGATTTTACCTACACATTTTATGCTTACGGTGAAACTGACCGTCCTCCCACGGATATGACTCTTCGCTGTAACGATAATGTCGTTCCCGTTCTTTGTGAGCTTCACAGAGCCTGCCGCAGCCATCCGTTAACAGAATGCGGAGCTGTTGACGGTCAGGAAACCTTTATGAATCTTTTCGGTGAAAATGAGCCGTATGTTGCCGAGGACTTTAAAAAATGGGTGCAGCTCGCCGACAGAACCTATATCTACGACTACACCATCAATTTCCTTAACACAGCCCAGTTCTTTTCAAATTTTGAAACCCTTCAGTCCACTATGAAATATATGCGCGATATCGGTATCACCGGTTATGTCTACAACTGTGGTGACGGCCATTACGCCGCCTTCA
>JBGVFJ010000069.1:0-36246 GCA_045121005.1 Acutalibacteraceae bacterium
CTTGACGAGGCAACAATGAGCATCGTTTCAGATGTTTTTGATTTCATTCTTAGCCTTTTCGGCAACGTTGCTTAATTGATTTTAAAAAACAGGGATGATTATCATCCCTGTTTTTATTTTTCTGTGCAATAAAGGAAACAAAATTCGTCCGGTTGATTGTTATTTAATCACCTTTTATAATCAAGTTATAAAGCGTTGGCTTGACATTAAATTCTTTAATTGCGGTTTCAATTTCCGAAAGAACTTTTTCTTTGGATTTTTTGTTTTCTGTTTGCTTTTTAACGGCACGGATAAGGATGTTTTTTGGAGTATGGGCAAGGTCGATGAACTCCATAATCTGGGTTTTGTATCCGCAATATTCAAGCAAATTTCCGCGGATTGAGTCGGTCAGCAACGCCGCAAAGCGCTCCTGAATTATGCCGTGGCGGGTGAGAATTGACAGGCTTTCGGCTTTCATCTGATTGTTCAGTTCATGCTGACAGCAGGGCACGGAAAAAATCATTTTTGCGCCCCAGTTGATGGCATTGTAAAGGGCAAAATCCGTTGCCGTGTCGCAGGCGTGCAGTGTAATTACCATATCAACATCAAAGGGGCAATTATAGCCGTTGATGTCACCAAGCTCAAAACGAAGCTTTTTATAGCCGTATTTTTCGGCGGCGGCATTACATTTTTCAATAACATCTTTTTTCAGGTCAAGACCGATAATTATAGCATCAATTCCCTTAACCTCTGTGAGGTAATAATAGACGATAAAGGTGAGATATGACTTGCCGCAACCAAAATCAATGATGTTGAGCTTTTTGAAATCCTGCTGACGGATTGAGTCATCGATAATTTCGATAAAGCGGTTAATCTGCTTGTATTTATCGTACATTGACTGCACAACCTTGCCGTCTTTTGTGAAAATACCCATATCCACAAGAGGAGCAATAACGTTGCCCTCGGGCAGAAGATACTGCTTTTGGCGGTTATGGTCATTAACAGTGCAAGCGGTTTCCCCTGACTGAGCTTTTTCTTTAAGAGAAACCTTGCCCTTTGGTGAAATTTTGACGTGAATTTCTTTGTCGGCACTGCGGGCGAACACCTGCTGAAAGCCGTTACAAAGCTCGGCACAGCGTTCGGCAATGGCATCAAAAGCAATGTTTTCGTGAAAAACCTGCTTTTGAGTGAATTTTGCCACCTGATAAAACTTAGGCATACGGCTTACGGTTATTTTTTTGTATTCACTATCTTTATCAATCGGTTGACTGATTACAAGCTTTATAATATCATTTTCAAAAATTTGCTTAAAATAATTCAAAAAATCTGACATAATAACCTCCGCCCGATTAAGACTCGAGCAATGTTCTTTCAATGACGTTATTCTGAAGCTCTTCGCCGATATTTACAAAATAATCACTGTATCCACCCACTCGAACAATAAGATTGCGATGATTTTCGGGGTGTATTTTAGCATCAAGAAGCTCCTCAGGTGAAACAACGGTAACGGTGTATTGCTGACCACCGCCTGCAAAATAGGCCTTGGCAAGAGCAATAAATGAAGCTTTACCTTTTTCAGTGTTAAACATCTTTTTTTCAAATTTATTCTGAAAAACAAATCCGCTACAAGCATCTGTATGATTATATTTAAGAACAGACTTAATCTGCGCCGTGGGTCCGTTTGTGTCGCGACCCGGTGTGGCGGCAATGCTGTCGGCAAGAAGAGGTTCTCCTTTTCTTTTTCCGTTGGGAAGTGCGGCAATCTGACGCCCGTAATTTGCAGCACGGTTGAAGGTGCTGCAACCTCCTGTGAAGATGCCTCCGCGATAAGTGTTGTTGCGCTTAAGAACAGTTAAAAACCTATTAAGCGCCCGCGCGGTAATTTCATCAACAGATTCTATGTCGTTGCCGAATTTTTCGCAATTTTTGAAGTCATGATACAGCTGACCGAAGCCTTCAAAATTGCAATTAAGGGCATCAATAAGCTGTGACATTGTATATTTCTTTTCATCAAAAACAAGCTTTTTAACAGCATAAAGGCTGTCACCTGCGTCGGCAATTCCCTCGGCAAGAATCTGACCGTGGTTATAAATAGGTCCGCCGTTTCTGTAATCGCGTCCCTTTTCGAGACACCCCTCAATAAGGCAGGAACGCAGGGGATGAATTTCGGACACTGCACGCATATGCTGCCAGGTGTTGGCGCTTGAGCAGGAATTGTAGGTCACAAACTCAAGTTGATCCATAAATGCGCGTTCAAATCTCTCATAAGTCTCAAATGACTTGGGGTCTCCTGTTTCAACAGACACCTGCTTGCCAGTCATAGCATCAACGCCGTTGTGGAGGGCAAACTCAAGACATTTTGCAAAAACCACCTCACCATCTTCAAGACCCATATGGCTTTTGCCGAAAATGTCAATCTGATTACAGCCGTTCATACAGTAATCGTGGCTGTCTTCGGGGGTTATGCCGATTTTTTCAAGGGCCGCACAAACAACATCATCGTTGTATAACGCAGGCAGACCCGTGCCTGTTGCAAGGGTGTCGGCAATATAATTCCAGAGCGTTGAGGGAGTATTTTTGTGAACACGGCAAGTGAGATTCGGAGTCTGATAACCTTTTTTTCTAACCATTGCAAGAATTTCATAAGAAAGCTCGTTGGTCTCATCATTCCAATTTTCATCACTGCCTGAAATACAAAGATTCCACGAGCGGTGATCGTGAAAATAATCCCAAAGACGATCGAGAAGATCGGTTACCTCTGCCTTGTTTTCGGTTTTTAAATAAGCCGGGTACATATATTGGTCAAATCGACCGGGTGAATCACTTCCGTCAAGAGCAAAAACAAGCATAAATGAGCACATTGCAGAAGTAAAATCATAAGCAGGTTTTTGGGGAACTGTTTCAAAAGCCTTTGCCATTTGAAGCAAAAAGGCTTTATCTTTTTTATCTTCACATATCTCGGCACGCTCAAGAGCCATAGAACGGTATCTGCTGCCAAGAATATCCATGGCATCAAGAAAATGCAGACAGGAACGGTAAAACCAGGCTTCCGAAGGATGGCTTTCACGGTTTTCTTCGATTATTGCTCGGATACGGTCCGTTCCCCAGTTGACGATTCTGCCATAATCGGGATTTGAGTGACCGCCCCAACCTCCGCCCCATTCAGCACCTGAGCGGTTGAGGGCGTCGGTGAGCTCACAATTAAGGCGTGAAAACTTAGCTTTTAAAATGTTAATCTCCTGCACATATCGTTCAAGCGTTTCTTTATGCTCGGGGAAGTTCTCAGCAAGCTTCATAATGTTTTCAACAGAAAACTGAAGCCCGTCTGAGGGAGTATAGCTTGATGTATCATAATTTGTCTGAAATGCTGTTTCGGGCAAAAGCTGACGGGAAAGCCTGATTTCTGCATACTTTGCCCCGTGAAGCAGAGCAAGACCAACCCTCTCACCGTGTTCAAGGGTTTCATCAAGAAAATATCCGTAAAGTAAAGGGTCAATTTGAGCTAAATCTGTCATAGGTAAACCTCATTATTTTGATACTCTCACATCTGTGCCGTGAGAAGCAAACAGCAAACACCATCGGTTAATTTGTTCATCCGTTGTATTTGGGTGACTATACGCAGCAACTGTGCCAAGCTTTCCGGACTTTCCGACGCCAAGTGTGTGATACGGCATAATTTCCGCATATCTGTATAGCCCCTTGTTTTCATTCAAAAAATCGGCAAGGGAAGTAATATCCTCATCGCTGTCATTGCAATCGGGAACAAGGGGTAATCGTAAAATAACATCTGCTCCCCTGTCAAAGAGATACTTAAGGTTTGACATAATATGAGCATTATCTGTACCTGTAAGCTTCTTGTGTTGCATCGGGTCAAGACACTTGATATCAAAAAGAAAGGTTGTACCGAGATCTGCCACCTTTTGATAAAATTCACGGGAGCCGACACCGCAGGTTTCGATTGCAAGTGAAATTCCGGATTCTTTGGCAAGGGAAAGGAGTTCAAGTGTGAATTCAGGCTGATATGACGGTTCACCGCCGGTAACAGTGAGACCGCCGCCCGAAGTATCATAAAACATTTTATCCTTGAGCACCTCGGTCATCACTTCCTGAGCGGTCATTTCTTTGCCGATGATTTCGTTGACATCATTAAGGCAGACTGTTTCACATTTACCGCAGGCTATACATTTTTTACGGTCGATGTTTATGTTGCCGTTTTCGATAGTCCGAAAGTAACAAACTGCAAGACATTTTCCGCAAGAAGTGCATTTTTCACTGTTAAAAGATAAAACGGGCTTTTTTTCAAGGCTTTCAGGGTTATGACACCACACACATCTCAGCGGACATCCTTTGAGAAACACGCAGGTGCGGATTCCGTCACCATCGTGAATACAGAATTTTTGAATGTTAAATACTGTTCCCATAATTAACCTCTCAAAAAATCGGATTTAGCTTACTTTCGCTCGCTACCTGCCATAACGTAAAACCCTTGCAAAATGCTTCGCCATATGTTCTTCTATAAATTGGCATTTATATAACAAACTTAAATATATGCACTTTGAGATTACTTTGAATAAATTTCAAATATTCCATATGCACCTGTTTCAGTCCAAGTTTCCATTGCATATTTGGTCAGATAATTATAGGCATCTTCACTCGTAACAAACAAGCCGTTTTCATTCAGTTTAGCAAAATCTTCTTGAAATAATTTGCCTTCTTCATCACAACCATGCCACCTACAAATAAACATGCAATCATTTATTATGGAAAAAGCTCCGGTTTCATCCGGTTCCTCTGTAATATCATAGCCGAGAAAATTATACCCATCCGGTATTGTTTCATTTGAGCCAGCTATTCTAAACCAAACTATTTCAAAGTCCTCTTCATTCTTAAGGCAACTTAAATATAATTTTGCTTCATCTTCTGAACATATTATCTTTGAAGAACATTTTACCGTAATTGCATTGAATATTGCACTTAATTTACGTTTTATTAACCTATTTCCTGTTCTATCCAATCCATAATATAATCGTGATGGTGTTTCACTATAAGGAAGAGCATATACTTTTAATGGATTCTTCTTAAATCTCTTTAATTCTTCTTTATATAAAACATTATATTTTTTAAGAATTGAAAATCCTGCTTTTCCCTCATATTGTTCTTCCAATATTACCCTTGTATCATCAAATGGCTCAACATCTAACACCATAGATTCATCGAATATATACCATACTTTCCGCATCTAAAATCCCCCTTTTCAAATTATTGTTTACAAGATAATTATATCACAAACAAATCATAATTACAATCGGGTGCGGGTGTCACGCCTACACCTATTCACTATTCCTTCTTATCTATTACCTCCAAAAATCCCGTTCAAAGTTAGTTCGAGTGAAAAGTGAAGAGTGAAGAGGTAATAAGTAAAAATCCCATTCGCTGACACGAACGGGATTTTTGGCTGGGATGGCTGGATTCGAACCAGCGGATGAGGGAGTCAAAGTCCCTTGCCTTACCCCTTGGCGACACCCCAATATTTAATTTTAACTATAAAAAAGGCGGCAGTCATAAGACTTCCGCCGTTTTATTTAATGGGGTGGATAATCGGGCTCGAACCGACGACCTCCAGAGCCACAATCTGGCGCTCTAGCCAACTGAGCTATATCCACCATATGGCGCGCTTGAAGGGACTCGAACCCCTGGCCTACTGCTTAGAAGGCAGTTGCTCTATCCAGCTGAGCTACAAGCGCACTTATTAAAATGGAGCGGGTGATGGGAGTCGAACCCACACAACCAGCTTGGAAGGCTGGAATTCTACCGCTAAACTACACCCGCGTCTTGACGACTACGATATAATATCACAACTGAAGTTAAATGTCAACACATATTTTAACTTTTATTTAAAAATTTAAGGCTGTGAGTTCCCCCACAGCCTTGGATCATTTAATTGAAAGTTCACCGTCTTTAACTTCTACATTAACCGACACAAGAGGTGTGTCAATACTGTCGATAATCAAAGCGGCAATCTTATCTTCTACATTTCTGCGGATGTAGTTTCTCAGGTCTCTTGCTCCGCGCTTACCGCCAACACTCTTTGAAGCAATGAGCTTAACGGCTTCATCAGAGTAGCTGAATTCAATACCCTTGTCACCAAGAGGCTCCTTGAGTTCATCAAGCATAAGAACGGCAATTTTGCAGAAATCATCTTCGCTCAGAGGAGTGAAAACAACAACCTCATCTACCCTACCGATAAATTCCGGACGGAGGAACTCGCGAAGAGCTTTCATCGCCTTTTCACTTGATGCAACGGCGGCAGTCTTGCCAAAGCCGAGAGCTGAGTCCCCTCTTTCACTGCCTGCATTGGAGGTCATAACGATTACGGTGTTGTCAAAAGCAACCGTTCTGCCCTGAGCATCTGTGATTTTGCCTTCATCAAGAATCTGAAGAAGGATGTTCATAACGTCGGGATGTGCTTTTTCAATTTCGTCAAAAAGAATAACACTGTAGGGCTTTCTGCGCACCTTTTCGGTGAGCTGACCGGCCTCATCATAGCCAACATAACCGGGAGGTGAGCCGATAATTCTTGAAACGCTGTGCTTTTCCATAAATTCGGACATATCGAGGCGGATAAGTGTTTCGGGAGTGTCAAAAAGCTCGTTGGCAAGCTGCTTAACAAGTTCGGTTTTACCTACACCTGTTGGGCCTACAAAAATGAATGATGCGGGGCGCTTGCGGGGGCTGATATTCACCCTGCCTCTGCGGATAGCGGCAGACACCATATCAACAGCCTCATCCTGACCGATAACCTTGCTCTTGAGCTTTTTATCAAGGTCTGCAAGGCGTCTCAAATCGCTTTCAACAATCTTCTGGGCCGGGATGCCTGTCCACAGCTGAATAACACGGGCAAGGTCATCTTCTGTTACAGCAACATCCTTGATAAGCTCCTGAAGCTCATCGCACCTGGTCTGAGCAACAATGATATCGCCCTTAACCTTTGCAATAGCCTCATAATCTATGATTTCAGTTTCTTCCATAAGCTCCTGCTGTTTCACCTTAAGAGCGGCAATTTCACGCTCAAGAAGCTCGTGGTCACTAATATTTTTGTTGCGAAGATTTGCACAGGTGCATGCCTCGTCAAGAAGGTCAATAGCCTTATCGGGCAAAAATCTGTCGTTAATAAAGCGTTCAGAAAGAGTAACGGCTTTGCACACGATGCTGTCACTGATTTTGACTCTGTGGTAATTTTCGTAATAATCCTTGATACCCTTGAGCATCTGACATGTGTCTTCAATCGAGGGTTCCTCAACCTTAACAGACTGCATTCTTCGTTCAAGTGCGGCATCCTTTTCAATGTATTTACGATATTCATTGAAGGTGGTTGCGCCTATAATCTGCACCTCACCTCTGGAAAGAGCAGGTTTGAGGATGTTTGCAGCGTTCATTGAGCCTTCTGCGTCACCGCCTGTGCCCACAAGGTTATGAACCTCATCAATGAAAAGAATAATGTTACCGTCTGCCTTGACTTCTTCAACAAGACCCTTTACCCTGCCCTCAAACTGACCGCGGAACTGTGTGCCCGCAACCAATGATGTGAGGTCAAGCAAATGAATTTCTTTGTTAGCAAGCTTTGCAGGAACGTCACCGTTTGCAATTTTGATTGCCAGGCCTTCTGCAATAGCTGTTTTACCGACACCGGGTTCACCGATAAGGCAAGGGTTATTTTTACTGCGGCGGCAAAGAATCTGAATTGTTCGGTAAATTTCGTTGTCTCTGCCAATTATTCTGTCAAGCTTACCTTCCTTGGCTCGCTGAGTGAGATTTGTGCAATAAAGAGGAAGAAACTTTCTCTTTTTATTGTTCTTTTCACCTTTATTTTTTGACTTTTTGTCTTTCTTGTCAGACTCCTTGTCATCGTCGTCATCAGCTTCATCGTCAGCCTGAGGCTTGTTGCCCATCATGCTCTGCATAAAGGGAAATGTGGGAACACCACCGGGCTCAAAGCCTTCTCCGTTGTCTCCCATTCCCATCATTGCACCGAACTGCTCGCTCATTGCGTCAACATCATCCTCAGTGATGCCCATATTTTCCATCATCTGCTTAATGGGGCCTGTGGATTCCATTGCACATTTGAGGCAAAGACCCTCGGAATCTGATTTTTTATCGCCGTCCATTTTGGTCATAAAGATAACCGCAGGACGGATTTTGCATTTGCTGCATAAAACCTGTTTCATAATTGCTCCTAATTATTTACTTTTGCTTTTTTTAACTTTTTCAGCAACCTGTCTGAATGTTGAGGGAAGATAGCTGATAAAAGCAAGAACTGTTATGAACGCCGAAATAACCACAAGTGCAAGAAGCAGCTTTTCGGGAATTACCCAAAGGTGAGAAAACACGCCTACTTCGGGGCCGAACATAACTATAAAAATCATAACCAGATAAAACACCATTGTTGCGGTTTTGCCCACAATTTCTGCGGCAACGGGACGAAGACCCACAAGAATCATAAGAGCACCGAAAACAACCATAACCAATTCCTTGATTACAAAAATGAGGAAAACCCAGCTGAAGGTGTTGATGAGCTCAACGGTGCTGTTACGGAATTCGAGATAAAAAACAACAGCAAGAGTAATCTGAGTGAGCTTATCGGCAACAGGGTCAAGAAGCTTACCCAAATCAGACACCTGATTAAGCTTGCGTGCAAGCTTGCCGTCAAAGAAGTCAGTACTTCCGGACACAACAAGTACTATAAGCGCAACAACCTCATGGTCGTTATAGAAAAGAACTGCAAAAACGGGAATAAGAGCAATTCTTATGTAGGACAGCCAGTTTGGTATTGTGTTCCAATCTTTAAGAAGCGTTTTAATCTGATTCATAATAATCCTCCTTATTTATCAAATCAGCTTTTTGATTTCGGGAAAAATGACGTCAACTATCTGCGCGTCAATTTCCATAACTTTTGAATTGCTTACCGCATTAACCAACGGCTCATACCCTGTCATTGCCACAAGGTCAATAACAAGACAAATTCCCGTCACAAGCAGAAAGCCGCACAAAATACCTATTAAAAGACCCAAAGCTTTGTTTGCTGTTTTAATCAGCGGAAGCTTGAAGAAACGGTCAATTAAACTGATTAAGAATTTAATTAAAATTGAAGCACCGATGAACAATGCAACAAGAGACACCATCCTTGCCTTTTCTTCAGGGAAGGTGTCACCCTCAAAGAAAGAGGTGTTATCAAGAAGAAACTGAGAAACATCGCTGTAATAAATCTTGGTTAAAACACCTGCCGCAAAGAAAGAGAAAAACTCAAGAATTGAGCGTGCAAAGCCCTTGCGATAATAATAACCCGCACAAAGGATAAATATCAAGCATAAAACTATGTCTATTATGTAAATTTTTAAAATATCCATCCTTTTCCTCCTTAAAATTTCATACAGATTATTTCAACAGGGGTGATTATATATACCTTTTTGTTTGAAACAATTACATCATTTGCAGAAACGTCTGCACTCATTTCGGCTTTAACTTCACCTTTTTTGTTGTAAATTGTAACCTTACTGTCGGTCAGCACAGCCATATAGCGTTCATTAACGGAAACCGCCTTTGCAGAAGAACCGACGTCAATGGTATAAGCCTTTTTATCACCATCAAAAACATCAACAACTACACTGGAATCACTGCCGTATTTCAAGGTTGAAATTGCAGTGTAACGGTCATCAATATGGCTGATGTCGTGAAGGGTATTTGATTCAAAACCTGCTTCAGCTTCTTTGGTGGTGTTGTCGGTGATATATACTCTGCTTTTGTCGGTGATAACTTCGATGTTGTGAGATTTAACATACCTGACACTCATAACAACACTTCTGTTAAAATCGAAGCAGGAAACATATTCTTCAGAATCAAACCTGAAAACATAAACCTTTGAGTCAGTTTCAGCATTTGTTGATTTAATTGCACCGACAACGGCGTATTTGCCGTCATCAGACAAATCAATGCAGGTAACAAGCTCGTCGCCGAGGTTCTGTTTAAATATCTCTTCCCCGGACTTGCTAAAGGCGGTAAAAACCGTCTGATTGTTAGAGGAGATAGAAGAAACTGCAAAATTTCCTTTGTCACCGATTGCACCGCAGGTGATTTTATTGTTTAGCTTCATCTCAGAAACAACCTTTGATGTGTTCTGAATTCTCAGTTTACCTGAGTCGGTGTCATAAACAATTGCTTTACCGTTTTTGTAATCAATCATAGGTGCGCCGTAATCAACAGCTTCGGTTGAAAGCTCTTTGGCAGATGAGCTGAGCAAAAGCGTTCTGTCATCAGCAAAGGTAAAAAGCTTGTCGGAGCTGACAAATGCTTTTTTAACGCCTGTGCCCTCAACGGAATAAGGATAACCGTCACCCGCACCGAGGTTGGAAATTGAAATTTTTATATTTTCAACAACGCTTGTAAGTGTTATGCCGCCAAGCATTCTTGCGGCAAAGAAAACAAGGGTTATTGCTATAAACACAACCAAAGCAATTTTGAGCATCAACGAAACGCCCGGCTTCAGCTTAGATGCTTTTTTCTTTTTAGCCATAACCTCACTCCTGATAAAAAACTTTGTTCAGATACAAACCGTGAGCAGAAGCTGTTCTGCCTGCATTTTCACGTTCAAGAGAATTTATGATTTCTCTGATACCGTCAGCGGCAATTTTTCCCTCTGCCACTTCTAACAAAGTGCCCACCATTATGCGCACCATATTGTATAAAAATCCGTCAGCCTTAACAGTGAAGCAGACTTCCTCTTCATCACGGGTAACCTTTGCATATTCAACCGTTCTCACAAAATCATCAACCGTTGCCTTGGAAGCACAAAACGCAGAAAAATCGTGCTTACCGACAAAGCTCTGTGCAGCTTCATTGAGCAAATCAACGTCAAGAGGCTTTTTGTAATGAAGGTATCTGTCCTGCAAAAAGGGATTACGCTGAGGACTGTTCCAGATTTTGTAAACATATTCCTTACCCTTGCAATCATACCTTGCATGAAAATCAACAGGCACTTCAACACAGTCTTTAACTGCTATGTCATCAGGTAAAACCGCATTCATTGCTCCGACAAAACGGTATGGGTCGATGTTGCTTTCCGTTCGCATATTAAAACAGAAATTGTTGGCGTGAACACCTGAATCGGTACGGCTGCAGCCGACAATATTTTCTCTTTTCTGAATAATTTTTTCAACAGCATCCTGCACCGCCTGCTGAACGGTTATTCCGTTGGGCTGAACCTGCCAGCCGTGGTAATCGGTGCCGTCATAAGCTATTGTAACAAGAAGATTTCTCAATTAAATCACCTTTGTGAAATAGTGGTTCAACAAAATAAGACCTGCAATTAAAACTGCGGTAACCAAAAGTGAAACAAAATCAGAGCCTTTGAGCTTCATCTGCTTCATTCTCGTTCTGCCGTCACCGCCAACATAACAGCGGCAATCCATAGCATCTGCAAGCTCGTAAGCTCGCCTGATTGAGGAAACAAAAAGCGGAACGATTATGGGAATCAGGGCTTTGACTTTTTCAACAAGACCGCCAGAGTCAAGGTCTGCTCCCCTCGCCTTCTGGGCATTTGAAATGCGGTCAATTTCTTCAATAAGAGTAGGGATGAATCTTAAAGCAAGAGTCATCATCATTGCAAGAGTGTGAACAGGAATTTTGAATATCTTAAGCGGTGACAAAAGCCGTTCAATAGCGTCCGTGAGCATAGTGGGGGTTGTTGTGTAGGTCAGCAATGAGCTGATAACCACAAGGCAGATGATTCTCACAGCCATAAACACAGCGGTGTATATACCCTTTGTGGTTATGTGGATAAACTTCCATTCAACAAGGGTGGTTCCGCCTGTTACATAAAACAGATTGAGAATACCCGTGAAAACGACAATAATCGCAATCGGCTTTACACTTTTGAGCACCATTTTAAAGGGTACTGATGAAAACGACACAAGAAAAGCTGTTATTGCAACCATAAGGAGCAACGACGGGATGCTCTTGCAAACAAAAATTGCAATTATAAGCGCAAAGGTCAGAACAATTTTCATTCTGGCATCCATTCTGTGAAGGAATGAATTGCCTAAAAAATACTGACCGATTGTTATATCCTTAATCATTCAAGCCCCTCCTTTTTAAATAATCGGAAAGGACGTTGAAGCCCCGGTCAACGGTATATACATCTGCATCAAATTCAAGACCATTTGCTTTAAGAAGAGAAAAGACCTTGGTAATCTGCGGCACATTGAGACCGATAGCCGAAAGACGGTCACAGTCGGCATAAACCGTTCTGACATCGCCGTACAATTCAACCTTGCCCTTGTTCATAACAATGACCTTATCGGCAACTCGGGCAATATCTTCCATAGAATGAGAAACAAGAATAACAGTGCATCCTGTTTCTTTCTGATAATTTTTAACAAGGGACAAAATCACATCTCTGCCCTTGGGATCAAGGCCTGCGGTGGGCTCATCAAGAATAAGCACCTCCGGCTCCATAGCCATAACGCCTGCAATTGCGGCGCGGCGCTTTTCACCGCCGGAGAGGTCAAAGGGTGACTTTTCCATATGCTCTTTTTTAAGGCCAACATACATTGCGGCTTTGACAACCCTTGAAGTGACTTCATTTTCGGGAAGCTTCATATTCCTGGGACCGAAAGCAATATCCTTGGCAACAGTTTCTTCAAAAAGCTGATACTCGGGATACTGAAAGCAAAGGCCAACCTTAAAGCGAGCTTCTCTCGTTGCCTTTTTGTCTGAATGAATATCCTTGCCGTTAAGATAAATTGCTCCGCTTGTGGGTTTAATAAGACCGTTGAGATGCTGAACAAGTGTGCTCTTGCCTGAGCCTGTATGGCCGATGAGACCAATAAAATCGCCTTTTTCAATATCAAGACTTACATTATCAAGAGCAACAGAGCTTGACGGTGTTCCGGGATTATATTCATAAGTCAGATTTTTTACTGAAATTACCGCAGCCATCACTTCACCTCCAAAAGAGAGAAGACGGCACGGGCACATTCTTCTTCATCAAGAACATTAAAATCAATATCAAACCCTGCTTTATTGAGTCTGTATGCAAGCTCGGTTGCCTGAGGCACATCAAGACCAAGGGATTTGATAAGCTCAACATTTGAAAAAACATCACGGGGCTTTCCGTCAAGGCAGATTTTTCCGTCATTCATAACAACGACTCTGTCAGCCTTCACCGCCTCATCCATATAGTGAGTGATGAGCACAACGGTGATGCCAAGCTCGTCGCAAAGCATTTTGATTGTATCCATAACCTCTTTGCGTCCACGTGGGTCAAGCATAGCTGTGGGCTCATCCATAACGATACAATCCGTCTGCATAGCAATGATACCTGCAATGGCAACACGCTGCTTCTGACCGCCTGAAAGTCTGTGAGGCTCACGGTCCTTGAATTCATACATACCGACAGCTTTGAGGGCATTGTCAACTCTTACACGGATTTCTTCGGGGGGCACACCGAGATTTTCGGGGCCGAAGGCAACATCATCCTCAACAATTGTGGCAACAAGCTGGTTATCGGGATTCTGGAACACCATACCCACCTTGCGGCGGATATCGATAACTTTGCTTTCGTCATCGGTGGGAATGCCGTCAACGATTACGCTGCCCGACTGAGGCACAAGAAGAGCGTTCATCATTTTGGCTGCTGTGGACTTGCCGCTGCCGTTATGACCGAGAATAGCTATAAACTGCCCGCGGGGAATTTCAAGAGAAAAATCCGTAAGTACGGGAGTTTTAACGCTTTCTTCTTCATCTTCGTAAGAAGTGTATGCGAAAGTAACATTATTAAATTTTATGAGTGTATCCTTGTTCATAATAATGCCTTTCAATAATTTTAATCTTTAAGCCACATAGCGGAAGCTCCGCAGGGAAGCACCATGCCTGTGTTGGTAACGGGAAGTCCGATTTCGTCACAGGTGAGCTTACCGCCGTAACGCTTTGAAACAAGAGAACCTAAAATATATTCCATAACAGACGGTGAGAGACCGGTTGTGTAGGAATTTATAAGCACCATAAGAGGGTCATCTGAAAGCACCTGAGAGCAAATTTCGGCAAAGGAATAAATTTCATCCTCAAGCTTCCACACTTCGCCGCCCGGACCTCTTCCGTATGACGGAGGGTCCATAATGATGATGTCATACTTGTTTCCGCGGCGGATTTCACGGTTGACGAATTTGATACAGTCATCAACAATCCACCTTACGGGAGCACCGTCAACACCCGAGGCTGCGGCATTTTCTTTTGCCCAGGCTACCATGCCCTTTGAAGCATCAACGTGCACAACGCTTGCCCCGGCTTTGAGCGCGGCAACTGTTGCACCGCCTGTGTAGGCAAAGAGGTTGAGCACCTTAACGGGTCTGCCGGCATTTCTGATAAGATTCATCATAAAATCCCAGTTAACTGCCTGCTCGGGAAACAGACCGGTGTGTTTAAAGCCCATGGGCTTCACGTTGAAAGCCAGGTCTTTATAGTTTATTCTCCATGCATCGGGGATTTTTTTATATTGCTCCCACTTGCCGCCACCTGTCTGGGAACGGTGGTAACGGGCGTGGGCATTTTTCCACAAAGGGTGGGTTTTGGGAGTTTTCCAAATAACCTGAGGGTCAGGTCTAATAAGGATAACATTGCCCCAACGCTCAAGGCGTTCACCATCTGAGCAATCTATAAGTTCGTAATCTGACCAATCCTGTGTATTTCTCATATCTGACCGTCCTGAATTAAATAAGTCTTTCTTTAACTACCTGAGCAATTTCATCAGCAAGAAGTGTAATCTGCTTTTCGTCCTTACCTTCAAGCATAACTCTTACAAGCGGCTCCGTGCCCGATACACGGACCAGAACTCTGCCCGAATCGCCAAGCTCCTTTTCTGCGCTTCTGACAGCGTTTTTAATTTCCTTATCGTTCTCGTAACGTTTTTTGCCCATTTCAGAAACTTTAACGTTAACAAGAACCTGAGGATAAACCTCCATTTCATCGGCAAGCTCTGAGAGCTTTTTGCCGGTGCGCTTCATAACAGAAAGAAGCTGAATAGCCGTAAGCTGACCGTCACCTGTGGTGGCGTAATCATAAAAAATTACATGACCTGACTGCTCACCGCCGATTTTATAGCCGTTGGCACGCATATTTTCAAGAACGTAGCGGTCGCCAACCTTTGTTTTTTCACAGTTAATACCGTGCTCTTCACAGAATTTGAAAAATCCCATATTACTCATTACAGTAACAACTGCAGTGTCGTTGGTGAGAACACCGCGCTTTTTCATATCGGTGGCACAGATTGCAATAATCTTGTCACCGTCAACTACTCTGCCGTTTTCGTCAACAGCAAGCATTCTGTCGGCATCACCGTCGAAGGCAAAGCCCACGTCACAACCGTTTTCAATAACAAGCTGCTGAAGACCGTCCATATAGGTTGAACCGCATTTGCGGTTGATATTGACACCGTTGGGCATAGATGAACGCACATACATATCTGCGCCAAGGTCTGTAAACAATTCGTGAGCGGTAACACTTGAGGCACCGTTGGCACAGTCAAGAGCTACTTTATACTCTTCAAAGGTGCAGTCAACCGTGCTTTCAAGGTAACGCACATAATCAAACACGGGCATTTCAGATGTTCTGATTCTGCCCACATCTGCGCCCACCTTAACGGGAGGCACGCTTGCTCCGTCAAGAATAATTGCTTCAATTTTTTCTTCAAGCTCGTCCGGAAGCTTGAAACCGTCTTTCTGGAAGATTTTGATTCCGTTATATTCACAAGGGTTATGGGATGCAGTAATCATAACAGCTGCATCGTATTCATACTTTTTGACAAGGTAAGCAACCGCGGGGGTGGGAAGCACACCGAGATTCATAACATCTGCGCCAACAGAGCAAAGACCTGCAGTGATTGCAGAGCAAAGCATATTGGACGAGATTCTCGTGTCCATACCTATCATTACCTTGGGTCGTTTTACATTGCCGTCAATGAGCACCATTGCGGCGGCTCTGCCGATTTGCATGGCAAGCTCGCAGGTGAGTTCTGTGTTAGCAATTCCTCTTGCACCGTCTGTTCCGAATAATCTGCCCATAATTACCTCCGAATGTTAATTAAAAATTAAATTAAAACAACTGCTGCTGACCGGGCATTTCAAAGCCTAAATGCCTGTAGCCTGCGGGGGTTACACATCTTCCTCGCGGGGTTCTTGAAAGGAATCCGATTTGCATAAGGTAGGGTTCATAAACGTCTTCTATTGTAACGGCTTCTTCACCGATTGCCGCGGCAATGGTTTCAAGACCAACGGGTCCGCCGTTATAATTTTTTATCATACAGGTGAGCATAAGTCTGTCAATTGAGTCAAGACCAAGCTCATCAATTTCCATTTTGTCAAGCGCCATATTTGCGGTGGCGTCGGTAATGATTCCATTGCCCAGAACCTGAGCAAAGTCTCTTGCTCTTTTGAGAAGTCGGTTGGCAATTCGCGGTGTACCTCTTGAGCGGGATGCAATCTGCATTGCACCGAAATCGTCCATTTCAACGCCGAGAATACCTGCGCTTCGTTTGACAATCCTTGCCAATTCTTCGTCAGAATAAAGCTCAAGGCGAAGAACAACACCAAAACGGTCACGAAGCGGAGCGCTTAGCTGACCTACACGGGTGGTGGCACCCACAAGGGTGAAATGAGGCAGGTCGATGCGGATGCTTCTGGCGGAAGGGCCCTGACCGATGATAATATCAAGGGCATTATCTTCCATAGCGGGATAAAGAATTTCTTCAACAATTCTGTTCATACGGTGAATTTCATCGATGAACAAAACATCACCCTCATTGAGGTTTGTAAGCAAAGCCGCTAAGTCCTTTGGTTTTTCAATAGCGGGACCGGAAGTTAATCTGAAATTAACGCCCATTTCGTTGGCAATGATGCCGGCAAGGGTTGTTTTGCCCAAGCCGGGAGGTCCGTAGAGCAAAACGTGGTCAAGGGATTCACCGCGGTTTTTGGCGGCTTCAATGAAGATTGAGAGGTTTTCTTTAACCTTTTCCTGACCGATATAATCACTCAATGAGTGAGGTCGGAGCTGATATTCAATTTCACTGTCGTTACCCGAGGAATATTCCGGGGCAACAATTCGGTTTTCGTAATCTGTATCCATTATATTGCTCCTTTCTCACTTTTATATCAAAGATTTGAGGGCTAATCTGATAAGCTCTTCCGCCGGCAAGGAAGGGTCAAGCTTGCCGATTGCCGATGCCGCTTCGGTGCGGCTGTAGCCGAGCATAATAAGAGCTTCAACAGCTTCTGCCCTGTTGCCGCCTGCCTGTGCAGGTGAAGATGTATCAACAACATTTACACCGCCCTGAGCAAGACCTGCAGAGAATTTATCTTTAAGCTCAAGAACAACTCTTTGTGCAAGCTTTGGACCTACACCCTGAGCTTTGGTGATTGATTTGACATCACCGGAAGCGATACACAACGCCAGTTTATCGGGTGAAAGCTGTGAAAGAATTGCAAGACCTGCCTTGGGGCCGACACCCGAAACGGAAATAAGCTGTTTGAAGCAGTTAAGCTCCTGCTGAGTATAGAAGCCGAACAAATCCATAGCATCCTCACGGACGTTGAGGTGGGTGAAAAGAGTGGCTTCCTCCCCCGTTCTGCCGATTTTTGAAATTGTGTTGAGAGTTGTCATACAGCGGAAAGCAATTCCGCCGCACTGAAGCGCAACGGCTGAATCTTCAATTGCAACAACCTTGCCTGTGAGGGAGTAAAACATCTTATCAGTCCTTTATCAGTTATTTGTATTTTGCCAATTTGCCCATAAGCGAGCCGCTGGAATGGCCGTGGCAGATTGCAAGGGCAAGAGCATCAGCAGTATCGTCAGGCTTGGGAACTTTTGTGAGCTTTAAAATAAGCTTTGTCATTTCCTGCACCTGCTTTTTTTCGGCTCTGCCGTAACCTACAACGCTCTGCTTAACCTGCAAGGGTGTGTATTCAAAGGCTTCAATGCCGTTTTTTTGCGCTGAGAGCATAATAACTCCCCTTGCCTGGGCAACGTCAATAACAGTTTTGGCGTTGGTGTTGTAAAAAAGCTTTTCGATGCTCATTGCATCGGGCTTTGTGCGGGAAATGATAACGTCCATTTCGTCAAAAATCAGTTCAAGGCGACGGTTGAAATCCATTCCCGCAGGTGTAGTAATTGCACCGTATTCAACTACTGAAAAGTGGTTATTCGTGTAATCTACAACGCCGTAACCAACAATAGCATAACCCGGGTCAATACCGAGAATTCTCATACTACACCACCCTAATTTAAATTCATATTAGTATAACATATTACGCTAAAAATAGCAAGAAAAAAAGGAGCTAAAATAGCTCCTTTTAAACAATATTTTCAGTTTGTTAACAACTAAAAGTTACTTCTTATCTTTTTCTCTTTCTCTGATAACCATTTTGGTGGGAGTGCCTTCAAGACCGAAGATTTCGCGAATCTGGTTGTCAAGATAACGCTGATAGCTGTAATGGAATAAATCCTTACGGTTAACAAAGCAAACAAACGTCGGCGGTCTTGTGGAAGCCTGAGTCATATAGTAAATCTTGAGTCTTCTGCCTCGGTCCGTGGGCGGCTGAACTCTTGCAGTTGCATCTGCAAGAACATCGTTGAGCTTACCTGTTGAAATGCGCATTGCGTTCTGCTCATCAACAAACTTAATCAACTCAAACAAACGGTCAAGGCGCTGGCCCGTTTTGGCAGAAATGAAGATAATGGGCGCGTAAGACATAAACGAAAAATCATCCATAAGCTTACGGCGGTATGAGTCCATAGTTTTGCCGTCTTTTTCAACAGCATCCCATTTGTTATCTGCGACGATACAAGCCTTGCCCAAATCGTGAGCGATACCTGCAACCTTTGAATCCTGCTCGGTGAAGCCCTCGGTAGCGTCAATCATAATCACGCAGACAGTTGCTCTTTCAACAGCCATTCTTGCTCTGATTACGCTGTATTTTTCAATAGCATCGTCAACCTTGCTTTTGCGGCGCATACCCGCTGTGTCAATGAAGGTAAACTTGCCGAACTTGTTGTCAACAAGGGTGTCGGTTGCATCACGGGTTGTGCCTGCAATGTCAGAAACAATGGCTCTTTCTTCACCTGAAATGGCGTTAATCAATGAAGATTTGCCCACATTGGGCTTACCGATAACGGCAACCTTAACGCGGTCATCTTCCTCTTCCTCCGCTTCTTCCTTGGGAAAGTGAGCAATTACGGCGTCGAGCAAATCACCTGTGCCGTGGCCGTGAACAGCCGAAACCTGAATGGGGTCACCCAAGCCGAGGTTGTAAAACTCATAATATTCAAGAGGCGGCTCACCGACCTTATCACATTTGTTGACACAAAGAACAATGGGCTTTCCGCTTTTCTGAAGCATTGCTGCAACCTCTTCATCGGTGGCTACAACACCCGAATGAAGCTCGGTAACAAGAATAATAACATCGGCGCTGTCAATGGCAAGCTGTGCCTGACGGCGCATCTGAGAAAGAATTACATCATCTGAATGGGGCTCAATACCGCCTGTATCAACAAGGAGGAAGGTGTTATTAAGCCATTCGCAGTCACCGTAAATTCTGTCTCGCGTAACACCGGGAGTGTCGTCAACAATGGAAAGTCTTTTGCCGATAAGCTTGTTAAAAAGTGTGGATTTGCCAACATTTGGTCTGCCGACAACGGCAACTATCGGTTTTGACATATAATCATCCCTTTCCTGCGATTTTTTCTAATAATTCGTATCCGTCATTTTTAACGGGAGTAACTTTAATATCAAGTCTTTTTGAAAGCTCCTCAACAGTTACGTCATCAAGGAACATATCCCCCTCATGGCGCAGAGAAACTGCGGGGATAAGCAGCTCATCACCCAAATCAAGGTCTTTAAGTGCATCGTAAAAATCGTCACCGCAGATAAGACCTGCGACATTGATTTTGTTGCCGAAAAGACGGTTTTCAACCTCAATAACATTGGCGGTGAGGTTTTGGCAAACAGATTCTGCTTTTTGAGCAAGCTCTTTAATAAGCGGATAAGCGGCAACACCGGTGGCAAGTGTCACCCTTCTGCCTTGGGAATTGAAGCTGAAATCCTTGCTCGCTTCATAAAACTCATCACGAAGCATTGTCCACAAGCCAACACCGTCTTCAAGCTGGTCAAAATCACCGTAACGCGTTGCATCGGGCATCTGAAGACCTGCTTTGATGAAAAATTCATCAGAAGCATACGCTATATTCGACTTATTATAGCACAAAAACTCATTGTTGTAAACTTCAATTCGGGATATAACATCCAACGCCTGCTCTTTAGTGTAGTCCGTAAGATGTGCAAGACCGTCACGGTGGCAGGAAATGCCCACAGGCACGCAGGCAATGCTTTTAAGCGACGGATAAAGCGCACCCAGATCACGAAGAGTGCGGTCAAGCTCATCACCGTCATTGAAGCCGGGGCAAAGCACAAGCTGGGTGTGAAGCTCGATGCCTGCATCGGCAAGCTGTTTGATATATTCAAGCACCTTTCCCGCACGCTTGTTGCCCATCATCTGAACGCGAAGCTCGGGGTTGGTGGTGTGAACGGAAATATTTATGGGACTGATGTGCATTTTGATAATGCGGTCAATATCTTCCTGCTTCAGGTTAGTTAAAGTGATGTAATTGCCGAAGAAAAACGACAATCTTGAGTCATCATCCTTGAAATAAAGGCTCTCGCGAAGCCCTTTGGGAAGCTGATCAATGAAGCAGAAAATGCAGTTATTGGCGCATCGGCGCTGTTTATCCATAAGATAAGTTGCAAAAGAAAGGCCGATTTCTCCGCCTTGTCTGTTGCGGATTTTAACAGTGCGCTGCCTGCCGCCTTTGGTTTCCAGCAAAAGGATGAGCCTTTCGTCGGTAATATAAAAGCGGTAATCAAGAACGTCATTTATTGAGTTTTGGTTAATTTTCAGCAGCTTGTCCCCTGCTTTAATGCCGTGCCACCAGGCCTTTGAGCGGGGTTCAACCGAATCAATAACAACAGCCATAGTTACTCCTACTCTCTAAAAAGTCGAAAAGGTAGAGAAGACTCGAGTACTTCTCTACCTTTTGTTGTTCAAAAGACTTATGCCTCTTTGCTTACTACCATTCTTCCGTTGTAGTAGCCGCATTCAGTGCATACTCTGTGAGCTCTCTTGAGACTGCCGCACTGTGAGCACTTTACGAGTGCAGGTGCTTCCATCTTCCAAACGCTTGAGCGTCTCTTATCTCTTCTTGCCTTTGAAACTCTTCTCTTTGGTACTGCCATTTTGAGCGCCTCCTTAAATAAAAGTTAAAATAATGTTAACTGTCTTCTTCGTCCGTAAACAATGAAAGAGCAGCCCAACGGGGGTCAATTTCTTTCTTGCAGTCACACGGACCGTCGTTGAGGTTTTTGCCGCATCGCGAGCAGATTCCGGCACAATCATCCCTGCATATAATTTTGGTTGGCAGGTAAAGGATAATGTCCTCTGTAATCAGAGGTTCTACATCGTAACGGAATGTGTCTGTTACAATGAGTTCGTCGTTTGTTTCGTCATTAACCTCGGTAACCAGAGTGTGGTCAACAGGAATGCAAAACGAACGAGTCAGCGCCTGGGCGCATCTGTCGCAAGTCAAGCTTAAGGTGAATTCTGCCTTGGCTACAAGGGTAACGATGCCTGTTGAATTTTTAACCTGACCGCTGATGCGTACAGGCTCCTTGAAAGGATAACCTCCGTTATAGGGGTAATCACTGAAATCAAGGTCAAATTCAAAATCATAGACAGCGCCATGGTTGTTGTAGATAGGCTCAAGGTCAATAAAGAACATAATTCACACTTCACCTCAAATGTCATGCACCGAACATTATATAGTGTTCGGTGCGATTTGTCAACACAATTTTTAAATTTTTTTGTTAATTTTTTAAAGTATTTTTACTTTACAGGCAACAAACATTATTTTTTATGTAATCAAATGTTTTACTTCAATAATTGTTGTTCGAATTCGCTCAAACTCATCGTTGTAATTTCTTGTTTAGTGCAAACGAGAACATTGTCTGATTTGTCATCAAAACATATCCTTAAGTTTGCTTCAACAGGTTTAACAACTTTTTTAATAAGCCTTAAATCTGCTGTTGAATATATTTCCAAGTAATATTTTCCAAACACTTCGCAATCTCTTACAAAATACCGTCCTCCCAAACTAACCATATCTCGAGAAGCAAATCCCCTTACGTGTCTTTTATGAGTAACCGTTTGTGCATTTAAATTGATTTTGCATAAATAAGCCCGTAAAAAAGCTCCACGAGAAGGTACAATCAAAGTATTTTCATCAACTATAAGCGTATCATCAAAAAGCACATCGTTCAGCTTCAGTTTGGTTGGCAAGGATATATCGGTAACTGAAAAATCCGAATTTAATTTTTGAATTTTATTAGACTGAATAATGTAAGTGTTATTATTTTGGCTTTTAACTGTAGGAAAAAGTTCTGTTTGAGAGATTTCGGTCAATTCGCAAACTTCGATGTTATAACGATGAAGCTTGGAAGCTCTGTCATTCTCACAATCTTCAACAATAAGTAAATCAGAATCATCAACAAAAAACGCACTGTATTGCTCAAAGTTAATTTTTCTTTCATAAACTTTTATAAATAATCGGACATCAAAAATTTCAATGGTTTGTTTTTTATAATCGTGTAAAAGAAAAAAGTCACCGCTTGGAGAAACAGACAAATAGGAGTACTTCGAAGCTTTGATTTTACCTACCTCATTTAAGTTGCGGTCCAATTTAGACAAGTAATTTTGATTGGTTACCAAAGAATACCCGCCTGCAACAAAATCGACATCTTCATTTTTGAGCATTTTACTTATCATAAAATCTCCATCCGTTCGCTTTAAACATACAGAGATAACGGACTCATTCCCTTTGATGAAATGAGCCCGTCAGTTATTGCTTTAATCAGTTAAGCTTTTTGCAGAAATCAAAGATTTCAGCAGGAAGCTCCTCAACGTCAGCAGAGATTGTGAACACGAAGTTCTTCTCTGTTACGTGGTTCTTGCCGAGTTCGTCAACCTTCTTGAGGAAAGCTGCAAGCTCGTTATAATCACGAGAACCGATTCTGAGTGTTGCGTCGATGAGAATATCTGTTATGTCGTGGTCACCTGCGCAAACACCACAAAGGAAACCGTAGAAAGCGTCGAATCCGCTGACACCGTAATGGTCTGTATCCATAAGACGTGCACGATAGTTCACATCATAAGTAAGCTTTGGCTGCTTCTCAATGCAAACAACGTTGCCATTGGAAGTTTCAACTGCTTCGTTAACCTTTTCGATAAGCAATTTTGTTTTTCCTGAGCCTTTGCGGCCTAAGATGAGAGTAATCATATATTAGTCCTCCTTAGTATATATTAAATCCGTGGTTTACACGAAATTTAAACTTAGCTGTTCAGACGCTTTTCAAGGTCTGATTTCATATCTTCATATCCGGGTTTGCCGAGAAGAGCAAACATATTCTTCTTGTAGCTTTCAACACCGGGCTGGTCAAAGGGATTAACATCAAGAACATAACCGCTCACTGCACAAGCCTTTTCGAAGAAATAGATAAGCTCGCCGAGGTCATTTTCGTTCATATCGTCGGCTTCGATGAGAATGTTGGGAACATCACCGTCGGTATGAGCAAGAACTGTGCCTTCAAATGCTTTAGTGTTAACAAATGAAAGAGGCTGACCTGCAAGGAAATTGAGACCGTCTACATTATCTTTATCTTCTTCAATCATAACTTCATCTTCGGAGTTTTTAAAGAAAACAACTGTTTCAAAGAGTGAACGCTCACCCTCCTGAACATACTGACCGAGAGAATGAAGGTCGGTGGAGAAAACTGCAGAGGCAGGGAAAATGCCCTTGCCGTCTTTGCCTTCACTTTCACCGTAGAGCTGTTTGAACCATTCATTCATCATTGTGTATGAGGGCTCGTAGCTTACCATCATTTCAATCTTTCTGCCGCCGCGGTAGAGAATGTTGCGGATAGCAGCATATCTGAGGCAATCGTTGGTCATAACATCCTCAGATGAATAACGCTCCATAGCGTTGCGGGCGCCCTGCATAAGAGCATCAATGTCGATGCCTGCAACAGCGATGGGAAGAAGACCGACTGCTGTGAGAACAGAGAAACGGCCGCCAACGTCATCAGGAACAACGAATGTCTGCCAGCCTTCGGAATCGGCAAACTTTTTGAGAGTGCCCTTTTCTTTGTCGGTTGTGGCAAAAATTCTTTCTTTTGCACCGTCTTTACCATATTTCTTTTCGAGCTTGTCGCGAAGAATACGGAAAGCAACTGCGGGCTCTGTGGTTGTGCCTGACTTGGAAATAACGTTAACTGAGAAATCTCTGTCACCAATCATTTTTTCAAGCTCTGCAAGTGAGCGTGAGCTGATGGTGTTGCCTGCAAAGTAAATATCGGGTGTGTCTTTGGGCAAGAGGTTGTAATTCTGAGATTTAACAAACTCAATGGCTGCTCTTGCACCAAGGTATGAACCGCCGATACCGATAACAACGAGAACCTGTGAATTCTGCTGAATTTTTGCGGCTGCCTGTTTGATAGCTTCAAATTCAGCCTTGTCATAATTTTCAGGTAATGTGAGCCAACCTAAGAAATCGTTGCCCTTACCTGAGCCTGAAAGAAGCGACTTGTGAGCAGCCTCAACTTCAGGGATAATTGACTCCATTGCGCCTTCGGGAAGAAAGGAATCAACGTACTTTGTTTTGAGCCTAATTGGCATGGGTATGTGCCTCCAGTTAAAAATTGATACTATTTTTGTTTATTATACCCTAACAGATGATGATTTGCAAGTAAAATTTATATGTTTTTTGTAAATTTTATCAATTTTTTGAGAACACGGCAAGCATACGGCGGTAAACCTCCGAAAAAGTGAGCCTTTCAACGTAATGGGGAGCTGTCAGCGGGTATGTTCCGATGGTTTCACCGTCGAGAGAAACTCTCACCTCACCCAACACCTGATTAGACTCAACAGGAGCTTCAACACTTGTGGCAAGCCGTATATCCTGCACAATATCCCCTCGCCTGCCCTTTGGCACAAGAACGCCGGCAGCGGCAGGAATCTGCGGAAGAAGACTGCGTTGACAGCCCATCGAAACCCCGACGTCAGTTATCAGTGACGGGTCAATTTCGGGAGTGACGGTTTCCCAATTGGCGAATCCGTAGTTGAGCATTGCCTTGGCGCCCTCAAAGCGGTCGGTGCTGTTGTCACTGCCAAGCACAACTGCAATGAGCGAAGTTCCCTCTCTGGTGGCAGTAGCACACACACAGCACCCTGCTTTTGAGGTAGTGCCCGTTTTCAGTCCCGTACAACCCGAATAAAACCGCACAAGCTTATTTGTGTTAACAAGCTCTGTTTCGCCGTTCCTTAACGAATCCATCCAGATGGTGGTATATTTCTTCACAAAATCATGGGTCATCAGCTCACGTGCCATAAGAGCAATGTCGTAAGCGGTGGTAAGATGATTATCGGCAGTGTCATCAAGACCGGTGCAGTTTTCAAAATTTGTGTTTTTCATACCCAGCTCGCGGGCACGCTCATTCATCCTCACAATAAAAGCTTCTTCGCTGCCGGCAACGTATTCGGCAAGAGCGGCGCAGGCATCGTTAGCAGAATAAACCGCCATAGCCTTATACAGTTCGTCAACGGTCATTGTCTCCCCTTCCTTGAGCCAAATCTGTGAGCCGCCTTTTTTAACGGCATCTGCGCTTGCGGTGACGGTGTCAGAAAAGGCGATTTTACCGCCCTCCAGAGCTTCGGCAACGAGGAGCATAGTCATAATTTTGGTGACGGACGCGGGATAAAGCTTCTGATTTTCATTCATTGCCATAAGCACCTTACCGCTTGTGGCATCCATCAGCACCGCCGCTTTTGCCTTGACCTCAACAGGCATTTTTGATTCTTCAGCAAAGGCTGAAAAAGATAAAGCAGAAACAAACACAACAAAACAAAGAATAACACTCACAACGCGTTTCATAAAAAACACCTCCGTTTAGATTTATATTAACGGAGGGTGGGGAAAATGACTGGCAATTCGTAATGCGGAATGCGTAATTCGGAATTATTTTGCGACAATTCTGCGGTGGTGACTTGTAAAGAATGGCGCTTGCCGACATTCCTTGGATGCGGTGCTTCAGGTGCGTCGAAAATCGCCGCACCCTACAATGGTTTACAATAGATTTGACAGCAATCACCGGCCTCCTTAGAAAATGAGGTGGTAGACCGCAAGGTCTGACGGAGGATTGATATTATCGTGGCTTTGCCAATCCTCAGTCCTACGGACAGCTCCTTTGCCAAAGGAGCCGAAAAAAAAGCCGATGCAAATGCATCAGCCTTGGTTGGTTCGTTGACTTATTCAAATGGTATATCTATTCCTAAATCTTTTAATTTTTTAATAATCAAAAGATAAACTATAAACCAAGCGAACATAATTAGTAATTTAAGAACAAAAAACCAACCTCTATCTGTAAAGGAATTACAGAATTTTTCAAGAGCAAAAAGATTTGCCAAAGTGAAAACTATAAACAATATAGCTATAACAATTTTCGTCATAACCTACCTCCGATTGTTCGGTTTTATCATTAAGATAGATGACAGTTCTGTGTTTTTCACATCAACTTTTGGAAGTTATTATTTTTCAGAATAGTGTTCCCGATTTATAAGCTTCAATGAACGTGGCTATCGCACCACCTACATAACAAAGATTTATGTACCAGAAAATAATCTTGAAAACTTTCCTCTTTTTGTCTGTGTATTTTTCCTCTTTGCTCAATAAAAACAACAATACTTGCACAGGTAACATGAAAACAAAAACTCCGATTGCATTTCCAAGCCAGGACTGAATACTATTTTCAGGTATAAAATAAAAAAGAAACAAAAACTCTGCAATAATTACAGCCAGCAAAATTTTATACTGCTTTTTCATAACTCTTCCCCCATTATATCATGACAGATGGCATCCTCTATCTTGTAATCAAATTATACCATCCAAATTTTCTTTGTCAACATATAACGCGTGTTTCGGGTCGATGTGGGCATCGACCCCTACAAGATTGGTGGTAGAAATTGTTTTGCCTCCTTAGAAAAGGAGGTGGCAGACCGACGGTCTGACGGAGGATTGATTAAACTCTTTTCTTTCCAATCCTCAGTCCTACGGACAGCTCCTTTGCCAAAGGAGCCCAAGACAGAAGATATATGTAAGGGTTTGACGGCTAAGTAGTTCGTTTAATTTTTTTTACAATCCCTCCGTCTTTTGCTTCGCAAAATCCACCTCCCTCATCAGAGGTAGGCAAAGAAAAAGCCGATGCAATGCACCGGCTGTAGTTAGTCAATTTCAATTTCAAAGAAAGATTTTGATATTAAGATTTGTTTGCGGATAACATCTGCTAATTCTTTCAATATCATTTTCTCCGTTTTTTGCAAAGAATGCTGAGAGAAACAATTGAATATAGAACTGCAATACAAAGCAAACAGGGAACGCAGATAAACTCGGGTTCATACATTGAAACAACAAGAGAAATAACACCAAAAGTTAACGTCATCAAGAGCAAAAGTAAATAGTGCTTCTTGTAATACTTATTTCTTAAAAATCGATAGTTTTCAAAGTCATCATCACGTTTCTTCGGGTCAATCGAAAAAGCGGAACAATTTGCCTTTTTAAGTTCAGACTTCTTTGCATACTTTTCTTTGGTGCGATAAAACTCATAAGAAAAGCCTTTACTTGCATCAAATCCCGAATAAATAAAATACTCGTTTTCTTCGTTTTTATTGCTTGTTTTAAAAACGAATTTCCACCCATTCATATAAACCAACTCTAATCCTTGGGCAGATTTTCGTGTTAACCATTCTTCGGTTTCATTAACCATGGCAGGAAGAAAGGGACGATAAACGGTTTTTTTCATGCACAACATCCTCAAAATTATAAGTGTTTGGTTTCAATACGTGTGTACCTAATGTTTAAATTATACCACTCCTAACAGCTTTGTCAACAGACAAGCTCGTAGGGGCTGCCATTGGCAGTCCGCCTTCATTGGTTTCAACTGACGCCCGATGGGTGTGCCTACGATGTTAACGGAGGTGTTTCGGAACGACACACGGGTCGTTCCATACACAGCTGACGAACCTAAAAAAGTTATTGATTTTCAATACTAATATATGGTATAATTTTGTGAACATTTTTTAGGAGTGATTTTATGAATTTCGAAATTAAAAACGATAAATTATCAGTGAGCGTTAAAGCTCACGGCGCGGAGCTTTCTTCCGTTAAATCTCTTGACACTGGCTTTGAATATCTCTGGCAGGGTAACCCCGATGTTTGGTACGGTCAGTCACCCGTGCTTTTCCCCATTGTGGGCACACTATATCAGAACAAATTTTATGTTGACGGCAAGGAATATGAAATGTTCCGCCACGGCATTGCAAGAAAAAGAGATTTTGAGCTCAAGGAACAGGGCGAAAACTATTTTGTGCTCACTCAGAAATACAACGAAGACACATTGAAGGTTTATCCTTACAGATACATTTTTGACATCGAGTTCAGACTTGACGGCAAAAAGCTTACCGTTACCCACACAATCAGAAACGAAGACGACGGCGATATGTATTTTTCAATCGGCGCTCATCCCGGTTTTAATTGCGAAATTGACGATGTGCTTGAATTTGACACCGTTGAGGATGAAGTAATCAACGAAATGATTAACGAGGATGCCGTTATCATCAAAAAGCACTTCCCCTCTCCCATTGACGGCAAGATTTTCACCATCAGCAAAAATATTTTTGACGCCGACGCTCACGTGCTTTCCAACCTTAAATCAAAAACCTGCACACTCAAGGGCAAAAATCTTCCCGGTGACGTTGAATTCACCTTCGGCGACTGTCCTTTCCTCGGCTTGTGGGCAAAGCCCGGCGCGCCTTACGTTTGCATTGAGCCCTGGTACGGCGTAAACGATTTCCCTGAAAAGACAGATGATCTTTCACAAAAGAGAGCCATCCAAAAGGTTTCCGGTGACGAAGAATTCAGCTTCAGCTGGAGCGCTGAAATCAAAGAATAATTATGGCAATTAAAAATATTGTTTTTGACCTGGGCGGCGTACTCATTGATTTTAATGAAGAACGCATGCTCAGGGACAATATTCCTCAGAAATATCACAACGCTGTTTCTTCCGCCACCTTCCACAGCAAGGAATGGAAGATGATGGACTCGGGTGAGCTTGAGGTTGACGAGGCTGTTAAAAAGATGCTCGTTACCCTCCCCGATGAAATTCACGACAGCGTGCGGAGAATGATTATTGACAGAGAGGTGCAGATGCCGCCTCTTGAAGAGATGACAGCTGTTATCGACACACTTTACGATAACGGCTACACTCTTTATGTGCTTTCAAACTGCGCGAAGTGGCTTCACGAATTTTTGCCCGAAAAGGTACCCTCAGGCAAAAAATTTTCGGGACTTATTGTTTCGGCAGATTACGGAATAATCAAACCCGATGAGAGAATATATAATATTCTTTTTAACACATATAATTTAAAAGCGGAGGAATGCTTTTTTATTGACGATTCCCCCGCTAACATTGAAGCGGCACGCCGTCTCGGGATGGCAGGCCACTGCTTTAAAGACAGAGATTATAACCGCCTTAAAGCAGATATGATTAATTCAGGCATTATTTTATAGGAGTTTTGAATGTCCTTTTTTTCTAAAGCCTTAAAAGGCACAAGCGAATACCAATCCCTTACAAAAAGTATTATTTCCAACCGTCTGCCTTTGGGTGCACTGGGACTGACACAAGTTCACAAGGCTCATATTATCAGCTCCCTTTGTGAGCAGTTTTCCCCAAGGCAGGCAGTTATCATCACCTCGGATGAGTCGCAGGCTAACCGCCTGTGCAAGGATCTGAATGCATTCGGTTGCAATGCGTTGCTGTATCCTGCCGGGGATATTTCGTTGCGCTCAACCCAGGTTAAATCCCGTGAATATGAACACAAAAGACTGTCGGTGCTGGGCAATCTTCTTGACGGCAACGCTGACGCGGTGGTGCTCAGCATTGAAGCCGCTCTGCAGCTCACCATTCCTCCCGAAGAATTATTTTCAAGGAGAATACACCTTGAAGTGGGTGAAGACATCACCATAGACGAGCTTTCAAAAAAGCTGCGCCGCTCAGGCTATTCTTTTTGTGAAAATGTTGAGGGAAGCGGTCAGTTTTCTGTTCGAGGAGGAATTGTTGACTTCTTTTCACCCGACAGTGAACAACCCTGCAGAATTGACTTCTGGGGTGACACCATCGACTCCATTTCATTTTTTGAAACGGAGAGCCAGCGAAGAGTTAACCAGATTGACGAAATCACTATAACACCTGCAAATGAAATCTGCTGTGACACCGACGAGCTTATTGAAAAGATTGAAGCTTTTATTCCCGCAATCAAGGGCAAAGGCAGTGTTAAGGTTAAAGAATCATTGCAAAATGATATTGAACAGCTCAAAGCAGGGCTTACTCTACCCTCACTTGACAGATACCTGCCGCTGATTTATGAAGACTGCTCAACTGTTTTTGATTATATTGAAAGACCCTTGTTTTTTGTGAGCGAAAGCTTTTCGGTTAAAGACAGGGCCAATGCCGCGTTACAGCTTTTTAACGAGGAATACAAAGCTTTCCTTGAAGAAGGTGTTGTGTGCAAGGGTCTTGACAGATATGTTATCCAATGGAGTGATATGCTCACCTTTTACGAGGACTTGGGTGTAATTTACCTTGACAACCTTGCACGAGGCAGCTTTGACACACCCACCAAGGAGCTTGTCACCTTCAACGCAAGGCAGATTTCCGCCTGGAACGGAACATTTGCGGTGCTCAAGGATGACCTTCAGCCCATTTACAACCGCAAAGGCCAGACCGTTGTTATTATGTCAGGCACGCCCAAGGTTGCGCAGAACCTTTGCGACGACCTTATCGGCGAGGGATATGACAGCATTTATTTTGAAAAGGCTCCCGAAATTGTGCCTGAGGGCAAGATTATTGTTCTCCCCGGCGGATTTTATTCGGGCTTTGAATACCCCAATGCAAAGTTCACCGTATTTACCTACGGCAGCCGCGAGGCGTTACCTGTTGCAAAAGCAAAGAAAAAGGTGAACAAGGCCGCCGTTTTCAACAGCCTTGAAGAACTTCACAAGGGCGACTATATTGTTCACGTAAACCACGGTATAGGTATTTTTGACGGAATCACTCAGCTTGAAGCTGACGGCAATGTTAAGGATTATATCAAAATCAAGTATGACAAGGGTGATGTGCTTTATGTGCCCGTTACTCAGCTTGATCAGGTATCGAAATACATCGGACCTAACAGTGACTCACACACCCTCAAGCTCAACCGCCTCGGCGGCAAGGAATGGAACAAAACCCGTTCAAGAGTAAGAGCCTCTGTTAAGGATATGGCAAAAGAGCTCATTGAGCTTTATTCAAAAAGAATAAATATGCCGGGACACGCATTTTCACCCGACATAGATATGCAGAACGATTTCGAAAGAAGATTTGAATACGACGAAACCGACGACCAGCTCCGTTGCATTTATGAAATCAAGAGCGATATGGAAAAGAGCCACCCCATGGACAGACTTCTTTGCGGTGACGTTGGTTTCGGCAAAACAGAGGTTGCTTTGCGCGCGGCTTTCAAATGCGCCGCAGACGGAAAGCAGTGTGCAATTCTTGTGCCCACCACAATTCTTGCCCTTCAGCATTATCAGACAATCCGCAAGCGCTTTGAGGGATTCCCCATTGAAGCGCAGATGGTGTCGCGCTTTGTGAGTGCCAAAGACCAGGAGCAGATCAAAAAAGACCTTAAAAAGGGCTACATTGATATTCTCGTCGGCACTCACAGACTCATTTCAAAGGATATTGAATTCAGAGATCTGGGGCTCATCATCATCGACGAGGAGCAACGCTTTGGTGTGGCGCAAAAAGAAAAGCTCAAGGCCGCATACCCGAATGTGGATGTGCTCACTCTTTCGGCAACACCTATCCCCCGCACACTGAATATGGCTATGTCAGGCATCAGGGATATGTCCATTCTTGAAGAGGCTCCTCAGGACAGACATCCTGTTCAGACCTATGTTATTGAGCATAATATGGAGGTACTCGTTCAGGCAATGGCAAACGAGCTTCGAAGAGGCGGTCAGGTATACTACCTGCACAACCGCACCGAAACCATCACAAAGGTTGCGGCAAAAATCAAAGAGATGATGCCCGAAGCAAATGTTGCCTATGCTCACGGACAGATGACAGAAGAAAAGCTCAGCTCCATCTGGAAAAATCTTTTAGAGGGCGAAACAGACATTCTCGTGTGCACCACCATTATTGAAACAGGTGTTGATGTGCCCAATGTTAACACCCTGATAGTTGAAAACGCTGACAGAATGGGGCTTTCGCAGCTTCATCAGTTAAGAGGCCGCGTTGGTCGAAGCGCAAGACGAGCCAGCGCATATTTCACATTCACAAGAGGCAAGGAGCTTTCGGAAATTGCCGCAAAAAGACTCACCGCTATCAGAGAATACACTGAATTCGGCTCAGGATTCAAAATCGCTATGCGCGACCTCGAAATCAGAGGCGCAGGCAATATTCTCGGCACTCAGCAGCACGGTCATATGGAATCTGTGGGATATGATTTGTATATGAAAATGCTCAATCAGGCAGTTGGTGAAGAAAAGGGTGAATTACAGCCCGCACCTGAAAAGGAATGCCTTATCGACCTGCCCATTGATGCATACATTCCCCCGGAATATATCAAAAGTGTTCCCAACAAAATTGCAATGTACCGCAGAATCGCAGACATCCGCACAAGGGATGATGCCGACGATGTTATGGATGAGCTGATTGACCGCTTTGGTGAACCTCCTATGAGTGTTCAGGGTCTTATTATGGTGGCTCTTATGCGAAACACCGCACTTGCTCAGGGAATTTATGAAATCGGCAAATCAGGCAACAAACTCAACCTGTATATTGAAAGCCTTGACATGAACAAGATATCGGCTCTTGCGGCAAAAATGCGCGGCAGAATCACTGTTGCCGCCGCAGGAAAGCCACACATTGCAATCAAGCTTAACCCCGGTGAAGAACAGCTGGCAATTCTCAAAAAAGCTTTGGAAATTATGGAAAAAGCTGACAAGGAGTGAAACTATGACACAAACCGTCACCAAAAGAAATTCTGCAATGGAGATTCTGCGAATCATCGCTATGTTTCTGATCATCTTCTCCCATTATGTAAACCACGGAACAAGTCTCACGCCCGACGATTCTTTTAACGGAACTTTATTCTCGCTTTTTTATTCAGGAAACATCGGAACAGTAATTTTCGTTTTGATTTCCGGTTATTTTCTGGTAAACTCAAAGATTAACCTCAAAAAGGTTTTCGTGCTTATATCTCAGGTTGTTTTTTACAGTGTCAGTATTTACCTGCTTTGCATTGCACTTTCAGCAGAACATTTTTCCTTAAAAAACGCGTTGAGCGCATTTTTCCCGACTAGCTTTTCGCTGTATTGGTTTTTTACAACTTATATTGTGATGTATATACTTTCACCTTTTATCAATAAGTTTCTCAACAGCATTTCAAAAGCTACTCACCGTAACTTAATACTTGCAACGGTTATTTTATGGATTGTTTTGCCGACTCTAACATTCCGGAACTTTGCAGGAAACGAGTTTACATTGTTTTTCACATTATATGCGACCGGCGCATATATGAGAAAATATCCGCAGAACATAATCACTGCCAAAAGAAGAGATATCATAATTATTGTTGCAACCATACTCATACTTGCCGGTTCCGCAATCTCGGTGATTTTGCTGTTCCCGTCTTATGCAAAATATTCAACTTTATTGTATTCAAGAAACTCTGTTGTTGTTTTTGCTCTTTCAGTTGCGCTGATTTCATTCTTCTCAAAACTCAAACCGTTTTACTCCGGGGCGCTGAATACTGTTGCCGGCACTTGCTTTGGAATTTATCTTATTCACGACAACAAATTTTTCAAAGATTTTATGTGGAGAGAAATTTTTAAAACAAGCGAATTTGAAAACAGTAACTATATGATTCTTCATATGTTCGGTTGTACAATAATAATTTTTACAGCAGGCTTTGTTATTGAATTTGTTAGAAAAAAAATTATCGAAAAACCTTTGCTCATACTTTTCGATAAAGCTTACAGCAAGCTCGAACCAAAGTTAGTTGCTTTTAAAAACAAACAACACTAAAACACAAAAAGCCGTCAGCAAATGCTGACGGCTTAATTTTATGAAATTAAAGGAGAGATTTGTAAAGAGCGGTAATTTCTTCAACGCTTGTATCTCTGGGGTTGCCGGGACGGCATGCATCATCAAATGCTGACTGTGCAAGGAAAGCAATGTCTTCTTCCTTAACAATATCTTTAAGGTCAGCAGGAATGCCAACATCAGCAGAAAGCTGTTTAACTGCATCAATAGCAGCCTTTCTTGCATCCTCAAGGCTCATAGCGTCAACGCCTTCAACACCCATAGCTTTGGCAATGTCTCTGTACTTCTCGCCTGTTTCGGGAGCGTTGTATTCCATAACTGTGGGAAGAATAATAGCGTTGGCAACACCGTGAGGTGTGTCATAAAGAGCACCGAGAGGATGAGCCATTGAGTGAACGATACCCAAGCCAACATTTGAGAAGCCCATACCTGCAACATACTGACCAAGAGCCATACCCTCTCTGCCGTCTGCTGTGTTATCAACAGCACCGCGAAGGCTTCTTGCGATGATTTCGATTGCCTTGATGTGGAACATATCTGAAAGCTCCCAAGCACCCTTGGTGATGTAGCCTTCAATTGCGTGAGTAAGAGCGTCCATACCTGTGGCGGCTGTGAGACCCTTGGGCATTGAAGCCATCATTTCGGGGTCAACAACTGCAACAACGGGGATATCGTGAACGTCAACACAAACCATTTTGCGGTTGTTCTTTGCGTCGGTGATAACGTAGTTGATTGTAACCTCAGCGGCTGTACCTGCTGTGGTGGGAACAGCGATTATAGGAACGCACTTGTTCTTTGTGGGAGCAACGCCCTCAAGGCTTACAACATCAGCGAACTCGGGGTTTGTGATGATGATACCGATTGCTTTTGCAGTGTCCATTGAAGAACCGCCGCCGATAGCAACAATGCAGTCTGCACCGCTTGCCTTGAAAGCTTCAACGCCGCCCTGTACGTTTTCAACAGTGGGGTTAGCCTTGATTTCTGAATAAACGTCGTAAGGAATATTTGCGTTGTCAAGGATGTCGGTAACCTTTTTGGTTACGTTGAATTTAATAAGGTCGGGGTCAGAGCATACAAAAGCCTTTTTGAAGCCTCTTGCAATAATTTCATCAGCTACTGCTGAAACTGCTCCTGCGCCGTGATATGATGTTTCGTTGAGGACAAATCTGTTTGCCATTGGAGATTCCTTCTTTCTGAATTTATTAAAAGTGAAACACTTTTGAACAAAATTATTTTACTATGTTTTAATTAACTTTTCAATAGGTTTGTTAAAAAATTATCAAAACTTTCCGCCTCTGCCGCCGTGGGAGCCGCCCGAAGAGCTTACGCGCACTCCACCTCCGCCGCCGGAACGACCGTTTGAATTGTTTTGCTGCCTCTGTGTTCTGGTTACGTGTCTGTATAAAAATCTTTCATCAGAGCGAGTAACATTCATACTGCCGGCTACAACATAATCTGCCGCACCTGATTTTGCACGAACAGTTTTGAGCTTTGATTTCATATTAAGAACAATTAAAAGAGCAATCACAAAACCGACTACAAGGGCTATGAGAGCATTTTTGAAGAAATTGAAGCTCTGAGGGGCATAATCGTCTTCATAATAATACTCATCATCATAGTAAGAATCATCATAACCGTTTGTTTCGATAAATGATTCTCCATATAAATCGCATTCAAGAATTTCACCGCAGGTTGACACGAATTCTGAAAAAGCATAGTCATAATCGCCGCCTGAAAGATATGGGATAACCTCATATTCCATATAGTCGATTTCTGCATCAGAAATAAGACTAATACCTTTGCCTGTGGTGGAAATGAACCAGTTTCTGCCGCCCATATCCACCAAAAAGAGTACACCGCTGTTTTCTTCGTCAACGCCGTAGCCGTTATAATCATAATAATCATCAGCAAAGGCTTCGGCTGTT
>JBGVFJ010000070.1:0-2951 GCA_045121005.1 Acutalibacteraceae bacterium
TCTACAACAATGAAAGAATTCAATTAAAAACAAAACTGACTCCGCTTGAAAAACGAAATCAGTTTGTTGCTTAAACTTAATATTTAACACCATAGGGGTGTTTTTTGTGCTGTCCGTACAATTTGGGGCAGTTCACGATGCCTTGTACGATTTCTTTATGCTTAATATTAATTTGAATTTACTACGCACTTCATATAACAACACAACATTGTTGTTCTTGTGCGTTTATCGACAGTCTGTAAAGCCGTCACAATTAAGTGACGGCTTTATATTTAATTTTTTGATTACCTACCCTTAAGCTAAATTATAAGCTTAGTAACAAAATAAACTGCAATAGGCATAAAAATCACCCAGAAAACAACAGGATTCTCTATTGCTAAAAATACAGGAACACCTATTATAAATGCCAATATAATTAATCCGTAATCAGATTTGTTTTTTCTGCTCACCAATAATAAACCTCTTAAAGTGTAAACATACCACTGTCTTTGCCGTCAATTGCAAATTCAAATAATGTACCTTTGTTAAAGTTTATCCTATTACTTACAGCGTGGTTTTAGCTTATCTGCCAACGAAGAAAAACGAATATGAAGACTACTCAAAAACTATTCTTCCCGAAGGTGTTGAAACAGTACCCAAACGCTTTGCAATATCATATCGCAACAAATGGATGATAAAGCAGGCTGATGTTGTTGTGACTTATGTTACACATAGTTTCGGCGGTGCTTGGCAGTTTAAGTCTTTGGCACAGAGGCAAGGAAAAATGATAATTGAGCTTAGTGAATGAAATACCCCTGACTTTTGACGGTCAGGGGTTAGCTTCAGGTACTCATTGTTTTTTTGTTTCTGCTATTTTGTCAAACAGCTCAGAACATGCTATTGTAACCTTCCACGGAACAACAGGGCTTTCGGTTTCACCTGAATTAATGCATCTCATAGCCTCGCTGATTTCATAAGTGAAGCCGTTTACTGTTTCCTTATCTTCAAAATGCTCCTTGATATTTCCGTAAATATCATATAAAAAGCATTCGCTTGAATGATGGGGATTCGGGATAACGATCTTTCCGTGTTTTCCGTATATTATCATTTTATCGTCAATAGAGGTCATAATAGATGCCGCCAGATCTGCCAGGGTGTGCTCAAATTCAATACTGATATGATTATTGGTATCTACACCGCTGTCACTCCATGTAGCAGAAACATTCATATTTTTTATCTCTTGATCAATCAGATACGTAGTAATTTCATAGGCGTAAACAGTAATATCTTTTGCAGCACCGCCACCAAGTAATGGGTTAAAAAATCGATTGCAGTTATCTTCGGCAGCCTTGAATCCGATTGAAAACTGTGAGATTTCAGGAACACCGATTTCGCCGTTATCTATCCACATTTTCGCCTTGTTGACGGCAGGTAAAAAACGGCTCCACATAGCCTCCATAACGAAAACCTTATTTCTTGCAGCTGCTTCAAAAACCTTTTTCGCTTCATCTGAATTCTGAAACATTGCCTTTTCACATAATACGGGAATACCTCTTTCAACGCACATCATTGTAAGACGGTAATGGTCATTGTTTGTAACAGCAATATATACGCAGTCAGGTTTTTCAGCTTCAAGCATTTCTATATAATTGTCGTAATATTTATTTATGCCGTGCTTAGTAGCAAGATCTTTTGCCCTGTCATAGCTTTTGCTTGAAATTGCACATACTTCACAGTTATCTAGTAATGAAACTGCTTCACAAAACTTATTTGCAATTTTAGCTGCACCCATAATACCAAAACGAAAATTACTCATATCAATTCTCCTGAATAATAAATTTTTAATTACCGAAGATAATTATACCACATTCAAATAGAAAATGCCACAAAAAAATACCGCCAAGGAATATCCTGATTCCTCAGCGGTGTTTACGTTTATCTTACTACGGAAGAATGACTGTAGATATAAAACTCCTCCTGACTCGGCATCCACTTCTTTTCCTTTTCGGGGAAGGTGGCATCAAAGGCTTCAACTGCGGCAGTGTCTTCACAGCAATCGGCAGCGGTACTCGGGATATACATCCACTTTTTGTCGTCAAGAGCTCCGGGGTGGAGCTCACAGACAAGAAGAGCCGTAGGGAAGTTGCCGTCAACAACAAAGCTAACATTTTTCCTTTTACAGCTTACAAAACCTCGGCTGACATAATTACCCGGATTGCCGAAATTGATATTCACATCGTAGCCCATTTTGCGGGCAACTTCAAATGAATGCTCAATCAGAAGCTTACCGAGCCCCTGCCGCTGATATTCGGGTGCGACACAAAGAGGGCCGAAGGAAAGAATCTCTTTCCTTTTTCCGTTCTGGTCCTCGAGCCACGCCTTGGTGTACATAATGTTGCCTATGATTTTGCTGTCCTTTTCAAGAACAAAGGCAAGCTCAGGAATAAAGTCGGGATGATTTCGCATTTTGTGTACAAAATAATGCTCATCGGCACCCGGCTTATAAACATTCCAGAACGCCTCTCGGGTGAGTTCTTCTACTGCTCTGTAGTCATTTTCAGTTTCTAAACGTATCGTCAAATTGTTCATTTTTAAATCCTTTCATAAATCGTGACGCTCAAAATACGAGAGGATTGCGAGAATATATTTGCAAACCTCCCGTTTACATTACACTCTCCGTTTTTCTGATTGTCTTTCTCAAAAAGCAATCTCCTTTAAAAATAATATTTATAATCAAGCCCGAAGGCAGGATTATCTTAATTGGATTTTGATATATTACATCCGTTTTTGAAAAACAAACATTCCATCTCCACCATCCCCAATGAATTCTTCCGTATCATTAGGGTCTGGATTATGTTCGTTCAGAAATTCTACGATATGAAATCTGCATTTGTTTATACAAACAACTATAATATACTAAATATATTACTTCAATGTTATATATACCATTTATAAGCTAAACTTACGCTCAT
>JBGVFJ010000071.1:0-45873 GCA_045121005.1 Acutalibacteraceae bacterium
CAACTGAACTACCGGGCCATTTGGTGGGAACAACAGGGCTCGAACCTGTGACCCTCTGCTTGTAAGGCAGATGCTCTCCCAGCTGAGCTATGCTCCCACACTTTTTCTTTATCACTGCGCTGTTCAGCAGCGACTTTGATACTATACACCATTAAGACGCATTTGTCAACACTTTTTTGAAAAATTTTTGAAAAATATTTTCAAACTTATTTTTTGTGTCGGAATAAGACATAAAATGTCAATTTGTACAAGTAAAAATGTTTTGATTTGTCACTTTATACAAAAATAACAAGTTAAAAAGCACAAATATCTAACACTATTTTTGTGCAATTTGCTTGACAAATTTCTGACAATTGCTATAATATTAGTGTAATCAAAAGAAAGGGGAAATAAAAATGAGCAAAGAACTTTTTAACTACGAACAGAAGCTTCTTAAAGAGGTTGCAAGAGAAAAGTTTTCTTTCAAGAAGATTTTGAAGCTTGTTAAACTTTGTGAGCTTTCTGAGAAGCTTCACTGATTTTTGCCGTGAGTGAATGTAGCTTGCGGCGGATGTTAAAACAAGCGCTCCGGCGCATTATATATAGAAAGAATTTTCTCTATTCTTTCCTCCTATGAACAGCACACCGCAGGGTGTGTTTTTTTATTGTGCAGAAAAGCTTTTCGGTGTAATGCCCATTATTTCTTTAAACACGCGGCAAAAGGTTTTTGACTCGCTGAAGCCAACGATTTCCGCAACCTCAGACACAGACATATCAGTATGCTTCAAAAAGAATTTTGAACGCTCAATTCTGTAATTGTTTAAATATTGATGAAATGTGACACCTGTTGTGTTTTTAAAAATTTTGCAAAAATTACTTTTGCCGTAACCTGCAACATCAGCAGCAAGGTCAACCGAAATCTTTTCTGAGTAATTTCTGTGAATCAGATCAAGTACCTTTTCAATGTTGTTTATTTTGTGCTTATCTCTTTTGGGGGCAGATTTTTCTTCCGTTGAAATTTCGTTGAGTACCAGCCCGAAACTTTTTGCCGCATTACCTCTGATAATAAGGTCGTTTGGCTGAAATTTGCTTTTTTCTTCAATTATTTCATCAAGCAAGGCTTTGATTTTTTTGCCGAACTCACTTTCAGTAAGCGTAAAAACAAAGCTTTCCATTTCAATTGAAGAAAGCCTGTCAAAGTGATTTCCCAGGAAAAGGGGGCCCGCTTCAATCAGAAGCTGACAGCTGTTTTCTTCGGTTTTAACTGTTTCGTGGGGAACAAGGCAGGGGATAAATGCAACGTCACCAACGTTGAGCAAATAAGGCTCGTTGTTGATAATTACTTTGCAAGAACCCTTGGCGCAATATAAAACTTCAATTTCATAATGCTTGTGGGTCGGAAAATCTCCAAGGTCTGCCAACCCCACCGTCAGTGAATTTTCGTGACTTAATATAGGCTGATAAAGCATAAGAACACCTCTTAAATCCCATAATATCACAATATTTTACTAATAGTCAACCAAAAGTGAATTTTTGGGTATAAATTAAGAATTTGAGGTATTGTTAATTTCTGACCGAAATATTAAAATCAATTCGGAAGGTGATATTATGAAAAACAAGCTTTTGTTGGGCGTGCGTGTTGCAGACATAACTCCTCCTGTGGGAGCTCTGCTTTTTGGCTACCGACCCGACGTTAAATCCGAAAGCGTTAACGATAAACTCACTGCAACGGCTTTTGCCTTCACACAGGGTGAGAAAAAATATCTCCTCGTTACGGTTTGTGTCTGTCTTCTTGATACAACTGTCACCGACGAGCTGCGCAACATTATCAGCCGTGATTTCGGCGTTGAAAGAGGCAATATTCTCATCAGCGCTACCCATACCCACTCAGGCCCGTCAACCATCAATATGCCCGGCTGGGGTGAAGTTAATATGGATTATTACACATCCGTTTTAAAACCCAATCTTCTCAAAGCTGTTGAAGATGCCTTTAATTCTCAGCAGTCGGTTACCATGGGCGTAGGCATTGGCAGAAGTGACCTCGGTATCAACCGACGTCAGCTTGAGGAAGATAATTCAATCGGCCTCGGACAATGCACCTGGGGACCCTATAACCCTCAGATGACGGTTATTTCGTTCAAAGGTGAAAACGGTGCTGTTGTGGGTAATATCATTCATTACGGTTGCCACGGCACCTGTGCAGGCCTCAACAAAGAAATCAGCCGTGACTGGTCTGGTGTTATGACAGATGCCCTTCAGGCTCATTCCGGGGCTGTTACAGCCTTTTTCAACGGTCCCGAGGGTGATGTCGGTCCGCGTCTTTCCAACGGCGCCACAACCGCGGATTTGTCTTATATTTATGAAATCGGAAATATTGGCGCAAAGGATGCAATCGGTATTTTTGATTCAATCAAGGAATACAGGCCTGTTTCAGTATCCTCTGTTTCATCAAAAGTCAAAATGCCCTATGATAAGCGGATTCCTTATGAAGAGGCAAGGGCTGCCTGTGAAAATGTTGAAGAGGGTCTTATCAACAAGGATAAGCAGATTGCCGTCTATTACAGCAAGGTTAAGGAATCCTACGAAAACGGTTACATTGAAGAGGAATATGCAGAAATTGAGCAATCCGTTATCAGACTCGGTGAAGTTGCTTTTGTCGGCTTTCCTTATGAGCTTTTTTCAATGGTCGGTATGCGCATCAACGAAGCGGTCAAAGATCTGAATATTCTTTCGCTTTCAAACACCAACGGCTCAAAGGGATATTTCCCAACTGAAGATCAGCTTTGCCGCGGCGGATATGAGGTTACGATGTTCCGCTATAACAATGTTCAATGTTTGGTTGATGATGCGGATTATCATTTGTTTAAAGGTACACTTGAAAATATAGCCAATTTAGAAAGGTAAGATTAGTTATGTTCAGAATAGGTCAGGAAGAAATAGATGCTGTTGCGAGAGTAATCGAATCAAAACAGCTTTTTAAATGTAACGATGCACTCAGAGAAACCGAAACCTGTGAAAAAGAAATGCGGGAGCTTTTCGGTGTTGACCATGCAGTGCTTATGACTTCAGGTAAGGCCGCCCTTGTTTCAGCACTGATAGGTATGGGAATCGGCCCCGGGGATGAGGTTATCATTCCTGCATATACCTATATTGCAACTGCTATTTCCGTTGTTGCAGCAGGAGCGATGCCTGTTATTGCCGAGGTTGATGAAACTCTTATGATTGACCCTGTTGATGTTGAAGCCAAAATAAACGAGCGCACAAAGGCAATTATACCCGTTCATATGATGGGCTATCCCTGTGATATGGATGCAATTATGAAAGTCGCAAAGAAGTATAATCTTTTTGTTCTTGAAGATGCCTGCCAGGCAAACGGAGCAAGATTCCGCGGTCAGCGATTGGGAACAATCGGTGATGCAGGTGCATTGAGCTTCAATTATTTTAAAATAATCAGTGCAGGTGAGGGGGGAGCACTTCTCACCGACAGTAAAGAAATTTTTGAAAAAGCCCTTATTTATCATGACAGCAGTGCTGTTGCATATTTTGGTGATCAGATGAAGGATTTCTCAACCGAGCCTTTCTGCGGAACAGAATTCCGTGTTGGTGAAATCACATCAGCAATTCTCCGTCAGCAGTTCAAAAAGCTTGATGGTATTGTAGCAGACCTCAAAAAGAACAAGGCTCTCCTGAAACAGACTTTGGGTGACGGCTTTGATTATACCCCCTGTAACGATGACGAGGGTGACAGTGCAATTGCAATAACATTCCGATTTGATACCATTGAAGAATGTCAGCGCTTTGCAGAAAAAACAGGAGCAACAATTCCCGGCTTTACTGGCAAACACGTTTATAACGACTGGAAGCCGATTCTCGAAAAGCGCGGCGCGGCTCATCCGCTTATGGACCCATTCAAATGGGAGTGCAACAAAAATGTCAGCTACAGCGAAGATATGTGTCAGAAGAGCCTCGGGATTCTCAAGCGCAGCGCACACATCTTTATGGATGCCGACTGGACTGCCGAGGACATTGAAAATGTAGCCAAAAGAATTATGGAAGCAGTTAAATAAGCATAGCAAAAGGGAGGCAGATGCCTCCCTTAATTTGTGCTTATTCAAGAGTCAAAAGCAGATTTTTAAATTCATCCGTTTCTTTGAATTTATCAGAGAGCGGATATTTTTTTGTTAAAAGCTCTTTGACCTGGGCTTTAGCCACGTAAGTTGAACCCAGAGTATGCTTGTCAAATTCCAAGCCCTCAAACATAACCGAGTGCATGGTCGTTATTCGGTCCATATTATCAAATTCAATTGCCAGTTCGCACATTTTTGCAAAGCTTTTTAAAGCGTTGGCTTCATCGCCGAGCTTGAAATATCTTACGCCTAAATGTCCGTAATTGTATATTACCGTTCGCCACATTTTTCCGTAATGACCGTCATCGTACACGAAGCTCAAAAAATCAAGCTCCTTTTTAAACGCGGAAAGCACCCATTCGTCAGTAAAGCTTCTGTCATAGAAAAAGCCGTTGTAATGAAAATAATGAGAATAAACGGTATGAAGCAACAGGAATTGTTCTTCAAGAGTGTTCATTATTATCTCGTCGCCGTTGGGGTAGTCCTGGGGGTAATAAAAGCAGAACATTTCCTGCCCGTCTCTCATTCTCGGCATTTCTTTTATGATTTTTTCGCAGTCTTCAAAGGTTATGCCGCTTCCTTCTTTTTGTGAAAGCCCCTTATAAAGCTCAACAATATGTCTTTTGGCTGAAATCCGTATTTTGTCATTGCTGCAGTTGTGCTGAATGTTGTTGTAAATTGCAATTATTTTCTTGATGCTTTCGTCGGTCAGCTCGCTGAAATGTACAAGGCAGGTCATATATCTCAACAGAATACGAAAATTATTGGGAAATCTTTCTTTGAGCCCGATGATGATTTTTTGTTTCAGCTTTTCATCGGTAAGGTTGTCGTATGCCTCAAGCTCCCTGATAATTTCCGTTTCATCTTCAGCCTTGTTTATGCCGAGTAGCTCATCAACGCTCACCTTGAAAAAGCCTGCAATTTCCGGCAGCATCGTAATGTCAGGGTAGCTTTCGCCTCGCTCCCAATTGCTGACGCTTTGAAAGGTAACGCCCAAAAATTCCGCAAGGGCTTCCTGGGTGAGCTCGTTTTCGCGCCTTAATTTTTTTATGTTTTCGCCAAGATAAATTGTCATCACATCACCTCAATTGATTTGTTGACCGGTCAGGAACATAATAATATAAATTTATCCGAAAAACAATAAAGCATCCCTTGAAGCCGACTCAAAGGATGCTTGAAATTTTCAATTATTTTGCCGAGTTAAATTTTTCAACAACCTCGCTTGCCATATCGGGGTAGTCGCTCATAATGCAGTCTGCACCGTTTTTAGTGAGGTATTCCACATCGTCAGCATCGTTGATTGTCCAATACTGAACAGCAATGTCGTTTTTGTGGGCGTAGTTGATAACTTTCTTTGTGCCAAGGTTAATGAGTCCGCCTGCGGCACTGTCACCGTAGGGAATCTGAAGTGCGCAATATGACACGTCGAGGTCGCTGAGGTCCCAGTCCATTCTTGCGTAAATGTAGAACTGAAGCACTTCAATGATACCTGCCGAGCGGGGCATATCGGGATAATTCTTTTCCATATACCAGGAAACGTCGGGCTGGAATGTTGCCCAGATAACGCGGTCTTTCATATTTCTTTCGCTGATGATTTCATAAAGCTTGTCTGCGGCCTGTCTGCCTTGCTTTCCTGTGCTTTTGATTTCGATGATGTAGTTGAATTCCTTATCACCGCTGTTTGCTTCGATGTAATCAATAATGGTTTCACACTTTGCAACTCTCAGGTTGTAGGGGATATCGTCACCACGGAGGCCTCTGTAGGGATATTCGCCGTTGATTTCAAAATTTTCACCCATATTGAGTACCTGAGCCTCTTCAAAGGTGAGCTCCGATGCCTTTACATTTTCGCGGCCGAAAGCTTCAACGGCGTTTGATGTTGCATCATAAGTGAGGTTGTGAAGCACAATCAACTCACCGTCAGCGGTGAGAGAAACATCAAATTCATAGGTGTCCACGCCGTATTCATCGTTTTCTTCAAGCATTTTTTCAAATGCCATAAGTGTGTTCTGCGGTGCAACACCTGCGCCTGAACGGTGGGCAGAAATATCGGGATTGCCGTATTCAACAATATACTGGTTGGTGGTTTCGTAGGTTTCAACCTCTGTGCCTGCCTTGTCATCTGCGCCCATTGTGAGTGCAAGGGGAATAATAACCACAACAGCTAAAATTCCGTGAATAAAATTTTTGAGAAATGAGATAAAAGCCATAGTATTTCCTCCTGAACATTATGCTTTAAATTATACACCAAACACACATATTTGCAATAAACAAAAATTCGATAATGTCATAAAAAAGCGGAGCAATCATCACGATTGCTCCGTTTTTACCTGTTCCTCGTCAGGTTTGATTATTGAAATGTTTTTCTTTGTTTCAATATGGTCGTAATATTTTTTAAATCTCACCGCAACTCTTACGTAAGAATCGCAGTTGGGGCAATGGTAAATTGCCCTGAAATACTGGTTAGAGTATCTCCATGGCTTCACAATTTCACCGTCAAGTCCGCATTTTTCACACTTGTAGGTGAGCATATTTTTGTCCACCAGAGGATTGTTGATGTTGCTGATTGCCTTTGGCTTGAATGCAAGCTTGCCGTAAAAATCGTTGTCACATTTAACAATATACTTGCTGAATTCCTCTTTGTTAAACACCTTTCTGAAGCATTCTGCTGTCAGCTTGCTGTCTTCCAGAGCTCTGTGGTGAGAAAATGCGCTTTCGTCAATTTCAAGCATTTCAGCCGCTGCCGAAAGCCCGATTTGCTGAGATTTGGAAACCTTAAGCATCGTCTGCACATAATTCTGAACATCGGCGTAATTTGAGAGAAACGGAACGGTGTCAATGCCGTTGAGATATTTGAAATTTTCAATCAGCACTCTGATGTCACTGTCGCCCCATGAAAGAATCACATTTTCCTCGCTGCCTATCCAATCGCGGAATGAGCTCATAGCTCTGGTAAAAACAACGCCGTTTTTGATGTCTTCATTTGTGATGCTTGTAAGCCTTTTGATGTTACCGCGGAGCTTTTTTCCGATCTGTGCCTTAATCAGGCAGGAAAACCGGTCAATTGTGTTCAGTTCGTCGTCAAGCATAACTGCACCGATTTCAATTATTTCGTTGAGAAATCCCTTTTTTCTTCGGGCATAAGTATTATTCCATTCAAGGTCAAGAATTATATAATGCATTTATTCTCCTTTGACTTCGCCATAAATAAAATCTTTGAGTTTTTCTTTGTTCTTTTCAATGTCAGGCACAAGAGCCGATTGACCGTTGATTCTTTTTGATACATACGCATCGTCTGCAGGAATCTGCATCTGTTCAATTTCAGCCCCAAAACAGCTAAGCGCAGAAATTCCGGTAAAAATCATATTCACCGGGCTGATGTCCGTGGTAATCATCGGCAAAATTTCCTTCACTACTCCCACAAGCTCAAGGGGATTGGTGTCCTTAACTTTGTCAATAATCGCGGTGATAACCTTTCTCTGTCGCATTGTTCGGTAAAAGTCTGAGTCAAGCTTTCTGATTCTTGCATAAATCAGCGCTTTTTTGCCGTCGAGCTGGTTTATACCTTCTTCAACCGTTGACTTTGTTGTGCGGTTAATGAAGTCAGCCTCGCGCTTTGTGATTTCCACTGTAATTCCGCCAAGAGCATCAACAATATTTTTGAACATTTCAAAGTCAACAATCACATAGTTGTCGATATCCACATTGAAGTTGCTCTCAATTGTGTCCATTGTCAGCTGCGTGCCGCCGTGGGCGTAAGACGCGTTGAGCTTTGCGCTTTTGTAGTCAGGAATTTCAACCCACATATCACGAAGGAAAGATGTCAGCTTGATTGATTTGTTCACTGTGTCGAGGGTGAGCAGCATCATTGTGTCCGAGCGGGAGGTGCCGCCCTGGTCATCATCAAGGCCGATGAGCAGAATGTTTTTCACTCCGTCGGCATCGGTGAGCAGTGAAGGGTCAACAAAGCTGTTGTCGGCAGATTTTTCGATGTTCATTTCTTTAAGCATATTTACGGCATAGCCGAAACAGCCCACAACCGCAATAACAATTGCCAAAAAAATTGACATCACCGACATACCGAGGCAACCGCAACCGCAGCCTCTTCTGGTGTTTTTAAGGTCTTCATCGTCGTCTTCGGTGTCAACCCTTTTCTTCCTTGCAGGCTCTTCATATTCTTCTTCGTATTCGTCATCATATTCCACCTGAACCTGAACAGGTGCACGGCGGGGGGCAGGCTTTTTGAAGTCTATGTAGTCCTGCGGGTCATATTCAAAATCCGCATTAAAGCTGTCAGCGCGTCTTTCTCCGGGGGGAGTGATAAATGAACCGCTTTCGTTGGCCTTTTGCTGACGTCTGCGCTTGATAAGTTCAATTTCTTCAGGGGTAAGAATCGGAATTTCACCGGTTTCGTCTTTATCTGAAAAATATATGTCCTTCATATAAGCCATCCTTATTTTTTTCGTTCTCTTTATTTTACTACATAAACTGATGATAAACAAGCATATAATTTAATTTTTTTGTGTTGACAGGCACAATATACTATGTTACACTATGTATAGCAACTCTATGTATAAATCAAAAATATAAAAGGAGATGTTTTTATGGCAATTAAAAAAGAACTCACAAAGGGAAGCAGTTCACTTCTGGTTTTATCCGTTCTCGAAAGCAAGGATATGTACGGCTACCAGATTATCAAGGAAATTGAAATGAAAAGCGAGCAGGTTTTCTCTTTTAAAGAGGGAACACTTTATCCCATTCTCCATGCCTTTGAACGCGACGGATATGTGAAGTCTTATTGGGAAGAGAGCGACCAGGGCAGAAAGAGAAAGTATTACCACATCACCAAAAAGGGAATTAAAGAGCTTGCCAAATCAAGAGAAGAGTGGAAAACATATTCTTCAGCCGTGGGCAAGGTTGTTTCAGGCGAAGCCGTTTCATTTGCATAATTGTGCCGCAGAGGGATTTTGTAAGGATATAATTTTGTATGGGGTAACGCCCCAACGACTGAAAAAGCCTTCTCCTTGAGGAGAAGGGGGACCGCGCAAGCGGTGGATGAGGTGTTAATTTTAGTAGGGCAGGGGCTTGCACCTGCCGTGTAGGGAACGACCCGCGTGTCGTTCCGTAATGGGTTGTAAATGAGGTGAAATAATGAACAAAATCGAAAGCTACGTTGATTCGGTAATTCCTAAAAACATACCAAAATCCAAACAGCAAAAGCTCCGTTCCGAAATCGAAGCTCACATCTTCGACCGCATCGATTTTTATACCGAAATCGGCTACGACACCGGTGCAAGCATCGACAAAGCAATAGCCGATATGGGCGAGGACGAGGAAGTGAAATCCTCCATCCGCAATGACTTTGAAGAACTCCACTTCGAGCGCACCTGGTGGGCGGTTGCTGTGGGTATATTATTCTTGTTGGCTAATTCCTGGTATGAATCATTCTGCAATCTGAGCGTTTATGATTTGGTTTATGATTATGCTCTCAATATTGACCCTGAATTTCTGATGTCGGCAGTAGGACATTTTTTGCTCCTGGCAATGTTTGTGTTCACTTTGATTTTATATCGTAAAGGTCTTGCTAAGTGCCTTTTAGGGTTAACTGTGGCAAATGTGATTAACTTCGTGTTGAGCATAACCTCTAATATGTTTGTGTCAAGTTTTACAACCGATTGCAGTTTTAATTTTGAACAAGTGTTATCGTTTGTGCTTGATAAATACACTTCGTATATTGACATCTATGTACCTTACAAAACAATTGATTTCATATTATCGTTGCTGCCGTTGATTTTCTTTATTGTTCTCAAAGTAAAAGGCAACCCCAAAAAGAATCATCCTGTGCTTGTGTCAGCGCTTTGTGTTATATATGTTGCTTTGGCGACGGTAATAACGGTAAATGTACCCGTTTCACAGGCATATTTTGATGATTATTATAACTGGTTTACATCGGGTTACGACCTGATAACAGGAACTGCAGACGAATTGTATTCATCGGTGAATAAAGACACGCCGTATGATGAATTTTATGATATCCTCAGAGAGAAAGAATATATAACTGTTGCAGAATTTGAGCAAACTCTCAGCAATCACTCAAAAAAGCAGTTCCGCTTTGGATTGGAACTTGCTGAGTTAATGCTTGACGATAGCTATGAAATATGGATTTGCCCGGGCGAATATGACCCCGACAAGCCATACACAGGAACATACGGCTTTGTGTATCTCAGTAAAGGCGAAAGCGGAAATATCCGTTCAGTAGGAGTGGGCAATATGCTTAAGGATGTTAACTCTTTCGGGCGTTACTACTGGTCGGAAAACAGGGCGAACGCCAGAGATTATTTTAATTCTCTTGTTGGAGGAGAATCAGAAACCGATATAATGAGTTATTACGGCAAAGAAAACGGAGAAATATACGGAAAACTCAAGACCTTTGACAACGGAATTGAAAAAACATATTACCGCGTACATCTTGAAGAATTTGGAGAAATATCCGGTAAAAATGACATTAATATTGAGCTTTGGTTTGAAAGCGGTGTTCTCAAAGAGGGAAAGCTCCATTACGGATATAAAATTCCCGAAGAAGGGTTTTATTGGGATTATATAACCATCGCGGATTAAAATCGGGTTGCCGGGTTGTCAACCCTTACAGAATACTGCCGCAATCTTGTAGGGGTCGATGCCCACATCGACCCAAAACCACCTCGCAAAAGCCTTCTCCTTGAGGAGAAGGGGGACCGCGCAAGCGGTGGATGAGGTGCTAAGTAGGGAACGACCCGCGTGTCGTTCCGTAATGGCTTGCAAATGAGGTGAAATAATGAACAAAATCGAAAGCTATGTTGATTCGGTAATTCCGAAAAACATACCAAAATCAAAACAAAAAATGCTCCGCGCCGAAATCGAGGCCCACATCTTCGATCGCATTGATTTCTATACCGACATCGGTTACGACACCGATGCAAGCATCGACAAAGCAATAGCCGATATGGGCGAGGACGAAGAGATTAAAACCTCAATCCGCAACGATTTCGAAGAGCTCCATTATGAAAGCAAGTGGTGGGCGGTTATTGTGGGTTTAGGAATGCTTTTTCTCCATTTCATAACGTTTTTCATAACCTGGATTGATTATGAAGGGTTTGATGATTACAGACCCGCAGTGTATGGTGAGAACGATGCAACGGCAGCAATTTGGGGATTAGTTTCAACTTTTATAGTTATAATGCTGATAAATATTTTCTATAAAAAAGGTTACAGAAAATCCTTGATTTCCTTAGGAATAACCAATCTTATAACTTTTCATTTTTCAACATATATTTTCTGTGCCGTTTTTTCAATCTATGAAGTTATAGCTTTCCTCGTTGTCAAAGCAACGTCGTTACAGTATATTATTGATATTGACTTCCAACAAAATTTCTATATTTTTGCATATTGCTTGATGATAATTTTAAGTTTGACTTGTTTTTATTTATCAAACAAATTAAGCAAAAACGGAGAACCAAAGAAAAGCTACAAGGGCACTGTGATCTTTTGTATAGTTTATTTGGTCGTGTCTGTTTTTACCGTAAGCTTGATTGTTCCTGCCGAAAAATATTTTTTCTTTTATCCGAGTTGGTTTGATGCAGAAACAGATATGCCGAATCCAACAGCCGAAAATGTATATAAAAGGCTTAATGAAAAGTCAACAGAGCAACAACTTAAAAATGAAATGGGATTTATCACTGTTGATGATTATATAAAAAGCTTTGATGCGGATACAGGCAAAAAGATTATGAATGATTTTAATGAGCTTAGTTTCTTCTTCGGTGACGATTACAAAGTCTGGTTTGATCCGGAATTTATAGAGCAATACGAAAAATTTGACGGTAATGGTTTTGTATATACCAAAACAGATGAAAACGGTTATATTTTGTCCAAAGGTGTCGGAAACGCATTTTTCGATTTAAGAACCATAAATGGTGCGTATGTATTTTTCTCTATCCCTGATTGTGTTGATAGATTTTTATCTTTCAAAGGCGGTGAATCCAAGGAAGATGTTTTTGATTTTTACTCAAAAGAACAAGGTTGGATTTGTTGTGAGTTTACAACATATACCGAAAGTGGTCAAAACAATTATTACCGAATTGCTTGCAAAGGAGAACCTAATGCAGGTATGTGGAACAGCAAGGGTGATGAGTCGTGTGATATTTACATTGAACTGTGGTTTGAGAATGGAGCATTAACCGACGGCAAATTGCACTATCCCGAATTTCATTACCAAGAGGGAGAGGAAGGATATTCATATTCCTACGACAACTACTACACCCTCGCTGATTAAAACCATTTCATAACAACAAAAAGGGGTCGATGCCCACATCGACCCAAAGCAACCGCGCAAAAGCCTTCTCCTTGAGGAGAAGGGGGACCGCGCAAGCGGTGGATGAGGTGTTAAGTAGGGAACGACCCGCGTGCCGTTCCGTAATGGGTTGTAAATGAGGTGAAATAATGAACAAAATCGAAAGCTATGTTGATTCGGTAATTCCGAAAAACATACCAAAATCCAAACAGCAAAAGCTCCGCGCCGAAATCGAGGCTCACATTTTCGATCGCATTGATTTCTATACCGACATCGGTTATGACACCGATGCAAGCATCGACAAAGCTATTGCCGATATGGGAGAGGACGAGGAAGTGAAATCCTCCATCCGCAACAACTTTGAAGAGCTCCACCACGAGCGCACTTGGTGGGCGGTGGCTGTTGGTGTTGTTATGTTTATTGTCAGCAGCGCTTTACCGTTTGTTTTTGAGTTCAACACTCAAAACTTAATAGTTTTAAGCTTTGTGTTAACATTTGTTTACATAGCATTTACGTATTTTATCTATAAAAAAGGTCTCAGAAAATGCCTCATAGCTTCATCAATATCTCATTTTGCCATTGAACTGAGTTTTTTGATCGGTTTTTCAGATATTTCGTATTATCTGTTGGCTCAGAGCTCTTTTGATGAAGTTATCTCGTATCTTATAGAATTATATACTCCACTGATTTTGTATGATATGACTTATGGTATATATGAGTGGTACTCATTGCTATACATAGTGATAACATTGATACTTGCTTTCAAAATAAAAAAACACGGAAAACCTGCGAAGAAAAAACCTTTTATTCCCATAGCCTTTTGTGTGATTTATCTTGTTGCAGCAGTCACTTCTGTCAGTCTGTATGATGATGCAATCAATCATTTTATGGGCTATAGTGCCAATTTCACCAACGGTCTTGACCACATTACCGTTGATGCACAGAATTATTATTCCGCTGTGGATGAAAATACTCTTTATTCGGAGTTTTCGGGTTTGCTCAAAGAAAACGGTTATATGACAGTGGAAGAGTATAAAGAATCACTTGCTCATCCTAACTACAAATATTTCTCTCAGCATTATGATAACCTTGAATTTATTCTTGGCGAAGAATACGAAGTCTGGGTTCATCCCGACAGAATGGAGTTTGGAAACAGCTCCAGAACGACATATATTGACGATGTATCATATTATCATCAATCGTATTACACAGATATTTCAACGACTTCCAATTTCATTGAGGAGGAAAGCTACACCCTTATATTCTTGCTTAAAGACGAAGTAGACAAAGTTAAATCAATCGGAGTAGGTCAGCTTGATAAAGAGCTGGGATACTATTCACCGTACGGTGAGATTGAAAACTATGTGGATATTGAAGAATGTTTCAATTATTTTCAATCACTTGAAGGCGGAGAAAGTGAAACTGAAGTAATGAATTTCTTTGACAGTCAACATCGGGAAATCGTAGGAAAATACAAAACCTACACCGAAAACGGCAAGCTTGAATGTTACAGACTCAGATTGCACAGCAGTTTATCATTTGAAGAATATGACGGAATAGATTATGTTGAACTGTGGTTTGAAAACGACAGTTTAAAGCAAGGCAAATATCACCGGAGTGTCGGAATTGTAGATGAATATCACTATGTGAAGATATGACGGAGTTTGTTGAAAGTAGCTTCCCGGGCTGGGAGAATTTATAACAAAAAGGAGGGCGATTGCCCTCCTTGATTTATGCCTTAATCTTATTTTTCATTAACCTTGTCAGGCTTTGCATTTGTGTAGCCTGTTTCGTCAAAGTTGTAATCTTTTCCCGGGAAAATTGCGTTGAGGATGATGCCGACAATTGAAGCAACTGCAAGGGCAGAAAGTGTGATGCCCACACCGCCGATTGAGAAGCTCACACTGCCGAGACCCAGACCGCAAACGAGAATAACTGCGGCAACGATGAGGTTGCGGCTCTTGCTGAAATCAACCTTGTTTTCAACAACATTGCGAACACCGATTGCAGAAATCATACCGTAAAGCACGAATGAAATACCGCCGATGATTGCTGTGGGAAGTGAGTTGATTACAGCAGCAAATTTGGGTGAGAATGAAAGCACAACTGCAAAAATTGCAGCAAGGCGGACAACTCTGGGGTCATAAACCTTTGAAAGTGCAAGAACGCCTGTGTTTTCACCGTAGGTTGTGTTTGCAGGGCCGCCAAAAACAGATGAAAGTGTGGTTGCAAGACCATCACCGATAAGTGTTCTGTGAAGACCGGGCTCCTTGATGAAGTTCTTTCCGCAGGTTGCACCGATTGCAGAAACGTCACCGATGTGCTCCATCATTGTTGCAAGCGAAATGGGAACAATAGCAACGATTGAGCTGATAATAAGTGATGTGTTTGACCAGTCAATTGCAAGAATTGTGTTTGCTTTGTGAACGGGGAGGCCGATCCATGCGGCTTCCTTAACAGCTGTGAAGTCGATTGCCCAACCTTCAACGCCGCCAACGTTACCAACTAGAAGAGCAATAACATAAGCGCCGACTACGCCGAGAAGAATGGGAATAATCTTTGACATACCTTTGCCCCAGATGTTGAAAATAACAACAATTGCAAGAGCGATAATAGCAAGGGGCCAGTTAGTTGCGCAGTTGTTCACTGCTGAGCCTGCAAGACCGAGACCGATGCAGATGATGATGGGGCCCGTAACAACAGGGGGGAAGAAGCGCATAACCTTGTTGATGCCCACAAGCTTGATAAGAGCGGCAAGCACAAGGTAAACAAGACCTGCACATGCAACGCCGAAGCAAGCGTAGGGAAGCTTCTGAGCGTTATCTGTTGCATCAAGAGGAGCAACAGCGGCATAACCGCCGAGGAACGCAAACGATGAGCCAAGGAATGCGGGAACCTTGCCTTTTGAAATAAGGTGGAAAAGAAGTGTGCCGAGACCTGCCATAAGAAGTGTTGTGGCAACGTCAAGGCCTGTGAGCAGGGGAACGAGAACTGTTGCGCCGAACATGGCAAACATGTGCTGGAAGCCGAGCACAAGCATTCTCGGAACGCCGAGCTGACGTGCATCGGTAATGCCTTCATTGCCGATTACTTTTTTGTCTTTTGACATTTGAATCATCCCTTCAATTTATACGTTCATTATTATGCTGGTCATAATAACTGATTTTATAATATCACAACATATAGTGTTATGCAATTTTTATTTATCAATCCTTATGTAGAATTTTACATTTGATTTTTGTGGATTTTACAAAAAAATCCCGAAGCGGTAAAGCTTCGGGATAAATGAGATTTAGTTTTTGCTGAACTTTCTCTGGAAGAACTTAACGATTTCAACAATGGGGATGATGAGGAACGCAAGTCCGAGAGAAATGCCGTATTCAAGAGCGTCAAGGTGAGCAAAGCCGAAGAGATTTGAAAGGAAGTCAATCTCAACAACTGCAGTTGTGAGCAGGAATGAAGCAACCATTGCAAGATAGAGAAGCTTGTTGTGGCTGCCCTTGAGTGTCATGCCAACTGCAGAAGCGCGCTGTGAACGCATATTGAATGAGTGGAAAATTTCGCACATTGCCATTGTGAAGAATGCCATTGTCATACCGTCTTCACATTCTGCAACGTTTCTGAGAACAAGGTGTCCTGTTTCAATGAATTCACCAATATAGAAAGCTGCGATTGTGAGAATTGAAACAACAAGACCCTGATAGAAGCAGTCAACACCGAGACCGCCTGCGAAAATGCCGTCGTCCTTCTTTCTGGGCTTTCTTCTCATAATGTCAGCCTCGGGGCGCTCTGTGCCCAATGCAAGGGCGGGGATAGAGTCTGTAACAAGGTTGATGAAGAGAAGGTGAGGAGCCTTGAGGATTGTGAAGTTCATAAGTGAAGCGAAGAAAATTGAAATAACCTCAGAAAGGTTGGAGCCGAGAAGGAACTGAATTGCCTTGCGGATGTTGTCATAAATTCTTCTGCCTTCGCCAACGGCTGAAACGATTGTTGCAAAGTTATCGTCGGCAAGAACCATATCAGCAACGTTCTTTGTAACGTCTGTGCCGGTGATACCCATACCAACGCCGATGTCAGCGCTCTTGATTGAGGGTGCGTCGTTAACGCCGTCGCCTGTCATAGCGGTAACATAGCCCTTGTTCTTCCATGCAGTAACAATTCTTGTTTTGTGCTCGGGCTGAACACGTGCATAAACGTGAATGTTTTCAACGATTTTTTCGAATTCTTCGTCAGTGTATTTGTCAATGTCAACGCCCATCATAGCCTGGTCGTCACTTTCAAGAATACCCAATTCTCTTGCAATGGCCTTGGCTGTGTTGATGTGGTCGCCTGTAATCATAATGGGTGTAATGCCTGCTGTGCGGCATTCTGCAATAGCATCCTTAACCTCGGGACGGACAGGGTCAATCATACCTGTAAGTCCGATGAAAATCATATCATATTCAAGGCTTGCAGAATCGTAAACTGCGGGTGCGGCATCGTACATTTTATATGCAACTGCAAACACGCGGAGAGCCTTGTTACCCATTCTGGTGTTTTCTTCTGCAGCTTTTGCCTTGATTTCGTCGGTCATTTCAACAACCTGACCGTCAACAACAGCGTGTGAGCATTTCTTGAGGATTTCGTCGGGAGCACCCTTGGTGTACTGAACAAATCTGTCACCTGCAGCGTGAACGGTGCTCATCATCTTTCTGCCGGAGTCGAAGGGAACTTCGCCGACTCTGGGAGCGGCAGCAACAAGGTCAGCCTTCTGGAGGCCGAGGGTTGCGGCATAGTTGATAAGTGCAACCTCGTCGGGCTCACCGGTGTTCTTGCCGTCAGCTTCAACCTGAGCGTTTGTGCAAAGAGCCATGGCTGTTGCAAGCTTGAGCTCATCCTCAGCGTAATGGTCAACAACTGTCATAACGTTCTGAGTGAGTGTACCGGTTTTGTCAGAGCAGATAATCTGAGTACAGCCGAGAGTTTCAACAGCAGTCATTTTGCGGATAATCGCATTTTTCTTGGACATATTTGTAACGCCCATCGAGAGCACGATTGTCATAACTGCAACAAGACCTTCGGGAATAGCTGCAACTGCAAGTGCAATAGCTGTGATGAATGAATCAAGAGCGATGGGGAAGAACTCTGCGCCTTCACCGCCCAAGAAATATTTTGTGATAATGTCAAATGCAAAAATGAAAACGCAAACGCCGATAACAAGCTTTGTGAGGATTTTTGAAAGCTGCTCAAGCTTGATTTCAAGAGGAGTTTTGCCTTCTTTTGCAAGGGTGATTGCGTTGGCAATCTTGCCCATTTCAGTGTTCATGCCTGTTGCAGTAACAACTGCTTTACCGCGGCCGTAAACAAGAGTTGAGCCCATGTAAGCCATATTCTTGCGGTCACCGAGAGGAACTTCGTCACCCTCTTTTTTGTTCATCAGCGCGTCAACAAGCTTGTTAACCGGAACTGATTCACCGGTGAGTGCGGCTTCTTCAATTTTCATGCTTGCGCATTCAAAAATGCGGCAGTCGGCGGGAATCGCATCGCCAGCATCAAGAAGCACAACGTCACCAACAACAAGGTCTTCACTCTTAATGTTTTCAACCTTGCCGTCGCGCAGTGTCTTGGTTGTTGCGGCAGACATCTTCTGAAGGGCTTCAACAGCCTTTTCAGCCTTGCTTTCCTGCATAACGCCGAGAATTGCATTGATAAGAACAACTGCAAGGATGATGATTGAGTCGGTGGGAGTAACCCAGCCGCCGTGCTCCATCATTTCTGTTGCGGCGGAAACAACTGCAGCAACAAGAAGAATGATAATCATCGGGTCCTTCATCTGGTCAAAGAACTTCTTGAGCATAGAGTCCTTTTTAGCTTCTGCCAGTTTGTTTTTGCCGTTAGCTTCAAGTCTTGCGGCGGCTTCCTGAGAAGAAAGACCGTCAGCGTTTGACTTCACTTCACTGAAAACGGCATCGGTGGTTTCGAGATAATGTTTCATAACCAAACCTCTTTCGTTATAATAGTCGGGAAAAATCTCAAACAAAAAAAGACTTCTACCGCCCTCGCGATAAAAGTCTCACTCTTTAAGATGCAGGCGAGCCGAAGCTGTATTGACGCTGTGCATCACACTTTTGTGCGAGTTACTCCCTCTTATGTCACGAACAATTATATCACAGCAGTAAAAAAATGTAAATAAGTTAAAAGTAAATTTTTATTTATCTTACCCCGAATTTACAATATATATTTTTGTTGTCCAAAAAAAATGTAGGGCGTGGCGGTTCCCGACGCGCCACAAAACAACGCAAATCTTGTAGGGGGCGATGCCCACATCGACCCAATCGCCGTGCAATCGAAATGTAGTTTGTAGACAACGACCCGTGTGTCGTTCCGAAATGCGTGGTGCGGCGGTTTTCGTTACGCCTAAAAAGCCTTCTCCTCGAGGAGAAGGGGGACCGCGTAAGCGGTGGATGAGGTGTTTTGTTGTTTTGGATTTACACCTCATCAGTCACTTCGTGACAGCTTCTCCTCAAGGAGAAGCCTGAAAAAAAGTAAGGGCGGGTCTTCGTGCGCGCACTTCTTTGTTTTTGACTTTATGTATTTTTATTTGCCTCCCTCGTCAGAGGGAGCCGAGGAAAAAGCTCACCGCTTTTTTGTAGGGGTCGATGCCCACATCGACCCGTAATTAAGGAGAAGCCTTAAATATCCTTGACTTTTATCTCTGAGGGAACTATAATTTCCCTGTTAGGAGTGATAAAATGAAAACTCGTTTAAATAAATTTTTATCAATCATTCTCGTTGCGGTGATGCTCTTGTCAGCGTTGCCTTTCACCGCCTCTGCCGAAGAGCTTTCCGGCACCTGCGGTTACAACCTCAGCTGGACTCTCGACACCGAAACAGGTGAACTCTCAATCACCGGTACGGGCGCGATGTATAATTATTCTGATTTGTCAGCTGTTCCTTGGTACAGATACCGTTCGTCAATCAATAAGGTAACGATAGGTAACGGTGTAACAAACATCGGTGTTCCTGGGTTCAGCAGTTGCGCAAACCTTACAAGTTTTATGGTAGATGAAAATAATAATACATATTCATCTGACGAATTCGGAGTGTTATTCAATAAGGATAAAACAGTGTTTATTCGGTATCCGACAGGCAATGAACGAACAAGTTACACAATTCCCAACAGTGTTACCACAATCGGAGATTATGCGTTCTATGGTTCCGTCAATCTCACAAGCGTAACAATACCTGACAGTGTCACCATAATCGGAGATTGCGCATTCATGTCTTTCTATAACCTTGAAAGTGTATTTCTCCCCGAAAGCATTTCATTCATCGGAGGCAATGCTTTTTCTTTTAGTGGTGATCCTGTTCTTTATTATCCCGGCACTCCGTCACAGTGGGATTTGGTTGAAGGCTATGCAGCAGATTTCAGAAACAATGTAGTCTGCGAAAGTAATTCAGAAAGACCGTATTATGCCCCCGGTAAATGCGGTGAAAACCTGACATATATTTTATATACTGATGGTGAGTTTGTGGTTACCGGTACAGGTGCGATGAATGATTATTCTCTTAATCTGGATGGGGAAGCACCTTGGAACTACAGTAAACGCTCATTAATTAAAACAGTTGTAATTACTGACGGTGTTACCACAGTCGGAAGTTATGCATTTTATGATTGCTCCAACCTTAAAAGTGCAACAATCTCTGACAGTGTCACCACAATCGGTAACAGGGCTTTTAGTGATTGTTCCAATATTACCCAAATAATAGTTGGTAATAGTGTAGCAACAATTGGAGACAACGCTTTTGCGCGATGCCCTAATCTTGAAGAGGTTATGTTTACGAACAGTGGTCCGGTATCATTAGGCAACAACCTATTTGACAGTAGCCCAAAAGCTATGATTTGTTGTGAAGCAGGTTCTTGGTTACATTCTTATGCTGATGCTAATGATATGAAAGTATGCATTATTGATGATAGTGGAGTGCCCGGCTTTGAAATCAAAAATGAAGTTCTTGTTTCTTATCGTGGTGATTCAGAATATGTGTTTCTTGATTTGGTAACGAAAATCGGTTATGGCGCATTTGAAAACAACTCAACAGTTAAAAATATTGAAGTAGGAAAAGGAATCACAACAATTTATAACAATGCTTTTAAAGGTTGTACGGAACTTGAAAGTGTAATTATTCCTCAAAGCATAACATTTATCGGCGCGACCGCCTTTGACGGTTGCGACGGTGTAACAATTTGGTGCTATCGCGGTTCTTATGCTGACGAATACGCTCAGGCAAACGGAATTGATGTTGAATACATAACCCTCCAGATGGATAAGGATGTTGTTTATCTCAACCCCAACGGCACAATGACCTTGACATACACCTTCAATATGCCCCTTGCCGAGAATGTAAGCGTTACTTGGGAAAGCACAGACAAATCTGTTGTAACAGTTGATGCTTTTGGTAATATCAAAGGTGTCAGAGCCGGCACAGCAGTGATTGTTGCCACCTCAAAAGACGGCTCGATGAGAGATTATTGCGTTGTTAAGGTTGTTGGTATTGAAGCACTGTCAACAGTAACAATTGATTATGACAACGGTTTCATCACAGGCATTGAATCAAACACAACCTCCCTTGACGGCCTCATTGCAATGACCGATTCAACCTGTAGCCTCAGCTACACAACATTGGGCACAGATTCTGTTGTTTATGTTCAGAGAGAAAACGAAATTGTGGATGCCTACACAGTTCTCATCTTCGGCGATGTCAACGGTGACGGCTGGTATGACGGCACGGATTCAATCATCGTCTCTTGCCTTGCAAACGGTTTGCTTACACAAGATAGCGTAAGTGAAGCTGTTTACAGAGCCGCCGACTGCAACCACGACGGAGTGATTGACTCCTTTGACGTTGCAATCCTCGAGCAGGCAGGCTTGCTCCTTGCAAATGTTGACCAGTCAAAGAGCAACGAAGAGCTTGCATCTGATGAAGCCTTCATCGAATACCTCGACCTCATCGACCAGACCCCCGAGGATGAAGATGTTGAAGATGAAATCATCGAAACCCCCGAAGTTGAAGCAGAAGAAGAATTTGATTTGATTGAATTCATCATCACCATAATCAAAAAATTCTTCGAACTCCTTCTTTCAACCTTACCGATTAAATAGTTTTTAGCCTTCCTTTGCACAAGGGAGCCCAAAACAGCCACCGAGAAATCGGTGGCTGTTTCTTTTTAAAAGGAAAAATTCTTATTGCAATAATCGCTTTACTGTGATAAAATCAATTTATCAACCAAAAGGAGAGTTTTATGAAAAAGCTTGCTTTAAAAGCCTACAAGGTTTCAAATATCGAGCTCAAAAACAGAGTTCAGGGGGCTGTGAAGCTTCAGCTCAAAAATCAGTATTCCCATAACGTAAAATACGGCAAGGATAACAACTGCGAAGGCATCTTCACCGTTAAAATAACCGACGGCAACGGTAACGAAAATTTCGGGATCACCGCCACAGTTCAGGGCATTTTTACATGGGAGGGTGAGCTTGACCGTGAGCAGGCTCACAAAGAAACTTTTGCGGCTCTTTTCCCTTACGCAAGGGCACTTGTGTCAACCCTCACCGCAAATGCGGGGATGATGCCCATTATGATTCCTCCCGTTGATATTGAAAATCAGGAAATCTACCGCATTGAAATGAATCCCCAAAAAGGAGAATAATTATGAAATACTTACCCTTAGTCAACATCAAGCAGGGCACGGCGTCCACTCACCGTTATTCCAACGGTAACACCTTGCCCCTTGTTCAGCTTCCCTTTGCAATGTGCGGCTTTTCCGCTCAGACGGAATACCGCGGAGGCTGGTATTATCATCCCGGTGAAAGAAGCCTCGAGGGTGTGCGCCTCACTCATCAGCCAAGCCCTTGGATTAATGATTACGGCACCTTCCTTTTTACCCCTCAGACCGACAGGGTTTATGACAATTTCAGCCACGCTTGGTCAGGTTACCGCCCCGAAGAGGCTATTATGCGCCCCGACTATATGAAACTCCGCTTCCTGCGCTCAAAGACAGATTTTGAGCTGACACCTTGTGTCCGCGGCTGCAAAATCAGACTCACTTACCCCGAGGGCAGAGTGCCTTATTTTTCACTTCTTCCCGTTAAGGGCAACTATTTTTATGAAATCGACTATGACCTCAACGCCGTAAAGGGCTGGACAGACGGTCAGAGCGGTACTCCTACCGTTGATTTCAAAAATTATATAATTGTTAAGTTTGATAAACCTATAAACCGCGAAAAATCATATTTCGGCAAAGCTGAAAACGGTACTGATAAGGCTTGCGTTCATATTGCTTTTGATGATACGGTTGTCAATGCTGATGTTTCAACTTCATACATAAGCTACGAACAGGCTTTTGAAAATATGAAGCAGGACAGCCTCGGCAAAACCTTTGACGATGTGAAGGCTGAAGCTGAAGCTCTCTGGGAAGAATATCTTTCAAGAATTGAAATTGAAACAGATAACGAAAAGCAGCTCAGAACTTTCTATTCCTGTATGTATCGCACAGGCTTGTTCCCGCACAAGGCATTTGAAATCACACAAAACGGTGAAAAGGTGCATTATTGCCCCTCTGACGGCAAGGTTCACGCAGGCGTGCGCTACACAGACAACGGCTTCTGGGACACCTACCGTTCGGAATTTCCGCTTCTTGCCCTCATCGGCAGGGAGGAATATGCCGAAATGCTTGAAGGCTTCATTGTGGATTACAAAGAGGGCGGTTGGCTGCCCCGCTGGCCTTCAATCGGTGAGCGCGGATGTATGCCCTCAACTCTTCTTGATGCTGTTATTGCCGATGCCGCAGTTAAGGGTATCATCGGCGGTGAGCTTCTTGAAACTGCCCTTGAAGGTATGCTTCACCACGCCAACAATGATTCACCCGATGAAGACTATGGCCGCGAGGGTGCAAGTGAATATGTTAAGCTTGGCTACGTTCCCAAGGATAAATTCGGTGACAACGTAAACCTCACTCTTGATGCCGCTTACGGAGATTTCTGCATCGCTCAGGTTGCAAAAATTCTCGGCAAGGATGATATTGTTGAGGAATATATGGCACGCTCCAAGAATTACCAAAATCTTTTCGACCCCGAAACAGGCTTTATGAGAGGCAAAAACTCCGACGGAACCTTTGCCGACGGCTTTGACCCTTACGATTGGGGCGGAGATTACACTGAGGGCAGTGCATGGCAGAGCTCTTTTGCTGTGCCTCACGATTTTGAAGGTCTTTGTGAGCTTTACGGCGGCAAGGATAAGCTCATTGCAAAGCTTGACGAGTTGTTCAGTGCAAAGCCTGATTACAACATCGGCGGTTACCATGTTGAAATTCACGAAATGACCGAAATGGCGGCTGTTGACTTTGGCCAGTGTGCAATTTCCAATCAGCCCAGCTTCCATATTCCTTATATTTACGCCCATCTCGGTGAAACCGAAAAGACCGAATATTGGGTAAAACGCCTTTGTGAAGAAGCTTTCAGCTTTGAAGATGACGGTTTCCCCGGTGACGAAGACAACGGAGCAACTGCATCGTGGTATATCCTCAGCACATTGGGCGTTTACGATATCTGCCCCGGCAAAAATGAATATATCCGCATCAGAAAGCTTGTAAAATCCGCGAAGATTTTGGGAAAAGAATTAGATTGACTATCCCAATCCTCAGTCCTGCGGACAGCTCCTTTGCCAAAGGAGCCGACAACAACATGCAAAGATGTTTTGGAGGGAACATAATGAACAATGTTTTTAGTGCTCTAAACGCATTAAAAGATAAATATAATGCGCAAGACATTACATACAACAATTCAGTCTTTACTTCCTTTGGTTACATTAAAATTAAAAAGCTCTTATTTAGTGAGAGCTTTTATATTGCAAGCACAGATTTGGAATTCAGTAAAGATTCAATGAAAAAAGTATGCGATGCTTTTGATACCTACCTCAAAGAAAACAGAAAAGACGGTCAAAGTCTGCTTTGTGTATTTGATAAAGGTGCAGTTGAAGCAAAGGAAGACTATACGTATTATTTTAACGGCAATAATCTCTCTTTTGTTCATCCCTTTGTTGCTTTGACGAATGAAAACAAAACTTACTTCGACAAAGATTTTTCTTACGCAGGAGGAAAATGTATCAAGAGGTTCGCTAAAGAATTTGAAGAGTTGCTGATTGATTGTAATTGAAATTTGTTCTTTATATATCGAAACGGAATGTCGGCAAACGCCATTCCCTATAAGCTAAAACAGTAAAATTCCGGATACAGCTAAAACTGTACCCGGAATTTTTATATCAGCTCATCACATCTTATTTTGATAATCTTGTTTGAGTTCAGCGGAATTCCTGTGCCGTTTGAATGATAATAAGAAACCAGAATATAATCCTCACCAGAAAAAATTGCAGGGTAGCAATATCCGTTATTTTCATCATCTTCAAGAAAATACATCTTAGGGAAGGTTTTTCCGTCGTCCTCACTCACACCCATAACAAACGGTGTTCTGCCCCAGGCAACGTCGGGCCTTGTGGTGTAATTGGGAATGGGGTTGAAAATAACAACCGTATATCTGCCGCACCTTTTCATAAGCAAAGGGGAGTCGGGGGAGGAGAAAAATCTGTTGGGCTCGGGCTCGGTCCAGGTTTCACCGCCGTCAGATGAAAAACATTCATACTGAAACGCCATATCCGTTCTGGAAAATGCACGGACCACGCCGTCCTCCTGCTCATAAAGTGCAGTTTCCTGCAGTCCTGTTTCACTCCGGTGGGGGAAGGGAATATCCTGCCTGTTTGCAATCTCGTGCCAGCTTCTGCCGTCATCGTCAGAGGCAAAAACGCATTTGAGCCCGTGCTCAATCACTTCGTATTTACCGTCTTTTTCAACCGAGTGAAGATTTGCAGGCATAAGAATACGCCCGCTTTTCAGCTTTATGACGTGGTCGTTTTCCAACACAAAATAGTTGTCATTGTCATCAATAACTCTCTGCGGCTTGCTGAACGTTTTGCCCTCGTCGGCTGAACGGGCAAAATACGGCACGCCGTTTTCACTGCCCTTTGCCTTGCGCAGATACACAATGCCCAGGTCACCGTTGTTCATTCTGATAAGATTGGGCTCCATAAGGTTTCGCGAATTTTCATCGTGATAAAAAAGAATTCTCTCATCACCCCAGGTTTCACCCTCGTCATAAGAAAACAGCGCCGCAATGTCGGCTTCGCAGTCATCGGCCCAGTCAGAGCCGATAAATCTCGTGTAAGCAAACATAATTGCATTGTTGTTGAGTCTGATAAAAGCGCCTTCGCCGTTGCGTGGATTCCCGTCAACCGCTTTGAGAAAAAGCACCTCTCTGCCGATTTTTTTCATATTCATCACCCACACCATTTTATAACATTGGTGCAGATTTGTAAATATCCGATTTTTGAATTTTTCATATACTGTTACGGGTGATATATGTGAGCAGACCGAAAATAATCATTTTGTTTCTCGTCTTGATTCTCATTGTTGCAGGTGTTGTTGTTTTTGTCGAGTTCCGCCTTAAAAACATCCGTGATGAAATGTCGGAATTCACCGCCCGCAATGCCGCCGCAGGGGCAATTCTTGCCGGGGTGGAAGAAACGGTACATAACGCAGGCTATTATTATGACGACCTTGTTACAATTGTCAGGGATGAAGAGGGAAACATCAAATCTCTTGTTACAAACACTTCACGGCTCAATACCGTGTCAAACGCCGTCAACCGCAATGTGGATTCCCGCATAAATTTTATCGAAACTTACCCAGTTAAAATTCCTTTCACATCAATCATCGGCAGTGAGCTTGTGTCGGGCATAGGGCCTGACATCACATTTCACGTTACCCTCACGGGCACGGCGTCCACATCTTTTGACAATGTTTTTGATTCGGCCGGGGTCAACCAGACCCGCCATCAGATTATGCTCAAGGTCACCGTCAAAACCTACGTCATTTTCGGAGCTTCCGTCACAAAGCACACCGTTTCCACCGATGTGTGCATTGCCGAAAACATAATCGTGGGCATAACTCCCGAAGCCATAGCTCAAATAACAAAATAATGTTGTAATTCATCGCGGAAGTTGATATAATAACTGTATCTGAAATTAAAGAGGTAGTCTTATGGCAGAATTTGAAAACAGCAAAAAACGCGCTGAGGAATTGAGAGATTTGCTCAATTACCACAGCCACAAATATTATGTGGAGGATTCTCCCGAAATTGAAGATTTTGAGTATGACAGAATGCTCCGTGAGCTTGAAATCATAGAAGAAAAATTTCCCGAGCTTTCAACTCCCGATTCACCCACGCGCCGTGTGGGCGGCAAGGCAGACGGTCAGTTTGAGCCTGTTGTTCACTCCGTGCCTATGGAAAGCCTGCAGGATGCATTCAGCTATGATGAGCTCCGCGATTTTGATGAAAGAGTAAAGTCTGTTTACAACGATGCAGTTTACGTTGTTGAACCCAAAATTGACGGTCTTTCAGTTTCTCTTGAATATGAAAACGGAGTTTTCCGCCGCGGTTCAACTCGCGGTGACGGTGTAACAGGTGAGGACGTTTCTGCCAATCTTTGCACAATCGGCTCAATTCCTCTCAAGCTCAAAAAGGAAATACCTCTGATTGAGGTCAGAGGCGAGGTTTATATGCCCCGAAGCACCTTTACACAAATTGTGGAAAAGCAGGAATTAAACGGTGAAACACCTTTCAAAAATCCCCGCAATGCCGCCGCAGGCTCTTTGAGGCAGAAAAATCCCAGGATTACTGCCGAAAGAAAGCTGGATATTTTCGTTTTCAACGTTCAGCAGATTGAGGGCGAAGAGCTTTCTACTCACAAGGATTCACTTGATTACCTCAGAACATTAGGCTTCAAAACAGTACCCGAATATGTAAGATGCAACACTATTGAAGATGTTATTGAACAGATAGAGAAAATCGGCAACAGCAGGGGAGAACTTCCCTTTGACATTGACGGTGCCGTTATCAAGGTTGACAGCTTCGCTCAGCGTACCGCAATCGGTAGTACCTCCAAGTTCCCCAAATGGGCAATAGCTTTCAAATACCCCCCCGAAGAAAAAGAAACAAAGCTCGTTGACATTGAAATCAATGTTGGCAGAACAGGTGTCCTCACTCCCACAGCCGTGCTTGAACCTGTTTTGCTTGTAGGAACAACCGTTTCAAGAGCTACACTTCACAATGAGGATTTCATCAAAGAAAAAGGCATCTGCATCGGTGACACCGTAATTGTCCGCAAAGCAGGTGACATCATCCCCGAGGTGCTGTCTGTCAGCCGCCACGGTGATAATCTTTCCCCTTATTCAATGCCCACAGTGTGTCCTTCCTGCGGCTCACCCGTTTTTCGTGAAGAGGGTGAAGCGGCAATTCGCTGTCTCAACACCGATTGCCCGGCGCAGCTGCTGCGTAACCTGATTCATTTTTGCTCAAGGGATGCTATGGATATTGAGGGCCTTGGTGTTTCTGTGTGCGAACTTCTTGTCAACAATTCTCTTATTAAAACCCCTGCCGATATTTATTCCCTCAAGGCTGAGGATATTGAAACCCTCGACAGAATGGGAACACTTTCGGCTAATAACCTTATAAATGCAATCAATAAATCCAAAGAAAACGATGTTTCTAAGCTGATTTTTGCTCTCGGAATCCGCCACATCGGTCAGAAAGCTGCCAAACTTCTTGCTTCACGCTTCGGCACCTTACCGGAGCTTATGCAGGCAAGCAAGGAAGATGTTCTTTCCATTGACGGCTTTGGTGAAATTATGGCAAAGAGCGTTGCCGACTATTTTGAAACAGCCGAAAACCGAGAGCTTATCGACCGCCTTATGGCAAGCGGACTGAATATGAAATATCTCGGTAAGGTTGAGGATGCTCGTTTTGCCGGCAAAACTTTTGTTCTCACAGGCACTCTTTCAATGTTCAATCGCAATGAAGCCAGTGAAATCATTGAATCCTTCGGCGGAAAAACCGCTTCCTCTGTTTCAAAAAAGACTTCTTATGTTCTTGCAGGTGAAGCCGCAGGCAGTAAGCTCAAAAAGGCAAACGACCTGGGTGTTACGGTTATCACCGAAGAAGAGTTTAAAAATATGATTTCCTGAGGATTTTTTATGAGCTATTTCAAAAATACTTTCGGCATTGTTACCGAAAGCAAAACTGACGAAAAATATTTATATATAAAAGATAACCTGAGAATAAGCGTTCTCACTTCACGCCTTATCCGCGTGGAGCATCAGCCCGACTGCAACTTCTGTGATGAGCCCACCCAGTCGGTGTGGTACCGTAATTTCGGTGCGCCTGAATTTACCGTTGAAGAAAACGGCGACCGCTTCACCGTCAAAACAACCGACTGCATTGCAGTTATAACTGCAGACGGTAAAATCAAAGAGGTTAACGGGGTCAGAGATTTTTCTCGCGGAAATCTCAAAGGCACCTGCCGCACTCTTGATATGACTTACGGCAAAACAAAGCTCGGTGACGGAATTATTTCCAAAAGCGGTGTAGCCGTGCTTGATGATTCCGAAAGCCTGATTCTTTGTTCCGACGGCACGGTTTCACCGAGGAATGCCGATGTGGACTGCTACATTTTTGCCTACGGACACGACTACAAAGCTGCCTTGCGGGATTTCTTCCGTCTCACGGGTGAAACTCCGCTTTTGCCCCGCTTTGCTCTCGGCAACTGGTGGAGCCGTTACAAGGCATACACTCAGGAAGAATATCTTTCCCTTATGCAACGTTTTATTGATGAAAAAATCCCCGTCACTGTTGCCACTGTTGATATGGACTGGCATTGGGTCGATGTTATCGGCAAATTCGGAAAGGAAGCCAAAAATCAGCAGAAGCCCAAAAATGTTTCCGAAATTATGCAGGGCTGGACGGGCTACAGCTGGAATACTGACCTTTTTCCTGATTATAAAGCGTTTCTCAAAACTCTTAAAGACAAGGGCTTTTATATTCCCGTAAATCTCCACCCCAGTATGGGTGTGCGCTGGTTTGAGGATGCTTACAAGCCGTTTGCTGAATTTATGGGTATTGACCCCGAAAGCAAAGAACAGATTTATTTTGATTTCACCGACCCGAAGTTTATTGAGGGTTATTTTAAATTTTTGCATCATCCTTATGAAGATGACGGTGTTGACTTCTGGTGGATTGACTGGCAGCAGGGCAACAAAACCAAAATCCCCGGCTTTGACCCCTTGTGGGCACTCAATCACTATCACTTCCTTGATTCTGCCCGCAACGGTAAGCGTCCGCTGATTCTTTCCCGCTTTGCAGGTGCAGGCTCTCACCGCTATCCTTTGGGCTTTTCGGGTGACTCTTCAATTTATTGGTGCTCACTTGATTTTCAGCCATATATGACCGCAACCGCCTCCAACATCGGTTATGGCTGGTGGAGTCACGATATCGGCGGTCACAGGGGAGGCAAGCACGATGATGAAATTTATCTTCGCTGGCTGCAATACGGAGTTTTCAGCCCCATCAACCGCCTTCACTCCACGAGCAACGAGCTTATGGGCAAGGAGCCCTGGAATTACAGCGCCCACATTTGCCGCTTTGCCTATGATGCGCTCAGATTCCGCCACAGGTTGATTCCTTACATATATTCAATCAACCACCGTTGCCACGCCCACGGTGAAACTCTTATTTCACCGATGTATTATGAATACCCAGATGATGAAAGAGCATACAACTGCCCCAATGAATATTTCTTCGGCAGTGAAATGATTGTGGCTCCTATCACAAGAAAAACAGATTCACGCACCTATAAAGCCTTCACAAAGGTATGGTTGCCCGATGGCAATTACACCGACATTTTCACAAACCGCGTATATAAAGGAAACTGTGAGCTGAAAATGTTCCGTGACCTTGATTCGATTCCTGTTCTTGCAAAAGAGGGTGCAATTATTCCTCTTGATTGCAACGAAGAGTCAAATTCAATCGCATTACCCTCAAAGCTTGAGGTGCTTGTTTTTAACGGTAACGGCTCGTTTAATATGTATGAGGATGACGGTAAAACCTTGGGCTACAAAAATGGTGAGTTTGCACTCACTCAGTTTAATGTTGTCACAACAGCTGCGGAGTTGAAATTCACATTTAAGGTAACAGGGGACAGAGCAGTTCTTCCCCAAAACCGTGATTATTTGCTTTCCTTCAGAAATATCAGAGACGCTCAGGTGCTTGTCAACCGACAGGATGCCGTAAAATCCACCGAAAAGGGATATTTGCAGATTGCCGTTGACGGCGTTTCACCTGATGATGAAATTACGGTTATCCTGAAGGATTATACCCGCACCGCCTTTGAAGATAAAAAAGGTGAGGAGGTTTCAATCCGTTCCCGTTATAAAGGCTTCAACGGTGTGAATATGTTCCGAAAGGGAATATTTACCCCAAAAGTTATCAAAGAACAGCTTGAAGAGTTGAATTATCTTGTTTGATTTATTTTAATTCATATGAAATATTGATTTATTTTATCCTTTGGATAGAACTTATTTAACTCTTTTACATAGTTTGGTTGACATATTTTTATTTATGCTATAATATATCGGTAACATTTTATTGATAGATTTTAAGGAGGACAACAAAATGTTTAAGAAAATTCTTTGCGTGCTCATGGCAGTTGCTATGATTGCTTGCCTTTTCGCAGCTTGCGGCGGAAATGAAGATGCAGGCAAGAAAGACGCAAACACATTCATGATCGGTTCTATCGGACCCACAACAGGTGACGCAGCTATTTACGGTCAGGCAGTTATGAACGCTGCTCAGCTCGCAGTTGATGAAATCAACGCAGCAGGCGGCATCAACGGTTATCAGGTTGAGTTCAAACCCGCAGATGACGAACATAACGCTGAAAAATCAGTTAATGCTTACAACGACCTTAAAGACTGGGGTATGCAGATTCTTTTAGGTACTGTTACAAGCGCACCTTGTATCGCAGTTGTTGAAGAAGCTCACAACGACAATATGTTCATGCTCACACCTTCAGGTTCAGCAGTTGACTGCATTAAGTATGACAACGCTTTCCGCGTTTGCTTCTCAGACCCCAACCAGGGTATTGCTTCAGCTGACTACATAGCAGAGCAGAAGCTCGGCACAAAGATTGCTGTTATCTACAACAGCTCAGACGCTTACTCATCAGGCATTTATGAGAAGTTCATGGCAGAAGCTAAAGTTAAGGGCCTTAACGTAGTTGCTGAAGGCGCTTTCACAGCTGACACCAAGACTGACTTCACAGTTCAGCTTCAGCAGGCTAAGACAGCAGGCGCTGACCTTCTCTTCCTTCCCATCTACTATCAGGAAGCTTCTCTTATCCTTGCTCAGGCAGATAAGATGGGTTATGCCCCCGCAGTATTCGGCGTTGACGGTATGGACGGTATCCTTACTCTCGAAAACTTCGACACTAAGCTTGCAGAAGACGTAATGCTTCTTACCCCCTTCGCAGCAGACGCTCAGGACGATCTTACAAAGAAATTCGTAGATGCTTACAAGGCAAAATACAACGAAATTCCCAACCAGTTCGCTGCAGACGCTTATGACGGAATTTACATCATCAAGGCTGCTATCGAAAAGGCAAACGCAACACCCGATATGTCAACAGAAGAACTTTGCAACGCAATCAAAGGTGCTATGACTCAGATTACAGTTGACGGTGTTACAGGTCTTGAAATGACTTGGACAGCAGACGGCGAGCCCAACAAAGCTCCCAAGGGTATGAAGATTCAGAACGGCGCATATGTTGCCATGTAATTGAATTAAGCTTTAGGTATTTGAACAAAGCCGTTCGAAAGAGCGGCTTTTGTTTTGGTTTACTGAGTATATAAAAATCAGCCTGAAAGCTTATTTTGGAGGTTTAATTTTGGAATTTTTACAGTTTTTTATAAGCGGTTTAAGCCTCGGTAGCATCTACGCCATTATCGCGCTGGGTTACACAATGGTTTACGGTATCGCCAAAATGCTTAACTTCGCTCACGGTGACGTTATTATGGTTGGCGGCTATCTTCTGTTTACCGTCTCCACTTCAATGGGTCTCCCTGTTTGGATTGGTATTACCGGCGCTGTTGTTGGCTGTACAGCTCTCGGCGTTCTTATTGAGCGTCTTGCTTACCGCCCTTTAAGAGGTGCAACATCTCTTGCTGTTCTCATCACCGCAATCGGTGTCAGCTACTTGTTGCAGAACCTCGCTCTTCTCATTTTCGGTGCAGCACCGAAGTCATTCACCTCAGTTGTAACTATGCCCGCAATGACCTTTGCAGACGGCGCACTTACAGTTACAGGTGAATCCATTGTTACAATCGCAATCTGCATTGTGATTATGATTGTCCTTACCTTATTCGTTAATAAAACAAAGCCCGGCAGAGCAATGCACGCTGTTTCGGAAGACAGAGGCGCAGCTCAGCTTATGGGTGTAAACGTAAATGCAACAATTGCTCTCACTTTTGCAATCGGCTCAGCCCTTGCCGCTATTGCAGGTGCTCTGCTTTGCTCCGCTTATCCCACACTCACACCCTACACAGGTGCAATGCCCGGTATCAAGGCTTTCGTTGCCGCTGTATTCGGCGGTATCGGCTCAATCCCCGGTGCTATGGTCGGCGGACTTCTTCTCGGTCTTATCGAGTCACTCAGTAAGGCATACATTTCATCAGAAATGGCTGATGCTATCGTATTCCTTGTTCTTATTATTGTTCTTGTTGTTAAGCCCACAGGTATTTTCGGCAAGAAAATCAGCGAAAAGGTTTAAGGAGGTGCTTTTATGAAACAGGGTTCAAGACTCAGCTCAATGAAAAAAAGCACCAAAGCAAACGGTATTACATACCTTTTGCTCCTTGTTGCTTTCGTTGTTGTTCAGATTTTTACCGCAACCGACAGTATGACCAACCTCATCAAGGGTCTTCTTGTGCCTGCTTGTATCTACATTATTATGGCAGTGTCACTCAACCTCACAGTTGGTATTCTCGGTGAGCTCAGCCTCGGTCACGCAGGCTTTATGTGTGTCGGCGCATTTGCAAGTTCTTTCTTCTCGGTTTGTATGAAAGAAGTAATCACCTCAGAATGGATTCGCTTCCCCATCGCTATCATCATCGGCGGTGTTGTTGCAGCTGTTTTCGGCTTCGTTGTGGGTATTCCCGTTCTCCGTCTTCGCGGTGACTATCTTGCAATTGTTACTCTCGCATTTGGTGAAATCATCAAAAACCTTATGAACGTTCTCTATGTGGGTAAGGATGCAAACGGTTTCCATTTCTCACTCAAGGGCACAACAGACCTCGGTATGGAAGCTGACGGTCAGGTAATTGTCAAGGGTGCACTCGGTATCACCGGCACACCCCGTGATTCAACCTTTGTTGTTGCTTTCATCCTTGTTGTAATCACAGTTTTTGTTGTTCTCAACGTTGTTAATTCCCGTCAGGGTCGCGCAATTATGTCAATCCGTGACAACAGAATTGCCGCTGAATCAATCGGTATCAACATCACCAAATACAAGCTGATGGCTTTTGTTGTTTCTGCTTTCTTTGCAGGTATTGCAGGTGTTCTTTATTCCCACAACCTTGCAACTCTCACAGCCAATACCAACAACTTCGGCTACAATATGTCAATTATGGTTCTCGTTTACGTTGTTCTCGGCGGAATCGGTAACATCAGAGGCTCAATCATTGCCGCTGTAATCCTCACCGTTCTTCCCGAACTTCTCCGTGAGTTCAGTGACTATCGTATGCTTGTATATTCACTTGTTCTTATCTTTATGATGCTCTTCTCATCAAGCCCCGCTATGGTTAACTTCAGAGAAAAGCTCTCCCTTAAAGGCAAATTCTCTAAGGGCAAAAAAGCAAAGGAGGCGGTATAATGGCACTCCTTGAAGTTAAAGATTTATCTATTCAGTTCGGCGGTCTTAAAGCCGTTGACAGTTTTTATCTTAAAATAGAAAAGAATCAGCTTTACGGTCTCATCGGACCTAACGGTGCAGGCAAAACTACTGTTTTCAACCTTCTCACCGGTGTTTATAAGCCCACAGGCGGTGAAGCCCGTCTTGACGGCAAAATCATCAGCGGCAAGAAAACCGCAGACGTTAACAAAATGGGTGTTGCAAGAACTTTCCAGAACATCCGTCTTTTCAACAATCTTACCGTTCTTGACAATGTTAAAACAGGTCTTCACAATCAGACAAGATATTCCCTTATGACCTCAATCCTCAAGCTTCCCGGTTATTTCAAAAAGGAAGCTGAGATGGACAAAAAGGCAATGGAGCTCCTTGAGGTGTTTGACCTTCACAACGAAGCAGACCTTCTTGCCTGCAATCTTCCCTACGGTAAGCAGAGAAAGCTTGAAATTGCAAGAGCTCTTGCAACCAACCCCAAGCTTCTTCTTCTTGACGAGCCTGCCGCAGGTATGAACCCCAACGAAACACAGGAGCTTATGGACACAATCCGCTTCATCCGTGACAAATTCGATATGACAATTCTTCTTATCGAACACGATATGCGTCTTGTTTCCGGTATCTGTGAAGAAATCACTGTTCTCAACTTCGGTCAGGTTCTCGCATCCGGTGAGACCTCAGAGGTTCTCAAAAATCCCGAAGTTATTACAGCTTATCTTGGTGAATAAGGAGGAAATACAATGGCATTACTTGAAGTTAAAGACCTTGAAGTGCATTACGGTATGATTAAAGCCATTAAAGGTATTTCCTTTGAGGTTAATCAGGGTGAGGTTATTGCTCTTATCGGTGCCAACGGCGCAGGTAAAACAACAACCCTTCACACTGTAACAGGCCTTATTCAGCCTTCACACGGTCAGATTATTTTTGACGGTAAGGACATCACCAAAATCCCTCCCCACAGAATTGTTGGTATGGGTATGGCTCACGTTCCCGAAGGCCGTCGAATTTTCCAGCAGCTTACTGTTCTTGAAAACCTTAAGCTGGGAGCATACACAAGAAAAGATAAGGCTCTCATTGCCGCCACACTCAAAATGGTTTACGAAAGATTCCCTCGCCTTGAAGAAAGAAAGAATCAGGTTGCAGGTACTCTTTCCGGCGGTGAACAGCAGATGCTTGCTATGGGCCGTGCTCTTATGAGCAACCCCCGTATCATTCTTATGGACGAACCCTCAATGGGTCTTTCACCCTTGCTCGTTTCTGAGATTTTCGACATCATTAAGGTCATCAGCGAAGGCGGCACAACCGTTCTTCTCGTTGAGCAGAACGCTCAGAAAGCACTTTCAATTGCTGACAGAGCTTATGTTCTTGAAACAGGTAACATTTCATTGAGCGGTAAGGCAAGTGACCTTATCAACGATGAATCTGTAAGAAAAGCATATTTAGGTGCGTAATTTTAAAGCAGGTATGGTGTTTCTGTACCTGCTTGATTTTTAATATAAGAGGTGCAATATGATTAAATCAGTTGTATTAACCGCTATGGCAAAGGTTATGCCATACAATACACTCGAAGCTCTTTATTCTGTTAATGAGTTTTCCTGCCTCAAAGGTGAGAAGCTCTGCTTTCAGATAGCTTTGCAAAGTGATTGCGACGAGGTTGTGGATTTTTCAATCAGCAACAGGGCAGGTCTCAGCGTTTATGAAATCGGCTACACTCCCGCAAGCTTTGCGGCAAGTGATGAGGCTGACTTTTATTACATTACAAAAATGCCGGGTCTTTTTCCCGATGTTCTCAATGTAAAAAATGACAGCACCGTCAATCTTTCAAAGGATAAGCCGTCTGTGCTTTTCTTTGAGTTTGAGAGTGATGCTGTCGGTGAAAAAGAATTTGATTTCACTTTCACCAACGGCAAAGAAGCCGTAACTCAGAAAGTAAAAATCGAGGTAGTTAATTGTCAGCTTCCCAAAGCAGATTTCACTTGCACTCATTGGTTCCATACCGACTGCCTTTGCGACTGGTACGGCTTTGAGCCTTTCAGCGATGAATATTGGAAAACTGTTGAAAATTATACAAAAACCGCAGTCGAGCACGGAATAAACAGCCTGCTCATTCCTTTGTTCACTCCCGCTCTTGATACGGAAATCGGCGGTGAGCGCAAAACAGTTCAGCTCGTTGATGTTTCCGTTGCCGATGAGGGTTATGCCTTCGGTTTTGATAAGCTTAAAAAGTGGATTGATCTTTATAAAAAGTGCGGTATTGAAGCTTATGAATTTTCACATTTCTTCACCCAGTGGGGCGCTTTACACGCACCCAAGATTATTGCAACCGTAAACGGTGAAGAAAAGCGCATTTTCGGTTGGGAAACCGATTCAACAGGGGAGGAGTATGTTTCTTTCCTCACAGATTTGTCAAAGGCGCTTAAGCCTGTACTTAAAGAATGTGGCATTGAAAACGTTTCATATTTCCACGTTTCCGATGAGCCGGGCGAAAAGGATATTGAGCAGTACGAAAAGTGCAGTAAGATTGTAAATTCTCTTTTTGGTGAATACAAGATTATTGATGCCCTTTCTGAGTTTGATTTTTATAAAAAAGGAATTGTAAAGCATCCCATTCCCGAAATCAGTCATGCGGCCGATTTTGTGGGCAATGTTAAGGATTTGTGGATTTATTACTGTTGCGGTCCCGTTGACGGTAATTATCCCAACCGCTTCCTTTCAATGCCTTCTCAGCGCACAAGAGTTCTGGGCTATCAGCTTTATAAATATAATATAAAAGGCTTTTTGCATTGGGGTTATAATTTCTGGTATTCTCAGCTTTCCAAATCGCAAATCAATCCTTATGAAGTTTCCGACTGCGGAAATGCTTTTTCAGGCGGCGATGCTTTTGTTGTTTATCCCGGTGAAAACAATGCTCCCGTTTGCTCTCTTCGTCTCAAGGTTTTCCGTGACGCCTTGCAGGATATGCGTGCTCTTTATGCCCTTGAAGCCCTTGCCGGCAAAGAAAAGGCAATGGAAATTCTTGAATCTGACGGAGAAATCGAATTCAATAAGTATCCTCACAGCGAAAAGTGGCATTTTGAAAAAAGACTTGCAATCAATAATGCAATAAAAGCCTTGACAAATAATTAACAATGTGATAAACTAAAACTGTAATTAAACTGACCGAAGGCTTACCGACGGAAAGTAACAGATTTATCTGACACCAAAATTTTATTGCGGTGAAAGTGGCAGAATAGTTTATGTGTATAACTGCACCTTTCTCCGTGAAGGTGCAGTTTTTATTTTGGAGGAAATATGGAAACAAGAGTAGCTGTTATTTCAATAATCATCGAAGATTATGAAAAGGCTGAGGCTGTTAATCAGATTCTTCACGAAAACGGGGAGTATATCATCGGCAGAATGGGTATCCCGTATCGAGAGAAGAATATAAATATTATCAGCGTTGCCGTGGATGCTCCGATGAATGTAATCAACAACATTTCAGGTAAAATCGGAAAAATGACGGGTGTCAGCGCCAAAACAGCTTATTCCAATTCAAAGTGAGGTATAGATATGTATAATCCCAAATCATTAAAGGCAGAGGAGTTTATCGACCATCAGGAGGTGCTTGATACCCTCGAATATGCCGAGCAGAACAAAAACAACATCGAGCTTATTGATGCTATCATCGAAAAAGCAAAGCTCCGCAAGGGTCTTGACCACCGTGAGGCATCAGTGCTTCTTGCCTGTGAAATTCCCGAAAAAATTCAGGTTCTTTATGACCTTGCACAGCAGATTAAAAAAGATTTCTACGGCAACCGAATTGTTATGTTTGCGCCTCTTTATCTTTCAAACTACTGTGTAAACGGCTGTGTTTATTGCCCTTATCATCTGAAAAATAAAAAGATAGCCCGCAAAAAGCTCACTCAGGAAGAAATTGTCAAAGAGGTTACTGCTTTGCAGGATATGGGCCACAAGCGCCTTGCTATTGAGGCAGGTGAGGACCCTGTCAATAACCCCATTGAATATATCCTCGAAAGCATCAAAACAATTTACTCAATCAAACACAAAAACGGAGCTATCCGCCGTGTTAATGTAAATATTGCCGCAACAACTGTTGAAAATTACCGCAAGCTCAAAGAAGCAGGCATCGGAACATATATTCTTTTTCAGGAAACTTATCATAAAGAAAGCTATGAAAAGCTCCATCCCACAGGACCAAAGCACGACTACGCTTACCACACCGAAGCTATGGACAGAGCAATGGAGGGCGGAATTGACGATGTAGGTCTTGGTGTTCTTTTCGGACTTGAGCTTTATAAGTATGAATTTGCCGCACTTCTGATGCATGCCGAACATCTTGAAGCCGTTCACGGTGTAGGTCCTCACACAATCAGCGTACCCCGCATCAAGCGTGCCGATGACATTGACCCCGATGTTTTTGACAACGGCATTGATGACGACACCTTTGCAAAGCTTTGTGCCCTCATCCGAGTTTGTGTGCCTTACACAGGTATGATTATCTCCACACGAGAAAGTCAGGCGGTCCGTGAAAAGGTTATCCGTCTCGGTGTGTCACAAATCAGCGGTGCATCAAGAACCTCTGTCGGCGGCTACACAGAAGAAATCCGTCCCACAGATTCAGAACAGTTCGACGTTTCTGACCAGAGAACCCTTGATGAGGTTGTTCGTTGGCTTATGGAAATGGGTTATATTCCTTCATTCTGCACTGCCTGCTACCGTGAGGGCAGAACAGGTGACAGATTTATGACTCTTCTCAAAGCAGGTGAAATTCAGAACTGTTGCCACCCCAACGCATTGATTACCCTCAAAGAATACCTTATGGATTACGCTTCGGAAGAAACAAAGGCAATCGGAGAAAAGCTCATTGAAGCCGAGCTTGAAAACGTCCCGAGAGAAAAGGTTAAGCAGATTGCCGCAGAGCGCCTTAAAAAGATTGAAGAGGGTATCCGTGATTTCAGATTTTAGGAGTAGCTTATGAGCCTTAATTCAACACCTGTTGCCGACAGACTTCATATTGCTTTTTTCGGCAAGCGTAATGCGGGCAAATCAAGTCTTGTTAATGCCGTCACAGGTCAGGATTTGTCTGTTGTGTCTGATGTCAAGGGCACAACCACCGACCCCGTGACCAAAACAATGGAGCTTCTTCCCCTTGGCCCTGTTGTGATTATTGACACCCCCGGTTATGATGACGAGGGTGAGCTTGGTGAACTCAGAGTCAGAAAAACAAAGCAGATTCTTAACAAAACTGATGTTGCCGTGCTTGTAATTGATTCTTCAGCAGGCAAAGATGCTGCAGATGAAGAGCTGATAAATCTCTTCAAAGCCAAAAATATTCCTTTTATTGTTGCTTACAATAAGTCTGACATAAAGCGATCTGACAGACTCGGTGAGAATGAAATATCAGTCAGTGCTCTCAATGGTGAAAATGTGTATGCTCTCAAGGAGCTTATCGGCTCACTTCACAAGTCGGATGAAAACGGCAAAAAAATCATCGCCGATAAAATCAAACCCAACGACATCGTTGTTCTCGTCACTCCCATTGACGAGTCAGCGCCCAAGGGCAGACTGATTCTCCCTCAGCAACAGACAATCCGCGATATTCTCGACGCCGGAGCAGTAGCTCTCGTCACCAAAGAAACCGAGCTTGCCTCAACCCTTGAAAAAATAGGTGATAAGGTTAGCCTTGTGATTACCGACAGTCAGTCTTTCGGCTTCGTTTCAAAGCTTGTGCCCGAAGCGATACCCCTCACTTCGTTTTCCATTCTTATGGCGCGATACAAAGGCTTTCTTGATGAAGCAGTAAACGGCGCGGCGGCGATTGAAAGCCTCCAAGACGGCGATACTGTGCTCATTTCTGAGGGTTGCACTCATCACCGCCAATGTAATGACATCGGCACAGTGAAGCTTCCCAATCTTCTCAAAAAATACACGGGGAAAGCGTTGAACTTTGAGTTTTCATCGGGCACGGAATTTCCCGAAGACCTGAGCCGATATAGCCTTGTTATTCATTGCGGAGGCTGTATGGTAACCGAACGCGAGATGATTTATCGAATGAAAACTGCTACCGACAGCGGTGTTCCGATTACCAATTACGGAACTTCAATTGCCTATATGAACGGGATTTTAAAGCGCAGTGTGGAAATCTTCCCTCACCTTTGCAATTCTTTTTATAAATAAAAATCAAGGACCATTCACTTTTCGTGAATGGTCCGTTTTTATCTTTGAATATTCATAACTTCCTGAGCCGTGGGCATTGAAGCATCAGCTCCCATTCGGCTCACGGCAATGCTGCCGGCCTTGTTTCCCATATCGCAGGCAGAATAAATGTCACCGCTTCGTTTAAATTCAAGCGCCATAGCCGCCGTGAAGCTGTCACCTGCGGCCGTTGTGTCCACAACCTCGGCAGGGTAGGGCGGGCAAATAGTGAAATCCGTTCCGTCAAACACACTGCAGCCTCTTGCACCTAATTTGAGCACAACATATTTTGCCTTGCTTCTTTCCAAAAGAATCTGCGAAGCTTTGAGCATAGATTCTTCATCCTCAGGATAAATTCCCGTCAGCTCTTTGGTTTCACTCTCATTTGGTGAAATGATTGTAATTCCCTGAATTTTTTCAAGAGGGAAGTTCTTTGCCGGTCCGCAGTCAACAACGGTTGTGATGCCTTTTTCAACAGCACGGTTAATTGTTTTAACAACAACTTCTTCTCTCGTTTCAAACTGAACAAGAAGCAAGTCAAGGTTGTCTGTTATGCAGTCTGCGGCGGTATCGGGGTCAATTTCGGCATTTGCTCCTTCAAAAACAATAATGCGGTTTTTGCCGCCCTTTTCAAGAAGAATTGCGGCAAGGCCGGACTGCGAGCCTTCGAGAGAAACGTTGCTTGTGTCAATGCCGTTTTTTTGCAGGTTTTCAATCAGCCTGTGTCCGTTGGCATCGTCACCAACCTTGCCGATCATAGCGGTCTTTGCTCCAAGTCGGGCAAGACCTGTTGCCTGGTTTGCACCCTTGCCTCCGCAGGCATAAGCGTAGCTGTTGCCGGGGAGAGACTCACCTTCAAGAGGGAGCCTGTCGGTGTTCAGGATAATATCCATATTGATGCTTCCGACAACGGCGCAGCGGATGTTTTCAAACATAAAAATCCTCCCGATTAAAGCACAGCTCTGAAATCCTCAGCCGCTTCGCTGATACTCTTATCCTTTAAGAAAAGACTGCTTGTGCCGAGCACGAAAATCTCTGCTCCGCAACGGCTCAGCTTTTTGCCGTTTTCAAGGCTGATGTTACCGTCAACCTCAATTGGGACATCCTTACAGCCAAGCTCATCAAGAAGTTTTCGTGTGTTTGTAACCTTGCGTTCTGCTCCTGCAAAAAGCTTCTGCCCTGCAAAGCCGGGGCTGACAGTCATCACAAGCGCCATATCAATGTAATCGGTGAGGTATTCAAAACTTTCAAGGGGAGTCTGCGGATTGATTGCAAGCCCCGCCTTGATACCTTTGTCTTTAATTTGTGAAAGAGTGCGGTGAATATGAATGTCACTTTCATAGTGAACACAAAGAATGTCATTCACGTCAAGGTTCATCATCGGAAGAAATCTTGACGGCTGATTCACCATCATATGCACATCAAGGGGGATGTCGGTAATCTTCTTGATAGCATTCACAAGGTCAAACCCGAGAGTAATGTTGGGAACAAAGCTGCCGTCCATAATATCAAGGTGCAGATAATCAATCCCTGCTTTTTCAAGCTCTGTAATTGAGCTGCGAAGATTTGTAAGGTCAGCGCACATCAATGATGCCGATAAATACTTGTTCACAAAAATCACTCCTGCGGTTTAACTTAAGTTTTTGTCAATTAGTCTTCAATAAGACCGTGGTATCTGCCCATCCAGTAGGGAAGAAGAAATACGTAGGGCATAATGCCGTCCATACCGTCAGCGTGTGTGCCGGGAAGAGCGGCTGTACGGTTGGCTGTTGTCTTTTCAAGGTCAACAAACTCTTCTGTGCCTGCGTTACATACGAAGGGGTTGCCGTCGTAGTGAACCATAACTCTTGAGCCGAATTCAACGGGTACCTTGAGCTGAGCGGCAACGCCTGTGCCTTCCTGCTCTGTGTCCCATACGATGTCTTTTCTGTAGCTGTTGTATGCAGGCCATCTTACAAAGTCAAGGTTCATTTCAGCAAGAGATTTTGCAGCGTTTTCAATGTCACAGTTGTGGCCTGTCAATGCACCGTAAGTGATGTTGAACCAGGGGTTGCGCTCAATCTTTTCATAATCAAAGTGGTGAGTAAGACCCATTTTGAAAATTTCCTTGTGAGCTTCATTTTCTGTGTACATAAGAAGGGGATAGATGTTAACAAAGTCGAGCTGGTCGTCAATGTGAGCAACGTGACCGTCTTCAATTTTGTACTGCATAAGGTTCATTGCATAGTGATGCTTGTTGATGAGCATATTGAACACGTCATCATATTTCTTGTCACCTGTAACGTGGTATGTTGTTTTGAGGAAAGAGAGAATCTCAAGTGAGTTTGTGCCTCTTTCATAGAACCATCTGTCATCGTTGTTGAGAAGTTCAGGCTCCCAGTTTGCCCATGTGGTGGGGATGCCGTCGATGTCAGCAAGGTGGAAGTTGTTTTCAAGGATGTGGTCTGTAATCTTCTTAACAACTTCAGCAATCTTTTTCTTTTCGTTCTTGTCAGCAACAAGGTCATAGTAAAGACCGTATGCATAGTAGTGGCCTGTCATCTCGTCAGAAGATGTTTCACCGAGCCATTCGCAATCGGGGTTATCCTCGCAGATATGCCACTCTTCTCTGTCACCTGTGCCGAAGTTGGGCTCGTTTGAGTATCTTGTAGCTCTTGCGGTGAAGCCTGATTTGCCTGTTACCTCTGTGAGCTTAATCATAGCTTCAACAGCGCGCTTAGCATTTTCTCTTGCTTTCTTGTCGCCTGTTGCTTTGTAACGGAAGCACTGGCTTGCGCAGTAAAGACCTGTGAAAAGACCGTCATTATCGGAGTTGAGAAGAATACCGGAATCCATATCGCCGTATTTTTCAAAGCTTCTGCCAACATGGTAGCCTTCGTTTCTGACGAAATACTTTTCTGAAATTTCTTCAACGCGTGCAGCCTTCTCTTCAAGTGTCATGTATGAGTATGTAATAAGGCTGATGCCTCTGGGTGTAACAGCTGCAATTGAACCGTTGTCAGAAACGGTAATCTTGGTTACTGTGGGGTGCATAAGCCATGCGCCGAATGAATAGTAAGAAAGCTTACCTTCGATAAGAGTGATGATACCTGTATCTGTTGCAAAATATTTCTTGCCGTCAGCAGCAAAGAACATATCGTTGAACTTGCCTGCGGGAACCGAATAGAAATCGTTACCGTTGAACCAGTAGTTCTTGCCGTCGTAGATGTTGAGGCCTTCGTCTGAACCAACCCAGAGGTGGCCGAGAGCGTCAATAGCAATGCAGTTGATTTTCTTGCTCAATACGCCTGTAACATCGGGCATAAGCTCTGCCCAGTGGCGGCGCTTACCCTTCATTGAAAGAAGACCTTCAACAGCTGAACCAACATAAACTGTTTCGTCATACTTAGCTTTGTTGTCAAGTGCGGCAAGGCAGACTGTCTGATCGGGAAGATCAACAATTTCAACAAACTCGCCGTCGTCCTGACGGTAAAGTGTTGATTCGGTAATGAGCCACATTGAGCCGTCAAGAGCAACAGAAATGTCGATAACGGGTGAATCAAACTCTGCAATCTTTTTGATTTTACCTTTTTTAACCTCTGCCAGAGCGTTGCCTACAGAAGCATAGAGCTTACCCTTTCTTGAAAAGAGGTTAGAAATCTTTGCAGGAACCTTCTTGAGGTTGCCTTTTGAATATTCAATAAGATATTCGGGTTCAGCAATATAAAGTACTTCACCGTCAAAAGCAACAGCCTTAACGTTTTCAATGTCAACGCCGTCAGCAGCAGTGATAAACACTTTTTCGTACTGTTTGAATGAACCGAATTTGATTGAAGGTTTTTTCATAATCATTCTCCTTAAGTTTATTTGTTTTAAGTCTACCGAAACAGTATAACACAAAATTTGCCGTTTGTCGATATATATAATGTATAAAATAAAAAAAGATGAAAGCCGACTTTTAAATCTGCTTTCATCTCTAAGTTTGCTAAGTTTACAATGTTGAAAGGTCGTAGGGGGTTTTCTGATACACGAAGTAGTTCAGCCAGTTTGAAAAAATAATGTTTGCAGCACTTCTCCATGTAACAAGAGGTGTCTTTGTGGGGTCATCATCGGGGAAGTAATTGTAAGGCACCTTAATATCAAGTCCTTTTGACTTATCTCTGAAATACTCCTTGAACAGCGTGTCCCTGTCATATTCAGAATGCCCCGTTGCAAAGAAGTTTCTGCAATCCATATCAGAAACAAGGTGAACTCCCGAAATATCCGAATATGTCAGCACCTGCAAATCCTTAACAAGAGCAATGTCGTTCATTCTGATTTCGGTATGTCTTGAATGGGGAACGAAGAATGTTTCATCAAGACCTCTGAGCAGGGGGTGGAAATTGTCAAGTGAACGGTGGGGGAAGATACCGAACATCTTCTCGTCAAGCTGGTATTTGGGAATACCGTAATGATAATAAAGACCTGCCTGTGCACCCCAGCAGATGTGGAAGGTGGAATATACGTTTGTTTTGCTCCATTTAAAAATCTCGCAAAGCTCCTCCCAATAATCAACCTCTTCAAAGGCCATGTGCTCAACGGGAGCGCCGGTGATGACCATGCCGTCAAACTTCTTATCCTTAATGTCATCAAAGCAGGAGTAGAATTTGAGCATATGCTCCTGTGAAGTGTTTTTGGAAACATGAGAAGCCGTCTGCAACAGAGTAATGTCAACCTGAAGGGGAGAGTTACTCAGTAAACGAAGAAGCTGGGTCTCGGTTTCAATCTTCGTAGGCATAAGGTTAAGTATAACAATATTAAGAGGACGGATATCCTGAGTGTTTGCTCTTTCTTCCGTCATAACAAAGACGTTTTCGTTTTCCAGTGCTTTGTTGGCAGGCAGTCTGCCGTCTATTTTAATAGGCACGGTATCACCTCCGTAAACATATAATATAAGGATTTTACTATAAGTGTCTGCCTTTGTCAAGGGAATGAAAATAGCCCCCGAAAAATAAATTTAAAAAAATTCAAAAAATTTTTAAAAAAGTGCTTGACATTTTAAAAACTCTGTGGTAAGATAGCAAAGCTGTCGCGAGGACAGCGTATGCACCTTGAAAATTAAACAACGATGAACAAGAAAAACCCTGAGATTTTTTTTGAATGAAGTTGGTGTAGAAATACACTGACCGTACAGTAAATTTTCGGAAACGAAAAGAAGTCAGCAATGACGAATTGAGCGAATTAAAGCTCTAAGAATGGTTTAAACACCGGAAAGTGTTTAGATATAATTTTTAGAGAGTTTGATCCTGGCTCAGGACGAACGCTGGCGGCGTGCTTAACACATGCAAGTCGAACGAAGCTTGATTACGGATTCTTCGGATGAAGTATGATATGACTTAGTGGCGGACGGGTGAG